>NZ_JAEEMU010000009.1 GCF_016283395.1 Ruminococcus sp.
TAGAAGCTGAGGTAACTCTCGCTGACGGAACAGTCGCAAGAGGAACTGCTCCAAGCGGTGCGTCAACAGGCGAATTTGAAGCACTTGAGCTCCGTGACGGCGGTGAACGTTACCTCGGAAAAGGTGTAACAAAGGCAGTTGAGAACATCAACACTGTTATTGCCGAAACTATCACAGGTATGGACGCTTCCGACATTTACGCAATTGACGCAGCTATGATAAAGGCTGACGGCACAAAGGACAAGTCAAAGCTTGGCGCAAATGCTATACTTGCCGTATCTATCGCCTGTGCAAGAGCAGCTGCCGCTTCGCTCGATATTCCGCTTTACCGTTTCCTCGGCGGTATTCAGGGCACTAAACTCCCTGTACCTATGATGAACATTCTCAACGGCGGTGCTCACGCTGACAGTGCTGTTGACACTCAGGAATTCATGATAATGCCTGTTGGAGCTCCCACATTCAAGGAAGCTTTGCGCTGGTGTGCTGAGGTGTTCCATGCACTGAAAAAGCTGCTTAAAGATATGGGCGACGTTACAGCAGTCGGTGATGAGGGCGGCTTTGCTCCAAACAAACTCACAAGCGATGAAGAGGCTATCGAAAAGATACTTGAGGCTGTGAAAGCGGCAGGCTTTGAGCCCGGTAAGGACTTTATGATCGCTATGGACGCTGCATCCTCAGAGTGGAAGAGCGAAAAAGGCAAGGGCTTCTACAAGCAGCCAAAGTCAGGCAAGGAATTCACTTCCGATGAGCTTATCGCTCACTGGGAAGCACTTGTTGACAAGTACCCGATCATATCTATCGAGGACGGTCTCGACGAGGAGGACTGGGAAGGCTGGCAACGAATGACCGCTAAGATCGGTCACAAGGTACAGCTTGTCGGTGATGATCTTTTCGTTACAAATACAGAGCGTCTTGCAAAGGGTATATCTCTCGGCGCAGGCAACTCCATACTCATCAAGCTCAATCAGATAGGCTCGGTCTCCGAGACTCTCGAAGCTATAAAAATGGCTCACAAGGCAGGATATACAGCTATTTCTTCTCATCGTTCGGGTGAAACGGCAGATACAACTATCGCCGATCTCGCAGTCGCACTTAACACCTGCCAGATAAAGACAGGTGCGCCCTCACGTTCGGAGCGTGTTGCAAAATACAACCAGCTTCTCCGCATTGAGGAACAGCTTGGTGCTGCTGCCTGCTACCCCGGTATGGGAGCTTTCAACGTTAAGAAGTGAGCATACGATACTGATATCTTCATGGACCTTCCTATTTTTTTATAACAAAACTCGCCTGTACTTTTCGGTACAGGCGAGTTTGCATTATATACGCTTTTATCCGAGTGCAACATCAAGTATCATCATGAGTGTAAATCCTACAGAAAACATGATAACGCCGATATTTGAATGTTCACCCTCTGACATTTCCGGTATGAGCTCCTCAACGACAACATATATCATAGCACCTGCGGCAAAGCTCAATAAATATGGCATTGCAGGCAGGAACAGTCCTGCAAACATAATCGTGAGTGCTGCACCTATCGGTTCAACTATTCCTGAAAGTACACCGTCCGCAAATGCTCTGCCTTTGCTTTTCCCCTCAGCATGAAGCGGCATGGAAATGATCGCACCTTCGGGGAAATTCTGTATTGCAATTCCAAGAGCCAATGCAAACGCTCCACCCGATGTCATATCAGATGAGCCCGCCAGAAAGCCTGCATAAACTATACCTACAGCCATTCCCTCAGGGATATTATGGAGAGTTACAGCAAGCACCATCATAGTCGTTCTCGCAAGTCGTGATGGTACTCCCTCCGCTTTTTCAGCATTCATATGCAGATGAGGTATAACACTGTCAAGAAGCAGAAGAAAAAGTATACCGCACCAGAAGCCGATAACAGCAGGCAGAAAAGCAAGTTTGCCCATACCGTCCGACATATCCATTGCAGGAATGATAAGGCTCCATATCGAAGCAGCTGTCATAATACCTGCTGCAAAGCCTGTCAACGCTCGCTGTATTTGTTTGCTCAGGCTGTGCTTCATGAAGAAGACACAGGCTGAACCGACCGCTGTACCAAGAAACGGCAGCAGCAATCCTGTTGTAACTTCTCTTTGCATAATAAACTACCTTTCTTTATCTTATCAGCTGTCATAATGTAAATAGCCTGCCGCAGAGCTTTATAAACGGATCAAGCAAAACTGTGCAATAACGGTTTCAGAATAAAGTTACCATGTGAAAGTCGCCCAGCGGTCATTTAACTTTGGCAGCAAAAGCGCAAAAAGCTTCGCACGAATACTGTATTTTTTCATTTCTTCATTGAAGCTGTGTTCTTCCACGAACTGTATACCGTCAGTCAGATCAGCTATCTCCTGCCCCGAATCCGTACCAGACACGAAGTGGGCATTTGTGTTTTTTACGGTATCATGGTGCTTTTCGTTTTTCTGCATCATCTTGCAGTTCTGCTCTGCGATAAGAGTACCGCCGTCAGGGAAATTATTTTTCAGCACTTCGAGAAATGTACGTATCTGTTCAAGCGTCAGGTACATAAATAATCCCTCAGCGATGATAACAGGCTTTGACTTTCTGCCTGCAAGTGACTCCCTTACCTGTCCGCACCAGCTGTCCTCCAATGCACTTCCTGCGATCATGGTAACACGTTCACGCTCAGGAAAAGCCTTTCTTCTTGCAGCTATCGCATCGGGAAGATCAAGATCGAACCACAGTATTTTTCCGTTATCGACTCTGGAAAAACGATCATCAAAGCCTGCTCCCACATTTACGATAACGGTATCAGGATCTCTTTTAATGATACCTTTTAGCTGACGGTCGAGCATGATCGTTCTTGCAACAATACCTTCGTGGGACATGAATTTATCATACTTCGCTGTATCTATGTTCAGCGTTCTGATGATATCGACAGCCATATTGTCCCTGATACGTGCATTTTTCCGCAGCGTCTCACTTGCCTTGACTGCAAGCGGGATAAGTGCAGTAGTTTGCACATCACCTAATTTAAGTTCCATAATAAATACTCCTTTTTTAATTTTATTCCATGCCTTTAAGCACTTCGACCATGTCTTTTATTCCATACACCCGATCATTCGGGTACAACTTATGTATTCTGATGATTTTAAGTTAGTAAATACAAACTACATATCAAAAAATAATTCCTTAAACCCGCTATTCTCTTGTGATACGATCTCGGGGTGATTATGAAGAAAGAAGTCCAAAAGTGCTTTATATGACTCATCGCCCATACTGTGTTCCATTTTACACGCATCGATTTTCGCGTTTTCTTCTCCAACTCCCATATATCGGAGCATCAAAAGGAAAAAACAATATCTTCCTTTTATTTTTTTAGCCAGCTCTATGCCTTTCCTTGTAAGAATTATATTGTAGCTGTTGGTACACTCGATATATCCCTCTTTTTCAAGCTCATGCACAGCAATACTTACTGTTGGTTTTGAAACACCGAGCTCCCCGACAATATCAATGCCTCTTGCACTGCCGCACGTTTCCTGGATTTTTAATATTGTTCTGAGATAATTTTCCGTTTTTTCTTTTCCAAGCATTAAAGCACATCCTTTTTTTATTTAAAGATCATCATACACAAGACAGCTGATATTGAAAATATACTTGTTAGTATATAATAACTTCCCAAAACAAATTATATCACATATCTATCGTCTTGTCAATATGTATCGCAAGAAGCCGTTAAAAAATCCCGAAAAGCGAACCAATACGTAATCCAGCCATTATCCATTAGCCGTTGGTAGGATACTATGCTGATAGCTTTCGCTGTAAAAATTTAAACGTTCAGGAATAAATATCCTGAGCGTTTCATTATATCCGATCTATTTCAGCTCTGTCATACTTTTCAAGCCTATGGCAAGAGTTGAAGCATTATGCAGCAGCGCAGATGTCGCAGGCGGCAGGACTCCCAGAACACCAAGTCCGATAAGACCGCCGTTAAATCCTATTATCGTTCGGTAATTCCAGCCGATACGCTTCATCAGAGCATTGCTCATTCGTTTCAGTTCCACAAGTGCGTACAGATCGTCGGCAGATATGGTTATATCCGCTATTTCACGGGCAATTGCAGCACCTGTGCTTATTGCTATACCTGCATCAGC
>NZ_JAEEMU010000035.1 GCF_016283395.1 Ruminococcus sp.
CTTAATTTAACTTAAATTATCATTAGTTAATAGCATTATTTATCTCTTTCCGTTTGAAGCTTTTGTGTTGACATTTTGGCTAAAAAGGTGTATAATTTTATTAGAGTTTCGTTAACTTTGTTCATGGGAGTGTGAGAAAATGACCGAATACCTTACAAATTACATGAAATACGTTCAGCAGCGCCTTGAAAAATGCTCTTCGGCTGCCGAGCTTGATGAGATAATGGCTGAGCACAAAGACAAGATAGCTTTCATGCAGCACGAAAGGATAGTTCACTTCCTTGTGACAATGCTTTTTGCACTTGTGCTGACAGTTTTCATTGCCGTTATACTTTTCAAGCCTAATATACCTGTCATAATTCTGGTAACTATGATACTTGTTCTTCTCGCATTCTACATCAAGCACTACTACTTCCTTGAAAACACGGTGCAGAAGATGTATAAGGTCTATGACGGGATACTTGAAAAGCAGAAAAAACTAAAGGAGTCCTCTCAATGACCAAAAAGGAAATAGCCGAGCTTGCAATAAAAGAGCTTGAAAAGCTCTACCCCGACGCTTCATGCACTCTCACCTATGACAAGCCCTATGAGCTTATGTTTGCCGCACGACTTGCGGCTCAGTGCACAGACGCAAGGGTAAATGTGGTCACAAAGACCCTTTTCAAAAAATATCCCACTCTCGCAGCCTCTGCAAATGCCGATATAACCGAGCTTGAACAGGACGTTAAACCCTGCGGCTTTTACCATAACAAAGCAAAAAGCTTAAAGGAAATGGCTAATCAGCTCATAAACGATTTCGGCGGCGAAGTCCCCGACACTATGGAGGAGCTCCTCACCCTTTCGGGCATAGGCAGAAAGACTGCAAATCTTATGCTGGGTGATGTTTTCGGCAAGCCTGCAATGGTCACCGATACCCACTGCATACGCATTACAGGCAGACTTGGTCTTACAAAGAACAAAGAGCCTGCAAAGGTGGAAAAGGACCTTGTAAAGCTCATTCCTCCCGATGTATCATCGGACTTCTGCCACAGAACTGTTGAATTCGGCAGGGATATCTGCAACGCACGCAAACCTAAATGCGATATCTGTCCGCTGAATTACTTCTGCAAATTCTATATATCACAGACAAGTAAATAGTTGGGAACTGAGCTAAAAAGCTGTATGTTTTTCGCCGCATATGCTACTGAAACTGTCAGCTCGCGCAACTCAGCTACACCAATTCTAAAGGACATATATCATCTTGTTCTCCCTGTACGAGATGCCGAGTCCTGATAAAAACGACCTATATGAAAGGAGTTTTTTGATAATATGTTATTTAATTTCAAACTGAGCACTCCCGCTGAGGGGCTTGTTGATATCACTCGCGAAGTAAGTGAATCTGTCAAGGAGAGCGGTGTACTCGAAGGGATATGTATAGTTTATTGTCCACACACTACCGCAGCGATAACCATTAACGAAAATGCCGATCCCGACGTTCAGACGGATTTTATACACGGTATAGATAAGGTGTTCCCTGACTTATCTATTTTCAAACACGCGGAAGGCAACTCCGATGCTCACCTTAAATCATCAGCTGTCGGAGCAAGCGAAACTATTATCATCAGCGGCGGAAAGCTCCTTCTCGGCACATGGCAGGATATTTATTTCTGCGAATTTGACGGACCGAGGACAAGAAAGTTCTTCGTCAAGGTCATGGGAGATTGAGCTATGGACAATATTGAAAAACTTGCTGATATCGTAAACAACTCCCAGAGAATAGTATTCTTCGGCGGTGCGGGAGTATCTACCGAAAGCGGCATACCCGATTTCAGAAGCGTTGACGGTCTTTACAATCAGCAGTGGAAATATCCGCCGGAAATGATACTCAGTCATACTTTCTTTATGGAAAAGACTGAGGAATTCTACCGCTTCTACAGAGCTAAAATGCTCTGCCTCGATGCAAAGCCCAATGCAGCTCATCTGAAGCTTGCACAGCTCGAAGCTGAGGGCAAACTTACAGCCGTTGTTACACAGAACATCGACGGACTTCATCAGGCAGCAGGAAGCAAAAAGGTCTATGAGCTCCACGGAAGCGTACTCAGGAACTACTGTACAAAATGCGGTAAATTTCACGATGTTGAATTCATCGCAAACTCTGAGGGCATACCCAAATGCGAATGCGGCGGCATAGTAAAACCCGATGTAGTTCTTTACGAAGAGGCTCTCAACGATGATACAGTCAGCGGTGCTGTACAGGCTATAGCAAACGCTGATACACTTATCATTGGCGGCACTTCACTTAACGTATATCCCGCAGCAGGTCTTATACGCTATTTCAAAGGCAACAACTTAGTTATTATCAACATGGCACCTACCCAAATGGACAAAAACGCAGATCTTCTTATCTGCGAAAGAATAGGAGAAGTTTTCTCCCGAATTTAGGAGGCTAAACATGAAACGACTGGTTACAGCCGCCTTGTCTGCCATAATGCTAATAGGCTGCGTCTCGCGCTCAGCGGAAGAAGAGTCAGCAGGATCGCAGTCTCAGCCAAGCGTCACTAAAACCGTAGCTTCAAACACTTCATCTGCTCCTAAAAAACTCGCGGAAACCACGATAATATACCGCGAAAAACTATACAATATCAATTCAGATATCAAATCCGACCTTTTTATCCAGTCAGACGGCAGAGTATGGTGCGGTTTCTACATGAACGAAGAAGGCACTATTGATAGATTCAACCGATTATGGACAAGTGAAACCGATTATTCGTCAAGCTATCAGCTTCTGGACGATCTGTGGTTAAGCTCTGTTCTTACGGAAACAAAAGAAGACGATTTCATGCCATTCGATGATATCCGTGAGCTTGCTGCTCTCGATGATACCAAGGTTGACAATATCAGCTCTATCATCAGCAGCATTGATCCCTACAGCGCAAGCAGCGTCTATACGACTCCCGAAACAGCTGCTGCACCCGATGTCATCGAGACTTCATACAGCTTTATCGACTTTGTCATAGGCAGCAATATCTGCCGTGCCTATGAGTATACTCAGTCATACGAAAGTATGATACAGGACGAAAAGGCTTCACAGGCCATAGACTTTGTTCACAGACAAAGCTTCTATAGCGACTGGCGTGAAAAATGCAGTCAGAATCTTCTTCCAAGGGAAGAATCAGAAGAATGAAAAAAGTCCTAAAGCACAATCCCCCCGTGCTTTAGGACTTTTTTATTATTATCATAACATTCCGTTTGCTTTCTTGAAGTCGATGAATTCCTCATATGTGCCCTGTCTGTCAAGGCAGCCCTCGGGAAGTATCTCGATTATACGGTTTGCAGTAGTCTGCATTATCTCATGGTCGTGAGACGCGAGAAGTACAACGCCCTTGAAGTTGATAAGGCTGTTGTTTACAGCTGTGATACTTTCAAGGTCGAGGTGGTTTGTAGGACGGTCGAGAAGAAGTACGTTCGAGCCGAAAAGCATCATACGTGAGAACATACATCTCACCTTTTCGCCTCCCGAAAGTACATTTACAGGCTTATATACATCATCACCCGAGAACAGCATACGTCCGAGGAATCCGCGGAGATATGTCTCTGTTTCGTCCTTTACGGAATACTGTCTTATCCAGTCGAGTATTGAAAGCTCGCAGCCGTTGAAGTACTCTGAGTTGTCAACAGGCATATATGAAGTAGTAACGGATACTCCCCATTTGAAGCTTCCGCTGTCAGGCTGCTCCTCTTCCATGAGTATCTTGAACAGCATAGTGATAGCCTGCTCGCTTTCACCTACGAATGCTACCTTGTCTGTTCTGCCAAGTGTGAAGCTTACGTTGTCAAGGAGCTTTACACCGTCAACGGTCTTTGAGATGCCGTCCACCTGCAAAATGTCCTTGCCAAGCTCTCTGTCCATATCAAAGCCGATGAACGGATATCTTCTGCTCGATGCAGGGAGCTCCTCAACTGTCAGCTTCTCAATGAGCTTACGGCGTGATGTAGCCTGATTGGACTTTGATTTATTTGCAGAGAAACGTGCGATAAAGTCTTTCAGTTCCTTTATCTTTTCTTCGTTCTTCTTGTTCTGCTGCTTTATCATACGCTGTATGAGCTGGCTGGACTCGTACCAGAATTCGTAGTTACCTACATACATCTTTATCTTGTTATAGTCGATATCAACGATATGTGTGCAGACATTATTGAGGAAGTGTCTGTCGTGAGATACTACGATAACTGTACCGAAGTACTCGGAAAGGAATTCTTCGAGCCAGCGTACTGCGTCTATATCAAGGTGGTTGGTAGGCTCGTCAAGGAGTATGATATCGGGATTTCCGAAAAGAGCCTGTGCAAGCAGTACCTTTACCTTTTCATTACCTGAGAGCATGGACATCTGTGTATAAAGGATATCCTCGGAAAGTCCGAGTCCCTGTATGAGCTTTGAAGCGTCAGACTCTGCCTCCCAGCCGTTGAGCTCGGCAAATTCGCCTTCAAGCTCTGATGCCTTTACGCCGTCCTCTTCAGTAAAGTCCTCCTTTGCGTAAAGAGCGTCCTTCTCCTGCATTATCTCATAAAGGCGGGCATTTCCCATTATAACTGTATCAAGGACTGTATACTCATCGTATGCGAAGTGATCCTGCTTGAGAACGCTCAGACGCTCCTCCTTGGGCATAACTACTTCGCCCGAAGCAGGTTCGAGTTCACCGCAGAGCACACGGAGAAACGTGGACTTACCTGCTCCGTTTGCACCGATAACACCATAACAGTTACCGTTAGTGAATTTAAGATTTACATTTTTGAAAAGTGTTGAGCCGCCGAACTGCACGCTCACATTGCTTACTGTTATCATATTTTCTCCCTTCGCAGCGTGACGCTGCACCCTTGCCACGTTGCCGCTCGTAAACTTGCTTACGATCAACAAAACTCTTAATTGTACATCGCTTACAGCACTTATGATAGTGATTAGTTTTTATGTTACTCATACTGTTGAACTAATCACTAAGCACTAACAACTAGCCACTATCAAAATTTTGCTCCGCAAAATTTTGATTTGCCGCACAACATTGAACATTATACCATATTATGGACGGCTTGTAAAGGGCAAGCCGCCATATATCGCCGTCCATAAATGCTTTTTTCCAATAATCGCCAAATTACTGCCATATGCACAGGATTATTTATATGAAGTACCAAAACGCTGCCTGCCGCTTTACACCTTTGCATAAATATGCTATTATAGATGTATCATCTATGTAAATACCGAAAGAGAGGCTCTTTTATGAATAAAAACTTTTTCAGAAGTATTCTTGCAGGACTTTCTGCTGTTTCAATGATATCTGCTATGACAGGATGCAGCAGTACAAACAGTTCAGACTCTTCCACAAAAGAAACTGTCCCTCCGTACACAAAGTACTCAGCTGAGGAAGAAGCCAATCCCGATACTTCCTCAAAGCTTGACCAGTCGCTCCAGAATGTATACGATAACAAAAAACTCGTTATCGGATTTGATACAGGCTTGGAGCCTATGAGCTTTACTGATGAGAACGGCGAGATAATCGGTTTCGATATCGACATTGTGCAGGAAGTCTGTGACAGAATGGGCATTGAGCTTGTTAAGCAGCCCGTCAGCCATGACAAACTTGCAGAGGAACTCAATGCAGGCAGAATAGACTGTATATGGAACGGTCTGTCAGCCGATTCCGAAATGGCTGCTGATCTGAACCTTTCTTACTCTTACTCGATGACAGATATTGTTATCATAGTTCCAACCGACAGTGATATAAAAACAATGGACGACCTTAGCGGAAAGACTGTCGGTGTCCAGAAAGGCTCTGCCGCACAGGAGATACTCGAAGCTTCCGACATATTCAATGATATCACAGAGGCTGTTTACGATGACAACACCGCTATCGACGAAATGGAAGCAGGTTCATCAGACGCTGTTTGCCTTGATCTGGCTGCTGCACATTATTTTATGTCACAGCTCAGCAAGAAATTCACCAGCCTTGACGCCCCCATCGGAACTGTCAATTACGTTGTCGGTTTCAGAGCGGAAGACCTGACGCTCCATGACGAGGTGCAAAATCAGCTCGATGCCATGAAAGAGGACGAAAAGCTCATTGAGTTATCCGACAAATGGTTCAGTACCTGATTTTTTATAAACGCCGAATAAAATATGCTGTCAAAAAAGTCCACGTAACCGTGATACGCATAAAAAAGTTTATAGTTATTACTCGGGGAAAACCTTTCTGAGGAAAGTTTCTTCCCCGAACCCCTTTCCAAAGACTTTTATCTGATTTTTTCCCAGATAGGGCGCGTACGAGAAATAAAAAAGACCTGCAAGTATACAGGTCGCGCCCTATCTGGGAAAAAATAAAAACAGAAGTTTTAGTGAGGGAGTTTGAGGGTGACTCCCCGCAGTGCGGGGAGATGTCACGCAGTGACAAAGGGGCACGCCTCCGTCAGAGGGACCCTTTTTCAAAAGGGTCTCCCTCAATAATAGTTATAAAAGCTTCTTTATGTGTACCGCAGATACGGGGACTTTTCTTTATCTGTACTGCTCTGTGCCGAATAATACCTTGTCAAAGAAATCCTTTGTCTTTTCCCTGCCGAGCTGCTTTTTGAACACATCTGTGGAGACTCCGCCCTTTTCCACGAGTGTATCGCAGTATTTCTGGGTGATAGCCAGTTTATTCAGTCTTTCAGCCTCAGAAAGCGGTTTGAGTTCCTTTGCAGCTTCCATGTAGCAGCTTATAGCATCGCAGAACATCTGCACAACTCTCTCATCGTCATCACGTTTTGCTTCCTTATGGAGCACTACCGTCAGATATTCGTCATACCATGCAGGATCAGTCTCTATGTCCTTAAAGTCACTGTAGCTGCTGTCGAACTTCTTTATTGAGTCAAGCACCTTTACGTATTCAGAATCGGCAGTATCGCTTACAAGGTCGTAGAACTCCGCATAGGCCTTGCGCTTGCCGAATATATACATGAAGTCCATTGAAAGCATGGGCATATTCTTTTTATAGGGTGTGATGATGTATGAGACCATCTGCATAAATCCCATATTCACCTTCATTACGGAAAGATTGCCTATATCCTCTACATCGTACTGGTCTACGTCAAATTTTAGGAGACCGTACATTTTTATCTGCTTGTACTCCCCTGCGTCAACAGGTGTGAGCTTTGCGTACTTAGATATAGTTTCCATGCCTGCATCAAGAGTCTTGTTCATTACCTTCATGTTCTTTGAGGCATTGTAGCAGGTAAAGCCGACAAGTCCGCCGATAATAATGAGTATCACCAGCAATACCTTAGGCCATTTTTTCTTCTTTGCAACTGTTTTTTTCATACCATCTCTCCTTATGTCATTATTCAACCGCTTTTTCTGCAATTGAATCAGTGCGTCCCGCAAATTCCTCAATAATAAAGAATTTGCGCTCCTGAACTTAGTTCAGGGCAATAACCGCCTTTCGGCGGTTATTGAGGACGCACTAATTATATCACGGCATCTTACTTATGTCAAGGCAAAAAAAACCCGACACCGAAGAACACTGAAACTTCGGCATCGGTTCAATGAGGATGATTTATTTAAGCCCTCGCAGGCTTCAGAGAAAGCATCAAGTGCTCTCTATAGAGAACCGATCTTGACGAACCTGTTCTCTGATAGTATAATACCATGTAATTGTGCTAAATACAACTCATTTTTTGCAGATTAAGTGTAAAAAATACAGAAAAGGGAACTCCTGTTCCCTTTTCACATTATTTTATGCTCTCTTGGCAGCTATTTCCTTTTCGATCTCTTCAGCTCTGATAAGTGCTGTGTCGATATGGTCGCAGAAGTTCTCCTTGCCTACCTGCTCGATAAATCCAGCCTTTGTCATTACCTTCATAGGCTGCTCGTTTACGTGTGAGAATACCACCTTTACGTTGTGCCTCTGACAGCGTTTTACGATACGCATAAGAGCTTCAACGCCCGTAGCGTCAATTGCAGGTACGTTTCTCATTCTGACACAGAGTACGTCTATCTCCTTATCGCTGAGTACGTACTTGTACTTATCTGTAGCAGCAAAGAACATAGGTCCATTTATCTCGAATACTCTTGTGTTCTGAGGTATCTTCTTGAGGAGGATATTATCGGGATCGGTGTCCTCATCATCCACATCTACCCAGGCATGAGCCTCTGTAACATCTGCCATACGCTTCATGAAGAGAAGTGCAGCCATTACCATGCCCACACCGATAGCAACTACAAGGTCAAATACTACTGTGAGTATCAGTGTTACGAAAAGTACAGCAATATCGCTCTTTGGAGCTGTCTTTACTGTGTTTCTGATATTTCTCCAGCCGCACATATTATAAGCTACGATGAAGAGTATAGCAGCTATAGTCGGCATAGGGATAAGTGATGCATAGGGCATGAGGACTACCAGTATAACAACGAGAACTACGGAATGTACCATACCTGAAATAGGTGTACGTCCGCCATTCTTTACGTTGGCAGCTGTACGTGCGATAGCACCTGTAGCAGGGATACCGCCGAAGAGTGCAGAACCGATATTTGCTGTACCCTGAGCGATAAGCTCCATATTTGAGCGGTGCTTTGAACCTACCATACCGTCTGCAACAACGCAGGAGAGAAGTGACTCAACTGCTGCAAGGACTGCGATAGTGAATGCATTAGGAATAAGCTCTCTTACCTTCGCAAATGTTACCTCAGGCATTGTGAACTTAGGAAGTGAATTTGATATATGATAAAGGTCGCCTATTGTATTTACCTTAACGCCGCTGAACTTTACGATAGCTGAGCATACGATAACGGCAATAAGCGAAGCAGGTATCTTTTCAAGCTTCTTTGGCCAGAGGATAAGTATTACAAGTGAAACTGCGCCTATAGCAAATGCCTGCCAGTTGATAGAATCCATAAACAGGAA
Source organism: Ruminococcus sp. (assembly GCF_016283395.1). The sequence continues at coordinate 8,904 of NZ_JAEEMU010000035.1, forward strand.
AATAGCCTTTACCTTGTCAACTGTCTCGATAGGAGAAGAAATGCCGAGCTTGTCCTGCATAATGTCCTTATCAAATGTAAGTCCGAGGAAATCCTTTATCTGTCCTATGAGGATAGTAACGGCGATACCGAATGTGAAACCCGTAGTTATAGTACCGGGGATGTATTTGATAAGTGCTCCGAAACGGCAGAAGCCCATGATTATAAGTATTATACCTGCCATTATAGCTGATATTGCCAGACCGTCCATACCCTGAGTAGCGACTATGCCTGCAACTGTGGTAGCAAATGCCGCTGTAGGACCTGCTATCTGTACACGGCTTCCGCCTAAGAATGAAACGATAAAGCCTGCTATAATAGCGGTATAAAGTCCCTGCTCAGGACCTACGCCCGAAGCAAGTGCAAGTGCTATGGAAAGCGGAAGAGCTATGATAGCAACGATTATACCTGCGATTATGTCCTTGATGAACTGTTCCTTTGAATAGGTTTTCATTACCGAGAAAAGTTTCGGTTTTAACTTTTCTTCTGTTGGTTTCAATGCTTTTTCAGCCATTTTTCTAACCTCTTTCTCAAAAAATCTCTATTAAAGACACGCAACGTTTACTATTATACTACTAAAAATAGCGGTTTTCAAGAGATTTCAAACGAGGCTGAAAATTTTGTAGGTTTATATATATTCCTGTCCGCGGTTGAAAAAAACTGTAGCAAATAGCCCTTATTTTTCAGTAAAAAAACGAAAAGGACTGCCGTCAGACAGTCCTTTTTATTATTAGATATTCACAAAAACAAGCATTCCCATTTATGCACCTATACAAAGTTAGGGATCATTTTTCCGATATTCAATGGTTTTTCATTGTTTTTTCCCGCTTTTTTGCCCTATTATGAAAAGCATTGTTTCAGCGTTTCATTTTCGGGAATAGCCTGCAGGTATGTTCCGAAGAACCAAATTACTGCCACATAAAGCAGTGGCTCTGTCATGGCGCGTAATGCGATAGTATAAGTCGTGTTTCCAAATATGCCTGTAAAGCTCCTGTTGAAAAGGTCTGTCTCGAACCAGCCAGCTATATTCAGTATCAGCGATGCCGCTGTCAGCATAAGCATGGAATTTCGCAGGTGCTTTCTGTTACGCTTTGTATTGAACTCGCCTTTTGCTGTATTCAGCAGTACACGCACAAACGCCCATACTGCCCCACCTGTAAGTGCAAAAACGGGCAGGTCGCGCAGGTATCTGAACAGTATCACGTTTTTATAAGCCTGTGCCGAAACTGCGGCCTCAAAGGGCAGCCTGCACATATATCTTAACGGAGTATCCATTACCGTGAACGGCAGCCATACACTGTATTTATCTCCCGACATAACACGGATAAGCTCATAGGTGCGCACACCAAGTCTCCATGCTATGAAGCCTGCCGTAACTGCAATAATTGCGGCTGAAAGCGTTTTCAGTGTATTGGATACTTTTGCGGAGTTTTGGTTATTAAGCTGCTTTTCATACATCAACAGCACAAATGCTCCGCATATCATAATGAACGGTATACCAAGTATATCGTATATCTGGCAGTACTGCCGCCGCTCTGTGAATACGCTTGTCATTCCGTCAAAAACCGAGGTCTTATCGAAAAAATTGCTTTTTATATACGCATAAAAATTGCCGACTGCATACAAAGCTCCGCCAAAAAGGAAGTAACGCCATGCCCTGCCGCAGAAGATGCGCTTCTTGTCGCCGCTGCGCAGAGCAAGTATCATAGCAGCAACAAGAGCTAAACTCGGTATCATGCCAAGATAGCTCAGGACAGTCTCCGCCGCTGTTTGTTCATCAGGTGCGTTGAAATTCTCTAAATATGCAGAATAGTCCGCATCGGAAGCAAAAGAATTGGCACGGTCGAACTCAACGAAGAACGTACCGCAGTACTGGTGGAAAAGAAACGGCGACTCATCTGTTCCTCTGTCGGGAAGTCCCATAATCTTAGTAAACAATTCAATATAGAGTATCAAAAATATCAAAGCCGCTATCAATGCTTTCAGCGTAAAATATATAAGATGAAGCCGTTTATGTATCTTTTCGGGTATTATATCCATTGGTCTGTCAGATTTTTTCATATTACCGCCCCCCTTTAATAAAATTGTAGCATATGAGCAATGCCAAAGTCAACGGGTTAATAAAGATTTAATAAAATGATAAGGATTAATACAATAAAAAACGTCCGTGACATAAGTTCGGACGTAAAAGCTCTGTATACGACAATACCGCACTTAAAAGTGCGGCATCGTCTGATAATGGTATATGTTTGTATGGAGTTTACTATTGTATCTGCTTCTTTGAGAGGAAGAAGCGTATTGCAGCTGTAAAAATCCGCTGCCGAATAGTATAAACGTTATTATAAAGACAATTTTATTTATTGCCCGTATCGACAGTATTATTATACCACATTGCTTCCCATGTGTCAACCAAAATAAGTGGTATTGCTAAACGAAATGTCCTAATATAAAAAACATATATATTGTATATAATGCACAAAAGCACATATAAATCAAGTCCCTTTTCAGAAGCGGCACAGCTATATATACAAAAAGCCCCGACTCAGGAATGTCGGGGCTTTTTCTGCTTTCATTCCGCATTTACAGCATGAAAGCAGGATATATATACTCAATCGGAGCGTTGGAGATCACAGAAAGGCTGCTCCGAAAGTGAGTTTGTTTATTTGAAGGACTATACTTTGTTTTAATGCTTAGTCAGCCATATTTTCGCTAAGGATAGCAAGGTCGTTTTCATCACGTACACCGTCATCATTAGCGTCAAGAAGCTCAAGCTTGAACTGTGAAAGATCGCTGTTCTTAGGATCAGCAAAGTATGCCTTTACGACTGCGTAATCATCACTGTCGTATGCACCGTCATAGTTCATATCGCCTCTTGGGAGACTGATAGAAAGATAATCTTCAAAGTATGATGAACACTTTTGGTCATTGAGATCCTTTGATGCAACAACTGTTCCCTTATCGTCCTTAATGCAGATAGACTTAATGTTTAACATTGAGTTGTTATTATTTCTTAAAGAAATTCTGAATGCTCTGCCGTTTCCTCTGTCACCGCGGGAATCGCTGCAAAGATCTGTTATATCTGTTAAGACAGGACCGCTGTAGCTTAAAGCCTTCTTTGTGCTCATATCTTTTATGGAAGGAATATAGTGATTACCGCAGGAATTGTATACAGATACGCCAAAGTAGTTATCTGTATCAAATACAACTTCTGATACAAGCTTTACATCCTTTACAGAAACATCAATTGTAAAAACATCGTAGAGAGAGCTTTCTCTTACATTTATAGTATCAAAATCGTCATATGAATGAATACTGTTTGCATCAGGACAATTCTCAACTCTGCTTGTCTTATATACTGAATCATACATCAGCCAGCAAACACCATTTCCTCCCCAGGATTTGCCATATGAGTTGTAGACCTTGAAAGCGCCTTTTTCGTTTTCTTCTATCTCGCCGTTTCCATTTATATCAAACTCAAAATTATCGTCATAACCTGCTATTGTCAATGCATGATAGCCTGACTTTTCATTAACGGCATTCTGATATACTATATCATATTTTTTTCCGTCTATTTCCTTTTCACATTTGAAATTGTAACCATAATGAGCTGTAGCTGCTACTACCTTTCCTTCATTGAGCTTTTCCTTGATATAGTTTATAAACTCATCTTCATTAAGATCAGTACCTAATCTCTTAGTCTTGTAATTATCTAATCTTATTTTAAGTGCGTCAAGAAGGTCCTGCTCATTGTTCGGGATATTTGTAAATGTTCTCTCGAAACGATAATAATAATTATCATCGTTTATAATAGGAAGATAGTTTTCTTTCTCGTTTTCGTTAAGATTATTATATTCATCAGCAGTGATATATTCACCCTTGCGTCTGTAATACTTATCATTCAGCTTTTCAAAAAGATTCTTCTCAATGTCGTTAAGATTTTCATCGTAAACCCAGCCGAATATGTAATATGCGTCCTTTGGCTTTACCTCTGTATTAACAGGCACTTCTTTATCCTCAAATTCTATTCCTAAATATGAATCATAATTGAGCTGATCCATAGTTACGGCACCTCTGTACTTGAGGACATCATAAAGATCACTATATGTTGAACCGCCGTCATAGCCGCCATTTGCCTGAGAATAAGTCGATGTTGGTGAATAAACAAGATTGCTGTAATTTACTCCATACTTATCATAATAAGCTTTTCTTGCTTCATATGTAAACTGATAATATGTTGAAGCACAAGCTGCGCATGAATTTACCTTTCCCTGATCTATGACCTCAGATGGAAAGAATCCTGTTTCACTGAGGTCTACCTTTTCAGGAAGGCTGCTTGTCTCTTCTGCTGCTGAAACATTGAGTATGTTAGCTTCGCCGGCGTATGGGAGAACACCTGCTGATGAAGTTGTGAGTGTGAGTGCTGCTGCGAAAGCAGAGATCTTCTTAATCATATTTTTTCCTTTCTGTAATGCAATTAAATTTTGCCTGTCATATTTATCCTTTTTATCATTTCAGTCTGATGTGACTCTTAATAAAGACCACTTGTTGGCTTTATAATCTCTTACTACACCAAAGTGTACCGTAACGGTACTGCCGTCAGTAAGATCAATATAATTTTTTTTTGCTGTAAACGCATTTTCGCTTACATTGTAGACAACTGCCTTTTCGTACGGCAGCGGTTCAAGCTCATGCTTTTCATTTTCCATAAGCCTGTAAAGCTTTCCGTCATATGTGATGTACGAATATGCGTGATCAACTACGATATCTTCGTAAGATGATTCTGATGAGAACTCAGGCCCGAATATTTCGGTCATCGAGCTGCACATAACAGAGTAAAAATGTTCCTTCAATGTCTGCATATCTGAATACACATCAGGGTCAACCTGTCCGTATTCAATAAGCCTGTTATAAACTCCATCTCCTGACGGAGTTACCATTCTGTGAGTAACACTTATAGTACTGCCCTCAATAACAGGAAGATCTGCATCTATGATATCCTTTACGTTGTCATAATCCGCAATAATACACTCTGCTACCTCGACCAGCTTTTCGTTCTCATCTTTGATCTGAACAGCCGTTGTCTGTATAATTTCATATTCCGTAGTCACTACGGTAGTCGTTACAGGCACGTCTGCCTGAACGATGATCTGAGGCTCATTGTTTTCTACCTCAGGTGTGTCTGCATCAGTTACGATATAGTTAAGCTGTTCTGATGCTGCCGATCCATTATTATCTAATGAAACAGCGACCACAGCATTTGAGCTTTGCTTGTTATCCTTTGTTTTTACAGCTTTTACAGCAAGCTGGTCTTCTACGGCTTTCGTGGTCTTTTGTACGGGATCATTTTTCATTTCAGCCGCTATGCTTGTCTGAACTGACACGAAAGGTGTATCAGTTGGAGAAGTTTCAGCCTCATCTACTACTTCCGGTGAGGGAGTATCGGAAATGCTTGGTTTCATATTACGCATGAGGCACACGCTGCTGCCTATGCCGCCGAATACTACGGCTGCCGACGCAGCAATACTGATAATATTCATCCAACGAGGTCTGACGTATTCTTCAACTCCGCTTACCTCTTCACTGTGGTCACTGTTTTCAACTTTATCTATATTCAGTTTTCTTTCAACAAGTGAGAATATCCTATCCTTTTCTTCCTCTGAAAGTACGGGATAGTCCTCTGATATCTTCTCAACTGTTTTCTCATCAATAATTTTATCAAAAAAATCGGTTTTCTCTGACATTTTATCCTCCTATATACTGACACCGATCTCAGTCAGCATTGATCTAAGCCTTTTCCGCGCCCTTATACTTCTTTTCTGAACCGCGGCAGCAGTCATTGAAATAGCCTTTCCAATCTCAAGAGTCGTTCGGTTATAGTAATACTGCTGAATGATTATTGTTGAATCAGGCTCGCCGAGTTCATGTACTTTTTCAAGCAGCAATTCATTTCTCTCGGTCTTTTCTGCCTCGTGTTCAACATTTTCAGACGATGCTATCTCTTCAAGATCATCATCATCTATTGAAACCGTTCTGCCCATGCCTTTGCACATACGCCTGTACATATCTATCGCGCGGCGTTTTGCTATGACACCTATAAAACCTTTAAGCTCTTCATTGTGTTTTCCTAAATTGTCAAATCCTTTGAAGAAATCAAGAAAGACATCACTTACGCATTCCTCTACATCTTCGCGGCTACAGCAATTTCTAAGTTTATTGATAACAATAGCGTAGACATAATTGCAATACTCATCAAAAAGTGCTCTTCTTGCCTCCGCAGGGGACTTCTTCATCCTTGCTCTGAGTTCCTTGTCAGTCACCTGCATTCCTCCCTTCTATTTTATTGGGCGATCGCTTCTATAAATAATAATCGTAACCATTTAACTCAATCGGACAAAAATTTCAAATAATTTTTTCACCTTATTTACCTAAAAACTGTCAAAACCGCCGTGATACGTTATATCCGCAGCACAAAAAATTACAAAAAAAATTTCTCCGCCGACTTGTTTCTGACGACGGAAAAAGCATTTTTATAATGATCAAATCAGGGAAGTATTATTTCATTCTCACTTATCATAAAGCTCAGCCCTTAGCCTTTAGGCGTTAATTATTAGCCAATGTGTCGCCTTCGGCGAATAATTTTAATAATGTGAGCGTAAGCGAACACTTTCGGCTAATGCCTAATGGCTAACGGCTAATGGCTGTACTCCCTTCCTATTTAAATATACTATATAAAACTGATTTTTCAGTGCATAAGAAAAGACAGCCGTAAAACGACTGCCTTTCAGGGGATATTAAAATTGGAGAAATCTTAATTAAGATGTGCCGACCACCGATTCTGCGATCGGCACATACTGACTTTAAACACTCACGTATTCAATTAAACACGTGTGTGGATCTGTCCGCCTGCAAGAGTCTTGCCCTTTGCAGCTGCCATTTCAGAAATGCTTACGTTCTGGTAACCATTCTGAGCGAGCCATGGGAGTACTTCTTCCATAGCTGCAGCTGTTGCAGCATAGTTCTCGTGGCAGAGTACGATAGCACCTTCAAGTGAGCCGTTCTGAGCAGCCTGCTTGATTGTGTTTACGATCTGATCCTTTGAAGCACCGTTCCAGTCCTGAGTGTCGATAGCACAGCTGATAAGCGGTACATCGTAGAGAGCTGACTTAACCTGTCCGCCGCCATCGAGATATGGAAGTCTCATGAGGTGTGAAGGCTCAGCACCGATGATGCTCTTGAGCTTGCTGTTGCACTGCTCCCACTCGCTTCTGATCTGCTGTGAGCCCAGTGAACCCAGTGACTGATGTGACTTTGTATGGTTAGCTACTTCCATACCGTTCTGGTACTCGTACTTAACCTGATCGTTTGTCTTGATCCAGTCACTTACGATGAAGAATGTAGCTGTCATGTTGTTCTTGATAAGAGCGTCAATGATTCTGTAACCAGGATCTGACTTGCTTGTAGCTGATGCACCGTCATCGAATGAGATAGCGCAGAGCTTCTTGCCAGCCTGAACGCCGCCGCCCTGAGGCTGACCGCCGTTATTCTGCTGTCCCTGGTTCCAGTCATTGTTCTGCTGACCGCCCCAGTTGTTCCAGTCATTATTCTGGTTCCAATCGTTGTTTGTTACGCCGTTCCACTGGTTGTTGTTCTGGTTATTCCAGTCCCAACCCTGATTCTGGTTGCCCCAGTTGTTCCAGTCGTTGTTCTGCTGGCCCCAGTTATTCCAGTCATTATTCTGCTGACCCTGGTTATTCCAGTCCCAGCCCTGATTCTGGTTCCACTGGTTATTGTTGTTCCAGTCATTGTTCTGGTTCCACTGGTTGTTGTTCTGGTTATTCCAGTCCCAACCCTGGTTCTGGTTCCACTGGTTATTGTTGTTCCAGTCGTTGTTTACAACGCCGTTCCACTGGTTGTTGTTCTGATTATTCCAGTCCCAACCCTGATTCTGCTGACCCTGGTTGTTCCAGTCCCAGCCCTGATTCTGGTTCCACTGATTGTTGTTCTGGTTGTTCCAGTCCCAGCCCTGATTCTGGTTCTGATTCCACTGGTTGTTGTTCTGGTTGTTCCAGTCCCAACCCTGATTCTGGTTCCACTGGTTATTGTTGTTCCAGTCGTTGTTTACAACGCCGTTCCACTGGTTGTTGTTCTGGTTATTCCAGTCCCAACCCTGGTTCTGCTGGCCCCAGTTGTTCCAGTCATTATTCTGCTGCTGGCCCTGGTTGTTCCAGTCCCAACCCTGGTTCTGCTGGCCCCAGTTGTTCCAGTCGTTATTCTGCTGCTGACCCTGGTTATTCCAGTCCCAACCCTGGTTCTGCTGGCCCCAGTTGTTCCAGTCGTTGTTCTGCTGCTGGCCCTGGTTATTCCAGTCCCAACCCTGGTTCTGCTGGCCCCAGTTGTTCCAGTCGTTGTTCTGCTGCTGGCCCTGGTTGTTCCAATCCCAACCCTGGTTCTGCTGTCCCCAGTTGTTCCAGTCATTGTTCTGCTGCTGACCGCCCCAGTCATTACTCTGCTGCTGTCCGCCCCAGTCGTTGCTCTGCTGGCCGCCACCGCCGCCTGCACCTTCTGTAACAGTTACGCTCTTTACGTTAGCCTGTCCGTTTGATCTGTAACCTTCGATATTGAGTGATACTTCGTAAAGTGTACCTGACATATCAAGACCTGCTTTTTCCCAAGCCTCGAAGTGCTTTGATACATCGATAGTACCCTTCATGTAGTTTGTCTGGTTGTTAGCTGAACCACTTGTTGTTCTGATGCTCCAGTACTGTGGGAATGTTGCTGTACCATCGAGAGAAGGCTGATTGTAACGCATTGTCTTGGCAATTTCATATGTGTTGCCGTTAAGTGTAACGTTACCCTTTCTCTCTCCATCATTTCCGGGTGGTCTCCAGTCGCCCCAACCTTCAACGATGTAGTATTCCATAAGAGGATTTCTTGTCCATCCGTAAACGCACATATAAGAATTTCCTCTTGGTGTGTACTCAACATCATATGTAAGAACGATATTTCCGAAAGCCTTGTAGTTCTTCTTCTGGCTGTCGTAATTCTTACCCATACGTGCAAGGAAGTTTTCAATATTGCTCCATGAGCAGGTAAAAGAACCTGCGCCCGGATTCATTGAAACCTGGCCCTGACCGTTCTGGTTCCACATTTCGTAGTCGTATCCGCCGATATTGCCTCTTGTCTGCTGGTCAGCAGCAGAAGCTACAGCCGGGATACTTGCTGCGATCATCATTGCAGATGCGCCTGCGCTAATGATCTTCTTGAGTTTTGTAAGCTTCATTCTTAATCACTCCTTTGTTTTTTTACAAAAATAATAAGTAATTTCAGAATTAAGTAATTTCCCTGAGTAGGTGCTTTCTTTATGTCATAATTATATATTCCCGACAATACAAATTACAAGTCGTTTTTTGCCCTCATAGTTCAAACTAATCAAAAATTGCTATTACAGCTTTCCAAATTAGCGGCTATAATAAGCCCGAAACAACGTATCTACTTACAATAGTTAACCAAAAGAAGCTGTTTTACAAGAAGTAAAAAAGTACTTAAAAAAAACAAAACATAATGGCTTTTTCATCTTTTAACGTAGGAATTTTACTATGACGATGCTTTATCTCCTGTTTTCAGACACGGAAACTACCGCGCAGTTTATACAAAAATTTCCCCAAAGTATTATTTTTTTCGTGCGTTTCCATTTTCACATAGTTTTCACACAAAGAACACCTTTGTCACAAGCTCAAAAACACTTCGCACAATGCACAAACCGAAAGAAAAAAATTCGTAAAAAACGCCTATTAGCATTTTGCACATAAGCCAATGATCGCAAGCGACATTTTAGTGAATTTTGACAATTATTCAAAAATTGTTGCAATAAAGCCATATTTTTTCTCAATACCCCACTTTTTTCGCCGCCGCCATACGGTTGACTTATATATATTATTATGTTATAATTACAACTAACAAAATTATTACCACATATAAGATATTTTTATACAATTTGTTTGTGGCTATATATAATTTACTATAGGGTCATAAAAAATAGCAATTTTTAACTCCCGATAGCAATTATTGGTTAGACGTAATCTGCTGATGCATTTATAATATTATATAAGCTGTTGCAGCTTCAGGGGGGATATTTTTGAATTCAGGCTTTCACTCATTCTCGGAGCATATAAAAGCAATGGCGAGTGTTTTTTCCGTTGAGGTTTTCCCAGACGGGACTTACGGAAATATAAGACTTGTTACGGGTAACAAGATATTCTTCAAGATAACTGAGGATAACCGTGAAAAGATCGGTGAGAATGCGATGCACAACACTGATTTTGCTCCCGATCTGCCTTACGACAAATATATCCCCAAGGATAAGAATTTTGAGGAATTCTGCTACCGAAGTGCTATACTCGGCGAAACACTGCACACCTATATCCGTCCCGAGCGTATGCCTATATGGATACATCTGACGGCTATACCGCTGCAATCCGACAAGCCGAATATCGGCTACTGCGCTTATGTGCAGAGCTTTTCGGAAGTTCCCGATTACTCGCTTATGACAAACATCGCTCCCGATATTGCTTCTAATGTATTACAAATATGTATGAAGCTCCGCGGCGCGAACAGTTTCACAGCTGCTTTAAATGATATAATCTCTGATTTACGCAGAGTCTGCAACGCCGAACACTGCTGCATCCTCTCAACTGATTTCAATCAGCGCAAGTGTTCAATACTTTGTGAGGCTCTCAGCGAAAACAGCAAGCTTGCCTTGCTGGATAAATATGTTGATGACGAATTTTTTGCCGTTGAGGACACATGGCACGAAACTATCGCAGGAAGTACCTGCGCTTTCGTCAAAGACAAGCAGGACTGGGAAAATCTGCAAAAAAGAAACCCTGTATGGTACAGCTCTATAAAGCAATCGGGCATAGACAATATCATTCTTTTCCCTCTCAGGTATCGCAATGATATCCTCGGTTTCATCTGGGCTTCAAATTTTAATCTGGATCAGGCTATGAAGATAAAAGAGACTCTTGAGCTCACCACATATTTCCTCGCTTCAGAACTGGCAAGCCACCAGCTTTTCAGCCGCTTGGAAATACTGAGTTCTCAGGACGTTCTCACAGGTGTTCAGAACAGAAATGCCATGAACAACCGGATAGACAGCTTCATTGCAGACAGTTCAAATTCAGACGAGCCTGTCGGCATTGTATTTGCAGACCTCAACGGTCTCAAACAAGTCAATGACAACGACGGACATTTCGCAGGCGATCTGCTGCTGAAAGATGCTGCACTGACCCTACAGAAGCATTTTCCCGAATATGAGATTTATCGCGCAGGCGGCGATGAATTCATGGTCCTTGCATTGGAACCCGACAAAGATAAATTCACAAAGAAGGTGGAACGTTTCAAAGCTGATACTTCAGCACCCGATACAGTTTGCTTCGCCGCAGGCTGGAGCTACGAAACTGTGGGAAATATCAGAAAAGCCTTGCAGACTGCGGACACTAATATGTACGCAGACAAGGAAGAATTCTATAAAAAATACCCTGAGCGAAAACGCTGAATATGCATTTATAAATTCAAAACCGCATATATTGATCGAAAATACAAATTACTACCAGACCCGAAACAAAATCTACTTTTATAATTTTCATAATAAGGAGAAATGACAATGTGTATTGAAATGTTTGGAAATATTCACAGACCATACGACCAACCAACACCCGAACTTACCAATTGGGATAAGCAGAAAACATCTGCAAGGGGAATGCAGAAAACTGTACGGGGACAGAAAGAAATAGAAAAATTAATGCACGAGGACGAAAAGAAGCTTATCGCCGAGTGCCTTGTGACATTAAAAAGAGTAGAAAAAATAATCCACGAACTTGGCTAATCAATCTCACCAACTAATACCATTTTCTTTTCCGATCAATACTAAAGGTTTTTGAATTTCTGATTTATAATGGAGGTGAAGCACCTGACTTTTTAGTCCGGTGCTTCTTTTTTGTTCACGGCACTGCTCCCCCACTCCTGCGGCTTACCGAACGAGATCTTGTCAGCACTCGCATTTATATCCATATTAAATCATTTTTGGTAAAAATATGCATTAATCGCAATCTGTAAGCTAAATGAGTTTTAGGCAAAAAAGTACGCTGTTCAAACGTAAAACCGCAATAAATCGGAATTTAATACAGCAATTATTGGTCAGTTATTATTTTAACAGCAATTTTTGACTTGTATTACAGCGAGTCAAAATACTATAATTATGTACAGATAGACATACGAGCTCGATTTTATTCTGAGGGATAACTTAATCTAAAAAAGACTCAGAAGGAGTGAGCGAAGTGAATTTTAAGAAACTCAAAAAGATCATCGGCGCAGGTGCTTCCACAATGATGATCGCAGCTGCTATCCCTGCTGTTGCTTCTGCTGCTGATCAGCAGACAAGAGGTAATATCGGCGGATACGACTACGAAATGTGGAACCAGAACGGTCAGGGTCAGGCTTCAATGAATCCGGGCGCAGGTTCATTTACTTGTTCTTGGAGCAACATTGAAAACTTCCTTGCACGTATGGGTAAGAACTACGACAGCCAGAAGAAGAACTACAAGGCTTTCGGCAACATCGTTCTTACTTATGATGTAGAATACACACCAAGAGGCAACTCTTATATGTGTGTATACGGCTGGACAAGAAACCCTCTTATGGAATACTACATCGTTGAAGGCTGGGGCGACTGGAGACCACCCGGAAATGATGGAGAGAGAAAGGGTAACGTTACACTTAACGGCAACACATATGAAATTGCTAAGACAATGCGTTACAATCAGCCTTCTCTCGATGGTACAGCAACATTCCCACAGTACTGGAGCATCAGAACAACAAGTGGTTCAGCTAACAATCAGACTAACTACATGAAGGGTACAATCGACGTATCAAAGCACTTCGAGGCTTGGGAAAAGGCAGGACTTGATATGTCAGGTACACTTTACGAAGTATCACTCAATATTGAAGGTTACAGATCAAACGGTTCTGCTAATGTAAAGAGCGTTACTGTTACAGAAGGCGCAGGCGGCGGTCAGACTACCAACGACTGGAGCCAGAATACTAACCAGCAGAATAACGACTGGAACCAGGGCAACCAGAACAATGACTGGGGCAACTTCGGTCAGAACAACGACTGGAGCAGCTGGGGACAGAATAATGGCGGTTTCGACTGGAATAACCAGGGTCAGCAGAATAATGACTGGAACAGCTGGGGTCAGAATAATGACTGGAATCAGAACAACGGCGGTTTTGACTGGAACAACCAGAACAATGACTGGAGCAGCTTCGGTCAGAACAACGACTGGAATAATCAGTCTTGGGACTGGGGCAACCAGGGTCAGCAGAATAATGACTGGAATAACCAGAACCAGGGCTGGGACTGGAACAACCAGAACAACAACCAGTGGAACGGCGTTGTAAACAACGACTGGAACCAGAACAACGACTGGAACAGCTGGGGACAGAACAACGGCGGTTTCGACTGGAACAATAATAACTGGAACCAGAACAATGATTGGAACAATAACAATCAGTGGAACCAGAACAATGATTGGAACAATAACAATCAGTGGAACCAGAACAACGACTGGAACAACAACCAGTGGAATCAGAACAACGACTGGAATAACTGGGGCAACCAGAATCAGGGTTGGGACTGGAACAACCAGAACAACAACCAGTGGAACGGCGTTGTAAACAACGACTGGAACAATAACAACTGGGATTGGAACAACCAGAATAATGACTGGAATAACAATAACCAGTGGAACCAGAATAACGACTGGAATAACAATAACCAGTGGAATCAGAATAACGACTGGAATAACAATAACCAGTGGAATCAGAATAACGACTGGAACAATAACAACTGGAACCAGAATAACGGCGGATTTGACTGGAATAACCAGGGACAGCAGAATACTGACTGGAACAACTGGGGCAACCAGAATCAGGGTTGGGACTGGAATAACCAGAACAACAACCAGTGGAACGGCGTTGTAAATAACGACTGGAACCAGAACAACGACTGGAACAGCTGGGGCGGTCAGAATAACGGTGGTTTCGACTTCAGCAACATGGGCGGAAACGGAGGTTTTGACTGGAACAATCAGGGCCAGCAGAATACCGGATGGAACACCTGGGACAGTCCAAGCAACGGCTTAGACTTCGGCAACGGTCAGCAGACCAGCGGCGATCCTTTTGACTGGAGCGGTATGGCTGGCGGCTTCAACAACACAAATAACACTATCGGCACAGATGCAGGCAACGGCGGAAACGCTACATCAGGTCTGAACGCTAAGATCAGACAGGATATGCCTACTACAGTTCCAGGCGGCGTTGAGAAGAGCGGTCAGTGCAAGGTCGAGAAGAAAACATATAACTGTAAGTTTACAGGCGGACAGAAGAGCTGCAACGTAGTTCTTCCTCCAAACTACAACCCAAGCAAGCAGTACCCTGTAATGTATGTACTCCACGGCATCGGCGGTGACGAGAACAGCATGGTAAGCGGTATGGGCGTTCAGGAACTCCTCGCAGGACTTATCTCAGCAGGTAAGGCTGAGGAAATGATCATCGTTCTCCCAAGCCAGTACACAAGCAAGAACGGCAACGGCGGCGGTTTCGGTATCAATCAGGAAACCTGCGCAGCTTACGATAACTTCCTCTATGATATCTCTGACAGCCTTATTCCTTATATCGAGGCTAACTACCCTGTAAAGACAGGCAGAGAAAACAGAGCTATCACAGGATTCTCAATGGGAGGCAGAGAGGCTATCTATATCGGTCTTATGCGTCCTGACCTCTTCGGCTATGTAGGCGGTGCTTGCCCTGCTCCAGGTATCACACCAGGCAGCGATATGTTCATGACACACCCAGGCTGTATGCAGGAGAGCGAAATGAAGTTCAGAAATGTAGGTCCTGAGCCTTCTGTATTCATGATCACAGGCGGTACAAACGACTCTGTTGTTGGTACATTCCCTAAGCAGTACAGCGATATCCTTACAAGAAACGGTGTCGAGCACGTTTACCAGTCAATTCCTGGCGGCGGACACGGTGCTGATTCTGTAAAGCCACATCTCTATACATTCATGAGATACGCATTCAAATAATAGCACAAATGATTAAATAATCCTTTCAAAATACTCAGTTCAAAATATAAAAAACATGAAATAAATACATTGCAAAGGTTCTTATATTTCAAAGATAAACGCCGTCCGTTATGGGCGGCGTTTTTATTGGCATTTATCAGTATAAACAAAAAGCTCACGCAATTGCGTGAGCCGATCAATCAATGAATAAAGAATAATGAATAGTGAATAAATAAAATACAGAAACGCCCGTCAGACATATATTATGATTTATACATTATTCGCTTTTCATTATAATTTAAGCCCGTCACATCTGTGACGGGCTTTTCTGGTTGGGGTGGAAGGATTTGAAAGTTCCATCTCAACACACTAATGTGTATAATCAATATTATGTGAGTTAAGCGATTTATATGTAAATTATTATAGCACAATGCAAATCGCTTGTCAAGAGCTTTAATGAAAAGTCTGATACTTACTGAACATAAATGTTTCAGTAGGTATCAGACTTTTTTTGTTTTTATGCTATAATTTTCATGGCAAAGAACTTCATGCCCAATAATTATTCAGGAGGTATTCTATGAAATTTGTAGTTAAAAAAGAGGAAGAGCAAGATGTTTTGGAATATATGCGTAGCATAAGTAACATTCCAAAATACGAACCGATGGAAACAACTCTTGTTGAATGGTGCGAATATTGGCTACAGACAAGAGCTAACAATCTCAAGGAGTCGACACGTTCATCATATGAAGCGGTGATTAAAAACCACATTAAGCGTGTATTCAAGGACATGAGACTTGATGAAGTGACTTCAGAAGATGTACAACTCTTTATTAATAGCCTGATTATAGGCTATCAATTACCTGAGCCATTAAACCCTAAAACAATAAGAAACATTCACGGCGTACTTCATAAGGCGCTTAATGTTGCTGTAACGCTCAATTATATTGAATTCAATATCGCAAAAGATATCGTTTTGCCTCATGTTGAAAAAAAGCCGCAAAATCCTTTGAATGATATTCAACTTGAAAAGTTCTTTGATAGAATAAAATGTCATGAAAAAGCCGATATTTACAAATTCGACCTTTTAACAGGATTAAGAGAGTCGGAATTAATAGGACTTACAGTGGACTGCTTCAATAGAGAAGAAAGGACATTAAATGTATATCGACAGCTTACTTATAATAAAAGAAAACATATATATGAATTCACATCCTTAAAGAACAGCAAATCTCGTGTTCTAAGCCTTACACAACAAGCATATGAGCTTCTATGCAAATATTGCCCAGATTCTATTGTATATAATAAAGATGTTTTTATTTTCAAAAACAGAGAGGGTGAACACTTTACCCCAGCTGCTCTATACAATTCACTAAAGAAAGTTATGAGATCTATTGGTTATCCCAAAGTAACTTTTCACGATCTGCGACATACTCATGCAGTATTATCGTTGAAAGCTGGAATGGATATAAAAACACTTCAATATAATATGGGACACTATTCAGCAGCTTTTACTCTTGACGTATATGGACACTGTTTGGATGAAATGCGTATATACGGTGCAGAACAGCTTGGCGATTACATGAAAAAATTTGAATAAGTTGCTATTTGTAGCAACAACTATAGGTTATTCTCCTCTATGGGGTTTATAACATCACGGATGGTGGTTGCAACACACAAAGGGCAGTTGAGCCTTCTCTGCCCTGTTCCGTGATTACATACATAAAAGAAGGTATAATATAACGCACAGAAATGTGCAGAAAGAAGGCTCGTTATGAATAAAACACGAAGAATAGGTATTTATAACAACAAAGGTGGCGTAGCAAAAACAACATCAGTTATAAACATTGCTTACGCATTTGCAAAGAAAGGTAAGCGTGTACTTGTTGTGGATTGTGATAATCAGGAGAACTGCTTCTCATTTTTCTTTTCAAATCAGTCCACAAAAGAAGTATTTGATACAGAATATGACGGTATTCTGCATACAACGTGGCAGAAATACATTTCTATGGACGTTGCTACTTGTAACAACGACTATGATTATATCCTGTTTGACCTTCCCCCAGCTTTGAGCGATGAAGTTAAGCAGATAATACAGCACCTCGATGAAGTATATGTACCTACAATGCTTGGTGAATTTGAGATACAAGGCTTAAAAAAGGTTACTGACGAAATCAATAATCAGGGAACAAAGCTCGGTGGTATCTTTGTTACTATGTTTCAAGCAAAGAATGATAAGGAACTTATTGAGGAATTCCGCACAGTACTCAAAAATCGTCTTATGAATACAGTTATTCCATTTTCAACTACTGTTCGTGAATCTCAGAAAGCTGGGCTTCCGATAGAAGCGTACTTTCTTAAAAGAAATGTACCGCAAATTGGTACATCATGGAAAATAGTAAATGCGTACAATAGTCTTGCAGATGAGATACTGAGGGAGGTAGAAGCATGAAAAAAAGTATGTTAGATAACTTAAAAGCAGTCGTATCAAACACTCTTACCGATGATATAAAGATGATTGATATTGATGAGCTGCATGAGTCAGCCGATAATTTCTTTGTCGTAGAGCATATTGAACAGTTTGCTCAGACAATACTCGGTCAGGGTGGTGTTAAGGATAACCTTATTGTAAGGCCACTAAAAACAGGCGGTTATGAAATAATAAGTGGTCATCGCCGCAGAGCTGCTGTTCAGTATCTCCTTGATAAAGGTGAGAACATAGCTCGTGTTCTCCCCTGTCTTGTTCAGAACTATGCCGATGAAGATGATAAAATGCTTGACCTTATACTTATGAATGTTTCGGCAAGGCAGATTTCCGATCAGGAACTTTGGAAGTGCTATGAAACGCTCGATAAGATTTTAAAAGAGAAAAAGGATAAGGGTGAGTATTACGGCAGACTTCGTGACGATATTGCAAATACACTTGGCGTATCAGCTTCACAGGTTGGAAAAATGCAGAATGTAGATAAAAACGCAATTGAACCTGTAAAAGCAGCCGTTGCAAGTGGAGAATTATCAATAAGTACTGCAAATGAGATAGCAAAGCTTGATAAAGAGGAGCAGAGTAAGATTACCGATCTCAGCAAAGTACAGCCAAAGGATATAAAAAAGAAAGTAGTTGAGAAGCCCGTTGTTACAAGTAGCAACGATGATAGTTCAGACTATGACGATGATGAGGAAGTCCTCGACACAAGTATTGATGATGAACCTGAACTTCAGGCAAAGTTAAGAGAAGCAGTAAAACGTACCAATGATGAAACAGCCGTTGCTACAAATAGCAACGATGACAAATATACTACAATTGCTATGAAAGGATACTTACTGCTTGCAGCTGAAGAAGCTTCTTTTTCAGTAGAGCAGATAAATGCTCTTTTGGGTGGTATAATGAAAGCTCTTAAAAATTACGATAAAGCAGAAGCTGAGAATAAGTTCCTTTCAAGATAAAAAAACAAAGTTATTTGGAAGAACCGACGAAACAGCCACTAAAGATTTTCAGTAAATGAGGACGTTTACTTGAAATATAATGTTGGTGATTTCTTTGACTCGCATAACTATGAAAGCTCCAGTGAAACAGTTACAAATGTAACAACAGTAATTGACGGTACAGAGTAAGAGCTTGTACCAAGAGGAGAATAAAAATGGATATATTATTAATCATTCCAATTATATTGTTCCTTATATCATGCTTTGCTGTCTATGCCTTTTTCAGTGTGCTTTCTCAATGGAAGAAAGAAACAGATGAAAGTTGGAATACGAGCTATATGCAGCGAACAATAGGATTAGGAATAATCTTTATAGGCACATTAATTTCGTCTATAGTAATATTACGTATGATGTATAACAGTCAATCTTCTGGAAGCAATGTTCAGGAAACAACAGCTGCAACAGATCAACTAACAACTTATCAGACAACCGAAATCAATGGAACAGAGTACGATCTTGTACCAAGAGGAGAATATAATGGATAAATAAAATAAGGAGCTTTTACAATGATATTTACCGCAATTTTTAAAAACAGGGAAATGGATTGATGAAGCAATATGCTTCGAGCAAATAGTTGGTGCAATTACTGCTTGTTTAATTGCAAAATTAATTCCTGTTGCAATAGTATTTATCGGATTTGTAAGAGTGGATAGCTTATGATTGAAGGATAAAGAGAAATAAGCATTGTTTAAGCGTACTGAACTTTCGGTACGCTTGATAGAGTGCTTATGCACAAAAATAAAGAAACAAAGGAGGAATAGTTATGACCGATGAAGAAAGAAGAAATGGCATGAGAGTGTTAAAATCCGTAGAAATTGGAATAAGAGAAGTTGAAAAGCAAACAAACATTAAGATACTGGCTTGTTCCAGTATTATAAGCAATCAATCTTCCGATATAGTATGTTTCACTGGATATAATGAAATAAGGTACGAATTGCCGTATCAGGTGTTCATGACTATTCCTGAGAAACGTATCATCATTGAAGTTGCGAGAGCTTTGACAATTGTATTTAATGACTACGGACAGTAAAATTGCTACAAGTAGCAATTGTTAAGGCTGTTCGATTAGTTCAAGTCAATTACGTTGCTACAAATAGCAACGTAAAAACAATATAAAAAACGGAGGTATGAATTATGAACAAAGCAATTATTATGGGTAGACTTTCCGCCGATCCTGAACTCAGGAAAACAGAGAGTGGCATTTCAACGTGTCGTTTCACTGTTGCCGTTCAGGAGGACTATAAGAACAAGGACGGTTCAAGAGACGTTGATTTTATCAACTGTAAAGCATGGCGTTCTACTGCGGAGTATGTAAGCAAATACTTTAAGAAAGGTAGCAGAATAGCCGTTATAGGAAAGAACAAGTGTGACGTTTACGATAAGAACGGTGAAAAACAGTATTACAACTATGTCAAAGCTGAAAGCGTCGAATTTGCTGGATATAATAAGCCTGCATCTGGCACAGCAGATGAAGCTGACAGGGATTTCCCAGCAGAGTTTGATGAGATAATATCTGAGGACTCGCCGTTCTAAGACTTGCTACTTGACTTCACAGTGACGATATGATATAATTTGTTTAATATATTTTTCTTTTCGAGGAGGTAGCAAAATATGGGTAAACAAATCAAAGATGTAGGTACTCTTTTTATGGTAATAGGTGCAGTTCTTGCCCTTGCTATCATATTTGTATTAGTTGCTGGAGACTCATCGCCGCTTGGCAGATTTGTTAATCACAACTTCTTTTTCATCACTGTAGGCGGTCTTTTATCTTTTCTGATAGGCATTATTGTCCGTAGCATTGGTAAATCTAAGGAAGCAAAAGAGCAAAAATAAAACATAATAGAATACATATTATAAAAGCTTTAGTATAAATACTAAAGCTTTTTTTATACCCAAACGGAGGTGGTACTAATGAATATGAGTGACGATATAGCTGGTGCAGTTATACAGGCTACTTCAAAAGGTGTCGAAGAAGCATTTCGTACATCAGGATCAGTGATGAAAGCAATATATAAGTTGCTACATTTCATAGCTGAACGTGACAGAGAAAAAAGGCGGCAGAAGACTGATGTAACTAATAAAGAGATTACTGAACTCAAAAATGGGAAAGTTTCAATTAAGGATTTAACGTCCTATTGTAGAAGTAGAGGAGATCAGCTCGTTACATCAGATATAGCAATAACAAAAGAAGATATGCATTATATAGCATCAGAAGCGAAGAAATACGGCGTTCCTGTTGCTTTCAGAAATGAAAAAGGCAAAGATAACGTATATGTTTTTTTTAAAAAAGGTGATATGTCGATATTTAATCAGATAATTACCGAAAATATGAAAGAAAAGGTTGCGACAAGACCGCAGGAGCTTTCAAACTTCAAGTGCAAGGAATGGGAGATACCATTTATTAACGCAGAACTGTCAAGACTTGATCTTTCGGCACAATTTGCAAAGATGAAAAATGGCGAGTATATGGCACTTTATGAAGCCAAAGATGCAAAAGCAATTGAAATCGCTCGTTCTGAGTTTGTTCGCAAAGCTAATGAAGTCGAGAACAACCTTGAATTTTCAAAAGATAATGATGGGTTCTTTAATATCAAAGATAAAATATCAGGTAATTCCCGTTCCTTTGACGATACTCCAAACAAGAAGTTTATCGCCCGTGAATTGCAGAAGTATTTTGGCTACGATGAAAACAAAGCTAATATAGCAGCACAGAAATTCGGAAATGAAATGCTTTCTGGTGACGCCAAAACGCAATATTTTGCAGATAGTCCTCTTAATGATTTTTCTTATGCATCACAGGTTTCATGGGAGAAAGAAGATGTTCTTGCAAAGGCTTATGAGTGCTACTATGTTACACCAAGGGAAGATGGAATATCCAGAGTGGTATATCAAAAAGATGACGGAAGTATAGCTGTTCTTAATCCACCACAGCAAACCAAAAAGCAAATGAGAAATATTCTTAAAAACGAGCTCGGTATAACGGATGTCAACGAACAGAATGCTCTTATTGATAAAGCTGAACACATTTCTACAGAAAATGCGAAATTCAGGAATGTAAACGGCAATATTGAAGATATTCGCATTCATAAAGTTTCTTTTGAAAAAAGTGCATTTGATATGACAAATACAGCTGTAGTTTCAGGTATGCTTAGAACTGACGAAGCTGGTAATACATATACTAAAACGCAGCCGATTGATAGTGTATCAACTGAAATAATAAGAACAGACAATAATGCATTTAAAGTCAAAAGTACAGCTACAGTAACAGAAACAGATCAGAATGGGCAGCAACACAGTTTACCACAAATGCAACAAAGAATACTTTCTTTTTCAAATAAGAAAACTGCTCTGGAGGAGCTAAAAGAGATGTACATATCTCAGGGCGTTCCAGAAGCAGCTGCAAAAGATATGGCAAAAAATGTTTACCATAAAGCTGAACTACAAAATGCCGTCCCTATTTTTGGCGTTAAGAAGATAAATGATACATCTTTTGTATTTATGAGAGGTAACAAGACGGTAGAGGTATCTATTGTTGATCGTGACGAAGCAGAGAGAACGCTGTCATCTGAATTTGATATTTCTGATAAAACCTCATCAGTTCTTATTGATAAGGCTGAAGAACTCGTTGTTACAAGTAACAACGTTGATACTCAGGTTGATACAAATATCAACGATGCAAATGCAGATAGTGACGTTGCTACAAGTAGCAACGAAAAGATTGACGTTGATTTAAGCTCTGAACGAAGTAGTACAGCTTCCATTAACGGTCACGAATTACATCCAGAGGGTAATATTCTCTCTGAACAGGCTGATAAAATATCGGATAACATCAATAAAACCGCTGATAAGCTGAAAGATGTAGCTGAAAAATTTGAGGAAGTTTCCTCACGGGGAGGTAGATAATATATGTCAGCTCCTCGTCCGAAGCCACGATTTACTAAAACCGATATTGTCGTATATAGTATTGTTTTAGTACTTACAGCGGTGTTGTCTGCTATATTAGGTTGCGCTATGGACTTCTCACGAACAGCAGACGGTAAGCTTGATCTATCCTCTATCGGCAATGGAATGAATTTAGCTACGAAAAATGTGCCATATATAATGAAACATATTACTGATAAAGACAGCTATGTATGTAAAATGTTTCTACTTGGCATTATGTGTGCTGGCATATTTATTCTCTATAAGTTTTCTATGACTCCAAAGCGGTATCATCGCAGAGGCGAAGAATACGGTTCAGCCAAATGGGGCAATAAAAAGGAAATAAAAAGTCTTGCTGACAATGAAATTAAGCCTGAATTTCACCCTATTTTACGTGACGGAAAGAGAGTGTTTAACAAGAAAGGCAGGATTATTGGAGTAACCATTGACAACAATATCATAATAGCGGACAAGTTAAAGTTGTCATTAAACACATGGCAGCATAATCTTAATTTGAATATGTTTATAATCGGTGACTCTGGCTCTGGTAAAACAAGATTTGTCGCTAAGCCAAATATATGTCAGCTCAATACAAGTTATGTAATCACCGATCCAAAGGGAGAAATACTTGCCGATACAGGTAAAATGCTCATAGAAGCTGGATATAAGGTAAGAGTGTTCAACACTATTCAAATGAAACATTCTAACAACTATAATCCGTTCCATTATGTATATGATCCAGAAGGACATCTATCCACACAAGACATTGTGAAAATGGTAGATGTTCTTTTTTCTGCCACAAAGGTTGATGGAGAAAAAGAAGATTTCTGGTCACAGAAAGGTAAATCCCTGTTACAGGCTATTATATTTCTTCTTTTTGAGGAAAGTGAGTATAACGCAGAGTTTGACAATGAGGGAAATATAATAGAGTCTACCCGTGATACAAGAAATCTTAATTTCTTTGCTGTTACAGAAAAAATGAGGAAACTGATATATCCGCCTAAAGGAAAGCCTGACGGTTATACGATGACTAAGAATGACGGAGAAACAGACGAAGATTTTGCAGAGCGCAGAAACAAGGCATTTCTTTGTCCTCTGGACAAAGACTACATCGAACTTGAAAAAAGAAAACCTGACTGTCTGGCATTACGAATGTACAAGGAAGTCAGAAATGCTCCGGAAGAAACAGGACAGTCGTTCCTTTCTTCAGCAAATGTTAAGACATTCATGTACAACTTGGAAGAAGTTCAGAATATAAGCTGCTGTGATAATATTCATCTTGAAACTATCGGTGACGAAAAGACAGCATTATTCATTATAGTACCAGCAACAGACAAAACCTTTAACTTCATGGTATCTATGCTGTATACGCAGATGTTTGATGTTCTCGCAAACAGGGCTAACTTCAAATATGCAGATAAAGGTCAGAAGCTTCCCGTTCATGTGCGCTGCATCATGGACGAGTTTTGCAACATATCTCAAATACCTGATTTTGAGGGTAAAATTGCATTTGTGCGATCAGCAAATATAAGCCTGAACGTCATTGTTCAGACATTATCGCTTTTTAAATCAAAATATGAAAAGACATGGGAAGGTATCATAGGTTGTTGTAGTACTATCCTGTTTATCGGTGGAAACGAGGAAACAACATCTAAATATATCTCAGAAAATCTTGGTAAAGAAACGATTGACATCAAAAACGACAGTCGTACAAAAGGACGTCAGTCAAGCACATCGACAAACAATCAGATACTTGGTAGAGAGTTGATGCAGCCCAATGAAGTCGCTGGTATTACGATTAAAGAATGCATCGTTAAAATGCGTTCACATAATCCGTTTCTCTGCCAAAAATATAATCTGAAAAAGCATCCGAATTACGCTTTTCTTGCTGATGCTGCTAAAACAGATAAAGAAAAAGCAGAAAGGACATTCCAAATCAGTTCAATTCATGCTGTTTCGGTAAAAGAGCTTAATCAAGTTGCTACAAGTAGCAACGATAAAAGCTCAGACACAGCTATCGACAATAATCTCGTTGACATAAGTAACAACGAAATAAAGGACGTTGTTATAAGTAGCAACGATGATAGTCCTGAATTTTCAGTTATACATGAAACAGTATTGATTGATACAAGCAATTCTATATCACCATATATCGATGCACTTACACTTTTTGAGAGACAGAAAATAAGGGTGTATGGCGATGAAGAATTGTCAAACAACGAAGTCGAATATGACAAAGTCAATCTTAATATCGAAAGATTTGACTTAGGTGAGCCGATTATAAGAAAGGAGGAATATGAGAATGAGGATCAGGAACAGGTCACGCCCGATGTAATCAATCCAGATGGTAGCATTGACGAAGCCGTTGCTACAAGTAGCAACGATGTCATGTCAGAAGGTATGATGAATTATGAAGTCACTGAAGCAGTGACTTCAACTATTGAGGACTTGTCCTCAGAGAATATAAGTGAAGCTATTATAACTTCGTCCGATATTCATACAGTGTCAGATGATGTGATACAAGACGATTATGATATGGACGATCAATTCAGAGATTTTTAATAAAAATTGGAGGAAATTATTATGAAAAAGTTTTTTATCCGTATATCAACAATGATTATGGCAGTATTCACATTGGCAATTATGGCAGCTCTCCCTGTTACAGCATTTGCAGCTGAAAACGAAGTTGCTGCTGTTGTGGTTGAGGAAGAAGTTCCTGCATACACAGAACAGGAAGAAGTTATTTACGTTCAGGCAATGGCAAATACATATGAAGAGCCTGTTATTCAGCAGCTCGGTAATCCACAGGGAGGTGGACAGCCGCAGGGTGGTTCCAAGTCAGGTTCTTCTTCAGCTGACGCAGCTTATGAGAATACAATGGACTTTATCATTACTTGGATACGCCGTGTTGGTGCAGCTATTGCACTCTTTGGTGGTTTTATGCTTGCTCTTGGACTTAAAAATAACGAACCAGAGCCAAAGGAAAGAGGTATAATGGCAATGGTCGCAGGATTTGTTGTATGGGCTATCTGCGGTGCTGTTGATATGTTTGACCTTTTCAGCTAAAAATACATATCTGCCCTTGTTTAAGAAGCAAGGGCAGAATACCTTTATAGGAGGTAAGAATGGAAACACTATCCCATTTTGCAGTTCTTTTAGATATACTTCCGACTCCGCCAACTGGAACTCCCAGTCAGCTTGCTAAAGATGGAATTACATTTTTTGCAACGTGGATAGCTCGATGTGGAGGACTTATAGCTTTTATAGGAGCTATAAAGCTTGGTCTTTCAATTAAGGATGATAACTCCAGAGATCAGCTGTTTGCATTACTTGTGATGGTTTCAGGATTTATGATAAAAGCTGCTGTTCAAGATTTGAATATTTTCAATATTCCAGCATCATATTCAGAAGCCGCTGCAAATGCGGAATTCCAGTCGATCTTAAGGTTTATTGGAAAGTGGACACGTCGAGTCGGAGCGTTTGGAATGTTTATGGGCGCAGTTGCGCTTGGTTTTTCAATGAAAAGCAATGATGCAGGTCAAAAAGTCACAGCTTTAAGAACACTTTCTGCTGGTGGTATTGTTGTTGCTGTATCATCTATACTTCACACATTCGTATAAGGAGGGATATAATGCATGGTGTAATACCTTATCCTCAGTACAAAAAATTAATGAAAATACGCAGAACTGCATATATGATTGTTATCATATGTGGTCTGCTTATGATATTTTGTCCGCCACTGGTAGCACACGCTGACTTGTTCGGATTTTATGTTCCTGATGTATATGAAGAAATTACAGAGAATGTTGATGAAACGAATGATATTCTTGGACAGGCTTTCAAGTTCTCTCAAACATCGCCTTATGATGTCGTTAATTCTATTCGTCCATCATCATCAACAGGAATACTTGCTATCAGAATAAGAGAAGCATCTAAAACACTTGCTCTCGTAACTGCAACGCTCCTTCTTATGGTTGATTTCTTCAGAAAGTCCATTAATTTTGAATGGTCATCGAAGTGGGAAAACGTTTTGATATTTCTGATAAAGATACTTGTTATAAAGCAAGTAGTGCAAAATGCAGATACAATAGTTGGATATGTCTATTCAATGTTTGACTCGGTAAACAAAGTAGCCACAAATTCAACTTTAAATTATTTGCCTAATGGAAACGCTTATAACTATACAGCTGTAATTGATCAAGGGTTAATCAAGCAGCTATCAAAAGGATGGTGGGATTTCTGGTATGATGTAGGTGCTGGAAATACAACCGATACTTATACATATCATATTTCACAAGATGCCGTAAAAATGTTCTACCCAAATGCAACTTTTCCAAGTGCTACAAGCTTTAATGATATGGACTCATTCAATGGCGCATTCCCTTCACCAACAGAAAAAATTAACTTCTTTCCTACATGGGAAATGGCAAAATTACAGCCATTGTTCCTTATAATGAAAGCAATTGCATATATCATATTTGTAATAGTTATTGGTAGAGTATTTGAACTTGCTGTATACACATTGCTTGCACCATTACCATTAGCAACATTTGCATCAGATACGACACATGAAGTTGCAAAAAACTTCCTGAAAAACTACATAGCAGTTGTTATTCAGATTTCTGTTATAGTGCTGATGTTCGTGGTATATGTTGGTACAAACAAATATGTCATTGATTTATTTGCTACAAATGGTTCTGCGAAATTACTGAATTTTATAGTTCTATGTGCCTTGGGACTCGGAGTAATGAGATCAGGAACATGGGCTAAAAAAGTATGTGGTATAGCATGACGTTGTTACAAGTAGCAACTCAGTAGAGGTGAAAAATGTTAGAAGTAAAAATTCCAATTGAAATACAAAGCTATAAGTCCAAAGTTATAGCTGGTTTATCACTGCGTCAGTTAATTGCTGTTGGCGGCGCATTTATTACTGCTCTGCCAATAGGTGTGTTTGGAAAAGGACACATTTCGTCAGATATAATTCCGTGGATTGTTATAGTAACAACCGTTCCGTGGGTGCTTTGGGGGTTTTTCACCTTTCAAGGTATGAAGTTTGAGGACTATTTTCGTTCATGGCTTTCTTTTAACCTCTTACCGCAGAAAAGAGTTTATGAAGATACAGACGGAAGCTTACTACAGGAACTACACGAAAGTTTGCTTGAAGAAAACCTTTTACAGCAAAGAGTGGACAGTGGAGAATATGAAATAGATCAGGAGGAGTGAAACAAGAGATATGAATTTATTTGGAAAGAAAAATGATAAAAAGCCTTCAGCTAAAGATCGTGACCGTGAGCGTGAAGTTCAGGGAAAATCAAAGAAAAAAGATAAAGTTCAGAAAGAAAAGCGCAAAATAAAGCGTACTACCATTCAAACATTACCATATGAGTGTTTTGTCAGCAATTATGTAATGCTTAATAAAACAGGAATAAAGGTAGGAAAACAGACAGCAAATCTCTATTCCAAAACATATCTTGTTCCTGATATTAACTATTCTGCTGTAACAAGAGAAGAACAGGAAGGTTTGCAAGCTCTGTATATTGAACTTCTGAATGGTTTCGATGATACAGCAAGCTTACAGATTTCTATCATAAATTCTCAGATAAACAAGGAGGATTTTGCAGATAGAATTCTTCTCAAAGATAAACATGATGGGCTCGACTCTGAACGTCAGGAATTCAATGGCATTTTAAGTGATAAGATTATTCATGGACAGAATGGTCTACAGTGTAGAAAGCTGTTCACTGTTACAGTAACAGCTATCAACTTTGACACTGCTAATACACGTTTCTTTAATTTAGAAGCTCACATGATAAACTGTTTGAACCGTATGGGAACTGACCTTATTCCTTTAAATGCCAATGAACGTGTAAGACTTATGGCTGATATACTCAGGGACGTTGACTGTAAGATTTTTCCTTGTTCCCGTGATGAGTTTGCAAGAAAAGCCGAAAAGCAGCACTGTTGTCCCGAATATATGGAATTCAAAAGAGATTACTTTCTTTTCAATGATAAGTATGCTCGCTGTATAGCTATCCAGAAGTATCCAGCATCTATAATTGATACAGTTTTCAAGGAAATCATAGAGCTTAACCAGACTATGATAATAACTGAAAATCTTGACTTCGTAGAACAAGCAGAAGCAATAAGGCTTCTACAGCGTAAAAATACGGATATGAGACAGGAAGCTATTGTAAAGACAAGAAGATCTTCCGAAGCAGCAAAAGGAGCTTTCGTTGATCCAATTGAGGGATCTCAGCTCCAGAAAGATATGGAACAGGCTCAATCTTTCCTTTCTGATTTACAGGAAAAAAATGAAAAAATGCTTCGTGGACATATTATTATTATGATAACAGCTGACACGTTCGATGAACTTGAAAAGAATACCGATGCTTTAAAAATCATGCTTCGCAAATTTCAGTTACAGCCTATGAAATGTGCTGGACTTCAAGAAGAAGCTTTTTGCAGTGTTTTACCTGTTGGTAATTCTTCTTCAATTGACAAGGAAAAAAACCTCCAGATAAGGAGAACTCTTTCTTCATCTGCCACAGCTGGTTTTATGCCGTTCAATTCAAAGGAACTGCTTCATGAAGGGGGATTATACTACGGACAAAACAAAATGACACAGAACCTCATTATTTTTGACCGCAGAAAGCTTAAAAATCCAAACGGCTTTATACTCGGAGTCCCCGGAAGCGGAAAGAGTTTCCTCGCAAAATTGGAAATGATTTACTCTATTTTACAAACAGACGAAGAGATACTTATTGTCGATCCTGAAGGCGAGTATACTGCTATTGCAGAAATGCTCGGTGGAGAAGTCATATATATTTCTGAGAATTCTCAGACGCATATCAATCCTCTTGACCTTACAGAAAATCCTGATAAGGAAGATAAAGAATATGATCCGATTAAAGCAAAACTTGATTTTCTTTTATCGTTTTTCTCGACAATTCTTGGAAATCAGGAAATTTCGCCTATCCAGAAAACCATTATAGACAATGTAATGCACGAAACATATAACAACCATACAGCTCCGACTTTAAAGGAATATTATGGTGAACTTGAAAAGTATGAAAACACAGCTGCCGATGAAACGAAATCAGCTGTTGCATATCTTAGACAAGCGTTACATCTCTATGTACATGGTTCAATGAACGTATTCTCAAATTCCTCGAATGTTAATATAAACAAGAGAATTGTTGTATATAACATCAAAGAACTTGGAAAAAATTTGCAGACTCTTGGCATGATGATAGTTCTTGAGAATTTGTGGGACAGAGTTGCCAAAAACCGTGCAAGAAACATCGGTACAAGAATTTACATAGATGAAATGTATCTTCTTTTCAAATCAGAGCAGTCCGCTACATTTTTCTATGAGCTTTACAAACGTGCTCGTAAATGGGGTGGCGTCCCAACAGGCATTACTCAGAATGTAGAAGATCTGCTGCGATCAGAGCAAGCAAGAACAATGCTGTCTAATACCCAGTTTGTTGTTATGCTTTCACAAAATGCTACGGACAGAGAACAGCTTGCACGACTGCTAAAGATTTCAAATGATACAATGGCATTTGTAACAAATGCCAGTGCTGGAAGTGGTTTGCTATATGCTGATGAATATGGTGTAATCCCATTTGAAAACAAATTCCCGACAAATACTCATATTTATGAAATCATATCAACCAAATTTGGTGAGACAAAAGCTGTCTGATGATATGGTTGATATTTGTATCAACGAAGAATGGAGGTGAGTGTCATAGAAACACAACTAAGACCACAGAGCAATAACTCTCTTAACAATGAGGTACCAATAAGCAGTCCTTTTCATCCATTACGTTCTGCCGCTAAGGTAACTGCAAAAAAATCATTTTCAGTTCTAAAGAATACAGCTGGTAAGGCTAATCCTTTCGATAAGCCTGTAAACAAAGCTGATACGGCGGATACAGGAACGGAGTCTTTAAAGCTCGGATATAGAGTTACCAAAAAGACATATCAGGCAGGAAAAAAGACCGTTAGAGGTGTCAAAGTACTATATAAGGCTCCTGTCAAGACAGCAAGGATAGCAGTTGGCACAGTAAAACTTGCTGGAAGCTTGGTTGTCCATACTGCTGCGGTCTTGTTAAATCCAATATTCTGGATATTCTTAGTTGTTTTACTTGTGGTTGCTGTTTTCATAATTCCTGTAGTTCTTATACTGGCTGGCGGTGCTGGTGGTGGTTCTACAACGAATAAAGCTTATGGAACAGCCGCAGGAGTTAATAAAGATATAACAACTGCTTTTCCTGAAGCTGAGGAATTCTACAAAATAGCAGCTGAAAACAAGCAAAATGCCTTTAATTCCATGATAGACTCACTGTATTATTCTACTGACGATCTTTCTCATTCAAATCTTGTGTATATGAAGTGTAGTCATGACGGTTCTGAATATCAGACAAGTATGGCTACGGATAATAGAAAGCAACAGCTAAAAGACAAGTTCAGCAATTCTCTTTCAAAAGCAGAAGCCATAGCTCTTGTATATGTATATCTCGAAAAGCAGAAAAATGATGAGAATAGTACATCTGCTCAGATTTATGAAGTTGAGTTTACGCAACAGTCTTTTGATGATCTTCTTAATAAGATGGTTTCATGGACAGAGACAACTTATGCTAATCAAGAATGCCCACAGCATAATTGTACTGTTCATAAAGAAGAAGTTCATAATCCAGACTGGGATACTGCAAAGTATAACTGCGATACATCTGTGAATGCATTTTATGAGTGGAGGGACGTTATACAGCCACTAATAGAGCATAATATGCATATCCCTAATGGTGCAGCTCAGTCTCAGGATTGGGACGCCAACATAGGCTGGCGAATAGACAACTGGAATTTGGTATATTCTTCATTAATGGGAAACGCATATACATCGAATTATGGATATGATTGTCTTGCAGATTTGGATCGAATATCCGACTACTATATAGACATCTTGAATAAGACTCCAGAAAACAATGTTATTGAGACAGTTACCTGTGATAGAGTACATGACTTGCATTCAATTGGACTTGACATAATCTCTAAAGACAGCATTATGGACTCATGGGGCTTCGATGATAATTATAAGCAGTGGGTAGAGCTTACATATCAGGGTTTCCTGAATAATCCGAATATACAAGACTAATATGAAAGAAGGTACAGAATACATGAAATCTCATTCAGAAAGAGCTAAAATAGTTCGTTCTTACTTTGAAAAAAATAAACTTTTTTCTGTTGTAGTAGCTATTATAGTCGTTGCGCTTATAGGCAATTTCATAGTCAATAAAGTTGCTGAAGCAAAGGCAAAAGACATGGTATCTTCCTCAGTGACAGAAACAATGGATAATATGGAAGAAAGCTCTGCTGATACAAATATCAATCAAGAAGATGAAACACACTGGCGGTTCTACTGGATAGATCTCTGGATATTACTTGGCGGTGGTGGTTTCTGTCTGATTAAGATTTTACAAGAAAAGAAGAAGGCGAAGGAGAAATTACAATGATTTATTTCAGTCGTGTTCACTGTGTAAGTTCAAAAAACAAAGAAATAACTACATATATTATTTTTGACCAAAACCAGCAGCAGTTGAATGAAGATATTCTTAGAGAAAATCAGCAGTTCAAAGAGTTCATGCATGACTATAAGCCAAAGATTGTATATGTAGATTACGCCGTATATTATACCGATGAAGCGTTAAACAACAGTATGCAGCCTGAAACTTTTGAAAATATAATAAGTATGAATTCTACTTATTATTCTCAGGGAGAGCTTACTATTACTTCAAATAAAGTGGTAAAAAAGAAAAAAACATCGGTAGGCACTATAATTTTTATCAGCTGTATATGTGCTTTGATAGCTGGATTTGCTGGGCTTGTAGGCGGAAAATTTATTTTCGGACGCATACAGGCAGCTCCGTCTGAGGAAGTTGAAGCAGCACATACTAACGAGGACGGAATGATTGTCCCCCAGCAAATAGCACTCGAACCTGATGCGGAGCAAATAACAGTTTCAATTGACCGTTCATATTCAGCAATTCCTACGGAGGACTTGGAACTGAAAGGTGCAATAGTTGATGGAAAAGCTGCTATCACACTTCCCGAGTTTGATAAAACTGATTTTTTTACTCATGTATCTGGCTATACATGGGGGTTTACTTCCGTCCCTGACGGTAAGAAAATAGAGTATTATGGTGGTCAGACTTATGATTTTACAGAAAACAAGAAACTGTATCGTGTGCTTGTCAAATATGGTGGTGGTTCAGGCACTAAGGAAGATCCGTATCTGATAGATTATTACGATCAGCTCGAACTTATGGCTTCGGAGGAAGCGAGAGGTTACTTCAAACAGGTTAAAGATATAAGCTTTCCTGAATATGCATCTCATACTCCGATAAATACTGTAAATGAACTTAAAAGCGATCCTGACTCAGAACGCTTTGAGTATGACGGTAATGGATTTGTAATTGATAATCTTGATAATCCGTTGTTTGGAGAGATTTCAGGTGCAACAATCAAGAATGTAAATCTCAGAAACGTTGTTGTTGAGAGTGATTTGTACAAAGATTATGGTGCAATAGTATGTAATGCTTATAATTATCAATATAGAACTGACAATAATTTATACCAGACAGGAGAAACGCTTATAAAGCATTGTTCTGTGGCTCACGCATCGATTATTATTGGTGCAGAGCCTGAAGAAGAAACAACAGAAGTTGCAACAGGCGAAGTTGTACCACCTGACCTCATTGAATATGACGAAAATGGTAAAGTTATTGAGCATGATGAAAAGGACAAAAAAGAGAAAGCGGAGCCTACAAAAATGGCACAAGGATATTCGATAGGCGGTATAAGCGGTAACGGAGGTCAGATTGAGGACTGTTACGTTGAGGATATGGGTATTACGGTAAATGCCGATGATTATATTCTCAATGTAGGTGGTATTTCTGGCAAACCAGCAAATGTAATCAACAGTGTTGTTTTCAATTACTCTGCAAATGGTAATATATTCAATGCTGGTGGAATTGTAGGTTCGGCTGCCGGTTCTCGAATGTATGATGCAAAAGGCAGAGAACTTCCTGATTATTACGGTGGAAACATACAGGGCTGTGCTGCAAGAATGGTATGGTTCAATAATGAAGTAGCCGCTGGTGGCATTGCTGCTGTAGGTGGTAGCGATGCTGAAAATCCTATTATATCAAATTGTTATGCAATGGAGATGTACTTCAATTGCGGTGAATATTCAAAAGATAAGAAAACTCTTATGAAAGAGGGTATCTGTGGCGGTATTATCGGTACAGAAGGTGCATTTAAGAATGGTCATACCGTAACAAATACCGTATCTGTTGCCGATAAACTTGTTATTGGCAAGAAAATAAAATCTAAATATGATGAGACGGTAAGACAAGCTCCTGACTATGCTTTTTATCAGGGGAACATCATCACTGTAATTAATAGTCCTACGGTTAATCCTGATGATCCAAAGGAAATTTTTACAGGTATATTCAAGTTTGATAGCTCCGATGTATTTGGAGACAAAGAAAAAGGAGCTTTAAGTTACCCTGAAAATATTGAGGACTTATTTTCAAAAACAATTATGGAGGTAAATGCAAATGGATAAACAGGAAATGAATGCTTTAAAAAAGGATATTCAGAAGCTCAAGACCACTAAAAAGAAGCAAATGGAAGCAGCAGACAAGTGTAGGGACAAAATAACGTCCCTACAGTCTGAACTTTCTGAAACTGAAAAAAGCATTGAGGAAACAGAGGCTGAACTTGTACAGAAAGAAGCTCTGCTTAAAAAGGCTGAGTATTCTTCTGCTCTACAGAAGCTCGATGATGCAATATTAAGCAAGTTCTCAAAGAGACAGGCTGAACTACTTACAAAACGTATCATGTCTGGTGAGCTAAATTCATTATTAACAGAAGACAACGTTGTTACAAGTGATGAAAAAGAAAACGTTGCTACAAATAGCAACGAATAATAGAACAGGAGAAATATAATGAAAGCGGCTGCGAACAAAATTATTAAGGAAAGAAGAATGAGATTAGGCTTGTCACAGAAAGAATTAGCTGATAAAGCTGGGCTTTGTCTTAATACCATATATAATTTAGAAGCCAATAAGGGGGCTGCAAAGCTTGAAACCTATGAAAAAGTGTGTAAAGCTCTTGGTATTAAAATAACTTATCTTTTATAATAACAAAAACAGCCCGTGCCATAAAGAGTTGAAGCAACGGACTGCATTTTGTAGCTGCTGTAACAGCAAGTTTATTATATCATTAAATTATATATACGTCAAGACTTTAATTAAAGGAGTGTACTCATGAATATGGTAATGAATAATAAAAAAGCAGCCGTATCATAGAGATTAACGAGCTGCTCTTTTGATGTATGCACATATATATTATAATTCAAGAAAAAACAAATGTCAAACTCGTAATGGAGGAAAGAAATGGTCGTAATATATGCAGAAAAAGCAAGTCTTGCAAAGGAAATAGCTCATGCATTAGGTGCTGGGAAGCGTATACCATTGAAATCAGAGCCTACTGTGGGCTACTATGAGTTCACTTTCAATGGAGAGCCTGCTGTACTGTGTCATGGTGTAGGACACCTTGCACAGCTCGTTCCTGCAAAATCTTATGATGAAAAATACGAAAAATGGGACTTGTCCGTATATCCATGTATTCCTGATACATTCAGAGCAGCACCAAAGGCTGCAACTATAAAATGCCTTAAGCTTGTCAAGAGTTTCTTCGATAAAGCTGACTGGCTTATAAATGCGACTGATCCAGACCGTGAAGGAGAGCTTATATTCACCTATGTTTGTGACGTTTGCAAGTGCGATAAGCCTTACAAACGAGTATGGATAGAAGATCTGACGGAAAAGAAGATAAAGACTGCATTTGCAAATCTAAAAGCTCCTACAGAACAGCTTTCACCTACAGTATCAGGTAATGCACATGATCTCAGGCTTGCAGCAAGAGCCAGAGATATAACGGATTGGCTATACGGTATTAATTTTTCTGTTGCAAGCACAGTTAAATATGGCAAATCCGATGTAAGGAACAAGCTCTTGACGGTGGGCAGAGTTCAGACAGTCGTTGTTAATATGGTAGTACAGCGCGAACTGGAAATTCTTCATTTCAAAAAAGCACCTTTCTGGAAGCTAACAGCTATTTTTTCTTCTCCGAAAGGCAAGATTGAAGCTGTTTATGAGCAAGGCAACTTCACAGAGGAAGCAGCTGCACAGGCAGCCTTGTCTGAGTGTAATGGCAAGAAGGGCATTGTAAAGTCTATTGAAGTAAAACACAAGACGGAAGCTGCGCCGCTGCTGTATAACACAACACAGACACAGATTGCTTGCAGTAATAAGTTCGGGTGGTCAGCTGACAAAACATCTGAGTTAATGGAGAAGCTCTATTTGGCACATTTAATCTCTTATCCTCGATCAAATTCGGAACATCTGACAGAAGCAATGATACCAGAAGTAAGGCGTACACTTGAAAAGCTGCTTAAAATGCCAGAATACGCACACTACATCATTCCTGAGTGGGCAGAATTCTCCAAAAGGCATTTCGATGATAGCAAGGTAGGCAGTCATACGGCTGTGATACCTACTGAGAGTGTACCTAAAGACCTTAAAGGGTTATCCGAGGACGAAATAAAGCTCTATGACCTTTTAGCAAGGTCTCTTATCAAGATTATCTATCCGAAAGCTGAATATGACGATACTACGGCAAAGATAACCGTTGAAAAGCACGTTTTCAAGGCAACAGGAAAGGTTATCACCAATGAAGGGTGGTATGCCGTTGACGGAACTGCGGAAACAAAGGCGTTGCCGCAGCTGTCTGAGGAACAGGAACTGCAAGGCGATTACAAGCTAACAGAGGGAGTGACAGAGCCGCCAAAGCGTTATACAGAAGCTGGAATGCTATCCGAAATGGAGCTTGCAGGACAGAAACTTGAGGATGAGGAAGCTCGGACGCTTATGAAGTTACAGAAGAAAGGACTTGGAACTGACGCTACAAGAGGTCCGATACTCAAATCCTTGTTTGAAAAGGGATACCTTGCAAGGAAAGGAAAGTCCATATATCCAACGGAGCTTGGAATGTATCTTATAAAGTGTCTGCCTGTGAAAGAGTTGATATCAGCTGCGTACACAGGTGAACTTGAAAAGCAGCTGAATAATATCGCTCTCGGCAAAGCCAGCTACGATAAGTACATAGCTTTTATCAAGAAAAAGACAGCAGAGTGGTACAAGCTGATCGCTGAGTCTAAGTCTCAGACGTTTACATCAGAGGCAGAGCAGCAGCTTAAATGTCCTTTCTGCGGTAAATACCTTATAAAGCTTGATTGGGGTTGGAGTTGTAAAGAATATAAAGAAGGATGCAAGTTTCATATAAACAGGAGCATTGCCGGTAAGACAATAACAGAAAAACAGGCGATTCTTCTTTGTCAAAAAGGCATGACTAATATAATAAAAGGATTTAAAAGTAAAAAAGGGAGTGAATTCGATGCTTATCTCATCGTAAATAAAGAAAAGGAAGAAGTAAGTTTCATGTTTCCTGAAGTACAAAAGAATAGTTATAAGAAAGGAAAATAAACGAAAAAGCAAAGACATTTAGTCCTTGCTTTTCTTTTCAATATTCTGTTCAGGAAAACATTCTAAGAAATAATCACATTCATCGCACTGGATTTCTACTTCTTCGTGTTCTCCATTACCTAAGCAGTCATTACCGCCTAATGAAGGATTAGGTTCAAAATCAATAATATCCATATTGTTTCCCCCCTATCGTTTTATTAAGAGCATTATATCATTTTTATCAAAATAAGTCAATAAAGAGGTGTAAAGGTGACAAATATAAAATTATCAAATAAGATATTCGAACTCGGATTGACTGCAAAGGAACTTAGCATATATGCCTACCTTTGCAGTCTGCCGAATGATTATCCAACGCTTGACGGAGCTGCCATTAAGGTGAAGCAAGCTACAATTGCTCAGAAATGCGGTTTAAAAGCTGTCCAAACAGTTGCAAAGATAATTGATAGTCTTGCAGCCAAAGAGCTTGTAATACCGCTTAAACGCTCAGTGAAAGCCAATGGATATAAAGGTACATACATATATGAAGTAAAGAAGCTGCCAATAAATGACAGCTTCTTTTTTGTAGATCGCAGTGTGTTCGGACAGCTCGTTCCGAGACAGCTGATGATTTACTTATTCATCTGTAAAAGCTTCTCCATGCAGCTCAAGGACTGCTGGAACAGTTACAATGACATAGCTGCACAGACAGGTATGAAGCGTGAGACAATAATAGAAACAATCTCAGAGCTTGAAAAGCTGAAGCTGCTTCGTAGGAATAAGCGTAAGGCTAAAGACAACAAGAGAGTGTATGTAGATAATCATTACTTCCTCATAATGTATGTCAGAGGAACGATAAGAAAACAGGGCAAAAAAATAGCCCGATTGTACTGCAAATGCAATCGGACTGGTGTATCGCTTTTAAAAAGCTTTAAGTTCACTTGTAATCTTATCACAAAAAAGAAGATTTGTCAAGTCAGCGGCAACACTTTTTATAAAAGGGGTAGTCCGCAATTTTACAGTCATCTTCAAGTACCCAATAACTTACTTTATTGAAATAAAAAAAGAGATTTACTTTTAGTATATTAATAACTTAAAGTATATAAAACTTTATTATAATATAAAGTCAGATTTGCGCCCGAAAATGATAAAAAGCTCGGTGCGTTTTTTCTTTTTCAATAAAGCAAAGAAAGAAAAAAAGGAGGTTTTTCATTGTTGAATACTTTGTAAAGAGACTTTCCTGACGGTCATTTTTAAAGAAATGCCATTAATCTGCACAATCAGACTTTATTTTTCATTCTTGCTTTTGTAGCGGAGAGAGAATGAATTCAAAAAAATCAAATATCCGTGCAAAAATCTTGACTTCTCCGCTTTAAAGTGTTACTATGATAAAGGGAGGTAAAATTATCATGGCAAATTCTATACCCGTAGGACATTACAGTCAGTTGGGTAAGCAAACAATCAAGCGAATGGCAAACGATGATGTTGAGTACATGAACTTCCTCAAATATTTTGGAAGAGTATTCAAGCATCCTGTATCTGTGGCACTGGAATTCTATGTGAACAGACCTGAAGCACAGTTCATTGCTTCGGGAAATCAATGGAAACGTGCTGGCTATCAGGTAAATCCTGCAAGCATAGGCATTCAGTTCCTCGATCAGAAAGGCAATGAAGTCACACTATACGATTTTGAAGATGTAATAGGTGATTATCCCCCAAAACGTTGGACTATAACGAACAAGAATGTCGATGCTATCCGTAAAGAGCTTGGGCTTCCGAAGGATACTCCTCTTTTCAGTGCGTTAGATGAGTCCGCAGCTTCCGCTATTGACGATCTGAGCTTAATTCAGGATCTGGAGCTTACAGACCTTTCAAACGAAGATAAGCTCAAATTCCGCAACTCTTATCATAACATGATACAGACGATGATAGCTGGAAGATTAGAAATCAACGGTGCAAGGTACAATGTTCAGCCTGACAGAGCTGCATTAGAGTTCTGTAAAAGTGATGAACAAATGCTTATGCTTCTGACAAGTGC
Source organism: Ruminococcus sp. (assembly GCF_016283395.1). Next base: position 48,094 of record NZ_JAEEMU010000035.1, read on the forward strand.
TTCATCTTCCGCAAGGAAAGCACTTACAAGCGTAGAATATGCCTTTGATACCCTGAGAACCGAAAATGCTTTACGAAAGGAAGAACAGAATAATGACTTACGAACAGTGGAAAGCTCTCAGCGAAGAGCAGAAAATGCAAGTCCCCGAAACGTACTATCCTCAGATACCGAAAGAGCAGCTGGAGAACGGACTGACAGAGTCCCGTCTGGAGAAGAAGGACGGACAGCTGGGCTGGACAATAATTCAGAAAGTCGGAGATCAGGAGAAATCATACTGGATAGCGGAAACAATAACGAAAACTATAACATCAGGGGAAATGACGATAGAGCAGCCGTATCTTCTGAACCCGTTGGACGGACTGTATATCCCGATGATACAGAACGAACCGTCAATGGAGAAAGAACCGGTGGGACTGTATGGCAGAATGTGGATGGAGAACATGGAGAAGAACTATCCATCGAAGGTAGAGCTGATGATGTTCAATCACAATTATCTGACGGTAGCTCGGTCAGTGGACAAGAGAGCAGCGGAGTATTACGAACAGCTGAGCGAGAAGTGGGACAGGGACAATCCTCGTCCGACAACAGGGTACGAAGCAGTACAGCAGTGGTCGAGAATGAAGAAGTACGAAATAGACCACTTGGTAATGACGGAAATAGTTCTCGTTCCGGTAACGACAGAATAAATGAAGCACTCCTGAATGACCTTATATCCAGAGTCAGCAGATTAACTCCTGTTATAAATGCTGTCATTAACAGCGATAAAGAAAATGCTGTTATCGAGATAAAGGCGCAGTGTGCGAAAACACTGACCTTTATGACTGTGGAAAACTTACAGGACTTTGGCAGCTTTCATGATGCCTTATCCGAAAAGTTCAGCTCAGATGAACTTTTCACAAATGAACTGGCAGAACGGATATATACTGACGTTTCAGACAGAATAACTCCAAATGATAGAATAGCCGATAAATGGACAAACATAGACGTTATCGTAACCGGCGGTGATGAGTCCATTGATTGGGTATATTACAATCCTGACAGCACAGAGGGCGGACAGCTTGTCATCAACCATATATCTCATGACCAGCTTAAAGATGCTGCACGATTTGAAGATCCGTATGACTATTTACAGTCAATTGCAAAACAGGAGCTTATTGATATTTCTGCGGCAGATTTCGCAGATACTGCCAATTATTATTATGATTTTGCAGATAATAATAAGGCATTATTCGTTTGTAGAACAGGCAATGCAAAGGAAATAGAGATGTTCATAAACGAATATACTCAGCAGCTTGACAATTTAATAGACAATCAGAACTATGCTGCATACCGTGCTTCTCTCAGAAATACAAGGTTTACAAAGCTTAACGAAAGTCAGACTTTCAATTATAGTCACTCTAAATTCGTGGAAGCTCCTGAAAACAGTATATGGGGTGAAGTTCAGAGCAGCGTTAATATTAATAATGGCATATATGAAGTATCAACAGCTTCACATGGCGGTATTATGATAAAATCCGAAATAGCGAGGATCGTGCTTTCAAAAGAAGCCCAGGCTGTTGCACAGAAAGAAAACGGCTGGTATTATTTTGAGGAAGATTGCGACTATGCTGTTGCTAAAAGGGAGCTTCTTGATAAAGGGCTGTTTGATAATATTGATTTATATTTTTCAAGACAGTACAACAAGAAAACAGATGAATTCTTTTCTCTTTACTCCGATAGCCTTAACGAAAGCATACAGCGTTGGCATAGTAAATACTGGGACAGCCGAGAAGTAGCTCTTTTCAATGCACTTTCTCCTGAAGAACAGGCAGAGGAAATCGGACAGCTTTCATTTGCAGATAATGTAGCAGACGAAGCTGATGAAGCTGAGACTGCTGAAATCAGAAATCATGCAATTGAAACGACAATGGACGATATAAGGAAGCGTATTGAACGTATAGAAGCTGCTAACGGTGATCCGAATGAGCTTGCAACACAAGTCAATATGCTGAATTTCCTACAAACTGCCGCAAAACAGGGCGTTGAAATTACTTCTGAGAACTTCAAATCATTTGTAGCTGAGAACGGCGTTGCTACAAATAGCAACACTCCTGAGAATTATTATGAGATATATCAGCTCAAAAATGGCGAAGAGTTTCATTATCACAGATTTACAAGCTATGAACAGCTTACAAAAGAAGGAAACATCGTTGACGCTGATAATTATAATCTCATATATACAGCAGAGCTTACAAGTGGTACAACACTGGAGGATATATATACTCGTTTCAATGCTGAACATCCAGAAGATTTCAAGGGACACTCGCTCTCAGTAAGTGATGTTATCGTAGTACATGATAACGGAAATGTGGCTGCTTACTATGTAGATGATGTAGGCTTTAAGAGAGTACCTGAGTTCTTAAAGCTTGAACATACAGCTGTGAATGCTGCTACAAGTAGCAACGAAGAAACAGCCGTTGTTACAAGTAGCAACGATAATGAACAGGCAATTCATGACGGATTTGCTGCTGTTTACGGTAATCATAATTATTCCGACAAGCAAAAGCAGTTCTTGGAACGCCTTGAAAACTTTGCTGTAAGCGAAAATGTTACAGCGAATATAATTGATACGGCATTTGAAAAGGCTGCTGCTTTCCATAACACTTACGGAAACAGAGAGTATGTAAGCCGTAACATCTTCGGCAGACGTTTGGGAAGTACCGAAAGAGAGCTTGTAGCTGCTATTCAGACAAATATAGCAAAGACTTCTGAGAAAGAGCCTGTGACACTTGATGAAGTTATTGCTAAGTTCTATGGTTCTGACAGCTCAGAGGTAAAGAGTGCAGACGGTACATGGTCTATCAACTATACTGACGGAAACGAATTTGCCGAAGTATACCACAACGGTAACGCTGCTTGTGCTGTTCTGCTTGAAAATGATGTATTTTCGGTAAAACCTTACGAAGAATTAAGTGCTGTTCCTGCAATGGTCGCAAGAGCAATGAAAGCAGTTCTGCCTGACACAGAGGTTCAGCTCCTGCAATTTGAGCGTACTTTCGAGAATGATTTTGAAAAAGCTCAGTATCTTATCAATTCATTCTGTGAGAGTGAATACGGCAGTGAAGCTGATTTCAGTGATATGCATAACATAGGTATTGCGTATACAACTCTGACCGACGCTGAACTACCAGTTCAGGTTTCAGCTGACCTCATAGATCATAGAATAACCTATGAATTTGACGGTGAGATATACAGTACAGAGCAGTATAGCGGAATAAGAGACATGGTTGAAAACGGTCTGACAGGTCTTGACTTTAATGAACTTGTTTCAGTTCCAGATGATGTAATAGAACGCCATGAACAGTCAGACGTTCCAGAGACTGAAAGATATTCCTCTATATACATGACATTATCGCGTTGCCAGCAGGATTGCAACTATGCTATAAACAGAGCAGATAAAATTAATAATCTTACTGCTCTTAACAAGTATATGTACGGTGGAGATGCTGCTTCTTGCATTAGGATAATGCGTGAGTTCTATGATAAGCTTCCAGATAATGAGAAGCCAGAGTGGTTGTCCGCAGCTGATATAGACAGCTATGAACAGCAACTCAATGATATTATCACTCAGATCCGTGCAAAAGAAGCAAAGGCAGAGCCACAGGCTCTTGTAAGTGCTGAGATAAACGGAGAGATCAGTTACTATAAGCTTTCAGGTGTATCACAGGAAGATATAATGAATACTGCAAAAGCTGAAGCTCCGCTGCTTAGCTATGAAAACATCGGTACACGTATAAGTGAAGTTGAATATGCCGAAATACAGCAGAGTTCAGTATTCTTAATCTCAGTTGAGCTTAACTTTGATGAAGATACCGTAAGCATTTATAGCGTTAATGGTGGACAGGGCGGTATTGCAGAGGGCGATAGAACCGATGATAACATAAGTATTGAGAATTACAAGTTATCTGAGTATCGCAGACAGAATACAGGTCTTGGTGCTGAAAAAATCACTATAAATGCAGAAGATGCGATTTCTATGTGGGAGAACGGCTTTACAGTATATTATAATGATGAAGCTGTTCCAAATATGAATGAAGCACCTGAAAACTTTGACAGAACAGAAACATTCAGTGATGATAAGATATTCACAGCGGCTTTCGGTGATGTGAAGCAGCAGAATATGATAGACATTATCGCAGATAATATACATGAACTCGATGCTGTAATGGACGAGGACAGGTATGTTGATATTCGTGGTTTTATTGAGACCAATGAAGATAATGCTTTTGAGTGGAATGATAATCTGAACGTATATCAGAATGTTGAAAAAGCACTTATACAGCATAATTACAGCTTTATAGACGAATATCTCACTGCCGTTCAGGACACAAGTGATAGCATAAGAGCTGACATAGCACATGATACTCTCGTTGAGTACAACAATTATGGTGCACCGTTCAAGAAGTATAATACAGTCATTGATGTTCCCGAATACGGTATATCCGTAGATTTAAAGGAAACAGACAGGCTCTATCTCAGAGATGATTATTCTGTATATGAAGGTGGTATTGATAGCAACGGTCATGAGCGTAAGGATAATTTTTCTTCGCAGAGTACAACACTTACCGTAACACTCGATGCCTATGGAACTGCAAATGTCGAAGAATATAACAGTTATTCGGATTTCAGCCCTACAACAAATTCAGAATTTGACCTTTCAAATAAAGATGAAGTACATGAGCTGAGAGATAAAGTTGCAGCTTTTATAAGAAATTCTGAGCAGCTCTTAATAAATACCGAAAAATACGGAAAAATACAGGATATATCAGTTCAGGAAGCTGCCGTTGCTACAAGTAGTAACGATATAGAGAAGTTGACCGATGAAAAGAACGCCATGACACTGGCAGATGTGGAAGTCGGTGACATTCTTCTTACAAGAGAACCCGAAACTGGTGAAGCAATGTATTTCCGTATTGACAGTATGAACGACAACTTCATGGTTAGCATGACTCGTGTTGCCGATGCTGCCGGAAACGACTACAACGAAATAGGACTTGCAACAAAGGGTATTATAAACGGTCACTGGAAAGAAACACTTCTCGATGAAAATACAGATTTCCCGATATTACGCTTTACAAAGAATTATCAGGAAGAACTGAAACAGCAGCAGAATAGTGTTGCTACAAGTAGCAATGATGAAACAGATGTTGTTACAAGTAGCAAAAACATTGAAGCATCAATAAGACCTATTTTCCCAAGAGATATAACTCATAAGAGAGCTTCCAGAGCTGAAATGCTGTATAGAGAGTTCATAGAAGCTTTCCCTGATATTGCCAATGGTTCACATACTCATGAAAGATACGGTGATTACGATGAATACGGCGAAAACGATGCATTTGAGCCGCTTTCAGTAGAAGCACTGGGCGATAATACCTATGCATTTATGACGTGGTATGTTCAGAATGGTGACTTAATGCGTGATCCTGATTTTGTATTTACTCTTGACCATGAAAGAAAAGAGCTTCATGTATGGGAATATCAGATAGACGGTGTACCGCCGATGGGTACTATATATCAGAACGTAGAGCTTGAAGATGGTACTGCTGACTATCAGCTGCAAGCAGCATTGGAAGAAAACTTCCGCATGAACATAAGAAATGCGGTAGCAGTCGGCAGAGAGCTTTCAGCATATACCGATGCAGACGGAGAAGAACATGAGCTACAGGAATGGTCCGAACATATCGCTGAACCTGAACAGCCTGAAATTCACGATGATAGCGCATATTACCGTGAAGTGCTTAATGAATTCTCCGAAAAATATGGTTTGGGAGAACTTAATATAAGAGCAAATGACAATGGCTTTGTCATAAATGAGAAATTTAATGACGGTATGTCTGTTCCAATATGGTACATAACAAAGTATAACGCTGAAAAGCCGCTAACTGTCGAAGAAGTCTCAGCTGCGCTTGAAAACTTTGAAAAGACAGCTGAAAAGAACGGCTATACAGTTCCACAGCAGATTAACCATGAGAATTTGGCTAAAAATCATGCTGGTATTACGGAGCTTCCTATGGTTCAGGATGATCTTCCTGAGATTAAATATGCTGATAATCCCTACAGCAAAGTTAGAGACAACATAACAGCTATAAGAGAAATGCGCAGATTGGAAGAGTGTGAAGAAAAAGGAGACTATCCTTATGCAGCTGGAAGGAACTCTTATTACAGTGAAGAAGCTTGTACTGAGCGATTAAGACGTTACTCTGGATGGGGCGGCGTTTCGCAGGTATTTGATGAGCGTTTCACAGCAATGAGTAATCTCAGAAAACAGCTGAGAGAGCAGCTTTCCGCTGAAGAATACGCAGCAGCACGTTCCAGTACACTTAATTCGCATTATACTCCGCAAGTCATCATTGACGAAATGTACAAAACTATCCGAAATATGGGACTTCCTGAGAATTCCCGTATTCTTGAACCGTCTTGCGGTACAGGCAACTTTATAACAAGAATGCCGCATGATATGGGTAAGGGTGGTATCGTAGGAGTTGAGCTTGATCCAATAACCGCAAAGATAGCAAAACATCTGAACGTTCCTAAGCATAATCCATATGCGAAAAAGGACGAAGCAGCACTGGAGGATACAAGAGATATAAAGATACTGAACTGTGGCTTCGAAAAAGCAAACCTTGAAAATAACAGCTTTGATGTAGTAATCGGTAATGTTCCTTTCGGTGACTATAAACTTAACGATCCCGATTATACGAACGACTGGCTTATACATGATGCCTTTTTCAGAAAAGCTCTTGATAAGGTTGCAGCTGGCGGCGTTGTAGCGTTTATTACATCATCGGGTACTCTTGATAAGAAAAATCCGAAAGTAAGAGAGCAACTTGCAATGAGAGCTGACCTTATAGGAGCTGTAAGGCTGCCGAATAACGCATTTGCCGATGCAGACACAAAGGTTACGTCAGATATTATCTTCTTGCAGAAGCGTAAGACACCTCTTAATGTTTACGATGCAAAGCCTGATTGGTGCTACACCGCACCTATTGAGGTAGAGATGGTCGGAAAGAAATATGAGGGAGAAAAGCGCACAGCATATATAAACTCATATTTTGCAAAAAATCCGCAGATGGTTCTCGGCACTATAAAGCAGACAACTCATTTTGATATGCTTACCTGTGAACCAAATGAAGGAAGAACACTGCAAGAACAGCTTGAAACTGCTTTTCGTCAGCTCAATGCTAAGATTACAATAGAAAACCGTGAGCGTTCAAACCTCGAAAAGAGAGGATATATTGAGCCTTGGGGAAAGAGCTTCACATATCAGATTAAGGACGATAAGGTTTACTACAATTTAGGAAATGCTATGGAGGAAGTTGAGGGCAGTGATAAGACAATAGCAAAGTTGAAATTGCTTTGTGAGCTGCGTGATGTAACAAGAGAGCTTCTTAATAAGCAGCAGTCTTATGCTCGTGATGAAGAACTCATTCCTCTCAGAAATAAGCTCAATGCAAAGTATGACAGCTTTGTAAAGGATAACGGTGAACTCAGTAGCAAGAGTGTTAAAAAGCTTTTCAGTCTCGATGCTGATTATCCGATACTTGACGCACTGGAAAATATAGATCCCGATACAAAGAAAATTACAAAGGCAGATATATTCACAAGAAGAACAGTAAGTCCTGTTGCAGAGATTACAGAAGTTGCTTCATCTGAGGAAGCTATGCAGATTTCGCTTGATAAAAAAGGCAGAGTTGATATAGCATATATGGCAACGCTGCTTCAAAACAAGTATGAAAATGCTGAAATTACAGACGTAATGAAGTATATTTCCGATGAGCTTCTCGATAAAGGAATGATATTCCGTGATCCAGAGAAAATAGCAACTGATAAGCCGTATGCTGAAATCGTAGACAAGTCTGAATACCTCTGTGGTAATGTACGCAGGAAGCTTGTGATGGCAGAGACATTTGCAAATCAGGACAGTAGCTTTAGCAAAAATGTTGAAGCTCTCAAGGAAGTAATTCCAGAGGAGATAGGAGCTGCGGAGATTAGTGCTGATCTCGGCTGTACATGGATAGACACATCTGATTATGAAGCATTCATGCGTGAGCTTTCAGGCAGAACGGAATATGACTCAAGGAATTTCTCTATTCGCTTCTCGGAGATAACAGGCAAATTCAGCATAGAAAATTCCAAAACCAAAAATATTTCTACTTTCAATCCGAATGAAATATCTACATATGGAACAGAAGATATGAATATGTACCATATCTTGGAGAATCTACTCAATCAGAAAAAGATACAGGTGTTTGATTATTTCCCTGATCCCAATGATGCTAAAAAAGTTAAATCTGTTCTTAACAAAAACAAAACACAGGTTGCTCAGTCTAAGGCAAAGGCTATTAAGGAAAAGTTCTCAGAATGGATATTTGCTACTGAGCAGCGCAAGGAAAAATATGTTAAGCGTTATAATGAGAAATTCAATAATCTTGTAGGACGAACATATGACGGTTCACACCTGACATTTTCAGGAATGGCAAATGACTTTAAGCTCCGTCCTCATCAGCTCAACTGTGTAGCAAGAACAATATACGGTGGTAACACACTCGCTGCACATTGCGTGGGTGCTGGTAAATCGGCGGTAATAGCAGCATCGGTAATGAAGAAAAAAGAGCTTGGACTGATACGCAAGGCTTGTGTAGTAGTGCCTAAGCCGCTTACAGAGCAGACGGAAAGAGAATGGCGTACAGCTTTCCCCGACGCAAAGCTTCTTGTAGTCGATAATAAGGACTTATCAGACGAAAAGAAAAGAGAACTCTTTACAGCTCGTGTCGCAACCGGTGATTATGATGCTATTATAATGTCACAGGAGCAGTATGAAAAGCTTCCAATGTCACCACAACATCAGCTTGAATTCCTGAATAAGCAAAAAGCTGAACTGCTTGACCAGCTAACACAGAGTAAGCGTGAAAACGGCAGACGTGATCCTACTGTAAAGGAACTTGAAGCTGCTATAAAGAGAATTGAAGCAAGAATAGACGCTATTGCAAATCCAAAATCAAAGTCAAGAGGGAAAGACTCACTGCTTAACTTTGAGTCGCTCGGTTTCGATTATCTTGTAGTCGATGAAGCTCATGCGTATAAAAACGGTTTCGTTTCAACAAAGATGGGTGATGTATCAGGCGTTAATACAAGAGAGTCAGGACGTGCCGGTGATATGCAGATGAAGTGTGATTACTTCAATAGTGAACTCGGCAACGGTCATATCTTATTTGCTACAGGAACGCCTGTATCAAATTCAATGACAGAGCTTTATGTCATGACACGTTATCTTCGCCCTGGTCTATTAGAGGACTGTGGCTGTGCTCGTTTCGATGATTGGGCTGCTACGTTCGGAATGATAAAGACACAAAACAAGAAAACGGCAACAGGAGAGCTGAAGCTGAAAACGTGCTTTGCTGGATTTAAGAACAGACCTGAGCTAATAAAAATGTATAAGGACTTTGCAGACCTTATAACAATTGAGAAGATAGCTGCACCTGATAAGGACGGTAATGCTCCGACAATAGTTGTACCAAAGGTTAAGACAGGAAAGCCACAGATAATTGAAGTAGAAGCTACACCAGAGCAGCGTGAGATTGTCAAGGACTTTGCAAGACGTGGTAGAGCTATTCAACTCGGTAACGTCAGACCAGATGAAGATAACCTGTTAAAGATAACAGGAGAAGCTCGTTTAGTAGGACTTGGAAACAGAGCAGTTCTTTCAGTATACGAAAAGAATAACTGGGAGCCGCCTATCGGATTTGTTGCAGATGATAAGTCAGGAAAGATAGATAAGTGCATCGAAAATGTTGCGGAAATCTACAAGAACAGATACGATAAAAATGCTGTTCAGATCATCTTTTCAGACATTGCGGTCAACAGCGATGATGGAAAATTCTCAGCTTATGAATACATCAGAGATGAGCTTATAGCCAACGGCGTAAAGGAAGATGAAATTATTTTTGCTCCGAAGTCCGATGCAAAGAACAGAGCAGAAATATTCAGAGACATCAACGATGCTAAGTATCGTATTGTTATTGCAAGCACAGGAACACTCGGAACAGGAGCTAACATTCAGAAAAATCTTTATGCATTACATCATCTTGATATACCTTGGAGACCAAGCGACTTCGAGCAGCGTGAGGGAAGAATTGTCCGTCAGGGTAACCTGAATGATGAAGTTGAGATATTCAATTACGTAACAAAAGGCACTCTCGATAGCTACTTATATCAAGGCGTTACAGATAAGGCAAGAGGAATTGCACAGCTCTGGAATGATACTTGTATCAGCAGAACATCTGAGGATATTGATGAAAAGGTTCTTACATTCGGAGAGCTTGAAGCAGCTGCGGAAGGTAATCCGAAACTGAGACAGTTCTCAGAATTAAAGAATAAGATAGACGAATTACAAGTCGTTCGTGCTGAGTATAACAAGGAAACTACAAGAGTTGAACGCAGAATTAAAGAGCTTCCTGAGACAATAGACGCTAAGAAATCATTGATAACATCTGCGAAAAATGACTTGATAACTGCTAAAAAAATGCAGATCGATGGTAAGATTGAAGAATTAAAACTCATCACTCACGATAACAGAACGCTTACAGAACGTAAGCATATCAATAGCTATCTTGCAAAGCAGATACAGCTCAGAATTGAAAAGCCGTATGATGATATTCCTTCATTCAAGGTAGGAGATTTTAAAATAACTGTGGCTATGAGTTCGGACAGAGCAAATCCAGACTTTGCAATAAAAGGCGGACGCAGTGCTGCATACAGAATAGGAGTAGGCGTTGGAGAGAATACAGATAACTGCCAGCGACTCATGAATTTCTTTGACAAAGGTATTGAAAAAATAATAGAAATTGATACACAGTCAGTAGAGAAAGATGAAACAGATCTCGCACAGGCAATAGAGAGAGCAGCTACAAAATTCCCAAGTGAGGAAGAATATCAGGAAACTTTGAAAGAATTTGAAGAACTTGAAATTGAACTCACAACAGGTGGTTATCTCGATAACGGTGAAGAAATCTGCGGCGCAGAAGATTATGGTACTTGTGAGACAGAACGTCTTGATAGCAACTCAGGTTACGATGATGACGATCTGATACAGGACGAATACAACAGTACATTATAAGAAAAAAGTTATCAAGCACCATGCCAAAACATGGTGCTTGATAACAAAATCAGTAAGGAGGATATGCAATGAAAGAACAAGAATTTGATGAGTTAGTTGAAAAAGCACGTACCGCCGACCTTGTAGATTATTTCAGGACAAGTGGTTACACATTAAAGAAAATAAGCGGCGAAGTATATATTAATGAAGTCAAAGGACTTACAATTAATCCTGAAACTAACAGCTGGTTTTCACACTACAATCAGGTGGGACGTGTCAATAATTCAATCGACTGCCTTACAATTATTCTTGATAAATCATTCAAGGATGCCGTGTATGAGTTAACAGGTCAAGACGTTTCTCGTACTCATTCCAGTGGTTCATATGATAGAAAAAATAAGCCGAAAGTTTCTCCAACTGTTAAGACAAATGAAGGAACAAAAGAGAAAAAAGAAATGATAATGCCCGAACACGCACCAACTCAGCGCAGAGTATTTGGCTATCTTCACTCAGGCAGACACATACCAAATGAAGTTATCAGAGAGCTTGTTGATGCAAAATTATTGTATCAGACTGAGCTTGATATTAAAGGGACACTGCAAGGAAAAGAACAGATTTTCAAGAAAGCAAATGCAGTTTTTGTTCACACAGATGATAATGGAAATGCTGTCGGCGGTGAGATACAAGGACTCGATATTCGTAAAAGATACAAGGGCATGGTCGCAGGTACAGGAGAGTCTTTTTTCAAATTTGTACCTGTGAAGGAAGCAAAAGTTGTAAGAGCTTTTGTGTTTGAAAGTGCGATAGACCTCATGAGCTTCTATAGTATGTGCAATGACAAGTCGAAGCTCAAAGGTACAATGCTTGTGTCAATGGCTGGACTAAAACCTCACGTTGTAAGAATGCTCAGAGAGAAAGAAATCAATGTGATCTCAGCCGTTGACAATGATGAAGCTGGAAGAAAATTTGAGAAAGAAAATAATATATCTCGTTCAAGTTTTGTAACCGAGAAGCTCGACATTCACAACTTCAAAGATTGGAACGAACGTCTTGAATATCAGAACAAGCATCCGAATTTTTTGACAGAGGAACAGAGTATAATAAATGACTATCACAAAAAAATTTCAGAAGAACACACAAAAGAAATGAAACAAGAGCGCACTCAGGAAATGACAAGGAGTAGATAATGGCTGAGAAAAAAGAGAGTAAAAAGTCTGCTGCGGTTGAATTATATTTCAACCGCAACCAGATAAATGGACTGATGTATGTCTTAGATTGTTTTGTCAAAGCGGACAAAACAAATAAGTATGGGAAATATGCAGCTGCATTAAAAAAAGCTGTAACAAATTACAGTCGTATGTTTGTCAGTGACGGTGAAGAGATGATAGTTTTTCATCTTTTCAATAAAGAAGCTGCAACAATTATAAAACTGTTTTCAATTTACATTGCAGCTGTTCAGGAGATGCCAGAACAGTATTTTGATAAGATCGTTGAAGTGATTATGAATAGAAATGATGAAAATGAGTGATGAGAAAAGGGTTTGGGAATTCCCAAAAGAAGTGGAACGCACAGAACAAGTTTCATTATTTTTTGGGAAAAAATATGTCAGTTCTCAGCTTGACACGAAACGCAGTTATGTAAGGTTAAGGAAGCATTCCTTACGCAAAAGTGGAGCAAAGCGCAACACCCTGTTTTGTCGTACCTTTTAGGGTATGACAAAACAGGTATTGCGTGACAGTACCCTTTTTGACAAAAGGGTACATTTTAGCGGCTTCGCTGAAAAAAAAGAAAGGAATTTGAGGTATGGAAAGTTTCAGCATCAGCTTCACTCTTGGCAAAGGAAGCTCCCCTCATGGTGGAAATATTCGTCATAACAACAGAGACTATTATGCCGAAAATGTTCAGAAAAATAACACAGCTTTGAATGTAGAATACAAGAGACAGGATATTGAAGATGCCTTTCATGAGTTGTTTGATGAAGCATTGAAAGAATATAACGACAAGCAGACCAGAAAGGATCGTGTCATTGAAGATTACTATTCTCACTTAAAAAATAGTAAGAGAGAGTCTCCTTTCTACGAAGCAATCATTCAGTTTGGTAACACAGAAGATACTCCTTGTGGAAGTGAACGTGGCGAGATCGCTAAGCAAATGTTGGATGAATATATGAAAGATTTTCAGAAACGAAATCCAAATCTTTTTGTTTTCAATGCAGTTCTTCACATGGACGAAGCAAGTCCTCACATACACCTTGACTTCGTTCCATACTATACAAAAGGAAGAACCAATGGATTGCAAAAAGGAGTTTCAATGAAGGCTGCTCTTGATGAACAAGGTTTTAAAGCTCACGGACAAAAATTAAATCGCTTGGTTGCTTGGGAAGCTTCGGAGAGAAAAGCAATGGAAAAAATTCTTCATGACCATAAGTTCGTCCGTGCAGAAAAACAAGATTATCATAAGCACATGAGCGTTGAAGATTACAAATTAAAAATGGCAGAAGCTCCTATGCGTGAAGCTCTTAGAAAGCAGCACTTTGTCTCCTCAGAAAAAATAACAGAAGAAAATATTCGTAAACTGAGAATGTCGGTGGAGAGTTCAAAGGAAAGAATTGCTGAGCTTGAAAAAGAAAAATCATCACCGCATAAATCTTTCTTCTACTCCGATCCTGACAAGCAAGCATTCATTCAGTCAAGAATGGATGCTGCACACATTCCTTACGTTGAAACAGAAAACGGTTTTGATGCACAGGAATGTTACGTTGAACAAATCAGGCAGTGGGAAAAAGAATTCAAATCTTCATCGAAGTCTTACCGTGACAAGCTCATGAATGATATTGACAGATTGCTTATGCAATGCAAGGACGTTGAAGAATTATACAAGAAACTTCAAGCTGAAGGATACACAGTTAAGTTTGGAAAGTATGTCTCGGTCAGACCGCCAAAGGCTGAAAGGTTTATACGATTGAAGTCTCTTGGTGAGGAATATAACGAACGTGCTTTACAGAATAGAATACAGAACAGTGTAAAATTTGAGAACAAGCTCAGTGAGAATATTGAGAAAGCAAAGGCTGATAACAGTCCAACTTACAAGACTCTGAGTACGATACGTTTCTATACAGTTACATTCAAGAAAGGTCTGCTCCCCTGCCGAAAGAAGTTTAAGCAGCAGCCGTTCTCATGGACTAATGATGAAGAACTCGACAAACTACTTCTTCTCAACAAGAAAATTAATCAGGGTGCAACTATTGAGTCCATGAGATTGGACTTTGCCAAACTTGAAAAGGACTTGAAAGAAAAGAGTAATGCAGCTGAGGAAGCTCGGAAGAAAGTTCAGCGACTTGCCAAAGGTCAGGAAGCGTTTGAAGTATTGTTTGAGGGGAAGAAATCAGATAAGATTACATTAGAGGAAGCTCAGATTTATCAGAAGCGTTACCCTAACATCAACGCCAATACTTACCGTCAGGCAATAGAGATCGTTGATGAAGCTCGCCGTGAATATGACAACATAAATGGTAAAGTCAAGGAGCTTGAGAAAGAAATTCGTGAACTCATCGGAGCTATCTCCATTGCTGAACAGGTTCGTGCCGGTACTTACGTTCAGGAGCTTGTAAGCAAAGAAAACATTCACAGGAATGCAGATGTTCTTCCAAATGGAGTATTTCAGTTATGAAAAAATTGACCGCAACACAAATAAAGGTCATAGCTATTATCGCTATGACCTTAGACCATATTGCATATACTTTTCTTCCAGCCGGTACGGCTCCCCATTATATCATGCACCTTGTCGGTAAGACAACGGCTCCCATTATGTGCTTCTTTCTCGCTGAAGGTTTCAGGTATACGCATGATAAAAAGAAGTACTTTCTCAGATTATTATTGTTCGCTGTCATAAGTCAGCCTATATATTATGTATATGTATATAGGACAGCACCTACAAGTATTCTTCACTTCATGCGCAACATGAGTATGATAGTTAGTCTGATGCTTTCATTCATCTGCTTGTTGATCCTGACAAACGAAAAGCTTAACATTACAGCTAAAGGTATATTAACTGTAATTACAGTTTCGTTTGCACAGTTTGCGGACTGGGGGTATATTATTCCGGTCTGGACGGTAATATTTTTCTTTTTCAATAAAGATAAATATAAGAAGCTGGCTACATTTATAGTAGCAACGATAATAATTCTGCCGGTAACATTCTTAAAATACTATGACAGCTATGCCGCCTTCACTTTCAATTACGGTGCGCTTCTCGCTCTGATACCGATACACTTTTACAGTGGCAAGCGTGAACGCAGCAGCACCCCATTGAAAAAGAAAATCAATCGCTGGTTCTTCTATGTTTACTATCCAGTGCATATGATGGTGCTTTATTTAATCGGAACTTGACAAACTTATTGTTCAGTGATATAATGTAATCGTGATATATGCATAAACTGGTATATCATGCTTCGATTGAGTGTGGGAACTCAGTCAAGCGTAAACCATAGACACATACTGTGATTTATTGAGTTTCTATCGGGATAGACGAGGTATCCTTGGAGTGAAGCAAGATTAATTGCGATGTCTATGCATTGTGTACCGTAAACCTGGCGAGAGCAAATTTAGCTATCTATCCTCGTTGTGCTATCTAAAAGATTCTGGTAGAATTGTGCATCTCGAAGCTTTACACCCATCCATATATTATTAAGGCAATTGTTTTAAACAACTGTCTTTTTAAGGTTGTGTGTAAAGCTCCTTCAATACTGATCCTATTAAGTCCTTACACTCAATTAATGTATGGACTTTTATTATTAGATCAGGGTGGAGGTGGATTTATGAAAATCACAAAAACAAATGCGCTGCGCTTATGGACTCAGCATTTCGGAAACAAACAGTTTGCGAAAGACTTTCACGGAAATCTTATGTGTAGATCAGCTTATGGCGATAATAAGTTCTACGTTATAAGGAAAGGAAAGAAAATCTTTTGTGGCTGGAACTTACATCATATTCTTCCAATTGCAATTGGAGGAAAGAATGATGCTGCTAATCTTCTTTGTACTAATATGATAACAAACTCTCTTGCAGAAGATAAGATTACTTTTCATATCGATAGTAATATTTATCAGGTGCGTCGCATTTCTGGAACAGGCAACCATGAAATCAAAAGAGTGAAATGAACAGGAGGATTATTATGTGCAAGAATATCTTTGATTATGATGATGGTGACTTTATCCATTCTATTTCAGACAACTTGGCTATCGACTCGGACGGAGATTTTATGATGCGAATGGGCGATAATATGGCTATGGATATGGATACAGGAGATATTCATTTTA
Source organism: Ruminococcus sp. (assembly GCF_016283395.1). The sequence goes on from NZ_JAEEMU010000035.1 coordinate 64,545, forward strand.
TTTCATCATGGTCTGATGAGGACGATGAGGATTAACCCATTATAACAAAGGAGCCTCTGAAAAAAAGTCTGTAAAAAGTCAGCAAACTGTGATAAAATAGAATTAATATCACAGGAGGCTGATTTTTTATGACAAGAAGAAAAAGAGAACCGATGAGCGAAGGAAAGAAGAACATCATAGGAATGCTGCTTGAGGAATACGACATCAAGTCGGCTAAGGATATTGAGGATGCCCTGAAAGACCTTCTCGGAGGAACAATTCAGGAAATGCTTGAGTCTGAAATGGAAGAACATCTGGGATATCAGGAATATGAGCGTTCCGACAATCCTGACTCCCGCAACGGCAAGAAAACCAAGAAGATCCGCGGAAACTTCGGAGAAACCGAAATAGAAGTGCCGCAGGATCGTGACGGCAGTTTTGAGCCAAAGGTCGTAAAGAAACGTCAGAAGGACATCTCAGGCATTGAGCAGAAGATAATTGCTCTGTATGCTAAAGGAATGACCACACGCCAGATAAGCGAAACTATCGAAGATATCTACGGATTTGAAGTCAGCGACGGTATGGTATCAGATATCACAGACCGCCTTCTACCGCAGATAGAGGACTGGCAGAAACGTCCATTGGACGAAGTATATCCGATAGTATTCATCGATGCTGTACACTTCTCAGTGCGTGATAACGGACAGATCAGGAAGCTTGCCGCATATGTGATCCTTGCTGTCAGCATGACAGGTCACAAGGAAGTTCTTTCAATACATATCGGTGAAAACGAGAGCGCCAAGTACTGGCTCGGCGTTCTGAATGAGCTGAAAAATCGCGGAGTTAAGGATATTCTCGTCATCTGCGCAGACGGACTTACAGGAATGAAAGAAGCCGTATCAGCTGCATTTCCGCAGACTGAGCTTCAGCGCTGCATCGTTCATCAGGTAAGAAATACACTGAAATACGTCGGAGAGAAGAACAAGAAGGAGTTGGCAAATGACCTTAAAACGATCTATCATGCGCCTTCCGAGGATGCTGCTCTTGAATCTCTTGATCGTGTTACTGAAAAATGGGAGGACGATTATCCCAACGCTATGAAGAGCTGGTACAAGAACTGGGACGTAATATCACCGATTTTTAAGTTTTCATCCGACGTCAGGAAGGTCATTTACACCACCAACGCCATCGAGAGCCTTAACAGCGGCTATCGCCGTCTGAACAAGCAGAGAAGCGTATTTCCAAGCGATACAGCGCTCTTGAAGGCTCTGTATCTTGCAACGCATGAGATAGCTAAGAAATGGACAGTACCGCTGCGAAACTGGGGCAAAGTCCTGGGCGAACTCGAGATCATGTATCCCGACAGGATCGGCTGAGACGCCGGATATCAGCCTGATTCCATTCCGCTGCGCTCCATTCCATCAGGCTGATATCCAAAGAACCTTGACAAATTACAGTATTCATTGTATACTGTAAAAAATCGGAGCGGCTGATTTTTTAAGCCGCTCCCATACATCGTTTTTATCACAGTTTTTGAATTTACAGAGTTTTTTTCGCAGAGCCTAACAAAGGGGGACGGTGTTATAACCGTCCCCCTATTTTTTATATCATCCTCATCGTTTTGTTTTTGGGGAAGAGAACATTTCGATACTATTCTATAGTTGCACAGGTTTAACGGAACAATTGGCAAACCAAACTGAATAGTAGTAAAAAAGCAATAACTTGGTATTGCCTTTCTACATATTAAATAATACTAAATATTTATACCATTTTTCAAACAACTGTCTTGTATTTCAATGGTTTCCTTTATTGATTCAGGCAAAGAGCTATTATTAATAATTTTTAATACTTCCTGCTTCAACATTCCATCATCCCAAGGACTAAGAACAATCTTTAAATTCTCAAATATTGCTGGTTTTAATCTCAAATCAATATAGGATAGTTTTTTAAAGTCTGGTTGATTAACTGTCAATAACAAGCGTGTCTCCTCTTCATTTTTCCAAGCTTCTGATTTATAAACACCTAAAACTGTTGGATCATACCCATCAATTATAACATTATCATTCGCTTTACCTGTCAATTTTTCAATATTAAGTTTTATAGGCGCACGATAATCTTTTTTTAGGAACTCTGAATCTGGAGGAACGTATTTGACATCAACAAATTGCAATGTATCAATAAAAGCATCAAGATATATTTTTTCATCTAAAGTCGTCTTATTTATACATCTATAGTTTAAATGTGCTGCATACTCTTTTGAATTAAATAAAATCCGTTGCTTATCTATTAAAGCATAGTCTGTAAATATGTTATCATCAATATTGTTGGCAAAGTTTTTGAACTGAAGTAACAATTTTTTTGGCTTGTTTTTTTTGCCATAATATGCCCAGAATGGAACTTGTTCTATATCAGTATGACAGAAGCAAGTAATAAATCTACTTCCAGCAAATTCTTCTACTCCTTTCCTCTCTTTTTCAAAAGGATCATTTAAAGATTCATTTGTTAAACAAGAACTTCTAAAAGTCATATTTTTAATAATTAAGTCAAATGTATCAATATCAGTTGTATATGCAAAACAAGGGTATTGTCGAGTTTGTTCTTCTACCATAACGCAAGCTTTACCTATGTCAAATTCTTTTCCATAAGCATTTGTCATTATTACAGAGGCTTGAGTCCAATCAACTTTTATTTCCATAAACATACCACCTTTAATATAAAAATAAGGTAATTAAATAATCATTTGTTATTATTAAATTATTTTCTCACTTGATATATAATCAATATGTATCCTTCTTTGTTCGTTAGTAATCTTAAACATTACATCATTCCACCTTCAGCTAATAATTTATAGATTCTAAACGAGTGTGAGCATAATTACCGACTATATTATATAACGTTTTGGGGAATTAAGTCAATCCTTTTTAAATAAATCTATTGTAGAATAAAAAACGATTGTATCTATGTACATTATCCATCCTCAAAAATGTCTCCAAAAACAAGACATTCGCACAGTCAGCTTGCTAAAAGAAAAACCGAGCGGCTCATAACCACTCGGTTTACATTTATTAAAGTTCCGTTAAGGATAGCCGCTAAATGTGAACCTTTTTATAGTACTCTGCTTTCTTGCACAGTAGCTTCTTCCTTACTTTCATTCCTATCATAGAATTTCTTATAGGCTCTGGCGAGTACCGCTATATCATCTGTATTGATGTTATACTTCTTGATATACTCATCGAAGTCAATCTTATCATTGATACGTTTGATTATATCTTCAACGGTATTGGCTTCTCTGGAGCAGAACATTTCTATTCCGTTCAATGGCTGCGTAAGCTTCCCTTCTGCATCAAGGTAATTATAATTGATTGCTCTGAGAATACCATCATGAATGCCTTTGACTATTGCATATTCGCTGCCCTTATAGTTGTAGCTCTTGACTAATGTTTTATATGTTTCTTTCATGGAGTACTCCATTTCTCCCCGTCTTGCCGATAGGACAGCACACATCAGTTATTTGATATATAAGTCGTAAAGTACATCACGGTATGAGTTAATCCTTGACGTTCTATCCTGAATGGTGATATATTCATATCTATCATAGTCAATACTGTCGAGCATCATACCGAATGATCGTTCATTGTCGATTTCTTTTGATATGGTTGCCTGATAGAGGTTCTCAAGGAGCTGTGATGTGGTAGCATCGCTTCTTATAGTGCCGATATTCTTCATGACTTTTTCTATTACCTCATTGGTATACGCTGAGAGCCATACGCTCAGCCTTTTGGCAAACTCGTGATTATCCATGTTTTATTCCTCCTTTTCAAGTAAGTAAATGACCGTTTCTCAGGCTTATTCTGCCGTAGTAGTAATTGGCTTTTCCCTTCTGTACAAGCAGATCTGCGTATATGTGCAGCTGTTCTAATGTCATTTCTTCTGAAAGTTCTTGTAGCTTGTTTGTATTAGGAAAATCGCATGGAGGTAAGTTTTTCAAGTTTCTTATAAGATTTTCAAACATGGTCTTTCTCATTGTATTCTCCGTTCTCCCCGTCTTGCCGGTAGGACAGCAGTTACGTTTATGCTACGTCATATTTGACATTCTTTGCAACGTAAGATAGTACAAGTGTGTGTTCTATCTTTGCAATTTCAGCAGCAGTTCTTACGATCTCACACTGGAATTCATTTGTCATAAAGGAATGGCTGACATCCTGTTTCATTATATCAGCACAAGTGGACTCAACATTTTCATCGGTAAGATGCCTTATGCCTACGTCCATGAGGTGACTTATAGCCATTCTGAATATCATTTCGTTGCTTCTTCTCATTTCGTCCAGTTTCTTGGCTGCTTCTTTGTAGTTCATGGTACACTCCGTTCTCCCCGTATAGCCTGATAGGTCAGCTGCGTTATTACTTTCTGATTGCTGCGAATTCCATGTGGTACATATCTATTGACTTCCCTTTTATATCCCAATCAGGAATATTTGTGTGAGTCGGCTCTGTGTAGCCGCATTTAACTGCGTCCTCTGGATTTTCAAAGATTGCACTGATTGTTACTGTACAGAAACGAGGTGTGCTAATTCTTGTTCCAAGTTTCATTGTTTCCATAGTGAACTCCATTTCTCCCCGTCTTGCCGGTAGGACAGCATATTCCTTTAGTCAAATCTGCCTTTTGCATCGAGTGGGACTTTCTCAATCCAAGCTTCCGAGTCTTTGGTGTAGCCGCATTCTCTGAAAGCTTTCTGTGCTTCACGCTTTGTCGTGAATGTTTCGTTGAGTATTCTCATACCGTAGTCTGAGAACAATCCCCATTTGTAGTCCTTTGATGTCTTTGCCATTTGAACTCCTTCTTTCTATTTAATTTTCAAGTTTCTTTGGTTTTCCTTAACCTCTGTATAAATTATACCATATACACGGCTATACGTCAACGAGTTTTCAGCAATTTATAGCCAAAACTCCAAATTTCGTATGGCTGCACACATATACACGGCTATACGCTTATTATTTTGTGTGGATATACAGTTTTTTTACTCTCACTTGACTATAACACGGCTATATGGTAGAATGTAGTTGTCAAATATTCAAAGTAACATTGCAACGTTGCAGCCTTGAATTAACTGCGTTGTTACAAGTAGCAACGAGATCGGAGATAACTATGTATAACGAAAATGCTAAGAACAGGACTATGAAGTATATGAAAGAGAGCCGTGATAAGCTCACTCTGAACCTGCCAAAGGGCAAGAAAGATGAATACAAGGAATATGCTCAGTCCAAAGGTCTGAGTCTGACAGAGCTGATAATGAGCCTGATAGATGCAGATATGCAGAAGAACGCAAAGTAATTTTCTTTTTCAATATAGTAAAAGGAGTCAACTATGGCAAATAGAGAAATAATAGACAGAGATACTTATAAAAAGATAAAGAAGATGGATCGTGAGACTTTGACTAAGTTTATTCTCCAGTACGGAGATGAACTGCTTGGTGAACAGGGCAAGACGATCGATCTTCCAGCTTTGGAAGCTGAACTGAGTAAGATTAAAGGCATCGGTGGAAAGCGACTTGAGGAAATCATGACTGTTATTGAGAAGTTTTTAGATGTGTAAATAGTAAAAATTGGGATTTATAGGAGAGAGAAAAAATGCAGCTTAACATTAATAATGAAAAGATTACTTATAATGGCGAAGATATTGTAAATATACTTAAAGAGATAAGTTTTATCCTATGTTCACTTCACGATATTGGTAGCTGCTACGCAAACTGCATTGATGAAAAACGGCGTGAGTATGAAAAAGAAACCACTGATTTTATCGATAATTCCCATATATGCGAGCGACTTGCACATATACGCAGCAAGCTCACCGAAGGCTTTGACCTTACTCTCGGCGATGACGATATGGACGATTTGGAAAGAGCTTGTCAACATATTAATTACTGGAAGAAGCTGGGAGATAGTTCAAATGAATTCTGGGTATAATAAATTCTGATTTACATTAGTTATTATCTTTAGCGTTTTCTTTTTTCAAGAAAGTGGATATAAATATCAACGTAATCGAACAAATTCGACTTTATTCGTATTTTTACCTCTTTTTATGCTGATGCTTTTTATCAGATCGTGTGTTATAATGATGTTATCATCTTAATTATGGAGGTATCTTCAATGAACACAATCAAAAAAGCATTAAAAAGAACAGCGTATGAGTTCGATGTGCCCTTATCCGAGGTACAAACTGAAATACAAGATATAATTGACGAATGCTACAACAGTAACGAGAAGGAAATCCATGACAGCTGGCGGCAGATTTGCCCCAACGGTAAAAAGCCAACTCCTGAGCAGTTAATTACCTATATAACAGATATGATTAACAACGAACAAAATGATACATTACAAACGTCCAATAGAGGGTTTAATTTCATGCACCTCTTATTTGGGCGTTTTTATATTTGACAAGCAAATTAGTGTACCAAATTAGATGTATATAAAAAATGTACCAAAATCATATTGACTTAGCTCTAAAAAAGAAGTATAATTTAGTAGTAAAATAAACGCTCGTTTGATTTGGTATGATTGGAGATGTTTTTATATGGTTTATGGATATTGTCGTATATCAAAGCCTACTCAAAATATTAAACGACAAGAGAGAAACATTCTATCCCACTTTCCGACAGCTATAATTTATAATGAAATATATACTGGAGTGGTTATAAATCGTGCTTCTTGGTTGAAACTCCGCAAAGCGGTACGAAAGGGAGACGTTATTGTATTCGATAGTGTTTCCAGAATGAGTCGTAATGCCAAAGAGGGCGTAGACCAGTATATGGAATTATTTGACAAAGGTATCGAGCTTGTTTTTCTGAAAGAGCCTTATGTTAATACCGAGAATTACAAGCAAGCTCTGAACGGCGGCGTAGAACTTGTGGGTAACGATATAGCTGATGTGTATATTGAAGCAACTAACAAGGTTTTGAAGCTTCTTGCTGCAAAGCAGATTGAACTTGCCTTTGAGCAATCTGAAAAAGAAGTAATGGATATTCGGCAACGAACAAAAGAAGGTATTGAAACAGCTCGACTTAACGGTAAGCAGATCGGTAATATTAAAGGCAGAAAAATGACGATAAAAAAAGAAGCTCCTGCAAAGGAACTGATAAAGAAACACTGCAAAACCTTCGGTGGAACACTTAATGATGACGAGTGCATTCAATTGGCTAAAATAAGCAGAAATACTTATTATAAGTATAAGCGTGAAATCAAAGAAAAGATATTGAATAATAATAAGTTCAATTGATTATTAGATTAGAAAGCTTTGATTACATATAATACATATTATATAACGTTAAATAGCAAGATGATATTCAAATACGCCAAAAACTTCATAAAACCGTATTTGATTATTGAAGTTTATGTGATAATATGATACAATGATATTATAACTTAGAATAGAGGGATAAAAAATGAATTCAATTTTAAAATGGCCAGGTGGAAAAGAAAAAGAATTGCCAATAATAAGGAATAATATGCCTGATTATACAGGTAGATATATTGAACCTTTCATCGGTGGCGGAGCTGTTTTTTTTGATATAGACAATCCTAACGCTTGCATAAATGATAAATCCGTTGATCTTATGAATTTATATAACTGTGTCAAATTTAAAGATAAGGATTTTATAAAATACATTCAATTAGAATATGACGAATTTAGAAGTATTGAAACTCTTATTAATGACAATCAGAAAGATATAATGATGTTATATCTGTCAAAAATCTCAATCAAAGATTTTATCTCAAAATACATAGACTTCTTCTCATCTATAGCAACCGATTATAATGATATATTTATAAAAGAACTTAACAGAAATCTTTCAAGCAAAATTAAACGCTCTCAAAAATTAGAAAACGAAAAAGGAAGTATTCCTGATAGTGATAGACTCGATAATATCGAAGCTGCATTAAAATCTTCATATTATATGTATATTAGACATTTGCTGAATAATTCTGACACATTATCATCAGGAAGAAAAGCAGCAGTTTTTCTGTTTATCAGAGAATATTGTTATTCATCAATGTTCAGATATAATAATAGAGGTGAATTCAATGTCCCATATGGTGGTATATCTTACAACAGGAAAGATTTCCAAAAAAAAATAGATTATATATTATCTGATGAAATGGCCAAAAAGCTATCAAATGTCCAAATAAGTAATGATGATTTTGAAAGTTTTATAAATAGCCTTTCTTTAACAAATAATGATTTTGTTTTTCTTGATCCTCCATATGATAGTGATTTTTCGACTTATGCTCAAAATGAATTTAATGCAAACGATCAATCACGATTATGTGAATGCCTAAAAAAAACAAAAGCAAAAATAATGCTCGTAATTAAGAATACCGATTATATTTACAACTTATATAAAAATGACTTTAAAATCTCAAGCTTTGATAAAACATACTTAGTTAGCTTTATGAATAGAAATGATAAGGATGTAAAACATCTTGTCATAACAAATTATTGATTTTCCCTTACATACAAAAGCTCCATATTCATTATGAATATGGAGCTTTTAATGTTTTTATTCATTTTTATTAATAATATCTTTAAGCTGCTGAATAGATAGAATATTTGCTTTATCCCTATGAATCATCCTATGGCAATTAGAGCACACTGGTTTCACATGACTTACAGCTTCCTTAATAAATTCTGATACACCTTTAGACGGCAATTGACAAATAGGTTCTTCATGGTGTATCTCAATATATCCATTTCCAAGTTCGCCATACATTTCTTTAAAATTAAAACCACAAACGCAACAACAAATCTCTCCAGTATTCGAAGTATATTCTTCAATAGCGGCTTTTCTTAATTCAGCGGAACGCTTTCTTACGACACTTGTAGCAGTTGCTGTTTTTCCCTCTTCAATTACTACATTTTCATCATAAATACAAACTTTTTCTTTATTTTTGCTTGTTGCATGAACCGAACTAATAGCCTTTGCCTTCTTCTCATAGCTAAATCCACTATTTATCAAATCACTAACGTTTTGTTGATTATCTTTCAAATACTCTTGCCCAGCTACAGTAAGTGAAAAAAATCCATTACTATCCTTATTAGTATATGCGTCCATACCATTACTTGAATAATGTGATCCCATGAGATTTCTAACTTTCTGAGAAAACTTTGTATCGTTTCTTCCAGAGAGTATTTCGGCGTCTTCTCCGGTGGGACAAAGCTTCGCCGTCAACATTTTTATTAAACTTGACGTATTAAGCTTTCCCTTCTCCTGTATTAAATACAATGCTGGTAAAACAAGTTCTTTTTCTTCAATTCTGTTACTCATAATAATTCCTCGATTCTTTTTTTAGCTGCTTCAAAAAACACCTTATCTATTTCACATCCGATAAAATTTCGTCCGAGCTCTTTGGCTGCAACGCCAGTTGAGCCGACCCCCATAAACGGATCATAAATAAGATCTCCTTCATTGCTTGCTGTTTCTATTAAATGTTTAAGTAGTTTCAATGGCTTTTGTGAAGGGTGTTTCGGATTTTTTAGGCGTTCATTCCCCATACAAATAGGACATTCAAAGAAATTATGCATTTCATTTTGAGACGAGAAATTCCATTTATGCCCTTTATTCCATAAACACACGATCATCTCACAACTATTTAAAAAGCCATTTTTAAATATCTTTGGCATAGGATTTGTTTTATGCCATATAAAATACTGAAACGTATCAAATTCAGAGTCGAATGCTTCATGCCATTTTCCGATAAGGTTATAGCTTGTAAATATAAAGATATTACCATCTGGTTTTATAATTCTTTTAAAGTCTTGCACAAAATCAAATGGATTGATTTCTTTTAAATCCCATTGACCTAGGTCATTATTTACTTCGCTTCTACCCGGAAGCGGTATATTTCCAGTTGAATACTGTGCAATATTATATGGTGGGTCAGTAAGTATCAAGTCCACTGAATTATCTGGCATTTCTTTTATCTGTCTTAAACAATCAATATTATAAATACTACTTTCCAAGTATCTTCTCCTCGACACCAACGTCATAAAATGCAGTCCGATATATATCTACAAATCTTTCATAAGTGATATCTTGAGGAAGAATCCTTTCCCAAAATTTACGACCTATAAGGATTTTTTCACGCTCCAATTCTCCCAATATTGAGCCATCTGGTTCACCATTTCCAATACTATCATAACAAGTTGCAAAATATGCCTCGTTATAGTTCGTGAAAGAAAATAGATCCTTTAGTGAATTAACTTCTCGTACATTAGCTTGTGCATTCTTTGTATCAAGATTTCCTCCTGCTTTTAATTCAAAAGAATAATTGTCGATATTATCATATGTTCTCAAAAAAAACGTTAAATCAACTGGAATACCTCTTCGATTTTCATCTCTTTCTATAAATACTTTATACACATTATTTAATACATCCTCATCGCATAAAAAAACACAATCTCTAACTGCTACTCCAGAGTCCTTTATCTTTTGTGTGGTCCTTGGTCCAATAAAATTACTTTGATCTAATAAACCAATATCAAAACAATAATAAATATTTTGTACAGGTTTATAGTCTTTAAATATCGAAAATGTCTTTACATGAATTTGCCCAGAATAGCGATTAATATTCAAATAAATATTATTTGGAACATTAATTACTCCGAAGCGTAATCTTGATAAAAAGAGTGCTATTCTTTGCAATCTGTTTCCTAATTGAGAATCAACACTTCTTCCAATTCCCATATTATCACTGAATTCACTATTAAAACAATTAAATGGATTGTTTTTCCTTTTTTGAAAATTATCATCTTTTTTATTTTTTATATTTTCAGCCATTTCTTCCAGTTGCTGTTTTATGTACTCTTTTAATAACAGTTCATGGTTATTATCATAATATTGAATATCTTCTTTACTAATAAAGAATGAAGCATCATCACAGCTTATTAGTATACTTTTGTTATCATACATATTTTTTCTCTCAATTATGTTATAGTTTTCTTTATCATCTCGTTTATTCTTAAATTCAAGTCAAGCTCTTCAAGAGCTTCTTTATATATTTCTGTAAACCTCTCATATTTAATACCATCTGGTAATATTGTATTCCAAAAATTTTTTCCAATAAGAAACATCTCAGGAAAAGCCATATGTTTTTTTACTGCTCCTGTCCATGTGTTTCCCTCACCGTTTTTATTGTATAATGTTGCAAAATATGCTTTGGAATTTGAAACGTTAAGCCCTGCATAAATCGTTAGTAGTTTTTCTACGTTTGCAGGAGCATTTGAGCTATCCAAATCACCACCAGCTTTTAATTCCATTATAATCCAGTCTTTACCATCAAAAAAAGCCAAATCTACTGGTTTTGTATGGTATCCGCTTGTTTTAAATTTTTGTGCCATGGGTATGAGTGATTTGATGCTTTCTTGAGTAACGCCACTTTCAGTTCTACCGCCCCCCTTTCCTGAAGCAACATTTGTTGCACGGAAAGTAGAGATGTTACCTCTCAGATCACCGTTATCTGTATCAATATCAGTAACTATATATTGTCCATTTATAGAGTTTTCATTAATGTTATGCTTAATGCCTCTTGGATTAACAAGTGTTGGTACATTCTTATCCCCGTATTTCAAACGTGCTATTCTTTTAGCACAACTTTCAATTGCAAATCCACTCTTCGATTCAAAACTGCTTACAAACACCATATTGGCGGTTATTGTTTTATCCAACTGACTCAGCAAAAAATTATATCGTTTCTTTATGTAATTTGTTTTAAAATCGCCCTCTATGTTATTTATTAATTTTGAAAATTCCTCATATACGATTTCTTTTATTCTTTCTTCTAATTGTGTCATAGTTATTCCCCCTTTACATTCCTTTAAATAATTCCGACAAGGTGATACCAAATCCATTTGCTATTTTTTCAATGTTAACAATTGCAACATTTCTTTTCCCATTTTCAACAGATGAATAATAGGTGCGATCCAAACCGATTTTTAGTGCGAATTTCTCTTGGCTTAATCCTGTTTTTAATCGCAATTCCCTAATCCTTTCTCCTAATTTTTCTGTAATCATAATGTTCTCCTTCTTTTTAATAGAGATGCTTTGTTAATATAATTTTATCAATCATGTTAGCACAGAGTCAACGGACTATAAGCAACATATATGATACAAGTTTGTTAACAAAATCATCCATTGACAATCCCATTATGGTGTGATATAATTAAATTGAAATATAAATATTTATACAAATTGTGAAATATATTATGCATTATACCCGCGTTAATGATTGACAGTAATCAGGGAGGGCGAATGAATGAAAAAGCATTTTGCGGCCATTTTGGCGTTTATAATTCTTTCTTCATCTTTTGTGTCTTGTAATGATAAATCTGATATTGATGATAAAACAACAAGTATTACTACACAAACATCTATAACACAAACTACAGGTATAGAGGAATTAACAACTACTGATTCAACTCAAACAAGTGCGAAAGTAACGCAAACAACGACAGCTTCTAAAACAACTACTATTCATTCAACTTCAAATATTGTTACTACTACTACGAAACCTGAAAAGTTGACTAATGTACAGGAGAATTCCATAGCTTGGCTTAATTATCTTGCTATGCTATCACAAGAGATAAATTCTTCTCAAAACAGTAAAATGTACTTAGAGGAAGCTTACGCTGCCTTAATTAACAATACAAATCCAGCTAATGTAAATGAGCTTACCGAAAGTCATCTTGTTAGTTTATTGGATATTATTGAAAAATATAGAATGATAGCAATAAAACGTGATAGATTAAAGTACATATATGAGCAAAATAAAGCCAAGGCATTAAAGGCTGCCATACCTAACCCTGTTGGATTATTAAGTGCAACTGAGTCGATAGATCCTATAAAGCTGATTGCTTCAGGTATATATATGGCAGTAGACTCTTTTAGCAGTTATTCCGCATATAAGAATGAAATCAATCAGGAATACTTAAAAGATGGTTGGGCACTCGATGATGAAGCTGCGGAAAATTTGCACGATAGCCGAAAAAGAGCATTTACGTATATGATCGATATTGTTCGTCAGGATAACCTTCCCGGTGATCTTGCTTTGAACGAAAGTGCTATCGAAAAGTTTGTAGAATGCAAGAATAATCCTAATGTAAATCAACAAATACAGTTTCTTGAGACTAATGAAAATACATATCACGCCTTTGGAAGCTATTGGCTCTTATTAGCCGAATGCTATTATAATAACCAGCAATACCAAAAGTGTTTAGATTGTATTTCTGAATATGAAGATTTACATTCAGATATTTTCAGAAAAGACTATGAACTGGCTAAAACACTACCATTGGCAGTTGCAGCCGCATCACAGGTTCAATCAAAAGATAAATATGTTGTTACAGCTGAAAAATATCTGGAAATGATTACTGATAATACAGAAGCTGATCAATGGGATTTAAGGTATTTTGCTGCCGAAATGTATGTAGACCTATATTCCAAGACGCAGAACAAGGATTATTTACAATCTGCATATGATTTAACATTAAATAATGTAAATCATCTCACAGCAAAGCAGAAAGAGATAAATAATACTTATATCGCAGCTGTTAAGAAAGTTTCTACACCTAAAACGGCTACTAAAAGTGAAAAGAAAAAAATCAAGGCTTATAATGAAGCTTTAGAGGACAAACGAGAAACTGAATTGCCTGAAACATATGAACCTCTTGCTATAAATTGTGATTTGCTCTTTGCTGTTGCTAATAAATTGAATATTTCTCAAGCTGATAAAGATCGTATAGATGGTATATTATCTGATGGTAATAAGTCTATATTCTTGGTTAAACCAATCAGAAATATTTTTACGTTTAAGCCGACTAAAATGTTCTTTGCTTCAGAATATAATAAAGATGAGATTACTCTTCCTGTTTCTTGCGTATCACAAGGAGCGAAAATAAAAGTTACTGTTACAGGCGAAAATCAATACGCTATTTATGATGACTGGAAGATTGATAAAGTAAAAAGAACTGGTAAAAATATTACTTTATTCAAAGCTGTTTATAAGAGCAAAAGTGCTAATGAGTGTAAATGGCAAATAGGCGATTTTGTTAAAGTGGAGATATTTAATGGTGATTATTCAAATAATACTCCAGTAGAAATTGATTTCAGAGTTGTAGAGAAAGAAGTTGGGTTTGGTTCTATCAGATTTGAACAGGTGGTTTGATATGAAATACTTGAAAATTTCTTTAGCTATATTACTTTCAATATCATTCTTGCTTTTACCCTCGTCAAGTGCGATGGCTCATGGTCGTGAAAAACATGATGAAATATTGTTTAAAGCTTTTTTTCCTCTTGAAGAACATGATTTAAAGAGTGGAACTAAAATCAAAGAAATAAGAGAAGTATTAAGTAACGCCTCATACCTTTCGATTGATCAACATAATACAAATTCTGGTGATGATGAAAAATTAAAAAAACTGAAAGACTTTGGGGTAAAAGGACTGCCTACATCAATTTATGATAGCGATTATAGGATACAAGCCTATGGTGAAGATCATAGAAGATTTACACATAGAGGTTGGGATCCAGATAAAAGAGAAGTCGAATACAATACAGAAGAGCTTGCAAAATGGATAATAAGAAAGCCAATTCTCGAAAACACTGTAGATAAAGTCTTTGATTTTAATGGGGACACTAAAAAAAGAGACAGCTTTTGTGCGATAATCTATTATATTCATATATTGGGTGATAAGGAATATGATTGTAATAATTTAAAATATTATGAACCTGAAAGAATAATTTTAGAATTAGGCGGCAGACCAGATAAGGCCGATATAATAGATGAGCTCATTTATTATATCTCCATACTGTTTAAAGATCAAAAAAGCACACAAAACTACACCTATATAATTTCCAAATTAAACGAAATTAATAGCGAATTAAAACCAATTGTAAAGAATGTAGCAGTATTAAAAAATAGTAATTCAGATGAGTTTAAAAAGTATAAAGCGTGTACAGATAGAACATTAAGTTTGATTAGATCAGACAATTTTTCTCTGCTGTTAAAAGGAGAAACTTTTTTTAATAAAGTGTTCTATAACCACCCATATTAAATCTAGTATAGATTAAATATGACTTATGAAAGGAGAAACAAATGAAAGCAGATGCTCATGAAATCATTAAAGAGAAGCGAACTGAATTAGGCTTATCACAGAAACAGTTAGCTGATAAAGCCGGATTAAGCCATAATACAGTATATAACTTAGAGTCTAATAGGGTATCAACACACCTTGAAACTTACGAAAAAATATGTAAAATTCTTGGTATAAAATTATCAAGTCTTCTGGAATAATAACAAAAATCTCCCGACTTTCCTCAGAAAATCGGGAGATAAATTTTTTATATGAACCTATTGACATTCCCATTGTGATGTGATATAATAAATTCTGTAATATAAAAAGCACCTCGCAAGGAGCATCAGAGCTGGTAACTCTGACACTCCCGATAATCAGACAGATGCGGCAAACATCTGAATGACTTAGCAAGATGGCTATTTTGCGTGTATAATTATATCACGTTGAATATAGTATTGTCAAGCCTTTCAGTGTATGTTTTGCGGCATCAGACTGAAAGGTTTGTTTTTATATATTACCGTGAACAATGGTAACTTGACAATTAAATATATAGATTTGAAGCGAAGATAAGCATATAGTAAATAGCGGTTTAATATGCTTTTTCACACTTTACATTAATGAGCCACGACGTGAGCCTGTTTAGTAGAACTAAATCAACTCTTGGGTTTGTCAAGACAAGGCAGTATTCTGTATTGCCGTTGTTACAAGTAACAACGTAAAAAGTATCACGAGCCATATAAAGTGTAGAAAGCGAATAGGCGGACAGTACCATACCAGCTCGGTGACACTTATTCGAGAACAAACAACAGCTGTCAAATCAAACTATAGTTCAGTAAGAAAAAACGGTTCACTGAACAGTGAACCGTTCTCACTGATATATTGGTTGGGGTGGAAGGATTTGAACCCTCGAAATAACGGAGTCAGAGTCCGCTGCCTTACCACTTGGCGACACCCCAGTGTATGTACTGATTTATTCAGCTTTATTATTATACCACCCATGCAAGCATTTGTCAATAGGAAATTATATATTTTTATGTTTTAACTTTTATTCAGTATAAAGCAGCAGCTCCCGGGCTGAAATGACCGAACCCGGGAGCTGTGCTTCGCATATAAATACATTCTTCTTTCTTTTGAACTACTCTATATAAACTCTTATTTCAGCGATATAATCCTTTAGCAGACATTGCAATTCCCAAAAGCTCTGATGTTTTATCGCTTTCCTCCAACTCTCCAACTGTATCAATAACATGATCAAAGCTCGAATTGCCCTTATACTCGGAATCTTTAAGAAGCATTGCAAATTCTGCTGCCGCTGAAGCGAGTTTTATAGACGCTGACGGTTCTTTGTTATATTTCTCCATACCGAAAAGCTGACTTTCGTATACGTCCTTATCGGTATCCACAGGCTTATATGTAACTGAAAGCTTGCACAGCTCGCTTCTTCCGTTATCCTCAACAGGCTGTGTTTCGTGCTCGGAAGCAAATTCGAGCTGAACTCCGCGGTAAGTATCCCCTGTTTCAGCAAGCTCTACTTCGTAAAGTGCAGTTACGCTGTGACCTGCTCCGACTTCGCCTGCATCCTTTGTATTGTCGTAGAATTCCTCAGCATTCATGAGTCTGTTATCGTAGCCGATAAGTCTGTAGCTCTTTATCCTTGAAGGATTGAACTCTACCTGTATCTTTACGTCCTTAGCTATTGTATATAATGTGCCTGCCATTTCCTGAACGAGAACCCTGTACGCCTCATCTACAGAGTCGATGTAGCTGTAGTTGCCGTTTCCGTTATCAGCAACTGCTTCAAGTCTGTCGTCCTTATAATTGCCTGTGCCGAAGCCTAAAACTGAAAGATATATACCCTTATCGCGCTTTGTTTTTATAAGCTTCACAAGCTCGTCCTCAGAGCTTGCACCTATGTTCAGATCGCCGTCTGTAGCGAGGATAACACGGTTGTTGCCGCCTTCGATGAAGTATTCCTCAGCAAGCTCGTAAGCCTTGTTTATACCGCCCTCACCGTTTGTTCCGCCCGATGCAGTTATATCATAAAGGGCTTTAACGATCTTGCCCTTATCCTTTCCGCTTGCGCCTTTCAAGCGTGTTGAAGCATCACCTGCATATGTAACGATGGAGATTCTGTCATTCTCGCCAAGCTTTTCAGCAAGCATTGAAAACGCGTTCTGGACCAGTGGGAGCTTGTCATAATCAGACATGGAGCCTGATGAGTCGATAAGAAATACCAGATTTGAAGGCGGAGTCTCCTTCTGTTCAAGACGCTTGCCCTGTATTCCTATCATCATAAGCTTATTTGCCGAATTCCAAGGGCAGTCCGCAATTTCAACATAGTCACCGAAAACTCGTCCTGCTTCGGGATCGGGGTACTCATAGTCGAAGTAGTTGATAAATTCCTCTGCACGTACAGCGTCCTCGGGAACTATATTTCCGTTCTCCAGCATTCTTCTGACATTTGAGTATGAAGCAGTATCCACATCTACCGAGAAAGTTGAGAGAGGCTCGGCTTTTGGATCCTTGAAGCCCGATTCAATAAAACCTTTA
Source organism: Ruminococcus sp. (assembly GCF_016283395.1). Next base: position 82,198 of record NZ_JAEEMU010000035.1, read on the forward strand.
TATTCCTCATTTGGTGAAACACTCTCCGCAGGCTTCCATGTTTCACATTCATCTGCACTTGCAGGGGCTTCACAATAATCTTCCGTATCAGGAGTTACTATAACATTATTATTGCTGTGTCCGCTGTTGGGTGAATAATCTGCCTGTCCGTCGTATTTTCCGTCTGCGCAGCTGCACATTGCTGACATCATCACTGCACACGCAGCGGCTAATGCTGTAGTTCTTGATAGCTTGGTACTCATAAAATTTCCTCCTTTATTGTCCTTGCGGACAAATTTGAATTCGTAATACGACTGCCGCCGTACCTTTTCTATGCTTTAATTATACCCCGTCAGCAAGCCGTTTACAACAACAGAAAAATGCCAATCCAAAGACGATTTGAAGTATATTTCCTTAATATCAGGTTTCATTTCCTTACAATTTATTGAAAATATTACAGCTTTCTTGCATTTTTTTCTAAAATTCAAAAAAATTCCCTTGCAGGTCTTTTCAAATATTTACAAATGTGCTATAATTAGAGTATCAATTTTTGAGATCGCGGGGAAACTATATCCCCCTCACTTTAATAGTACATCGGGATATACTATTAAAAAGATAAATCAGCGTATAATGGAGATCTTTTTTATGGACATTAATTCTTACATTTCAGCAAAACAGAATGCACTGAAAAAGTACTTCAGTCGTATGAACGATATGCAGCAGGAGGCAGTATTCACTGTCAACGGTCCTGTTCTTGTGCTTGCAGGCGCAGGCAGCGGCAAGACCACTGTTATCGTTAACCGTATTGCTAATATGATAAATTTCGGAAACGCCTATTTTGATACCTCTCGTGAAGGCAGTGACGACGACATTGCTTTTCTCAAGGACTACGCAGACGGAAAGACCGATGATTTCGACACTCTCAGAGATATCGTCGCAGTTGATCCTGTGCGTCCGTGGAATATCCTTGCCATTACCTTTACAAACAAGGCAGCAGGCGAGCTCAAAGAACGTCTTTCTGCAATGATGGGCGAAGAGGCTCTAAACATAAATGCCTCTACCTTCCACTCTGCCTGCGTAAGGATACTCAGAAGCGAGATCGAAGCTCTCGGCTATGGCAGAGACTTCACTATATACGACTCCGACGACAGTCAGAGAATGATAAAGAACGTTATGACAGAGCTTGATGTTTCCGAGAAGCAGCTTGCTCCCAAGGCTGTACTCAGCGAGATAAGCTTTGCCAAGGACAAGATGATATCTCCTGCGGATATGCTTGCCGATGCAGGTCAGGACTACCGCAAGAAGATGATATCTAAGCTCTATGCTATATATCAGGAACGCATGAGAACTGCAAATGCTCTTGACTTTGATGACATACTTGTGCGTACTGTCGAGCTTTTCGAGCAGTTCCCCGAAGTCCTCGAAAAATACAGAAACCGTTATAAGTACATAATGGTGGACGAGTATCAGGATACAAACCATGTACAGTTCAGACTTGTATCCCTCCTCTCGGAAGGTCACAAAAACCTCTGCGTCGTAGGTGATGACGACCAGAGCATATACAAGTTCCGCGGTGCCAATATAGAAAATATCCTGGGCTTTGAGGAGCAGTTCGCAGGTGCAAAGGTAGTTCGCCTTGAACAGAATTACCGTTCCACACAGACTATCCTTGACGCAGCCAACTCCGTCATAAGCAACAACACCAGCCGTAAGCCAAAGACTCTCTGGACATCAGGTGAAAAGGGCGATAAGGTCTACTGGTACAAGGCTGTTGACGAAACAGACGAGGCTCAGTTCGTTGCAGATACTATCCTTGAAAGATACAAGGAAACAGGAAAGTATTCCGACAATGCCGTTCTCTACCGTATGAACGCGCAGTCCAACTCTATCGAGCGTATGCTTGTTAAATGCGGTATCCCCTACCGTGTTTACGGCGGTATGCGATTCTATGACCGCAAGGAAATAAAGGACGTTACTTCATACCTTGCATTCATCAACAACCACAACGATGTACTTCGTTTCAGACGTATCATAAATGAACCCAAGCGCGGTATCGGCGATTCAACACTTGCTATCATCGAGGATATCAGCCGCGACCTTAAAATATCTCCTTTCGAGGTAATGAAAAATTGCGAGGAGTACGCTCCCCTTTCAAAGAAAACATCAGCTCTGAAAAATGCGTATACCCTTTTCGAGTTCCTTACAGAAAAGTCCGAGGAGCTCCCTCTTGATGAATTCCTTGATGTTCTCCTTGACAAGACAGGCTATCTCGACAGCCTTAAAACTCTTGAAAATGCAGATGTAAAAATAGAAAACGTACAGGAGCTCCGCACATCTATGGTTCAGTACATGGAACAGGCTGAAGAGCCTACTCTCAGCGGTTTCCTTGAGGAAGTAGCTCTCTATACGGAAGCTGACCGCGATGACGGAAGCGATGACAAGGTAACTCTTATGACTGTACATTCCGCAAAGGGACTGGAATACGAAAACGTTTTCGTTGTAGGTCTTGATGACGGTATCTTCCCAAGCGCACGTTCATTCGACAGTGAGGACGATATGGAAGAGGAAAGACGACTTGCATATGTTGCCATAACCCGTGCAAAGAAGCGTCTTTACCTTGCAAACGCAAGACAGCGTATGCTCTTCGGTCAGACTCAGCACAATATAACTTCACGCTTTATGAAAGAGATAGGCAGCGAGCTTGTTGAAAAGCACGACAATGCAGCAGCTATGAAGCAGCAGCTTGAGTCCGAGAGCAACGCCGTTACGGAAGTTCGCTCGGCAACCTTGCAGCAGCAGCTTGCAAGAAATAAAAAAGCCGCAGGCAGTGCGCCAAAGGAAGCTGTTACATATACCGCAGGCGAAAAGGTATCTCACAGTATATTCGGTGAAGGAGTTATAGTTTCCGTAAAGCCTATGGCAAGTGATTCTATGCTGGAAATTGCCTTCGATAAGGTTGGCACTAAGAAAATAATGGCAAACTACGCAAAGCTGAAAAAGCTCTGATCCTACTTTAATTTACAATGATATAAGGTGATGAAATATGAGAAAAACAAAGATAGTATGCACCATTGGTCCTGCAACTGATGACGAAAACATCATGCGTGAGCTTATGCTGGCAGGCATGAACGTTGCACGTTTCAACTTCTCTCACGGAGATTACGAAACACACGAAAAGCGTTTCCGCGTTATAGAAAAACTCCGTAAGGAGCTTGACCTGCCTATCGCTACTCTCCTTGACACAAAAGGTCCTGAGATACGTCTCGGCAAATTCGTTGACGACAAGCCTGTAGAGATACACGACGGCGACACCTACACACTTACTACAGACGATGTCCTCTGTACGGATAAGGTGGGAAGCATAAGCTTCAAGAAGCTGCCCCGTGATGTGAGCATGGGTACAAGGATACTCATCAATGACGGTGTTATCGAGCTTCTTGCAGAAAAGGTAACTACCACCGAGATAATATGCAAGGTTATCCACGGCGGTACTCTTTCCAACAACAAGGGTATCAACGTCCCCGGAGTAAAGCTGTCTATGCCATACCTCAGCGAAAGAGATATGGACGACCTTGAATTCGGTTCAAAAATGGGCTTTGATTTCATCGCCGCAAGCTTCGTGCGCACAGCCGCAGATATCAATTACCTGAGAAAATTCACACAAAGTCTCGGCTGGTTTGATGTAAGAATAATCGCAAAGATAGAGAATACAGACGGTGTTGAGAATATCGACGAGATACTCGAAGCCGCTGACGGTATCATGGTAGCCCGCGGAGACATGGGCGTTGAGATACCTTTCGAGCAGATACCCGCAATACAGAAATCCCTTATCAAGAAGGGCTATAATGCAGGCAAGCAGGTCATCACAGCCACACAGATGCTGGAGTCTATGATAACAAATCCGCGTCCTACCCGTGCTGAGATAACCGACGTTGCAAACGCTCTCTATGACGGCACAAGTGCTATCATGCTCTCAGGTGAGACAGCCGCAGGTGCTTACCCTGTTGAAGCCGTAAAGACTATGGCTCTTATTGCTGAGACCACCGAAAACAATATCAACTACAAAGCTCGCTTCTCGTCGCGCCGTGCAGATCAGAACGGTACAGTTGCTGAGGCTATCGCTCACGCTACTGTTACTACTGCACATGACCTTAATGCAAGAGCTATAATCACAGTATCTCTCGGTGGACAGACCGCAAGACTCATATCAAAATACCGTCCGAGCTGTCCTATCATAAGCTGTACCATGAGCGAGGTTGTATGCCGACAGATGAATATGAGCTGGGGCGTTATCCCGTTCATTATTGACGAAAAGACAAATACCGACGACCTGTTCGCTGCAGCTGTCGAAGCCGCTGAGTCCCACAGACTTGTTGAGGACGGCGACCTTGTAGCTATTACCGCAGGCGTACCTCTCGGCGTTTCGGGTACCACAAACCTTATGAAAGTTGAGAAAATAGGCGGTAAATAATTATGAGCACACAAATCAGGATAAGATATTTTGAATACATCTTCGCAATAGCACTTATATTACTCAGCACACTAGATCTTTGTTCACTTTTAAGTTACATAACTGATCTGTTCTCATGTGTCTTGGCATGTGCAACAGGACTTGTTACAGGCATTATCATATTACTCAGAAAATACGATTCTATAATTCTTAAAACAGCTTTTGTCATTACAACTGCTTTTGCTGTATATACTTCAAACGGTTGGACAATGATAAAATTTTTCTTTAATGAAAATTTTTCTGGCTGGTATAAAACCACAGATTATCTTTCCGCTATAGGCTCTTCTGTATTATTGGTAATAGCTGCTATTGTTGCACTTATGACTATGAACAATTCCATTACTTGGGAGTGTCGTGGAAATCTGCTGAAATACACATATATCATGGCAGGATTGCAATTACTTTTCTCGTTCAACAGCTTTTGCGATATCAGTCTTTTATTATTCGTTTATCTGATAATACCATGCTTAGTTAAAACAGAAGTAAAGTATAACAGCATGCTTGGCCTTACAGGAGAGATATCATTTTCACTTGCTCTTATTATACCACTTCTGTGTTCTTTTAAAAATATAGACTTTAGCAACACACTGCGCATTATATTTGATCCTTTTTCAATTAACTCTCTTACCAACATCTACGATCATAGTTCGCTTTCATCTATGCTCAGAGTTGTATGTACGATTGCACTTATGCTTTCACCTTTAATGGCATTTGACCGACAGTGCGCGATGGAAAAAGAAGCTGCTTATGAGCTTGACAAGGATCCCGACGATTTTCATATCAGGATAAATGATGATGAAGAATAAAAACAGGCGGTAAATAATAATGACTACGCAAAAGCGAATAAGAATATTTGAAATAATCGTAGGTATAATCTTAATTGCACTTTCAATACAATCAATAAAAACATTCATTTGGATATATTTCGGGTATGCAGATCATATCACATGGGAGCGTATCAAAGATTTTTTCAGCTCAGGAAAATATTCACTGATGAAAACGTTTGAACTTATTGCTATGCTGTTTCAGATAGTGATAGGTTTAATGCTGATAACAAGAAAATACAGTAAATCATGGCTTCGGATACCATTTGTCATAACAGCTGCGGCACGTATACTCTCTTCGTATATCGTATGGCTGATCATCGGACAAATAACCGGCGACATCAAATTCAGTGACTATTCACAATACATTGCCGACAAACGATTTATATGCTTAATCATTGCACCATTGATCGAAATTATAGGCATTGTTATGGCATTTCTGACTATAAAAAAGAAAATAGTCTGGAAATCAAGAAAAAAGCTTCTACTATACACTTTAGCAGGAATAACTGCAAGTATTATCATATCAGCCATAACATATAATGCTTCAGTTTCTATGCTCATTTTCCTGATACCTTGCTTCGTTCAGCCATATGCAAGCAAACGCAGCATCAAAGGCATCATAGGTGAGATAGCAGTGATATTCAGTACGCTGTCGTATTACATCATTCGCTGGCTTATCAATACGATCTATGACCCCGAAAACGAGGCGTTCTATAATTTCTTCTTTGGCACAAATCCTGCCATCGATCTTCGCCACTTTAGTGTTCAATCCCTCTTACAGTGGACTGCAAGAATAATAGCTCTCCTCATGCCTCTTCTCCTGTTTGAAAGACAGGTTGGAGAATTCAAGGAAGAACCTTCCGAAAGTGTCAGCGTGATAAAAAAGCTTGACGCTGTATTATTCAGGAACGATGACGAAGAAGCTGAAGAATACTCAGACGCGGAGGAAAACGATGACGATAACGACTGAGCGACTTATCCTTCGCCCCCTTACACTTGACGATGCGGAAGCCGCCTTTGAATGGACAGGCGATGAACGTGTGGCAAAGTATATGATATACTCCACTCACGAAAGCGTAGAGGTCACTAAGGAATGGCTCAGAAGCATCAAGACCTCGGATACCGCATTTGAATTCGGATTTGTCCGCAAAAGCGATAATAAGCTTATCGGCTCGGGCGGAATAAAACTCCATGACGACGGCTTCTGGGAGTTCGGATATAATTTCCGCTACGACTGCTGGGGCATGGGCTACGCTACAGAAGCTTCAAAGGCTATGATAGAGCTTGTACGCAGCAGATACGGCGATGTAAAGCTAAAGGCTGAGTGTGCGGCTGAGAATGCAGCCTCCGCTCATGTAATAGAAAAGTGCGGACTGCACTTTTCAGGCTTTGGTGAATACCAAAGCTATGACGGCTTAAAAACTTTCAAAGCAAAGATTTTTAAGCTTTGATACTAACAACTTACAGGAAAGCAGGTAATTTTATGATAAAGCATATCGTTATGTTTAAATTAAAGGAAGCAGACGGCAGAAGCGAATACGAAAACGCTCTCGAAGCACAGAAGCGTTTCGACAACGTTATCGCTAATGTCAAGGAACTGAAAAAAGGCGAGGTAGTTATCAACTCAAAGGACGCTCCCGAGAGCAACTACACTATCTCTCTTCTCTGCGATTTTGACAGCATTGACGACCTGAACGCATATCAGGTACACCCTGCTCACCTTGAATTCGGTAAATTCATCGGCAGCGTGAAAACCGACAGAGCCTGCATCGACTACGAATACTGATAACTTTTCTCACGTCCGAAAGGCGTGAGAATTGTATATATACGTAAACGGAGGTAGAAAACATGGTAAACGTGAAAGGCAGATGGGCACTTATAACAGGTGCCAGCAGAGGTCTCGGCTATCTTGCAGCTATATATATGGCTAAGCTCGGCTGCAACCTCGTACTTCACAGCAGGACAGAAGAGCACTGTAAAAAAGTCCTCGATGAAGTAAAAGCTCTTGGCGTTGACGCTTACATTGTGACAGCAGAGTTATCAGACATGGATCAGGTAGAAGCTATGTGCAGAAAAATAGACGAAAACGGCACAAAGCTGGACATAATTCTCAACAATGCAGGTCTTCAGATCGCATACAGAATTGAATACCTCACAACCCCCGCTTCAGACTATGACATAAGCTTTAAGATCAATACCACAGCACCAATGATGATATGCTACCACTTCCTTCCTCAGATGAAGGAGCGCGGCTTCGGACGTATCGTCAACACTACAAGCGGTATCGACCTTGAACCCGAGCAGGCAGGCTACTCCGCAGCTAAAGCTGCCCTCAACAAGGTAACACGCGACCTCGGCAAGAACTACGAGGGTACAGATGTTACTCTCAGCCTTACAGATCCCGGCTGGTGCAGAACAGACCTGGGCGGTCCTAAAGCACCTAATTCGCCCGAAAGCGCACTTCCCGGCATACTGGTGGGGGCTTTCATCGACGATAAGAAAAACGGACGTATATTCTCGGCACAGGAGTTCACGGGCATGACTCTTGAGGACGCTGTTGCTAAAGCAGAAAAGCAGGCTGGAGTATACTAAAAATCTCAATGGCGGCTGACTATAATACTCACATGGAATATATATGTTGATTATTGAGGGAGACCCTTTTGAAAAAGGGTCCTCCCTCAAACTCCCTCCCTAAAACTTCTGGTTTTATTTTTTCTCAGATAGGGCACACCGTAAATATGCAAGTCTTGTAATAATATGGTGTGTGCCCTATCTGAGAAAAAATCAGCTAAAAAGTCTTTGGAAAGGGGTTCGGGGAAGAACCTTTCCTCAGAAAGGTTTTCCCCGACAGTCAAACGTATATTTTCATAAGAGCGTTAAAGTCAGTCGTCTATAAATTTTAAGGAGAAACCATGAACATTGAAGAATGTATGAGCTTCATAAATTCCTACACAAAATCAGGCGGCAGGATAACCGATCTTTCCCGTGCAGCCGATCTTATGGAACGTATAGGAGATCCGCAGAAAAGGCTCAAATTCGTACATATTGCAGGTACTAACGGCAAGGGCTCTACCCTTGAATACATCGCAAATGCCTTGCAGCTTTCAGGCTACAAGACAGGCAAATTCACCTCGCCTTTTATCCTCAGATACAACGACAGGATACGCATAAACGATGACGAGATAGACGAGGAGTCCCTTTGCAGTATCGCCGAATTCGTCAAGGAGCGTGTTGGCGATATGGCTTACTCGCAGTTCGAGATAACTATGGCAATAGCTCTGCTGTGGTATGAGCGTGAAAAATGCGATATCGTTGTCCTTGAAACAGGCATAGGCGGACTCCTTGACTGCACAAACGTTATACCGCCGCCGCTCATCTCCGTTATTACTTCAATTTCTCTCGACCACACCGCACTTCTCGGCGAGACCGTAGAGGAGATAGCTGCCCACAAAGCAGGTATCATCAAAAGCGGCTCTGCGGTAGTCCTCTCTGAGGACAATCCCGACAGTGTACGTGAGATAGTACGTAATACAGCAGAAAAAGTCGGTGCGGAGCTTATCCCATGTGAACCATGTCCGCCAAACGCTGACGGCGGACTCTTCTCCCCTTTCATGTACCGCGGCATCAAGCTCACACCTGCAATGGCAGGCATACACCAGAAGTACAACGCACAGACTGCTATAACTGTCTGCATTTACCTCAGAAGCAAGGGCTTCGAGATAAGTGAAAGTGCTATCATAAGATCGGTGGAGACTACGCAGGTACGCGCCCGTGTGCAGTATATAGACGGTGAGCCCCCTGTTATCGTGGACGGCGGTCATAACCCCGCAGGAGTTGCAATGCTGTCGCTTATGCTCATGTATCTCAGCACACGCGGCAAGAAGATATACACTGTAATGGGCATGGTGGACTCTAAGGACTACGTTGAATGTGTCAAGAAGATATCTTCCCTTTCGGACAAGCTTTTTGCAGTTGACGGCTTTGCACCCAATGCAGTCCCCTCGGAAACTATCGCTGACATAGCAAGCTTCCGAACGGAAGCCGAAGCAGGTACCCTTGAGGAATGTGCAGAAAAGGCAAAAGCCCTTGCACTTGAAAACAACGGTATCGCCGTTATATGCGGTTCTCTTTACCTTGCAAGCCAGTACCTCAACGAAAACAGGTGATGATAATGAACAGGATAATAGCTGCCTGCGGAAATGATTGTTCAGCCTGTCCGCGGTATAATGCGCCGCCATATGAAAAGACAGAAGCCGAGCTGCATCACACCGCCGAGCTCTGGTACAAAATAGGCTACCGCGACCATGTGGTATCAAATGACGAGATAGCCTGCATGAGCTGTAGTCCCGAAAACTGGTGCAGATATCGTGTTATCGGCTGCTGCAATGAGAAAAACATCGAAAACTGCTCACAGTGCGCAGAATACCCCTGCGACAATATGAGAGAATGCTTTACGGTAACAAGCTCATTTGAGCCGAAATGCCGTCAGATCTGTACCGATGATGAATACGCAGTAATTAACAGGGCATTCTTTGAAAAAGAGAAAAATCTCAACGAACTCCGCGCGAAGAATAAACTCTGAAATGTAAAGATAAAAGAAAGCTCCGCAAATGCGGAGCTTTTGTGTTGCATTATTCAAGCACAGGAGCTATCACAAGCTCAGGGGCAACATTGTTTTCTTCAAGAAAAGCATTTATCTTTTCCTCAACGCCTTCATCCTGCCACCTGTAAGAAATAACGACTTTATCCTCGAATTTAGGATCATTGCTGCCTGCGAACCTACTCACAGATGCCTTGATATCATTATCGAGAATGTACCAGTACAGCTTTTCCACTATCTTATTGACCTCATGGTCATCATCGAGATCATAGGGGATATACTTCAAAAGGTTTCTGTCGATATCGTTTTGCAGTATGAACTTATTGAGAGCTTCTTTTTCATCGCTGGTGCTGTAGTTATTGTTTATGAATATGTACTTATCGGCGTAATTCTCAGGTATTCTGTCTTTGGGAATGACCATGCAGTTTATCTTGTTTTCGTCAACAAAGTCCGATATCTTCTTTCTTGTGATGTCGAGTTCTGTCTCAGCTTCGTCCAAGCCGAGGAGCTTCTTCTGTATAGCCAATGCATCATTGACAGTCAGACCGTCGCCGTTCATATCGCCGTTGAGCTTGCCCAATGCAGTGATACCTTGGTATTCCTCTGCTTTTTCGCCGTACCTATCAGGATTCGCAAGAGCCTGCATAATGAATACAACATCTGCCATATCCACCTGTCCATCGCAGTTTGAATCGCCTTTTATCAATCCGCCATCTTCCGAAACTACTTTAACATCATGCACTCCGCCGAATTGTCCTGGATATGTGTCAAGAGTTTCGGTATAACCAAATGTAAGCTTCATTCCCAGAACAGGATCAATATTACTGTCTATATCTTTTTTATACAGGAACATCAGCTCTCTAATAAAACGCGAACCATCAACACTTACTATTACATAAGTGTCGTATATATACTGAACCGTGAATGTTCTCAGATTTGTGTTTTCATTTGTCTCGCCTGTATCATTTTCGCCGCCAGAAGTCTCATGATAGGCGGTTACAGTGAGTGTACCAGTTTTTGCGGCTTCACTTGCCTGCGATGCCGTGGTTGCCGTTTCGGCAGCAATAGCTGTAAATGGCATTGCAGCACTGCCTGCCAACATTGATGTAGTAAGCAATATACTTATAATCTTTTTCATAATATCAACTCCTTTTCAACTAATAAACAGGCGTTGCTATATTCTTTGCTGATAAGACGTAATAATATGCTGATGCATCGCGCCTTTTCACGTACTACTTTCCACTTTAATTATACTGTATGTTCGCGGTAAAATCAAGGCTTTTACTTAATTTAATTTTTTTGCAAACAGTATGCCGAGCAAAAAAGTCCGTGATCGTCAGGAAGCTTCTCTTAACGGGAAAGTGGGTTACCGAGCCTGAAATTATGGACTCGATATTTTTATGCCACGATCTCGCCAGAGGGGGCTCCCCCTTCACGGACTTTTTACTGTAATTTAACTGTAATTCTTTGCTATTCTGTAATCTATAGAGCCTGTGAACGGGTCATAGATGATATCCTCGTTATCCTCTTTTGCAACGAGATATGTGCTCTTATAGAAAAGCGGCACGAACCACAGCTTGTCAAGTATGCTCTTTTCGGCAGCTGTATAGCTGTTTACAAGCTCCGTAACAGATGAGCTCTTCATCACGTTTTCGGTATTGAAATCGTCACCTGCCGCCTTTTTCAGGCAGTCTGTAGTTCTGAACTTATCAAGCACGGCAAGTCCGCTGTTGAAGTCGCCCTTAACAGGATAAAGCGCGATACTGTAATTGCCGCTTTCTATCCTCTCGTTGAACTCCTCTGTAGTAAGGTCCTCGATACCTATATAAATGCCGAGACTGTCCTGCCAGTGCTGTGACAGCACATGGAGATAGCGTGAGTCAACAGTACTCGAATCAACGATTATCTTTACGCTCTCCACCGAGCTTATTTTCAGCTCGCTCTTTGCCTTTGCAAGTGCGTCAGCAGCAGCTTTTGTATCATAGATATCAAACTGCTTCTCAGACGAGAGCTCACGATAGCTTCTTCCAACAATGTCAACAGCAGGCGGTATTATACCATAAGCAGGCTGTATATCGCTGCTTGTCTCGCCTTTCAGAGCTTCCCTGTCAGCGGCAAGTGCAACGGCTCTGCGAAGGTTCTCGTTAGAGTAATACTTATCCGCAGGATTGAAAACAAGTCCCAGCGTCATTGCCTTATAGCCTGATATATGGTACTTTTTCGGGTTGTAGCCGCCAACCTTCGTCGATGAGAAGCACTCGGCAGTATCGTCCTTGAAGCACTGCTTCACATCAGCCTCGCTTTTCTCAATGGAAAAGCTTACAAATGTCGGCAGTATCTCATAGTTTTCATTCTCGTTGACTGAATTCTTGCGCATATAGAGTATATTTGCGTTTCCGTAGGGATCATAATACCACTGTCTGACATAGAACGGACCGTTTGACATCACCGACCTGTCATCAAGTCCGTAGCGTCCCTTTGTTGACAGGAAGAACTCCTCATTGCAGGGATAAGCCGCAGGTGTTGCCAGCAGGCTGAGGAACTCAGCACAGGGATAGTCAAGAGTTATCTCAAGTGTATAGTCGTCCTTTGCCACGACCTCAAGAGCTTCCATAGAATGAGCGTTGTCTCTTGCAAGTCTGCTGCCGCTCAGACACATGAATTCACTGGCATAGGGCGAATGCATATTCGGGTCAAGTATTCTCCTGAGCGCGAATACGTAATCATCTGCCGTAACGGGGAAATACTCGTCATCGTCTATAACATCGTCATTATTCTCATCAAAGAACCAGTAATTTTCCTCACGCAGGTGGAAAGTATAAACGCAGCCGTCCGCGGAAACGCTGTAGTCCTTTGCGTTGCAGCAGGTTATGCCGCCTTTTTCGTCCTTCATCACAAGTCCGCTGTAAAGGTTTTTTATTACAGTAGCGGAAGCTGGATCTGTAGCATACTGCGGATCAAGGCTTTTTGGATTGTATGCAAGAGCCGCACTGTACATATGACCTGCTCCGCTGCCTTTTTTATCTCCGTGACCGCAGCCTGTCATACCAGTAAGGCACATGACCGCGCAGGCTGCAAGACTTATTATCTTTCTCTCTTTTTCTTTCACATTTGTCTCCATTCTTTTTCAAATACTCCAACAACCAAAATAGTCCCCCTTGATCGGGGGACATTTTTGCTTTAATTCATGCTTACAGTAACGATAAATCCGTCAACATTATTTCCCGAAACAGTATAGGTCTTGTTTGCGGGTACAGGAACATCTGTATTTCCTGTTGCGTTAGCAGGAGCATAGTATATCTGGTAAAGCTTATTTCCCACAGTTACCTCGACAGGTTCGTCCTTAGTATGTGATTTAAGCCCGTTTATATACTCCTCTAAGGATAAATTGTTCTGCTTCATATATACAGCATGAGGAGCTCCTACATATCTGTATGTATAATCTCTTGCACGCTCTCCTGTTGAGCCTTCCTTGCCCTCTGGGAAACGTACTACAAAGCCGTAATCTGCGGCATTTTCGTATATCCAGCTGTAAACACCTGTAGGCGAATAGTATCCCGATGTGGAATCCTTCGGAACTATAGCCATATCAAAGCTTCTGCCCGTATGGTAGTCCGAAAAACCGCCCTGGAACTGAGAATTACCGTTGTAGTACTTGTCATTCTGTTCCTCAAGTGTACGGTAGCCGCCGATAACATAAATATCGGAATTATCTTCAGCCTCATAGAAAGCCTGCATAAGTGCCTTAACCTGATCGAGAGCCTCTGTGTCAAGCTTTGTGACCATATCGCTTACGTGGAAGGCTACGCCGTCTATACTGTCGTAAATTGATACGAGCTCGATATCGTCCTCAGAGAACTTATACTCATGGTCTGAATTTACAAGGATAAGGTTACCTCTGTTGATATCAGCTGCATTATGTACTTCTGTTGTATACATTGACTCTGACGGCTTCTGTCCGTCGGGAGTACCTGTTATAAGTGAACTTGTCTCATTACTTGTAATAAGACCGTCAATAATTGACGACTGCTGTGTATTATCAGTATTCGATGCCTGGGTCGATGCTGCGGAGTTGGGTTTCTTTTCCTTATTTGAACAGCTCTTACAGCATGATGCAAGCACCACGATGAGAACCACAAGAACAAGGACTACCGCAACGAGTCTGTCGTATCTAACCTTATAGCGTTTTGATACTTTATCTCTTTTGCGGTTTCTTCGCTTATCTCCGTTAGTCATAAAACGAAATCGCTCCTTAAAGAATATTCGGTTATTATCAGACAGCTGCAATGCTTTTTGAGGGTGATATGCTTGCTGCCTGTCCATTGACCGCATACAAATGCGGTATTCTCCAAAAATTGCTTCCCCGATTGATTTTCACGCAAAAATTGCTCATACTCAGTATTATATCACAAATCTTTGTACTTGTAAAGTGTTTTTTTGATTTTTTGCACTAAAGGGCCATATAAATTCCCACATAATTCATTGACCGATATACAAAATACACAAAGGTCGGCTATTTTTCTGAATTTTCCTTCCTTCTTCTGTACTCTGACGGGGTACAGCCTTTGTGCTTTTTGAACTGTCTCATGAAGTACGACTCACTGTCATAGCCGCAGGTCTCGGAGATAGCCGTAACGGACATAGCCGTATTTTTAAGAAGCTCCGCTGCTCTGACGAGCCTGCTCTCGATAACGTCCTGACGGAATGTGACTCCGAACGCCATGAAGTACAGGCGGTGAAAATATGAGCGGCTTATCTGCATCTCGTCGCATATATCCTCAACAGACCACATATTCATAGGGTCGTCGTATATGAGTTCGCGGTACTTTTTAAGTTCGTTGTACCGCGGAATCTTTTCCTCCTCTGTAGGCTCGGGGCAATCGGCTGCATCACTGAGTGCTATAAAAATCATACGCATGGAAAGCTCCATAAACTCGCTGAAATGTCTTCCTCTGTGCATGGACTGCGACTGCATAGCTCTCAGTATACCTGCTACTGCGTAATTGTCCGCAAGCTCGATAGGCGTATCCTGCGGAAGGTTCATTGACGCGATGTACTGTCTGTCGGCAGCCGAAGTCTTGAAGCTAACGAGATCATATCGCATATTCTTGCCCTTTATAGGTCGGAACGTGGACTTATAGCCGCTTGTCAGCAAAGCTGCGCAGCTGCCCGAGGTGTGAAGAGCCTTTCCACCGTCCATATACATGACAGGCGTCCTGAAAAAAAGCAGAACAGGGTCTGCACCCAACTCGCCGCTGAACGCTGTTTCACGGCGGCAATTCAGCTGTATACGGTTTATTTTCATAGCTCTCCCCCCTGTTGTTATTATATTATGATTATAACATATAAGTCATACAAAAGCAAGTTGCACCGGTACAGTAAATACAAAGGGCGGATAATATCCGCCCCTACTGATCACTATGCACTAACAACTAATAACTCTTCGATCACTCAGCTGTATCCGCCATTTTGACAGCTTTCATCATTATAGCGCACTCAAGACGCTTCTTTTCAAGCTGACATGATATCTTATGAGCAGTTCTGATATCGCCCATATACTGGTAATTATTGGCATTACAGCCGCCGCTGCAATAGAACTTTGCCCAGCACTCGCGGCAGTCGGGCTTTGAATAAACGTGAGCCTTTGCGAAATCAGCCTTCATTTCCTGATTGAAAGTACCCTCGTCGATATTTCCCATTTTGTACTCGTCAATACCTACGAACTGATGACATGGGAAGATATCTCCGTCTGGAGTGATAGCCACATAGTCGTTTCCGCAGCCGCAGCCTCTCAGACGCTTGATAGCGCACGGTCCCTGGTCTAAATCGAGCATGAAGTGGAAGAAATTGAACTTCTTGCCGTTCTTCTCGTTTTCGAGGAGCTTCAGTGCGAGCTTTTCATACTCTGCAAATACAGCAGGGAGATCCTTTTCTGTAAGTGCATAGATATCGTCATCGCCCACAACAGGCTCTACGGATATCTGGTCGAAGCCTGCTTCGTTAAGAGCAAAAACGTCGTTGGAGAAGTCAAGGTTCTTGTTTGTGAAAGTACCTCTTACGTAGTACTCCTTATCGCCTCTGCCTGCAACAAGCTTCTGATACTTTGGCAGTATCATGTCATAGCAGCCCTGACCGTTTGGCAGTACGCGGAAAAAGTCATTTACTTCCTTACGTCCGTCAATAGAAAGAACAACGTTTGACATCTCGCGGTTGATGAAGTCTATCTTCTCATCATCAAGAAGAAGTCCGTTTGTAGTAATAGTGAAGCGGAACTTCTTGTTGTATTCCTTTTCGCGGCTTCTTGCGTATTCAACTACCTGCTTTACTACATTGAAGTTCATAAGCGGCTCACCGCCGAAGAAGTCCAGTTCAAGGTTAGGACGGTCGCCCGAATTCTCAAGAAGGAAGTCGATAGCGTGTTTGCCTGTCTCAAATGACATGAGCTTTCTGCCCTTGCCGAAATCGCCTGTGGACGCAAAGCAGTACTTGCATCTGAGCTGGCAGTCATGTGCGATATTAAGGCACATAGCCTTTACAGGAGAAGCTACGGAATACTGAGCGTACTTCTCATAATCGTCCTCTGAGAAGAGTATCTTGTCGTTGTAAAGCTCCACTATCTCGTCATAGCAGTCGCGGATATCCTGCTCGGCATATGACTTTGAAAGCTTGTCCACGACCTTCTGAGGACATTCTGCTTCAAAAGGCGGCTCAACATTGTCAAGGAGATCATATGTGAGCTCGTCAACGAGGTGAACTCCGCCGCTGTTTACATCGAGAACAATATTCAAGCCGTTAAGCTTATACTTATGTATCATTTATTTACCCTCTATTCAAAAAATATGAGGCAGCATTTTCATACTGCCTCGACCGATCATAGCGTTAGCTTATCTCTCGCACTTCTGGTTTGCAACTGTGCATGAGGTCTTGCAAGCAGACTGACATGAAGCCTGGCACTTGCCGCAGCCGCCCTTCTGAGCAGACTCTTTGAGATTAGCCTTATTGATAGTCTTAATGTGTTTCATTTTTAAACCTCCATAAGATCATGCGGTTTTAGCCGCAAAATACTTTATAATATTATAGCATAAATCAATTACTATTGCAAGTGTTATTTTAATAATTTCATATTTTTTATTTATTCTTCACCTATAAGGCTGTCGAATACAAAGTTGTAGATATCAGCGTAGGTAGCATCTGTATAATGCAGTCCATCAGTCGTTCCGAAGCCGTAATATCTCAGGTACGCATTACTGTCAAGGAACTGTATCCTGCTGTCGAGACCATCTCTCATGGCATTATTGAAAGCATCAATCCTGCCGTTGAGGTCAGAGCGATTACCATCACAAGGATTTACGGACATAAATATAACAGTATTATTATCCAGGAATTCGTCAGGCATACTGTTGTAAAGTCTGAGATAAGCTCCGCTGTCAAGGTCGTTTACGCCGAGGTTGATGATGACCGTCTTATTGCGTATCTGATATATGCTCTGTGCATTGTCCCTGAACAGCTTTATGCCTGCGCCGACCTTAGCGATATAGTCGATAGCTATGCTTCTTGCCATTCCCACTGTACGTGAATCGCCTATCCAGAACCATTCCTCATACTCGCTGTCTATCCTCTGCGGAACATATTCCGCAACAGGAGCCGGTGCAGCAGGAGCAGCTTCATTTGCAGGTGCTCCGCCGTTATCAGTCTGCTCAGCAGGCTTTTCCTCTTCATCGGCTTTCTGTTTGAAGCCGTTCTTTTCGAGGAAGTCGGTCATTATTGGATTTTCATCACTTACAGAAGCCCATGCATAGTAAGAAAGTATGAGCGAAGCATCAACTGCGTCCACCTGACTGTCGCCGTTAAGGTCAGCAGCTGACTCCTGATAGGTAAATAACGGGCTTTCCTTGCCCGAAGAAGTATACGCATATGCAGCAAGTGCAGAACAAGCGTCTGCTGAGTCTACTATACCATCGCCGTTGATATCGCCGATAAGATACAGACCTGCTTCGCCGTGTGCAGTAATGCCAACAGATGAAGCAGCAAGCGCAGCCGTAGCGGCTATGCTCATAAGCGTTTTGATCTTCATAATAATACTCCTTTTTACTGGTCAAGCTCGATCAGAAGCTCGAAATCCTCGTCTATCTTCTGTTTGAGCTCTTCGATCTCGGCACATTTACGGTTCATAAGCTCGTAATCACTGTAGACCTCCTCATTGCCGATCTCCTCGGTAAGAGCGTCTATCTGTGCCTGTAGGTCGTCGATTTCCTTTTCAAGGCGTCTCATTTCGTTTTTTCTCGCAGCGTCGGCACTTCTCTGCTGCTTGCTGCGATAATTCTTAGCAGACTTTTCCTTGGCTGCTTCCGCAGCTTTCTGCTGTTTTTCAACTTCAATGGCTCTTCTTTCGGCAGCCTGCTCATCTCTCAGTACATCGAGGTATTTCTCGAAGCCATAGTTATGAAGTCTGTACTGTCCGTCAGTAAGCTCAATAAGCCTGTCAGCGATCTTGCTCAGGAGATATCGGTCATGGCTGACAAATATGACCGTTCCTGTATATTCAGCCAACGCCTCCTCAATAGCCTCTTTTGAACTGAGGTCGAGGTGGTTGGTAGGCTCGTCAAGTATAAGAACGTTTCCGTGCTCCTGCATCATTATAGCGAAGCACAGCTTTGCACGCTCACCGCCGCTGATAACTCCCGTTTCCTTGAATACATTCTCTCCCACAAGCCGTACCTGTGCAAGGAGACTGCGGACTTCAAGGTCTGAAAGAAGCGGATAGCGGCTGTGGAGCTCTTCCATTACGGTTAGCTCCTTGTTAAGATTGGTACTTTCCTGCTCGAAGTAGGATATCTTTATATTGCTGTTCCAGCGGACAACGCCCTTATGAGGGAGCTGATCCTGTATTATACGCAGAAGAGTTGATTTTCCGATGCCGTTATCACCGATGATACCGACTTTTTCGCCTCTGCGAACTTCAAAATCAATGGTATCAACGAGAGTTTTTCTTCTGATTCCCTCACCTACCGAAATGTCGATGCCCTTGACTTTGAGTACGTCTATAGGCGGCTCGACAGCGTAGGTAAAGCGTATCTTCGCGTGTTTTGTATCATGTACGGGACGCTCAACGCGTTCCATTTTTTCAAGCTGTTTTCTGCGGCTCTGCGCCATTTTTGTAGTAGAAGCGCGGACGAGATTTTTCGCAACATAGTCCTCAAGCTGAGCTATCTGTTTCTGCTGCATCTCGTATTCCTTTTCGCGCCTTGCATCGTTTTCCTCACGCTGACGGACAAAGGCAGTATAATTGCCTCTGTATCGTGTAAGGACTCCCCTTTCTATCTCGCAGATAGATGTACAGAGCCTGTCAAGGAAGTATCTGTCATGTGAAACTATCAGAACCGCGCCCTTGTAAGTACGGAGATAGTCCTCAAGCCACATGATAGTCTTGAAGTCAAGGTGGTTTGTAGGCTCATCGAGAATGAGCAGATTAGGCTCTTCAAGGAGAAGCCTTGCAATGCACAGACGTGTCTTTTCGCCGCCGCTGAATCCCGAAACAGTACGTTCCAGCTCTTCACCCGAAAAGCCCATACCGTTGAGCACCATGCGTATCTTCACATCGGTGTTGTAGCCGTCATTTGCTTCTATCCACGATGAAAGCTGCTGATACTCGTCTGCGGCGGAATTATCGCCCATTTCTATCTCAAGCTCTATCTCGCGGAGTCTGTCGATAGCGCGATGTATTGGCTCAAAGACGCTTCGCATCTCCTCGATGACGGTATTTTCGGTATTGAGACCACCCATCTGTTCGAGGTATCCCACGGTAGTCTTGGCAGCCATAGATATGATGCCGTCCTTTTCGGTGAAGCGGTCAGGCTCAACAGAACCTGTGAGTATCTTCAGCAGTGTTGACTTTCCGCAGCCGTTGTTTCCCACGAGCCCTATCTTGTCACTTTCGTCGATAGTAAGGGAAACATTGCACAGCACCTGATTGCCGTTATAAAACTTATTTATATTTGTTAGGCTTGCAAGCATATCGAATTTCCTTTGTTTTCTGCCAGTGTGCACAAATGAAATTGACCATTTTTGTGCAGACTGCAACTAATACCTACATCATAACACATTTAAAGGCAAAAAGTCAATGGGCACGGTAAATATAAATAAGGGACGATTTTTGTGCGATTTTATACATTCTATATTAAAAAACGCCTATTTTCCGCACTTTTCCTCATTACAGTGAAAAAAGTCTCCTTATGGAGACTTTCTTCTGAGGGAATATTAGAATTATTGATCAGAGAGGGTACTCTGAAAAACCGTCCTGTACAAAAAGCTCTGATAGCTGTCGGTGCGCACTGTACAAAAGGCTGCCTACTGCCCGATGTCAGTTCTGCGCTGATCCCCTGACAGGCACAATGCGGAGGATGATCCCTTATCCTCTTTAGCTCTGAATTATGCCTGTAAGTATATTATACACTTTTTATTATCATTTGCAATGAAAAATACTATCTTTTTAAGGAGATTTTTTGAAATTACAACATTAAATATATAAAATCATCTTGCAATCATCACTTTTATATGATACAATAGTACATATAGAAGTGGTTATAGAAAACGCTGGTCAACAGCTGAAATGAACGGAGGGATATAATGAGTAAGCGAATACTTATCGGCGTTATCATAGCCGATTGTCATATAGCATTCCAGAGCGAGATACTCCGCGGCATCATAACTCAGGCTTTCAAGAGCAACTGCGACGTGGCAGTTATCTCACCTCTCCATAATTTCTCTCTGTCTTCCCTACACAAGGACGCTGAAAAAAGTATTTTTGATCTTATAATGTCCGAAAACATCGACGGCATAATCTACGACAGAAATTCCCTGCAAAACGAAGATATCTGCCGTCAGATAGACGAGCTGTGCAAGCGCACCGAAAAGCCCGTTATGCTCCTTGATTACAACGGTCACAAAAGCTTTGAGACCACCTCCGTTGACGACCGTGACGCTTTTGAGACTATAACCGACCACCTTATAAACGTTCACGGCTACAGGAAAATATACTGCCTTACAGGTCCGAAGAACACTTTCAGCGGCGAGGAACGCCTTGCAGGCTACAGGACTTCAATGAAAAGGCATGGAATACATATCGAAAAGGACTGGTACGAATACGGTGACTTCTGGACAGAAGCTCCGAAAAAGTACGCAAAGCGCATACTAAGCGGCGAGCTTGAACGCCCCGAGGCTATAGTCTGCGGTAACGATGTAATGGCTATAACGCTTTCAAAGCTGTTCATCGACGCAGGAGTAAGAGTTCCCGAGGACATAGCTATAACAGGCTATGATGCGTCTATCGAGGGCTATCAGTCAAGCCCGTCCATTACCAGCTACAGCCGCCCTAACTTTCAGCTGGGAGCTGAGGCTATACGTAGGCTTTACCGCATAATCACAGGAAAGATATGCGGCAAAGTTCCCAACGAAAACGGCGAGCTCCGTCTCGGAGAGAGCTGCGGCTGTGCCGAAAATCCAAGTCTCAGACACAATATACTCCGAAATATCAGCATAAACGCCAGATTTGAGTCCGAGCTGCTCTACGGCGATATGCTTTTCGATATCACAAATGCAGACAATATTGCAACTTTTGCCGACAGGCTGGATAATTACACCTACTTCCTGCATAAAATGAGAAGAGTGCGCATCTGTCTTACAAAAAGCTATGTCGATGCTACCGTTGACAAGAATGCCGAGGAGCTCGGCTTCAATATCGGCGACAAAATGAAGGTCGTCCTTGCAAAATCCGCCATATGGCGCGAAGCCGAGACTAATCTCGTTTTCAGTTCATCGGAGATACTCCCCGATTACAATGAGGACCGCAGTTACCCGTCCGCGTTTTTCATCTCACCCTTACATTATAATAATAACTTCTTCGGTTACTGCGCAGTCTCTTTCGGAAAAGAGCCCCGTTCGTTCAGTTCGCTGTATATGAAGTGGATAAACTACGTCAATGTTGCACTTGAACAGGTA
This sequence comes from Ruminococcus sp., assembly GCF_016283395.1. The sequence continues at coordinate 104,111 of NZ_JAEEMU010000035.1, forward strand.
CGTATCAAGGCAATAATGAACCGCACTATCCTCAATACCAGCAAAGCCCTGCTTTACGACCACCTTACGGGACTGCTCAACAGAAGCGGCATTGAACAGGAATTTGCAAAGAAATTCTCACCCGACAACGGCGGCAGCTCCGTGGAATGTATCATATTCGAGCTTCACGGACTGAAAAAAGCCTACTATCAGAGCGGCGAGGAGAAATCCAACAGCATCATGGCAGCTTTTGCAAAGAAGCTCCGCTCATGTATACACAATAAGGAGATATGCGGTGCATGGGCTTCACAGACTCTGTGTGTCATAAGTCCCGACAGTGCCCGCGCCGAGCCTATATACAACGAGCTTTGCAGCAAGATCAAGGAAACGCAGTTCAGCAGCGGCGAGGAAAACTGCAATATCGACTTTTCAGTCGGTGTGTGCAGCTTTGAGCTTACGGAAGCATCCGACCTTTCCGATGCGATGTACAAGGCTACAATGAACAGGGTATTCTCATATACTATATCAGAGCCCACATCAAATCCGCAGTTTGAAAAGCTGTGCCTGCTCCGCAACAGGATAATGAAAAATCCCGAACTGCCGTGGAATATCAGTGAGATAGCGGAAAGTCTCTATCTCAGCAAGAGCTACCTGCAAAAGATATACAAATCCTACTTTGGCAAGAGCATCATCGAAGAAATGATACAGTTCCGCATAGACAGTGCAAAAACTCTGCTGACTCAGACGGATATGACTGTTACGGAAATATCCCGTGAGTGCGGCTATTCATCGTATAATTATTTCGTGCGCCAGTTCAGAATGTGCGAGGGATACTCACCATCTGAATACCGCGAAAAACAAAAAAGAAAGGCTGAGGAAAATGAAAGCTGAAGTCATACTTATGAAATGCCCCGAAGCTCGCCGCATCTACGGCGTAAGAGTTGAGGAATGGGAAGGCGACTGGTTCAGAACATGGGCATTCCCTATCGACGAAAAAAGAGCTTCACACGAGGGCTTCGACAAAGTTAAAATAAAGGGCAATCTCTACCCCGCAGACGAATTCAACGGCTGTCCTTACTGCAAGACTATAAAATTCGTGCAGTGCGACAGATGCGGCAAGCTCAGCTGCTGGAACAATGAGGAGCGCGTCACCTGCGGCTGGTGCGGACGTTCGGGAAATGTTACCGCTACAGAGGAACAGATAAACGTCAAGGGCGGCGGCTATTGATCTTTCTCCGCGTGACGCTGCACCCTTTCCATGCACAATTAAAAAATCGAGGTGAACTTTTCCGTGAACAGAGATAAAGTCATCATTAAAACAAGTATCATCGGCATACTTGCCAATATTTTCCTTGCATCATTCAAGGCGATAGTAGGAGTTCTTAGTTCGTCTATCGCTATCGTCCTTGATGCAGTAAACAACCTGAGTGACGTAATGTCCTCAGTCATAACTATCATAGGCACTAAGCTTGCAAAAAAGCGTCCCGACAAGAACCACCCCTACGGCTACGGACGCATAGAAAATCTGAGTACTACCCTTATCGCGGTAATCGTACTCTATGCAGGTGTGACTGCCCTTGTAGAGTCCATAAAAAAGATAATACACCCCGTTGTACCTGATTATTCGACTGCCGCACTTATCATAGTTGCATCGGCAGTAGTGATAAAGATTCTCCTTGGCACATACGTAAAAAAGACAGGTATCAAAGTAAATTCCGACTCGCTTATAGCTTCGGGAAGCGATGCTCTGCTGGACTCTGTTATCTCAGCATCTACGCTCCTTGCCGCATTTATCTATATTCTTTTTGATATACGCACAGAAGCATGGCTGGGTGCAGTTATCGCCCTTGTCATCATAAAATCAGGACTTGGCATGCTTGGCGACAGTCTGTCAAATATCATTGGCAAACGCATAAGCAGCGAGCTTTCAAAGGATATAAAAAAGACAGTCTGCTCATTCCCCGAAGTACAGGGCGCATATGACCTTGTACTCCACAACTACGGACCTGATTCACTTATAGGCTCTGTGCATATAGAAGTCCCCGATACGCTCACAGTTGCGATGCTTGACAAGCTTGAACACCGCATCACCGAAAAAGTGCTGAAAGAGCACAGGGTAATACTTGCAGGTATAAGCGTATACGCCGCTAATACCCAAAACGACAAGGCTGCACAGATGTATTCGGAGATACGCAGGAACGTAATGTCACACGAACATCTTCTCCAGATACACGGATTTTACCTTGACGAGGAGCATAAGACCATACACTTCGATATCATCATCGACTTTTCAGCTCCCGATATTGACGAGATATATCAGCATATCCTTAACGAAACTCAGGAACTGTACCCCGATTACCATGTAAGTATAACCCTTGATACAGATGTAAGCGACTAAATCATAATTTATATTTATAGGGAACGCCGCCCTCGGCGTTCCGTGTAGGGGCAGCGTTCCGCCGCCCGATAATAAAGCGGCGAAGCCGCTTCCTAATGGCTAAGAGCTAAAAACTAAAGGCTCATATCAAAAGATCCCCGAAGCAGTGCCTCGGGGATCTTCATTTTTATGCGTTCTGTGCGATAAGGAGCTTTCTCAGCTCTACCTCATCATGGATATCAACTTCTCCGTCGCCGTTGAAGTCAAACTGCTTAGCTGCATCTTCCGAGCTGAAAGCTTCAAGACCAAGCAGCATTCTGCGAAGTCTTACAAGCTGAGCTACTTTATACACCTTTGCAGGCTTTGTGCCGTCAGGCTCAGTGCCGCCGATAAGCTTTCCGTCAGCGTATACGCACACGTTTTCGCAGCGTTTTGCGAACTCAACTCCGCTTACGATGTTATCGTAGTCCTCGCCCTCTTCTGTAAGGTCTATCATGCCTTTTTTGCTCCAGTCGTTGGAGGAGTCCCACTTCTCGCCGTAGTAGTTGCCGATAATGAGCTGATACTTCTTATTGGAATTAGCAATAGCATAATCAGGCCAGGATATCTCGATGTAATAGATATCGTCCTTGTACTGCTTTGGCTGAGAAAGCACAGCAGCCTTGCCAGTGACCTCAGTCTCTACCTGATCGTAGGTCTTTTGCAGTACAAAGCTTCCTGGGATAGTCTTGTTCTCGAATTCCTCTATGCTGAAATAGTAACGTATTGATATATCGTCATGGGGTTCGAGAGAGTCTGTGTTGACAAAGAATGTGAGCTTTGTAACGCCTGAGCCTGTCTTTTCGGGAGCATCCGAGCAATAGCCAGCTGCCCAGAAATCATCCCCCGAGAAAAGCTGTGTATCGTCAGTCTTTTCAGCAGGTGGGAAGTTCTCCTCTGGCTTCATGGTCTTATCGCCTTTGTAAAGGTAAAGTCCTGCCGCTGCACCTACGATAGCCGCATTGTAGTCGATAGTTACCTCGTTGTATACCCAGTCTTTGGTTATATCGTTGTGCTCATCGTTTTCATCAGGACCACCTGCAAGAGCACCGTAAAGTACGTGCTTATGCTCGGCAGGATCCTCAGCCATTGTAAGTCCCGAAGCCGCACGGTGATGAGGGAATTTTACAGAATTCTCACCGTAGCCGACTACATAGCTTCTGCCGAGAGGGTTGTCGCCGATTATGTATTCCATTTGTCCCAGAGCCCACTCTGTAAAGGTGTAATCGGGATTTTTCTCGTTATACTTATCCTTGCCCTTGTTGTACTTATCGTACACCAGAGCCGTGAACTGCACCGCCGTATTGTATCTTGCACTTCCCCATGTATCAAGGTGGAAGTAGCCTGCAGGAGTAAGCTTCTTTGTCATGACAGTATTCAAAGCCTTTGCTTCCATTTCCCAGAAATCCAGAACTTCATACTGACCTCTGCCGATAGCCACACGAGTCTCCTCGCATACCTCAGGATAGATATCCTGTATGCGTCCGAAGATAAGTCCAACTCCGTTCCACATATCGTTCCAGCAGAGAACATATCCCGGAGGCGCATAATAGTCGATGTACTTCTCGCAGGCTTCAAGGTAATCATGGTCACGAGTTATGAGATAGAGCCAGCCTGCCGCGAAGCAGAAATCGTCCTCCCATTTGCTCGATGTATAGAAGCTTGCAGGACCGTCCTTGCCTTGTCCCACTTTTTTCTCGTTCTTATTGGCGAAGTCGAACAGTGCCTTTGAGTAGTCAAGACACTTTTCCGCATACTCCGGATCTGTTTCCTTGAAATTGTAATAGTTTATTGCAAGAGCTGCTGCACTTTCAGAAACATCGTCAGTTGTAGGAATTTCAGAAGTAGCGAAAAAAGCAGGTCTGCCCATAGCGTCTATCTCAGGTGACTGCCAGTAGCTGTGGTCAACTGCTCCATCGCCTACCTGATAGCAGAAAGCGATAACGTCGCCGTTCTTGTCACGGAAAGTACTGCGCATGAAGTAATCACAGAAATAGCGGCAGATAGTCTCAGCGTGAGCTGCCTGTCCTGTTTCCTCATAAGCCTCGCGGAACTCGTAATAGCCCCATGATACAACAGAAGCCGCATAAGCCTCGGGAAGTCCGAATTTTACGTGGTCGCCTGCATCGTGGAAACCGCCCGATACATCAATAAATCCGTCACCGTCGGGGTCAAGGATATCCTTGTACTTTTCCATGAAGCTCTCTGACAAATTCGTTCCCGTATGGTCATCATCAATAGGGTGCATAGGTACCTTTGAATCATATACATGACAGTTTCCGCGCCATGAAAGGCGGTTGTTATCAGATACTCCCGTACCGCACATATTCGCGTCATAGAAATAAAGTGTGTACTGCAAAAGCTTTGCCCAGTTGTTCTCGGTCTCTGCATAGTCCACAACATCTGGAGTAGTTGCCGCCACAGCAGTACTGCCTGCCGCAGAAGCCGTCAGTGCCATAACAGCCGCAAAAGCAAGAGCAGATACTCTTTTCAATATTTTCATAAACTCATTCCTTTCTGATAATAATGATTGAATCAGGGAAGTATTATCTTCATTCTTACTTATCATGTAACTCAGCCCTTAGCCTTTTGCCTTTAGCTATCAGCCAATGTGTCGCCTTCGGCGAATTATTTAAATGATGTGAGCGTCAGCGAACTCTTTCGGCTAATGGCTAATGCCTAACGGCTAACGGCTGTATTACACAGTTTGTCTTCCCTATTTCAATTTACAGTAGTTCTGGCATATTCGTTTTATAGTTTCATTTTAGCCCATATCAGCCAATATGTCAACACATAACTTGCGGATTTTCCTTGCAGCTGCAACAGATATCAGCCTTGACACATTTGCCGTTATGGTTTATAATTATAATATAAAATGTCCCGAAAATAGCAGGACAAAAAATCACGGAGGTGCTTCGTGGGTAATAAAGGTCTAAAGGAAGGGTTGAAGCACGGAGATTTCATCATACTCGACATGATATGCCTGCAATTCTGCTTTACTATAAGCTACTGGATGCATATCAGCTTTTCTAATCCGTACCGCACTGATGACTACCAGTATCAGGCAGTTATCCTTACAACGTGCCAGCTCCTTGTTATAGTTTTTTCAAATAATTACAGAGATATCCTCAGACGAGGGCGACTGGAAGAGATAATTTCCATTGTCAAATACATTTCGTGTATCATCGTTATCTCACTGGTTTACCTGTTTTCTGTAAAACATTCTACCACTGCTTCACGACTGCAGTTCGGTCTTACCTCGGTAACGTTCACTCTTGTTGATTACCTGGTCAGACAACTCAACAAAGTAAGGGTATTCAATTCGAGCAAATACAAAGAGAACCGCAGGTCGATAGTCCTTATAACATCGGGAAGTATTGCAAAAAAGACTCTGTCCGCTCTCATAAGTGAACAGGAACACCGCAATTACTTCATTTCTGGCGTTGTGGTCACTGACAGGCAGTGCAGCGAGGGCGAAAAGGAAGGCGAAGTCCCCTTTTATTCTCTCAACGATGATACTATCGCAAAGCTGACTCACGGCTGGGTAGACGAAGTTTTCCTGCTTCAGGCAGAAAATATGGAGCTCCCCTCAAAGCTTATGGAAAGCCTATTCCGTATGGGTATCACAGTCAATTACTCCATAACTTCTATCTCTGACGGCAGGTGGCCTATTACAGAGATGAAAAACTTAGGACCGTACAGAGTACTGTCAAGCAGTGTATCTCCTGCTTCCGCAGGTGAAATGGCTCTGAAACGTCTTGCCGATATCATAGGCGGACTCATAGGCTGTATCATAACAATGATAGTCTTTATATTCCTTGCCCCCATAATATACATAAAGTCTCCCGGACCTATTTTCTTCTCGCAGAACAGAGTCGGTCAGAACGGAAAGACCTTCCGAATGTACAAATTCAGAAGTATGTATATGGACGCAGAAAAGCGCAAGCAGGAGCTTATGGCTAAAAACAAGATAGACAGCGATATGATGTTCAAAATGGACGATGATCCCCGTATAATCGGCAGTGAGAAAAAAGACAAGCACGGCAGACCAAAGGGTATCGGAAACTTTATACGCAAATACTCCATTGACGAGCTGCCCCAGTTCTATAACATACTGAAAGGCAATATGAGCCTCGTGGGCACTCGCCCCCCTACAATAGACGAGTGGGAAAAGTACGACTTAGGTCACAGGATAAGAATGAGCATAAAGCCAGGACTTACAGGTCTTTGGCAGGTAAGCGGCAGAAGCGGCATCACCGATTTTGAGGAGGTCGTACGCCTTGACCGCGAGTATATCGAAAACTGGAACCTGATGCTCGATATAAAGATCATACTCAAAACTATCATTGTTGTATTCAAAGGCAACGGTGCTTCGTAATAATTATACAAACAAAAGGGACTTCCCGTTTTCGGAGAGTCCCTGATTATTTTACACAATAGTGCCCTGAGCGTATTTGATTAAATAAATAAGCACTCCCTAATATTGAGCAAATGTCATATGTATAAAAAGGTAATTGATGAATTTATCAACACATCTATAATTATATTTCTTGACTATTGACTTGATTTATGATATAATATTTTAAAAGCTAAAAAACAGGAGATTATCTATGGACTATGATATAATAATAGCTGTATTATTAATAATTATTTCAGTCTATTTTTTGGTTAAGCGTATAATAAATGATTATAAAAAATCGCAAATTAAGAGAAAAAGGTTTTTTTATTATAAAGAAGAAGGCTATTTGGCGAGAATGTATGAAAACAGAGTAGTTTATGGAGGTTTGACAACCTTAATTGTAGGTTGCATAATATATATTTATTATAGATTAAGCGGAAAACTAGAAAATATTTTTCCTTACATGATCAAATATTCTTTTTAATGAATATAAAAAGAGTAATTGTGTATGATGCCATATGTAATAAATCCATTACACTTGATATATCACACCATTGAAACAGAAAGTTTTATCATGGTCTATAAATATATAAAACACAACATCAATTTGTTCTTCTATGCAAAAAAGAGCTTGCTATAATGGCAGGCTCTTTTAGTTTTGTATAAAAAACGTTGAGTCATCAAAAAAACGAAATAACAATATGATGGCTGTTTTGGGTTTCACTTTAACACAAGCATCAAATAAACAGCTAAATATAGCCGCCAAACAGGTGAACAATCTACAAACAGCGAAACATGGGCAAATAGTCGCCTGCTCCAATTCAGCTATTTATAGGTGTTTACAAGCTGTTTTCTATTTGGTGTATTCATCGTAAGAAGTTTCTTTAGTTCGTTACAGTGTAAATAGAGTGTTCTGATTTACAAACATAATATCACAACCAGCACTATGACAGATTTATGACACTTTTGCTTTTAGTAAAATAAAAAAGCGTTTCCTCAAAAAGAAGAAACGCCTGTTTCACGCCGTTTAGCGTGGAGCTGATGATCGGACTTGAACCGACGACCTACGCCTTACCAAGGCGTTGCGCTACCGACTGTGCCACATCAGCATCAACAGATAATATTATACAGCAACAGCAGACAAAAGTCAATAGGCGGATATTTTATTTTTTATATTAACTAAAGCCCACTATTTTTTACCTCAAAAAATTTTTTCGATTTTTTTGAAAAAAGGTATTGACAAACCGTTTTTTATCTGGTATAATATTAAAGCAGTCGAGAGACGGGCAATGCGAGTGTGCTGGAATAGGCAGACAGGCACGTTTGAGGGGCGTGTGTCGAGAGACGTATGGGTTCAAGTCCCATTACTCGCACCAAAGAAGCGTTTACCAATGGTAAACGCTTCTTTCTTTTTAATCTGAACACTGATCTGAAATTAAAAAGGAGTCTTATAAATGATATACACGGTCACATTCAATCCCGCAATAGACTACGTATTGCACACCGACCGAATACAGACGGGCTGTGTCAACCGTTCCGAGTCTGAGGAGATATTCTTCGGCGGAAAAGGCATAAACGTTTCTGCCGTACTTGCCGAGCTTGGTGTAAAGAGCAAGGCACTTGGATTTATAGCAGGCTTTACAGGCGAAGCTATAGAGCAGGGCGTAAAGGGAATGGGCATAGATGCTGATTTCGTAAAGCTGAAAAGCGGCAATTCCCGTATAAATGTAAAGCTGAAAGCTGATGAAGAGACTGAGATAAACGGACAAGGTCCTCATATCGACAGCGAATACATAGACCAGCTCATGGACAAGCTTGACGAAATAAAAGACGGCGATACTCTTGTACTTGCAGGAAGTATCCCCAACAGTCTCCCCGACGATATATACGAAAGGATACTTTCAAAGCTTTCTGACCGTGATATCAGAGTAGTTGCCGACACAGCAAAAGGACTCCTTACAAGCATACTCAAATACCGTCCTTTTCTCATAAAACCCAACAATTTCGAGCTCAGCGAGATATTCGGTGTAAATATCACAACATACGATGAGATAGTCGAACACGCAGTAAAGCTTCAGGCTATGGGTGCAGGAAATGTGCTCGTATCAATGGCTGAAAAAGGAGCTGTACTTCTTGACGAGAGAGGAAAGCTCTATAAATGCGGTGCCTGCACAGGTACAGTAAAGAACTCCGTAGGTGCAGGCGACTCAATGCTTGCAGGCTTTATCGCAGGCTTTGACGGTGAAAATTACGACTATGCACTTAAACTCGGCACAGCCTGCGGAGGTGCAACAGCTTTCTCCGACGGACTTGCAAAGAAAGAACTCATAGACAAGCTTATGGAACAGCTCTGAAGGGAGGGCATCTATGGATATAAAATATCTCAGACTTCTTGCCAAGGAATACCCCACTATCGAAAGTGCTGCCAGTGAGATAATAAACCTGTCGGCTATACGAAGTCTCCCGAAGGGGACTGAGTACTTTTTCAGCGATATGCACGGCGAATACGAAGCCTTCCTGCATATGCTCAGAAGTGCTTCGGGAATGATAAAGATAAAAATAGACCTTGTACTCGGCAAGACCGTTTCTGCCCGTGACCGCGAACAGCTTGCGGAGCTTATATACTACCCTGAAAAGGAGATATCACGTCTTACCAACAGCGGCGAGATGTCCGACGAATGGAAAAGACTCAGCATATACAGACTCATACTTGTATGCGAAGCTGTTTCCGCAAAGTATACACGATCACGTATCAGAAAGCGCATACCAAGCGATATGGTGTACATACTTGACGAGCTTCTCAACGTTACCGACGATGTAAACAAGGACTACTATTACGATGAGATAATCAGTGCTATCATAAGCACAGGCATTGCCGAGACTTTCATAATCTCCCTTTGCAGGCTCATACAGTCCGTAAGTATAGACAGACTCCATATCATAGGCGATATCTTCGACAGAGGTCCCCGTGCGGATATTATCCTCGATGAGCTTATGAAGATGCACGATGTTGACATACAGTGGGGCAACCATGATATCTCATGGATGGGTGCAGCCGCAGGAAATCCTGCCCTTATCGCAAATGTTATCCGCATAGCCATGCGATATAATAACTTCGATGTGCTTGAGGACGGCTACGGACTCAATCTCCGAGCACTTGCCGTATTTGCAGGCGAGACCTACGCACATGACGACTGCAAACGCTATACTCCAAGCACTCTCGATGACAATATCTACGACCCCGTTGACCTTGACCTTGCTGCAAAAATGCACAAGGCTATAACTGTTATACAGATGAAGCTTGAAGGTCAGCTCATTGCCAAGCACCCCGAATGGGAAATGCAGGATCGTGATATCTTCGGCAGAACGGATTTCAGAAACGGCACTGTTACCATAAACGGAAAGGTGCATGAGCTTCTTGACAAGAGCTTCCCTACTGTTGATCCTGAGTCACCTCTTGAGCTTTCCGATGGTGAAGCCGAGCTTATGAAAGTCCTCGGAGCTTCATTCCGACACAGTGAAAAGCTCCAGCGGCATATCCGCTTCATTTACGCAAAGGGCGCAATGTACAAGACCTGCAACAATAATCTTCTCTTCCATGGCTGTATACCAATGGACGAAAACGGCGAGCTTCAAAGCGTAAATATAAGCGGTCAGAAGTATTCGGGCAAGTCTCTCCTTGACAAGCTTGGAGAACTTGTAAATCAGGCATATTTCGGCAGCGGCGCAGATAAGGATTTCGCCAGTGATTATATGTGGTATCTCTGGTGCGGAGCAAAGTCCCCTCTCTACGGAAAGGACAAAATGGCATTCTTTGAGCGCGGACTCCTTGCGGACAAGTCGCTTCACACCGAGAATTACAACGCTTACTATACTTTCTCGGAAAATGCAGAGGTATGCATGACTCTTCTGGAATTATTCGGACTTGATCCCGAGAAAGGTCATATCATCAACGGTCATGTCCCCGTAAAGATAAAGAACGGAGAAAGTCCCGTAAAGGCTGACGGAAAGCTCTTTGTCATAGACGGCGGCATATCAAAGGCATACCAGTCAACCACGGGTATTGCAGGATATACGCTGATATACGACTCTCACAGTCTCAATCTTGCCGAGCATAAGCCCTTTGTAGCAGGCGAAAGCGGCAATACTCCTACGATACACCTTGTTGAGAAACTGGACAGACGCGCTAACATCTCCGATACCGACAAGGGCGAGGAGATAGTTGACAAAATAAACGACCTGCGTCAGCTCCTTGAAGCATATAAAGCAGGTACTATAAAATAAACTGTAGGGGCGGATATTATCCGCCCGAAACAAAAAGGACGGAGTATATCCGTCCTTTCTTATTTTCCTATAAAAGAATAATGGCAAAAAACTCCCGTAAGCGATGTACAATTAACAGCACTATTAAGAGTGAGCGAGTTTACAAGCGTCAACGTGGTTAGGCAGCGCGGAATCCGCGCCGAGCGTCAACGTGGTCAGGCAGAGCGGGCTCCGCGCCGAGCTTATTCAAATTCGTATTCGCCGTCGTAGTTTTTCTTGAATTCCTCAAATACCTCTCCGAGAAGCTTGTCATCATCAACTGATACAAAGTCGTCCTCTTCGGGAGTCTCTCCTGGGATAACCTCAAGAATTACTACTTCATCGTCCTCATCATCGAAAGGAAGAAGTACAGCATAAAGATGCTCTTTATATTCAACAGTGCCGATTATCTCAAATGATACCTCGTTACCGTCATCATCAGTGAGCGTGATATAGTTTTCTGCTGATTCCTCTTCTTCAAGCTCATCGAGTTCTTTTTCGTTCATGTCGCTCATACAGACACCTCCGCATAAATAATATACCTCATTTTAACATATATCATTCAAAATTGCAATAGCTCTGCCTATTTTTTCACTACAAGCACCGTATTAATACCGTAGGCTTTAAAAAGCTCTATACAATCCCTGTCTATTATCTCTCCGCTTGCAGCTATTGGTATCGCAGGCGGACAGGGTACTTTCACCGACGCGCAAATACGTCCCTCAGCCTCTTCAACGGGTATCTCCTCAGACGGTGCGAATGCGGCTTCGCGGATGGCGAGAGCCATCTGCGGGAGCTTCGGCTCAATTATCGATCTCACGCAGTCTTTCAGTGAAGCTCCCGCCACCGCGCTCTCAAGCGCGGCGCGAAGCCGCACAAAGTCAAGGTCAGAAGATAAAGGCGACATAAGAAGCACCACAAGCTCACTGTCGGCATATTCGCACTCCACTCCCTCACCGCGAAGAAGCTCCGCAAGCTCTGTGCCGCAGAAGCCGCTTTCAGCGGCTTTAACAGTTATGTGAAAGGGCTCTCCCTCGGCAAATACCAGCCTTCCGCCGAAGCTCTCCCTCAGCGAGATTATCTGCGGCAAAGCCGCAGCGATATCATCACGTATGCTGTCTGCAATGTAACGGTTGCACAGGTCAAGAGAAGCCATTATAAGATATGACGGACTGGTCGAACCGAAAAAGCTCATAGCCTGCTTCAAAACAGGAACATATTCCCTGCATGAGGTGTGCAGAAAAGCCGCTCCAGTCAGCGCAGGCAGCATCTTATGGGCAGAGTCACAGCACAGGTCAGCTCCCAGAGCTATGGGGTGTAGATTTTTCTTAAAAAACGCAAGATGCGCACCGTGAGCATTGTCAGCAAGAAGCCGCGCTCCGTAACGGTGACAAAGCCCCGCAAGTGCAGCTATATCGGCAGTTTTGCCTGTATAATCGGGAGATGTTACGTAAAGACAGGCAGGCTCACGGCTCGCAGAAAGCGCCCTTTCAACATCAGAAATAGCAAGCTCCCCCGAAAGTATACCGCCGCTGTACTGCGGCATAATCCACGTTACATTAAGTCCAAGAAGGGCAGCCGCATTGAGAAAAGCGCGATGAACGTTCCTTGCGGCGATAACTCTCCGCCCCTCGATTTTCATTATAGCAAGCATAGCCTGTATACAAAGAGTCGAACCGCCAGCCGAAAAAGCAGTCGCCTCACTTCCGTACAGTTTAGCGGTATTTCTCTCGCTCTCGGCAATTATGCCCTCAGCCTCAAAAAGGCTGTCAGCTCCTTTTATCTCGGTTATATCAAGTGAATACAGTTCCTCAAGCTCCTTTACCGGAGCTTTTCCCTTATGCCCCGGCATATGAGCGCGAAGAGTCCCCGACGAAGCATACCTCACAAGAAAGTCATACAAAGGTGTATCCATAGTCCCCTCCTCAGATGTAGTATTGCAGTATCCTGAACATTCTCATTCTGGCTCTTGACATCACCGCGGAAACAGCCTGCGGCGACACTCCCAGCCTTTTGCTGATAGAAACGATATCAGTGTCCTTAAAATAGTATAGCATAATTATCTCTTTTTGTCTCGGGGTAAGCTCATTATTAATAACTTTTAACAGTACTCGCCGCAGTCTCTGTGCATTTCCCTCCTCATCATTATTGCTGCCCAGTATCATTCTTATGCCCTTATCAGCCTCGCCCGTGAAAGTATCGGTATAAGAGTTACGTTTCGACAAAGCCTTCACGCCTCCTCTTATACGCGGTAAGATGAGAGATCACCTCCTGCATCTCTCCGTGCTCGATATAGAGCAGATGTATGCGGCGGTCAAGGTCAAGCTCCCTGACTTTCAGTTCGTCACCGCTTTCAATGAGAGTATTTCGCATTTTGGTAAGCTCGGAGATACGCTGTTTTACCATAAAACAGCTCTTGGTGTAATCGTTGATAAGCTTAGTCATAGTATTCGCCCCCTAATAGTAAATAAAAGAGCGCACGAGCAGCATATTGCTGCACCCTTGATAAGATAGCTTGCGAACTAACGTTCTATTCCTTGCAATCATATTATAGAACATCTGTTCTTATTTGTCAAGAGCTTTTTTCAAAAAAGTATTTTTCGACAGTATACGACAAAAAAAGGAACTGCAATTGCAGTTCCTTTTTTCATATATTTATCAGTCCCCAAAAGCCCATGCCAGGTCAGGATCGTACGGATTTACGCAGTCAGCATGTGCATGAACGACTATAGGTGAAGTATATCTTACAGCTACTACTCTGCCGTTATCGTCAAGGCACTGAACTGCACAGCGTACCCTCTTCTCATATCTCTTGTAAGAACCGCTGCCGCCGTAAACATAATAATAATACTGTCTATGGATTATATCGTCCCATGTAAATGAACCTGTTGAACCAAACTTATTCATACCGAGCCAGTCGTAATAATAAGTACCATCATTATTAAAGCTGTATTCCCACTCCCAGCTGTATGAATACCTTCCTGTACCGCCAGCGGCACTTGCATATACATTGTATGACCTGTCATTCATATCCAGATAGAGGTGCTCCCCTTTTATGTGATATCCCATATAATCTATGTAACAGCCGTTTGCAGCGAATGACTTCAAGGTAACTACAGCACCGCGGCTTACAGCCTTTCTGCCCTCGGAGTCTGTAGCTGTACATACATATGTACCAGCCTTCTTGGCATCTAAAGTAGCTGTATTGTCACCGACCTCAACGCCGTCGCAGGTCCACTTGTATGTGTAGTTGCCGTTTCCGCCGTTTACTCCGAAAGTAAGGTAGCAATGGTCATCCTGATAGCCGCAGAAGATACCGTCCTTGGGCTGCTGAGTGATATTGAGATAACCTGTCTTTACAGTTGCATAGTTACTTGTCTTTGTTCTGCCCTTGCTGTCGGTAACAACGCAGTAGTAATCACCTGTATTGTATGCTTTGTAAGTCTTATCGGTGGACAATACAGTCGATGAGCCCCTTTTCTTCCACTCATAGCTGTATGAAGACGAACCGCCGCTCACACCTATAGAAAGGTTATAATAACCGCCTGATTTATTGATAGTTCCGCTCTTTGGCTGAGACCATATAGTAAGCTCAGGAACTGTCTTTATTGTAGCCTTGTTTGTCTCATAAGTCAGCACCTGGGATATCTGAGCAGCTGTTGTAGTTTTTGCTTTTACCCCGCCTACAATAGTTTTTCCCCCAACTGTAACAGCTTTTGCCCCTCCACTGGAAGCTGTAGCAATAGTGCCGACATTTTTTGCCTTTTGAACAAACCTTGGTGTTGCCGTTATCTTGCAGAAGAATTCGCCCGCAGTACCTACTACTTCATAGGTGCTTTTTGTCTGAGCGTTGAGAGCTACACCGTCCTTGAACCACTGATAGCTAAGATCATAGCCGGTCAAGGTCTTGTATTGAACAACTTCAAGAACAACTTTTTCTTTTGTAGTTATCTCATCGTATGTTTTATTCACCTCAAAGTCTTTGTATACATATATAGGCGTGATGGTTGAAGGATTAGACAACTCAAAACTGTGATCCAGAGTTATGCTCTGACCAAATTCATAGTTTCTTGCCGCACTTGCAGAGATAGCTGTTGTTCCACACATGATAACTGCGGCAGAAAGAAAACACGCTGCTTTTTTCATAAATTCTCTCATATCAAAAAACCTCCTAAAAAAATATAAGATCAAATAAAACATTCCGCGCGCTGAACGTTTTTCCACCCCAAAATTAAACCGCACCAATAATCTGTATTTATATTAACATTATTATTTAAATATAACAAGATGATAATTGTCACTAACATAGTGACATTTGTCACTATTTTTTTCTTTATAAGCCTCTGCGTTTTATCCTCTCAAAGTGTATCTTTTTCAATAATCAATGGTTTTTCGTTGAAAAATCGTGTTTTTCATCCCTATTACAGAAAGGCATTTAATTCATTTCGCATTAACTTTAACAAATAAAAAAGGACGACCATAGGTCGTCCCTGTATCCTAACTATTTTACTGCTCATTAGCAGGCTCATCTGTCGGTTCTTCAACAGCTTCTGCATTATCACCAGCCGCCGCATCTGTAACTACCTGCGGCTGAGACTCGTCAACATAGACGATATCCTCATCGTTGACATTCTCATCAACAACAGGAACTGCCGCCGCAAGGTCCTCGCGTATACCGTCCGAGCAGGCACAAAGCCTTCTCATATCAATTATGCCAGAACAGCTGACATCGTCACCGCTGCCCTTGCGTGTCATAGCAGGCAGGAATTCGCCAAGCTGACGTATGCCCTCTTCCATGCCGTTCTCCACCAGAGTAAGAGCAAGTCCGCGGAAGAAGCCGAAAAGCTGTTCCTCGTTCCAGTATGAATTCTCAACTCCGTCTGTGCAGAGGAATACAGCCGCAGGCATAAGCCCCTTTGGAAGATAGAAAAATCTTGCCGAAAGTGCAGCATCGTCCTGACACATAGAAGTTGTAACGTTATCATAACAGCGCGGATCCTCGGGGATAGGAGCATAAACATTGCTGTCGCCGTCGATTATCACGCACTTTCCGTCGCCTATCTGCGCACCGAAAGCATAATTCTCGGTAACTGCCGCAAACACAAGAGTAGTACCGTAAGCACCTATGTAGTCGCCAGCCTCGTATCTTGTACGATAACCTGCGAACTTTTCGGGTATACGGTCAAGCTCCTCCTCGGTGAAAGGATTATCAAGAAAATCCTTTTCCGTAAGGTCATGCCAGCGTGCAATTATACTGCGCCAGAGCTGATTGAACAGCTGCTCGCGCTGACGTTCATCTTTCAGTATCTCATCAGCATCTTCGATCCCTTCAAGGAACTCCTTTACACATTCCGCAGCGCAGTCAACAGCAAAGCGCGAACCCCTGTCTGTACGCAGATAGCAGAGACTTCCGTGACCGTCAGCAGCTGCTGCAAATGAATATTTCTCAAAGTCACCGCAGAGAGAGCTGTCCTGACATATAAGCTCACGGCTCAGGTGCGATGCACCGATACTTGTCTGAGCAAAGGAAGAAAATCTCTCCATAATCTCACCTTACCAGTCGGATTCGTCCCAGTCGGCAGTATTAGCATCGCTGAGAGCATCATTTGTCTGAGTCTGAACGTCCTCAGCCAGTTTCTTTGATATCTCAACAGGGTCTGTATCGCTGTCAACAGTACTTGAATGGCTTGCGAAAACACTTGTGATAACGCTTGCCTTTTCTATCATAAGTCTGAGCTGATCCTTGTTCTTTACATCGAGGACTGTCTCAGAGCTTCCCGAAAAACGTGCAAGAACGTCCTTATCTGCATCATCGCCGATAGCAAATGCTATCTTTATTGAACGCTTATACCAGTTGTTCTTCTTGAGTGCGTCAAGTCCGCTCTCCCAGTTATCAGTAGGACCGCCGTCACTGAAAAGGAGTATTACAGGCGGATATGCACCTGCGGCAGTCTGCAGGAACTCATTTCTTGAAAGCTTTTTATCAAGCTCCTTGCAGGCAGCACCAAAGTCTGTAACACCGCAGGCTTCAAATGTCTTGAAGCGGTATCCCTCGGGTGATACAGGCTCGGGAGTCACCCATGAAGCACCTGTTGAAAATTCAAGGATCGCAATCTTTATCTCAGCGTCATCGCTTTCATCGCTTATCTCCTGTAAAGTCTGCATTACCTCTTCGAGAGCAGATTCTACCTGTCCTATCTTGCTGCCCTGCATACTTCCCGAAGTGTCGATGACATAGAAAAGTGTCATGACCTTTCTGACAGCAGGAGCGTAGTCGTCTAAACCTGGCATGATATATACCTCCGTTCATTATAATAACATAAAATAATTAACAGTTTTACATCTATACATTATATTATACCATGAAATATGCCTGCGGTCAAGTACTGCAAATGTTCACACAAATTTAACATTTATCCCCGTGACATATGCCTGCATATAATGTATAATGAGATTATAGAGATAAGATCGGAGGGATATGGCTTTTTTACAGCCGGATATGAATAAACAAGAGATCAGACGCTATATCTTCATAGCTTTTCTTGCTGTAATGGTATGCGTCATCGTACAGAATTTTTACGTATTTACAAAGCTCCTTTCCATACTTTTAGGAGCACTCAAACCATTGCTCATAGGCTTCTTCATAGCATATATCTTCAATATCGTAATGAAAGCCTTTGAAAAGCATTATCTCCCCAAGAGCAATTCGCCTTTCGTCGTCAAAACGCGCCGTCCGATCTGCCTTGTGCTTTCGTTCACGATAGCTGTGGCGGCAATAATACTCATAAGCTATATAATAGTCCCCGAGATAGTCAAGGCATTCGGCGTACTTTACGATGAGATACCGCCAGCTTTTACCAAAGCAAAGGACTATGTTACAGATAAGCTGAATGAATACCCCGAAATACAGAAAAAAATAGAAAATCTCGAATTCGACTGGGCAAGTATAGCAGGTAAGCTGTCGAAAGTCCTTACTTCGGGAGTTGCAGGCATATTATCCTCAGCATGGGGAATAATAGGCGGAGTGACCTCAACTTTGACGAACCTTGTACTTGGTATAATCTTTGCAATATATATGCTTCTCCGCAAGGATAAGCTCATACGCGACATAAACCGTCTTAGACGCTTATGGTTCAGCGAGAGTGTAAACCGTAAAACATCTCACTTCATGCAGACAGCAAACGAGACTTTCCAGAGCTTCTTTGTGGGACAGTTCATAGAAGCTATAATCCTCGGAACGCTCTGCTTCATCGGCATGAAGATCCTGAAGCTGCCATACGCCGCTATGTCGGGAACTCTTGTTGGAGTTACCGCATTTATCCCTATCGTTGGTGCATTCATAGGCGCAGGACTGAGCGCGTTCATTATCCTTACGGAAAATCCCATGCAGGCACTTATATTCATCATCTTCCTGCTGATCTTACAGCAGTTTGAGGGAAACATCATCTACCCAAAAGTTGTCGGTGGAACAGTCGGACTTCCCAGCATCTGGACTCTTGCCGCAGTTACTATCGGCGGAGGACTTTTCGGTATCCTTGGAATGCTTTTAGGTGTTCCCCTTGCAGGAACGCTTTATAAGCTCTCCTTTGAAAAGCTTGAAAGCGCAGAAGCCGAGCGCGGTATAGCTCCCGTTGATGAAAAGCCCGTGAAGAAGCCGAAAAATAAGCCTCAAAAAGCTGTAAAAGCTAAAAAGAAAAAGTAATATCGTAAGGAACTCTGTTTCTTACTGCAAAATCTGTCAAATGCACAAATTGCCCTAACAAGTTCACAACATTTTTATATTCCAAAAGCCCCGACCGCCCAAACACTTCAATAAACCGATGAAGTCAAAAGGCGGTTTTCACATCGGAAAGATGTTTTGTAATCTGATAAAACCAAAAACGCCGTTTTTTAGCCCATACGGACATATACAGAGATTGACAAAAATTAATCAATGTGATAATATATCAGTGGATAATATTTATGTTAAAAGGAGTAATGTGTTATGATCAATACATGGCCAAAGGAATGGGACGGCTTCAAAGAAGGCCGCTGGAGCACCACTTCCGTAAACGTTAGAGACTTCATCAAGAAGAACTACACTCCTTACGATGGCGACGAGAGCTTCCTCGCACCACCTACAGAGGCAACAAAAAAGCTCTGGGAGCAGGTCATGGATCTTTCCCGACAGGAAAGAGAAGCCGGAGGTGTTCTGGATATGGACACCAAGATCGTTTCCACAATTACATCACATAAAGCAGGATATCTCAACAAGGATCTTGAAAAGATAGTCGGTATCCAGACTGACAAGCCTTTCAAGCGTTCGTTGCAGCCTTTCGGCGGTATCCGTATGGCTCAGCAGGCTTGCAAGGAATACGGATACGAAGTAGATCCCGAGGTAGTTGAGATCTTCACAAAGTACAGAAAGACTCACAATCAGGGGGTATTTGATGCATATACTCCCGAGATGAGACTGGCACGTCATTCCGCTATCCTCACAGGACTTCCCGATGCTTACGGCAGAGGTCGTATCATCGGCGATTACAGAAGAGTCGCACTCTACGGTATCGACCTCCTTATCGAGGACAAGAAGCACCAGATAGAGACATCGTTAGTGAGAATGACTTCCAAGAATATCCGTCTCCGCGAGGAGCTTTCCGAACAGGTACGTGCTCTCGGCGAACTCAAGGAGCTTGGCAAGATATACGGCTTCGATATCTCAAGACCTGCATCAAATGCGCAGGAGGCTGTACAGTGGCTTTACTTCGGCTACCTTGCAGCAGTCAAGGAGCAGAACGGTGCAGCAATGTCTCTCGGACGTACTTCCACATTCCTTGACATCTATATACAGCGTGACCTTGAAAAAGGCATACTCACAGAGGAACAGGCACAGGAGCTCATCGACCACTTCATCATGAAGCTCCGTATCGTCAAGTTCGCACGTACTCCTGAGTATAATTCACTTTTCTCAGGCGATCCTACATGGATAACGGAGTCTATCGGCGGCGTAAGCGTTGATGGTAACCACATGGTAACAAAGAACAGCTTCCGTTATCTCCACACTCTTGAAAACCTTGGAACAGCTCCTGAGCCGAACATGACTATTCTCTGGTCAACAAAGCTGCCGAGAAAGTTCAAGGAATACTGCGCAAAAATGTCAATCAAGACATCATCTATACAGTACGAGAACGACGACATGATGCGTGTAATTCACGGCGACGACTACGCTATCGCCTGCTGCGTATCATCAATGGTAGTGGGCAAGGAAATGCAGTTCTTCGGCGCAAGAGCAAACCTTGCAAAGTGTCTGCTCTACGCAATAAACGGCGGCGTGGACGAGCGTCTCGGACTCCAGGTAGGTCCTAAGTTCAGACCTGTTGACACTGAGTACCTCAACTTCGATGACGTATGGGAAAAGTACATGGATATGATGGAGTGGCTGGCAGGACTTTACGTCAACACCCTCAACGTTATCCACTATATGCACGACAAGTACAGCTATGAGAGACTGCAAATGGCTCTCCACGACAGAGACGTTAAGCGTTACTTCGCAACAGGTATCGCAGGACTTTCAGTCGTTGCAGACTCGCTTTCGGCTATTAAGTACGCTAAAGTAAAGCCAATTCGCAAGGATATCGAAATAAAAGACAAGGCAGGCAATGTCACAAGCGTTGCAAAGAACGTTGTCGTTGACTACGAGATCGAGGGAGACTTCCCGAAATACGGCAATAATGACGACCGTGTAGACAAGCTTGCTGTTGAAGTAGTCCGCAGATTTATGGACTGTGTAAGAAAGCACCACACCTACCGTGACGGCGTACCTACAATGTCTATCCTCACAATCACATCAAACGTTGTATACGGCAAAAAGACCGGTAATACTCCTGACGGACGTAAACAGGGAGTGCCGCTTGCTCCGGGAGCTAACCCGATGCACGGAAGAGATACTCACGGTGCAGTAGCTTCACTTTCATCTGTTGCAAAGCTTCCGTTCAGACACGCACAGGACGGTATCTCCAATACCTTCTCCATAGTGCCAAATGCCCTCGGCAAGGATATGGAGGTATTCGCAGGAGAACTTGACCTTGATAAGCTCAGAGGAGAGGAAAAATGATAACTCCCGATATGCTTGGCAAGACCGATGATCCGTCAGAGCTTGCAGACCTTATTGATCAGCTCATGGAACAGGGCAGCGGTCATGTGAATATAGTCTCGGAAAACGGCTCGGAACTGAAAGTCAACACCGTAAAGAGTACCGACATATGCGGCACAAAGGGTGCTTGCTGTCAGCCCACCGAGAACGCCATTGACGAAGACGACGAATATTGATCAACTCATAATGCAGAATGCATAATTCATAATTATTGTGTCCCCTATCGGGGACAGATCGGAATAATATTTGAATATTTGAGTGAAAGCGAACTCCACAATTATGCATTATGAATTAAGAATTACGAATTAAAAAAAGGAGGATATATATGGATAACCAGAAACAGGTCGATAACCTCATTGAATTACTTGACGGCTACGTTGAAAAGGGCGGACATCACCTCAATGTAAACGTTTTCACACGGGAAACACTCCTTGACGCTCAGGCTCACCCTGAGAAGTACCCACAGCTCACCGTAAGAGTTTCGGGCTACGCAGTTAACTTCGTCAAGCTCACAAAGGAGCAGCAGGACGATGTTATTTCAAGAACTTTCCATTCTTCACTTTGATATTACAAAAGGCTGTACCATAATGGTACAGCCTTTTTATCATGTTGAGTTTTTAGCGTAGATACGAAGTATTATGGACGCATCTACCGAGTCAACGATATTATCACCGTTCACCATAGAACGTGCTCTTTCGCTGGATTTCAGTGTATACGGCTTACCTACTGATGTTGCAGCGTACTCCTTTAACACAAGTGATGCGTCAACGGAGTCGATTCTTCCGTCATTATTTGTATCGCCGAAGCGCTCTGGATAATAAGCCACAGGGAAATTAGCCGAGCTGCCGAGGAAAACCTGTGTCCAGTAGTATCTGCCGCCCGAATAAGCAACGCCAACGCCTATATACTGGAAATTCGTGCTCAGTATACTTGCTCTGTGGTCGTTGGAATTCATCCAGCCGTTCATTACCGATTCAGGAGTCGTCTGACCCTGAGCTATATTCTCGCCCAGATAGTTCCAGTCAATTCCAAGATCATCGACTACGGAAAGGCCGTTTCTGCCGTCAGGACGAGTATGATCCCATAACTTTACAGTCTCCTTGGCGCGTATATCTGCCGCCCTCATAAGCTCAGGTATAACTCTATAAGCAGGCAGTCCTCTGCTTGCACGTTCTTTGTTTACAATTTTCAATACCTCGTAAGGAAAAGTACTCATATTCGAGGCGGTTACTGTTTCGTCCGATACAGGTGACACGATAAATTCAGAAGTAGCTGCCGATGCAGCAGTTGAATTACATGATAGACCTGCAATTACTAAAGAAGTCAGGATCGCAGCTGTTTTTTTCATAATGATACCTCCATAATAACACAATTGCCGAACGTTATCAAAACGAAAGCGAAAACATATCCCAAGGTAATTATAGCATATTTTACTGTGTAAGTCAACAAATTGGTTTTAAAATATACATTATGCATAATTTGGAAGTTTTTAAAACATCACAATAAACAAAAGGCTGTACCAATTGGTACAGCCTTGATGCTCGATAGTAATATAAATTACTTGATCTCGATTGTAGCGCCAGCCTCTTCAAACTTAGCCTTGAGCTCGTTAGCCTCAGCCTCAGAAACGCCTTCCTTGAGAGCCTTAGGAGCAGCCTCAACTACTTCCTTAGCCTCCTTAAGGCCAAGACCGAGAACTTCCTTAGCAACCTTGATAACAGCCATCTTAGCGTCACCGAATGAAGCAAGAATTACGTCGAACTCTGTCTTTGCAGCAGCAGCGCCGCCTGCAGCACCGCCAGCAGCAGGAGCAGCAGCGATAGCAGCTGTTACGCCGAATTCTTCCTGGATTGCGTCTACAAGCTCAGAAAGCTCGAGAACTGAAAGAGTCTTGATATCTTCAACAAATTTTGTGATCTTCTCAGAAGCCATGATAATAATCTCCTTTAATTATATTTGCCCTTATTGGGCTGAGTTAAGCTGCGGAGCATATCTCCGCAAATGTGTGATGAAGAATGTTACTGCTATTATGCAGCCTCTTCTTCCTTCTTCTTGTCTGCAACAGCGTTGAGTGTAGCTGCCAGCTTCTGAAGGGGACCCTGCAGAGAGCCAACGAGCTGTGCGAGAAGAGTGTCCTTTGAAGGGATCTTGGAAAGAGCAACAACTCCAGCCTGATCGTAGACCTCACCTTCAACGTAGCCAGCCTTGAGATTGAACTTCTCATCGCCGGCCTTCTCAGCGAACTTACCAAGGATTCTTGCAGGAGCTGTCTGGTCGTCGTTAGAAACGGCAAGAGCAGTTGTACCGTTGAGAGCTTCTTCAAATCCCTCGATACCGCATTCCTTGAAAGCACGGAGAAGCATTGTGTTCTTTTCTACAAAGTAGTTAACGCCAGCCTCACGGAGCTCTTTTCTGAGCTTAGTATCCTCTTCAACAGTGATACCCTTATAGTCAACGAGAACGCCTGATACGGAATTCTTGATGACCTCGGTGAGTTTCTCGACCTTAGCCTTCTTTGCTTCGAGTACAGCATTGCTTGGCATAGTTTGTATTCACCTCCGAATGAAATTCATCGTATTCAGAGAGCAATAAAAAAGCCCATTCCGACAGCGCAGAATGGACAATGATAATTCTATCAATTGCTATTCCTCGGCGGGACTTACTGAGCTTTCGCTCTGCCAGCTGTCTTTAGAATACGATACTGTTATTTCACAGCTTGATTATTATATCATATATTTCTCCGTTTGTCAAGCATTTTCTTCAAAAAAATCAAAGAAAAAAGAGCACCTTGCAATGCTCTTTTTCTTATTACTATTTTATTCAAAAAGGGGGGTATCCTGTAACATCAGTTCAGATCATACTTGGTAAACTTTTGGATCTTTCACATTAAAGAATATTTTCTTCTGGTTTGTCTTTTCATTTACAACAAGGAAGATGTTCTCTCTATCTATATAATTAGGGTTAGCGTGTGCAAGTCCGTCAAGATTTGCATAGTATACTTTTAATTTATCGCCCTTGACTAATGTTTTTCCGTTTCCGACAAATCTTCTGCCTTCGCCAAAAAACTTCAATTTAAACTGTCCGTTCCATACAACGAAGTCTTTTTCTTTTTCTTTCTCGTAAAGCTGAAGATTTGCATGCATGACGTTTTCATTTGCTGCCTTGGCAGTAAATGCTGTATCTGATGGGGTGTTTACCATTGCTGCATATGATGATGCTAAAAGTGAAAGTGCTGCAACTGCACCGATAACATTCTTTTTCATTTTATATACTCCTTTCAATACTAAGATCACTTTGCTGCTTTCAGTGCAATAAGGCAATCGAGGTGTGGCTTGATGTAAAATCCGTACTTGTCATAGCCCTTACTATTAAGTGCTACAGTCTCGCCTACCTTGTATACCTTGAACACCTTATTAGGGAGGTTGGGAAGAGCTGCTGCATTCTGCTTTAATACAATACCGTTCTTTGTTGCTATAAAGGTCTTTCTTACACGGAATAATCTGTAAAATTCATTCTTAACAGGATTTACTGCATTGACGTTTTCTTCTGCTGCGACTGCCTTAGCTGTAAAAACTGTGGATGATGTGGTGCTTGCGTTCATTGCAACTGATGAAGTTGCTAAAAGTGCGAATGCAAGTGCTGCTGCGTTATACTTTGTGTCCATTTTAAATTTTTCCTTTCATTATATGTTTTTAATTCTCTGCGGCTTTTGCCGTATTCATCTTACAGTTATTATTATATCCAACATCAGCTTTTTCTCAATAAAAAAGGAGTGAAGAAATACAAAGCAGGAGTAAACGGCGTTTTTATACAAAAAAAGCCCGCAAAGGTAATTGCCTTTGCGAGCTCTTCATATCATGAATGTTATATTACTTTTTAAGAGCAGCCTTTACTGTCTTAACGATGTTCTCAGCTGAAAGACCGAACTCCTTGAGAAGATCAACAGCAGGACCTGAATGTCCGAACTCGTCGTTTACACCGATCTTAACAACAGGAACAGGACAGCAGCAAGTTACTGCCTCAGCTACTGCTGAACCAAGACCGCCGATGATGCTGTGCTCTTCAGCAGTTACGATAAGACCTGTTTCCTTAGCGCACTTGCAGATAAGCTCCTTATCAAGAGGCTTGATAGTGTGGATATTTACTACTCTTGCAGAGATACCCTCAGCTTCGAGAGTCTTTGCAGCTTCAACAGCCTCATTTACCATAAGACCTGTAGCAACGATAGTAACGTCCTTACCGTCCTTCATAACAACGCCCTTGCCAAGCTCAAACTTGTAAGTTGCAGCGTCATTTATAACAGGAACAGCAAGTCTGCCGAAACGCATATATACAGGACCGTTGAAGTCGAGAGCAGCCTTTACAGCAGCCTTAGCTTCAACATCATCACAAGGATTGATGATAGTCATGCCGGGGATAGTTCTCATAAGAGCGATATCCTCGTTGCACTGATGTGTAGCACCGTCCTCACCAACAGATATACCTGCGTGTGTAGCGCCGATCTTTACGTTGAGGTGTGGATAACCGATAGAGTTTCTTACTATTTCAAAAGCTCTTCCTGCTGCGAACATTGCGAATGTGCTTGCGAAAGGTATTTTACCGCATGCTGCAAGACCTGCTGCAACGCCCATCATGTTAGCCTCTGCGATACCGCAGTCGAAGAAACGATCGGGATAAGCCTTCTTGAAGATACCTGTCTTTGTTGCAGCAGCAAGGTCTGCATCGAGAACTACTAAATCCTTATATTCCTCGGCATACTCCTTGAGAGCCTCGCCGTAGCTTTCTCTGGTAGCCTTTTTGATTACATCTGCCATGATAATTAGTCCTCCAATTCCTTTAACTGCGCATTCAGCTCTGACATTGCCTGATCGTACTGTTCCTTGTTAGGAGCTGTACCGTGCCAGCCTACCTGATTTTCCATGAATGAAACGCCCTTGCCCTTTACAGACTTCTGAATGATAGCAACAGGCTTGTCCTTTACTGACTCAGCTTCTGTGAAAGCTCTGTCGATATCGTCAAAGTCGTGAGCGTCCATAGTGATAACGTGCCAGCCGAAAGCTGCAAATTTATCTGTGATAGGCTCAGGTGAGCATACCTCAGTTATAGGACCGTCGATCTGAAGTCCGTTGTTGTCTACTATAGCAACGAGGTTTGTGAGCTTCTTGTGAGCTGCAAACATAGCTGCTTCCCATACCTGACCCTCTTCGATCTCGCCGTCGCCGAGGATAGTGTATACCTTATATGACTTGCCATCGATCTTGCCGGCAAGAGCCATACCGCAAGCAGCGGAGATTCCCTGTCCGAGTGAGCCGCTTGACATATCAACACCTGGGATATGGATACATGGATGTCCCTGTAAGAGCGCACCGATGTGGCGGAGAGACTTGAGCTCTTCTACAGAAAAATAGCCCTTCTGTGCAAGTACAGAGTAAAGAGCAGGAGCTGTATGACCCTTTGAGAGTACGAGACGGTCTCTGTCGGGAGCGTCAGGATTTTTAGGATCGTTGTTCATCTTGTTGAAGTAGAGGTAAGTCAGGGTATCGCTTATCGAGAGCGAGCCGCCCGGATGACCTGATTTAGCGTTATATGTGCCTTCGATAACGCCCATTCTAACCTTGCAGGCTGTTTTCTGCAATTCTTTTTTGATATTTGCGTCCATATTGACCTCCATGATCTTTATTTAACGGCATACGCCGTGATTTGTTTGACAGCAGAAGGCGGGTGACTCGGTCGCCCCCTAATATTGCTCATGTACCTAACTTTTCATTGGCTCATATTATTGTCGCAGGTACAAAAAGCAATAGCAATAATTATTAATTATTCAGACAGCCGCCCGCCCCTGCAATAAAAGCTATGTATTTATTATACCGCAAAAATTGTATCATTGCAAGACTTTTCTTGCGGTTTATATTCATCAGAATATCATCATCACAAGTACGATGAGATAAAATATGAGAAATCCCGTACAGGCTATGGCAGGAAATGCAATCAGCATCTTGTTCTGCTTCTCATGTAAAGTACCTCTGAGCCTTAATGCTTTCATAAGCAGGAGCGATGATATCCACATAGGTATCGCCCATATCGCCAGTCCCAGAGTTGCCACATCGCTCATAGTGAAGTCAGCCGTTGATGACGAGCTTCTTCCGTAGAGCGTGCCGTATACCAGCATAGCCAGAAGTCCGACCATGAATAGTATCATTATTATGTATGTTGTTATTGCCGCCTTTTTTTTCATTGTTCTACTTGCTGCACCTTTCGATTATGTAGTCTATAAGCTCAGCTACCGCACCGTTTTCATTGGTGCATTTTAAAACGAGGTCTGCCTTCTCCTTTACGCTGTCCTGTGCATTTGCAGGGCAAGCTCCCACATCGGCTTCGACTATCATCTCTATATCGTTGTCGAAATCTCCGACAGAAACGAAGGTGCAGCCCTCCATTCCCCTGAGCTTTCTGTATTCTTTAAGTGCCGAGCCCTTGCTTACTCCGCTTGGGAGCATTTCAAGGAATATATCCGATGACTTTACGAAATCAACGTCCTCAAAGTCAAGCTTCCCTGTAAGTATCTGCATATAGTCAACATCTTCGGGAGCAAGGGAGAAAAGCACTTTCAGCCAGCCGCCGTCGGATATTTCATCAAGCTCGGCATAATTCGGCACGATATTGCACAGCTTTGTATGAAGCTGCTGATAATCCGTATTACTGAAAACGTAAGTGCCGTCTGTTTTCAGCACCTCTCCGCCAGCCTGCGGCATAAGCTCAAGGAGCTTGCGGGTATAGTCCTTAGCCGCAAGGGTAAGAGGCTTGGTATAGAGCGTTTCTCCGCTGACATAATCATAGATAGCCGCTCCGTTATACATTATGATAGGGTATTTAAGTCCGAGTGTGCTGCGGAACTGCGTGAAAGACTGTATTGTACGTCCCGTAGCCACAGTAAAGCGTCCGCCCAGCTGCGTGAAATACTCAATTGCAGCTCTGTCAGCAGCGGTTATCTCCTTCTGCGAGTTGAGGAGAGTTCCGTCCATATCGCTGAGCAGTACGACTTTCGATATATCTTCAAACAAAGGTATCACTCCTACATTTTCTCAAGCTTTCTCAGGACAGCATTGAAGTATTCGGGAAGCTCGCTCTGAAACTCCATATACTCACCTGTTGACGGGTGGATAAAGCCTATTTTACGTGCATGAAGGCACTGTCCTTCCAGTCCCTTGTAGGGCTTTCCGTAAACATCATCGCCCAGTACGGGGTGTCCGATATAGCTGAGGTGGACTCTTATCTGGTGAGTCCTGCCCGTTTCAAGTCTTAGCCTTACGTGTGCATAGCCGCCGTACTGCTTTATCACACTATAATGTGTAACGGCATTGCGTGAATTTTCAGTAGTCACGCACATTTTCTTCCTGTCGGTCTTATGCCGTCCGATAGGAGCATCTACGGTGCCTTCAGTCTCCTTGAAGTATCCGCAGGCAACCGCCTCATATTCTCTTGTAAAGCTGTGGACCTTTATCTGCTCCGCCAGCTTTAAGTGAGAAGCGTCATTCTTTGCAACGATAAGCAGTCCGCTTGTGTTCTTGTCGATACGATGTACGATACCGGGACGTATCACGCCGTTTATGCCCGAAAGGCTGTCTCCGCAGTGATACAGGAGAGCGTTGACAAGTGTGCCCGTGTAATTGCCGTGAGCAGGGTGTACCACCATGCCCTTTGGCTTGTTTACTACCAGCAGGTCATCGTCCTCATAGACGATATCCAGCGGTATATCTTCAGGTACAGCGTCCATCGGCTCGGGCTCGGGTATCTCAACGACTATCTCCTCGCCGCCTTTGAGCTTCATGTTCTTGCTTACGGCTTTGCCGCCCGATGTGACCATGCCTTTTTCGATAAGTCCCTGTACTGCTGAACGTGTCAGCTCAGCAATATTGTCCGAAATATACTTGTCGATACGGCTTCCTGCGTCCTCGGCAGAAGCTGTAAGGACTACCTGCTCATTCATTTTCAGCCGCCTTTTCTGTCTCAGCCTTCTTTGCCTTTTCTATCTTGGGATCAATGAAGATACCGTAGATGAGAAGCAGCACAAAAGCCACTGTTACGCAGATATCAGCCACGTTGAATATTGCAAAGTGGAAGAGCTTTACCTCGAACATATCCACAACATATGAGAAGCGGAAACGGTCTATAAGGTTGCCGATACCGCCTGCTATGAACAGTGTGAGCGCGATATTCAGTAACTTTGAGCGTTTGTACACCTTAAAAAGCAGGATAATTCCGCCTATTACCACAAGGCTCGTAAAACCTACGAGGAACCACCTCTGTCCCGACATACTTCCGAAGATAGCACCGTCATTCTCCAGATAGGTAAGGTCTATTATCTTAAAGTCACCGAAGTGTATGAATTCCTTAGTGCCCACAGGTTTCAGATCATGTATTGCCCAGTATTTCACAAGCTGGTCAGCTCCTACAAGAGCCGCTGCCATCAGTACAAGAAGTATAGCCACGTTGTTTTATCCTTTCAATAAGACAGCCTGCCGACTTTTTCAGCCGACAGGCAATATAATACTAATTAGTTAAGCTTCTACAGCCACTGCACATCTCTCGCAGAGTGTCGGGTGGTTGTGGTTTGTGCCTACGTACTTGCTGAAGCACCAGCAGCGTTCGCACTTTTCGCCCTCTGCCTTAGCAACAACGAATGAAGTCTCAGCACCGCTCTTTTCAACCTCAACGCCTGATACGATGAGGATATCCTTGAGCTGGTCAGCCAGTGAAGCATATCTGTCATAGTCAGCATCGCTGCTCTTGATGATGATCTTAGCTTCAAGTGACTTACCGATAGTCTTTTCGTTACGAGCGTCCTCAAGGGCCTTGTTTACTGCAAGACGGGTATTGTAGATGAAATCCCACTTCTCGGTAAACTCAGCTGTAAACTCGATGCCGCTCTTTTCAGGCATCTGATTGAGGAATACGCTTTCCTTGTCGTCTGCTGCCGAATGAGGCATGAACTGCCATATCTCCTCGGCTGTGTATGAAATGATAGGTGCAGCCAGTCTTGTCATAGCACTGATTATGCGATACATAGCTGTCTGAGCTGCTCTTCTGAGAACAGAATCTTCCTTCTCACAGTATAGTCTGTCCTTGATGATGTCAAGATAGAAGTTGGACATATCTATTACACAGAAGTTGTGAAGAGCGTGCAGTGCGATATGGAAATCGAATGCATCGTAGCCCTTCTTCATAGTGTCGATAAGATTGTCAAGCTTCATAAGTGCCCATTTATCAAGCTCTGTGAGCTGATCGTCGGACACGCTGTCCTTATCGGGATCAAATCCTGCACCGTTACCCAGGTTACCCAAAATGAAACGAGCAGTATTTCTTATTTTCTTGTAAGCATCTGAAAGCTGACCGAGGATAGGCTTCGAGATACGGATATCGCTGTGATAATCCGAAGAAGCTGCCCAGAGTCTGAGGATATCAGCACCGTACTGGTCTGTTATCTCACTTGGATCGATACCGTTGCCCAGTGACTTGTGCATTGCCTTGCCTTCGCCGTCAACGACCCAGCCGTGGGTGCAAACAGCCTTGTAAGGAGACTGTCCCTTGTATACTACAGATGTAAGGAGCGATGACTGGAACCAGCCTCTGTACTGGTCTGCACCTTCGAGATAAAGGTCAGCAGGCCATGTAAGGCTCGGGAAGTCCTTTCCTTCCATAACAGAGGTATGAGATACACCGCTGTCGAACCATACGTCCATGATATCGTATTCCTTAGTGAATTCACCGCAGCCGCACTCGCACTTAACGCTTGCAGGGATAAACTCGCTTGTATCCTTAGTCCACCATGCATCGCTGCCTTCCTTGCGGAAAAGTTCAGAGATAGCATTGATAGTCTCGTCATTGCATATAGGCTTGCCGCAGTCCTTACAGTAAACAACAGGTATCGGAACGCCCCATGTTCTCTGACGTGAGATACACCAGTCACTTCTGTCGCGTACCATGCCCTTTATTCTGTCCTCGCCCCACTCAGGGATCCACTGAACAGACTCGATAGCCTTGATAGCATCGTCCTTGAAGCCGTTTACTGAGCAGAACCACTGCTCTGTTGCTCTGTATATGATAGGGCTGTTACATCTCCAGCAGTGTGGGTACTGGTGGACGATCTTCTGTGTAGCCAGCATTGCGCCCAGCTCTGTGAGCTTTGCAGCGATAGCCTTGTTAGCCTGATCTGTGTCCATGCCCTCGAATTCGCCTGCTTCGGCAGTCTGCTTACCCTTTGAGTCAACGCATACGATGATACCGATATCGTCGTACTTCTTGCAAACCTCAAAGTCCTCTACACCGTAGCCGGGAGCTGTATGTACGCATCCTGTACCGCTTTCAAGAGTAACGTGGTCACCTACGATGATAGGTGAAAGACGGTCGTAGAGCGGATGCTTTGTTTTCATCCCCTCAAGCTCGGCACCTGTAAAGATATGCTCTGTGGTATACTCTGTGATACCAGCAGTCTCCATAGTTGTCTTTACAAGCTCCTCAGCCATTACGTAGTACTCATCGCCTACGTGAACGAGGGTATAGTTATACTCTGGACCAAGGCATATAGCCAGGTTGCCAGGGATAGTCCATGTAGTAGTTGTCCAGATAACGAAATATATCTTTGAAAGGTCGAGTCCAAGTCCCTTGAAGATACCCTTATCATCAGTTACGTTGAACTTGACATAGATCGAATAGCAAGGATCGTTTGAATACTCTATCTCAGCCTCAGCAAGAGCGGTATTACAGTCAGGGCACCAGTAAACAGGCTTTAAGCCCTTGTACATATAGCCCTTCTTTACCATTGAGCCGAATACTTCCACCTGCTTTGCCTCGTACTCGGGGCGAAGTGTAAGGTAAGGATAGTCATAGTCGCCCAGTGAACCTATTCTCTTAAAGCCCTTCATCTGGTTAGCGACCTGTGTCATAGCGTATTCACGGCAGTGCTTTCTCAGGTCTACCGCAGGGATAGCACCGTTCTCTACGCCGATAGCTTTCATAGCTTTCAGCTCGATAGGAAGTCCGTGAGTATCCCAGCCCGGAACGTAAGGAGCACAGAATCCGCTCATATTCTTATACTTTACGATGAAATCCTTGAGAGACTTGTTAAGAGCGTGTCCCAGGTGGATCTCGCCGTTTGCATATGGAGGTCCGTCATGGAGAACATATGAAGGCTTGCCCTTGTTCTTGTCTATCATCTTGTAATAGAGTCTTTCATCTTCCCATTTTTTGAGAGTTTCGGGTTCTCTCTTAGGCAGATTTCCGCGCATAGGGAATTCTGTCTGCGGTAAATTAAGGGTACTGTTATAATCCTGTGCCATACTATCTGATCTCTCATTTAAAAGCTCTGAGAGATCCTCCTTTCGATCTTTTTTGATATTATTATTCTTCTGTCTCAGCAGCTACAGCAGCAGCTATCTCTTCAGCTGTCTGCGGCTCTTCCTCTTCTGCCTCGGCATCATCGAATGTCTCAGGCATAGAAGAGATGAGCTCAAGGTGGCTCTTATACATATCAAAGAGGCTCTTCTTGAAGTCAGCTACCTGCTGCTGAGCTTCGATGAGAGCTTCCTTCTCCTTAGCGATCTCAGCGCGGTTCTTCTCCATAGCCTCTGCGTGCTGACGTACAGCCTCGTCCTCGAGAGCAGCAGCCTTTTCCTTAGCCTCAGCAAGTATCTGCTCAGCCTTTTCGTTAGCTTCGTTGAGCACCTGATGGCCCTGCTTCTGAGCACCGAGAAGTGCGTCCTTGAGAGCGTCCTCGTCTCTCATGTATTCTCTTACCTTGTCAGCAAGCACCTGAATCTTGCTGTTAGCCTCAGCGCGCTCGCGCTCCATTTCATCAAGTTCAGCCTCGAGCTGTGTGAGAAATTCGTCTATTTCCTCCTGCTTATAACCAAAAGCAGCTTTTTCAAATCTCTTATTTCTAACGTCCTTTGAAGTTATCATTTCAATTCACCTCTAAATATATTTTCTCAGATTTATGTGTATGCGGCCCTTTCTGGTCGAGCCGTTAATACCCGAAAGAATAAACCTTCCGCAGCCTCTAACCGAGAGGATATCTCCCTCCCTGACTTCATGGGATACGGAAGAAACGGGAAAGTGGTTTACATCCACCTTGTCCGAACGGATAAGAGCAGCAGCCTTTTCACGGCTGACATTTGCCGCAGCCCCTACTACGCAGTCAAGGCGCAGCGATGCGACAGTTCCGCTGATATCCTGAAATTTCTGAGCGTTTTTCAGCTCAAAGGGCTTGTCATCGGATATTTTAACTCCGACCCTGCCTATCTTAGAGACCGCAGACATGATAAGCTTTGCCGCCACATCAGTGACAAAGGTCTGTGCAGTTCCCTCCTCTGCGGCGATATCGCCAATGGCTTCGCGCTTCAATTGCTGAGCCATAAAAGAGCCGAGGAAGTCTCTGTGCGTAAGCTTGTCCTCCTTGCGATAGCTGAAGGTAAGGCATTTCATAGGGAAGTCATCTTTGATATACTCCTCACAGTAATCGGGGTATACAGCAAGTATCTTTCTTTTGGCATTCTCATATCCGCCCCACAGCATATACCTTAGCCCACCAGTGTTTTTCCTGCACCACATCTCAGCCACGGCACACTGACGCTCGTCGAGAAATGATGAGAACTGAGCTGTCCCGTCTCTTTCACAGAGCGAGACCATATCCCCCAGCCTTGCAGCAAATAGCTTATCCGACTGATCGTTCATCAGATGAATACGCCGTTATTCTCCAGCTCGCCAACAAGGTCTTCGCCGATAAAGCCGACATTATATGGAGTAATGATATATGTCAGATTAGCAACAGGCTTGAGGCTTCCGCCGTTTGCATAAGCAACACCTACAAGGAAGTCGATTATTCTTCTCTTATTTTCAGGAGAAGCTGTTTCAAGATTAAGAACTACTGTCTTCTTTGCGATAAGGTGATCTGCGATCTGCTTAGCGTCTGTGAAAGCAGAAGGCTTTACGAGAACCACCTGGAGCTGTGCAGTAGTCTGGATATTAACCACCTTGTTTCTTCTGCCTGTTCCCGGAGCACTTGTCTCGTTTACAGGAGCATCGTCCTGATCGGAAGGCTGGAAACCGCCTCTTTCACGCTCATGACGTACTGGTACATCAGCTTCAAAATCATCATCATCTGCAGCAAAGAAAAAATCTTTAATACCGTCAAAAAGTTTCATCTTAATACTCCTTCTCCGCATTATTTGTTTATATATATTTCTCTTCACAGGATCAATGCGGAGCATCCCGTGTTGATATCCAGCATTCCGCTGTGAGTTACTTTGAGTAGTCTCTTGCGCCGAAAAGTCCCGTACCTATACGCACCAGCGTAGAGCCGTACTTTATGGCTTCGGCATAATCATGAGTCATACCCATAGAGAGCGTATCCATATCGGGGTACTGAGCCTTTACGCTGTCGTAAAGCTCCTTCATACGTCCGAGGAAGATATCGCTTTCGCCCGGCGGCGGGATAGTCATAAGCCCCCTTATCCTTATTCCGTCAAGCTCTTTCAGTCCTTCGATCAGCTCATTCAGCTCATTGGGAGCGACTCCGCTCTTGGAGTCCTCACCGCCGATATTGACTTCGCACAGGATATCCATTGTCCTGCCGTTCTTCACAGCAAGACGGCTTATCTCCTGTCCCAGTTTAAGACTGTCAACAGACTGTATCATACTTACCGAATTTATGATATATTTTACCTTGTTTGTCTGTAAATGACCAATGATCTGCACCTCAGCCGACTTGTCATAAAAGTCAGCCTTTGAGAGATACTCCTGTACCCTGTTTTCACCGAGAAGGTCAATACCAAGCTCTATTGCGTGGTTAATGGCTTCGGGAGCAACAGTTTTCGTTACAGCCATGATGCGGACAGTGTCCTCAGGCTTTCGGTATTTTGCCTTAGCTTCTGCGCATCTCTCTCTTATTATGTGCAAATTCTCGTCGATATAAGCGAGATCGTTACTTTTCATTCTCTTTCTCGACCTCCTCGATCATAATATCATCGTAAAGCGCAAGATACTCGGGATCGTCATTTACCTCTGAGAGGATATAATCGCTTCCCTCATAGACTACCTTTATCTTTTTGAACAGTATCTGCTCGCCCTTACGGATATATACACCCTTGCTTGTGAGCGTCTTTTCGGCTTCGTTTCCGTTTTCATCGGTATACGTTGTCTTTACATCGGCAAAACGTATAGCCTCACGTGGAACTTTAAGACCATTGTGCTCACCCTTGATAAGCTCCACGATCTCGGCTCTGTGCTGTACGAGCTCGTAATTGAACTTATCACATGATATTATGATGATACTTTTATTTTTGCTTTCGTCACGGATATCCGTGATCTGAGCAGGATAAGATTCTGCTGACGAATCAAATCTCAGCTTTACTTCATCGCCGATAGCGTACTCTTTCTTTGAGTTATCGGCAACCAGTGCAAGATACCAGCCGTAACCGTCTATAAGCTTTCCGACCACGTTGGGTGCTGTGGATTTCCTGTCGGTTATCCCGTCAAGCATAGAGACTGTAAGACTGTCAAGGTTCTTTGTAGTGAGCTTGTCCTCATAGCCGTCGATATAGCTTGCAAAGTAAGCAGAGCGTTTCGCGGATATAGTTTCCTGCGATGCTACAGCCTTTGCATCGAGCCTTGCTATCTCAGCCTTTATGTCTGAGATCTTCTGGCTGAAGCCCTGTACCTCTTCAGTTATTATCTGATAGGTACTGAGCTTTACGAGAAGCTCCTCACTGACCTCGTCAAGAGTCTCAAAATCACCCGTATCCCTGCTGCATATGAGCCTGCGGTAATTCTCTGCGATACTTTCCGACAGATTTGCAGGCTGTGCGGATTCAAGAGTACCGGGGTTCTGTATCTTCTGAAGGACAGCGAGTTCCTTTTCCAGCTTAGCCTTTTCATGCTTTATGCTCAGCTGTTCATCAGAGGGGTAAGCCTCTGCGATGACAGTGCCGTTGCCGACTCTTCCGCCGTCAGACACATTATAGCTGAGAACACCGTTTCCGCTGTAGAGGATTATCTCCTCGTCCCTGATGAATACTCCCTTGTATTCCTTTGAGGATACAGCAGAAGCCATCAGAGCCGAGACAGTATTGCTCTCCCTGTTGCGGAAGTTATAGACTATGCTGATAAAAATTATCAGAAGCAGCACAAGGACAATGTTCCTCAGGAGCTTGACCATGAAGCTGCCTTCCGATCTGGCAAATCGCATTCAGATCACCCTTAGTCGTTCTTTTCCGAAGCGTCAAGAATAGAAACTGCTCTTGCCGGGATGATCGTTGATATAGCGTGCTTGTAAACCAGCTGCTGCTTGCCTTCGCAGTCGAAGATAGCTACATAGCTGTCAAAGCCTCTTACCATACCCTTGAACTGGAATCCGTTAGTAAGGATAATAGTTACCATGATCTTGTCTTTTCTGCACTGATTAAGGAAAACATCCTGCAGATTGATAGTTTTGTTCATACACATTCTCCTATCTGATTTATTTGTTTACGTGTACATCTGAACGGGTAAAATTATTTTCCAAATAACTCGCGTAGAAATACACACACTACATTATATCACACTTCAAAGTGTTTGGCTATAGTTTTTTTGCATTTTTCTAATATTTCAATTTTTTTATTAAATGTATCGGGCATTATCCACTCTATGCGAGGGTTCCTTCTGAACCATGTGAGCTGACGCTTGGCGTAATGTCTTGTCTCCTGCTTGATATCTGCAATGCATTCCTCAAGCCCTCTTTCGCCCTTGAAATAGGGGATAAGCTCCTTATAGCCTATGGCATTCGCAGCAGTTTTCATGCCGCTTTCAAGCCAGAGCTGCCGTGCTTCTTCGACAAGCCCGGTCTTTACCATTTCGTCAACACGCAGGTCTATGCGTTCGTATAGAGTCTGCCTGTCCTCATAGTTCAGCCCTATAATAAGGGAATCATACGGACTTTCCACCATTTTGCTCTCACGTTTCAGCTCGCTGAACTTCCTGCCCGTAACATGGCAGACCTCTAATGCGCGGACTACTCTCACCAGATTATTCGGGTGTATACCCTCTGCGGCTTCTGAGTCAAGCTCCGCAAGCCTTGCATGGAGAGCCTCATTGCCGTGTTCCTTTGCAAAGTCGTAAAGCTCCTGACGGTAAGCCTCATCGCTGCCGCCCTCAGAGAACTTCACATTTTCAAGCAGCGAGTCTATGTAAAGTCCCGTACCGCCTACTATAATAGGAAGCTTTCCCCGTGAGAGTATCTCCTGTATCTTCTCATTTGCCAGCTGAACATAGTCCGCAGCACTGAAACTGATATCTCTGTCAAGGAAATCCATAAGATGATGAGGTATCCCCTGTTTTTCCTCTTCCGTGGGCTTTGCCGAAGCAATGTCCATACCCTTGTATATCTGCATGGAATCGGCGGAGATGACCTCTCCGCCGTAAATCTTTGCAAGCTCAACGCCCAGCCATGTCTTGCCCGATGCCGTAGGACCGACCACAGCAAGCACGAAGGGCTTATTGTTCTTTTCGTTCATTATCAACTTCTCCCGACTGTATACGCTTTATCATTTTTGCTGTCTGCCTTTTTTTAAACACTCTTCTTGCTATTATGCCTGCTGCTATTCCCAAAGAAGGCACTAAAACAAGCACGGGCACTACTATCATCATAAAATACGGAGGTCCTGTACTTACACGGCAGTATATCCCCTCGCCGTTAGTCTCAATGGTATATGCGGCAGGAGTATTGAAAAAATGCACTGTTTCAAACGCAGACGCATTGGTAACTCCGAGGATATTGCCGTCCTTATCGCAGTAAGCAACTTTCACCTGACTGAAATGATTGAAGATCTCATCGTTTTCTTCTTTCAGCCCGAACACCACATACATATTTTCCATATCCGACTTTTCAAAGACGGCACAGTTATGGCGCAGCAGCATACTTGTATAACCGCCCTCTTCATATTTTGCAAGTCCGCAGTCTTTGTCAACTCCGAGAAGCTTTCCGTTCTCCTCATTGAAGTCAACAGCGTACTTGTCATTTTTCTTGTCCTTTACGAGAATATCCGCAAAGGCTGTGCCATCGGGAGCGTTTTTCAATGTAATGCTCTGACGAAGTGTATCAACGTTCCATGCAAAGGCGGTCATACCGCCCATAAAGCACATTATTACTGTGAAATATACTGCGATGAATGCTTTAACTGCTCGTTTCATAGTTACTCCTTACGTCCTTTTGAACTGATGTGAGATATTGCTCTTGGTCATGGTGAACATAACAGGTCTGCCGTGAGGACAGTGTCGTATCCTCTCATCGAAGTACACCTGCTCCGCAAGAGATTGGAGCTCGGTGATATCGTTCTTGTCATTGCCCTTTATCGCCGATTTGCAGGCAACTGTGTGAAGCATATCGTCCAGCATATGAGACTGTGGATCGTGACTGTACATACGGAGATTATTTGCTATCTCTGAGATGATATCCTCCATGTCAAGCTCCATTATAAATGTAGGGACAGCCGTTGCTATCACACAGGGCTTCTCCGAAAAATCGAATGTGAAGCCCAGGTCCGCAAGAAGCTCCTGATTTGATTCAAGTGCGCTTATCTCGTCACCTGTGAGCAGTACACGGACTCCCGTAAGGAGCTGCTGGCTGTACTGCCTGCAGTTGCGGCTTTTCAGACGCTCAAATATTATTCGCTCATGGGCAGCGTGTTTGTCTATCATTATCATTGTATCGTCACCAACCTCAGCAATGACGTAAAGTCCGAAAGCTTCACCGATAACACGTATCTTAGGCTTTTCAGTCCATACAGACTCCTCTTTCTTCTCCTCGGCAGGCTGCTGACTTACAGGCTGTGCGGCGGTAAATGCCTGCTGAGTGATATAGCTGAATCCCTCAACAGGTGCAGGCTCGGGTTCGCTGACTGCTACAGGCTCGGGAGCTTCTACGCTCTCGGTCACCTGCTCCGCTTTCGGAGCTTCTTCGGCTTCGCGTACAGGCTCGGGCTTTGTATATACGGGAGCTGCTGCCTGCACGGACTTTGGCTCGTCATATGCTGTACTTGGCTTTATATCCGCAGTATAAGGCTTTTCCTCGACCTCTCTGCGCACAGGCTGAACAGGAGCAGATACAGCCGCAGGAGCTTCCGCAAGCTTTTTCTCTGTCTCCTCGATCTTGTCAACGGGAGTGAACAGGAATTCCTGCTGTATCATCTCCTCCTGCTCGGGAACAGGCTTTGTCCAGTCAGCATGAGGTTTCAGCTCAAACTCATATATAAGACCGTCCTTCATCATGGCGTTCTTCACAGCGAAATAGACCGCGTCCGATACGGATTTTTCGTTGGTGAAGCGCACCTCCGCCTTTGTGGGGTGGATATTTACGTCCATAGTACTTGGCGGCAGGTCTATGAGAAGTACGCAGGCAGGGAATTTGCCCGTCATTATCATGTTTGTGTAGGCATTTTCCAGAGCCGCCGAGCAAAGCCTTGAACGGACATATCTTCCGTTTACGAAGAAGTTCTGGAAAGCGCGGTTGTTCTTGGAATACAGGGGCTTTATAACGTATCCGCCAACATGGACTCCCTCATATTCATAGTCCACAGGCATGAGGTCACGGGCGAAATCCCTGCCGTAAACTGCGTATACAGCAGAAAAAAGTTCTCCGTCACCGCTTGAATTGAACTCTGTGCGGTTGTCGCGTATAAAGCGAAAAGCTATGTCAGGGTGTGACATAGTTATCTTCTGGAGTATACTGCTCACCGCATTTGCCTCGGTAACGTCCTTTTTCATGAACTTTCGTCTTGCAGGCACATTGTAGAAAAGATCGCGGATAATTATGGTAGTGCCGTCAGGACAGCCGCTCTGCTCGTGAGAAGTCTCAACACTTCCCTCGATAGTGTAGAGAGTGCCGTAAAGCTCATCTTTCTGCTTTGTCATTATCTCCACACGGGCAACTGCCGCTACAGATGCAAGAGCTTCACCGCGGAAGCCAAGAGTAAGGATATTTTCCAGATCCTCCTTGGCACTTATCTTGCTTGTGGCATGACGAAGAAAAGCCTTTGGTACATCGTCAAAGGACATTCCGCAGCCGTCATCTGTGACGCGCATATATGTAGTTCCGCCGTTTTTTATCTCCACGGTTATATGAGTCGCCCCTGAGTCTATGGAGTTCTCAACAAGCTCCTTTATGACCGATGAGGGACGCTCGATGACCTCACCTGCGGCGATGAGTTCGGATATTTCCTTGCTTAGGACGTTTATTGGAGGCATTGCTTACTTCCTTTCTGATATGGAACGCGGTTCAGACCAGCTTTATATCCTTTGGTATGAGGATAACTCCGCCGTATTCGATATGCTCGGCAGTATAATTTGCTGTGTCCATGCGTCCGAACTGCTTTTCGGATACTATGGCAAATGGACAGGCAGCAGGCTCTGCGCCCTCCTTTATATCCATTTCGTTTACTATGCCCTCGCTGAGCTCCAGCTGTGTCTGGATAGTTCTCGTTTTGGGCAGTATCCAAAGCTTTGAAGCCATAGCCTTTAACTTGTCAACAGCTTCCTTTTTGTAGGTGTGAGCGTCAATGACAACCTCGTCCTCGGGAATGATGATAGAAAAGATATACTCGCCGCGGACAGGCTCCTCGTTCATAATGAAGCCGCGAACCTCCGAGAAGCCGCCGTAGCTGAGATCCATCTGCTTGTAGTCGTTCTCGCAGTTCTCCTCATAGCCGAGAACGAAGTCCTCTTCCAGCTTCTTCTGGTTCCAGTCGGTTATCTCTTCAAGAGACATACCCTCGGCGTGCCATGCGCCGCCCTTGAATTCGAGCCCGGCGTGCTTGATGTAAGCATTGAGCTCCTTCATATTGTCAAAATCCAGCTCTGCACGGCTGAATTCCATTATCACAGAAAAATATGCAGGCATATTTTTACCTCCGTTTATTTATTTATGAAATGCAGAGCCACTCCCTGCATTTAGAGTTGAGAGTTGAGAGTTGAGAGTTGAAAGTCATACACGGGCGGATAATATCCGCCCCTGCATTTTTAATGTTATACGCGGAACGCCGCAGGCGTTCCGCGCTAATGGCTAACGGCTAAAGGCTAAGGGCTACTGCAAAGCCTTGAGCATATCTTTCAGAAGCTCACGGCATTCGCTGTCAGAAAGCTCGTCAACATTGGTCTTTTCAAGCATATCCAGCGCAGCTTCCCTGCCCAGACTTCCGAAGCTTATCTGTCCAAAGTCGTCATTCTTTACTACGGGACGCTCATTCTCGTGAGCCTTTTCCATTTCTTCAAGAAGCTCTCTCGCTCGGCTCACTACCTTTGCAGGAAGTCCTGCAAGCTTAGCAACGTCAACACCGTAGCTCTCGTCAACTCCGCCGCGGACTATCTTTCGCAGGAATCGTATAGTGCCGCCGTGCTTGTTTACGGCGATACTGTAGTTCTTAACCCCTTCAAGCTCGTTTTCAAGCCCGATAAGCTCATGATAGTGGGTAGCAAAAAGGGTCTTGCAGCCCAGCTTTTTTGATGTGCATATATGCTCGGCAACTGCACGGGCAATGCTCACGCCGTCAAATGTGGAAGTACCTCTTCCCACCTCGTCAAGTATGACAAGGCTGTCCTTTGTGGCATTTTTGAGTATGTCCGATACCTCGCTCATTTCCACCATGAATGTGGACTGTCCTGCTGTTAGGTCGTCGGAAGCTCCAACACGGGTGAAGATCTTGTCAACTACTGATATTCTTGCGGAGTCGGCAGGAACAAAGCTTCCTATCTGCGCCATGAGGACGATAAGCGCGTTCTGACGCATATATGTTGATTTACCCGACATATTAGGTCCTGTGATTATGGACATTCTGTCGGACTTGTTGTCGATATGAAGATCGTTCGGCACGAACACCTCATCTGTGAGCATGAGCTCAACAACAGGGTGTCTGCCTGCCTTGATGTCTATTGCTCCGTCAAGAACGATATCAGGCTTTACGTACTGATTTCGCAGAGCCACATCTGCAAATGAACAGAGTACATCGACAGAAGCTACAGCAGAGGCTGTTTTCTGTACAGCTTCAAGCTTTGTAGCAAGGAAATCGCGCACCTCCGAGAATATATCAGCTTCGAGAGCAAGAGCCTTGTCCTTTGCGCCCAGTATAGCATTCTCCGCATTTTTCAGCTCCTCGGTGATGAAACGCTCCGCATTTGCAAGAGTCTGCTTGCGTATCCACCCCTCGGGGATAAGGTCGTAGTAGGAACGTGTAACCTCAAGATAGTATCCGAACACGCGGTTGAAGCCTATTTTCAGGTTCTTGATGCCTGTTGCTTCCTTTTCGCGCTGTTCTATCTCGTCTATGATGCTGCGTCCGTTGTTCATAATATGACGAAGGCTGTCAAGCTCCTTGTTGAAGCCCTCCTTGATGACACCGCCGTCCTTTACGGATATAGGCGGCTCGTCCATGATAGCATTCTCCACAAGGTTAACAAGCTCGTCAAGTGTGGATATCTCATCGTTATATCGCACAAGGAGCTTTGAGTCCGACAGCTTTGCAAGCTCCTGCTTTATGAGGGGCAGCTGCATAGCCGTAGCAGAAAGTGATTTCAGGTCGCGCGGATTTGCGCTCTTGTACATGACCTTAGTCATAAGACGTTCAAGGTCGTAAACTCTGTCAAGCAGGTCTGTAAGGTCTGCAAGCACTATGCTCTTGCGGTAAAGAGCTTCAACAGCGTCAAGACGCTCGATTATCCTTGCAGGGCTTTTCAATGGCTGCTCTATCCAGTTTTTGAGAAGTCTGCGTCCCATTGAAGTCTTTGTGGAGTCCAGCACCCACAGCAGCGAGCCTTTTTTCTCCTTGCTGCGGAGAGTCTCCGTAAGCTCAAGATTTCGCCTTGCATTGAGGTCAAGTCCCATGAACTGATCTCCGCTGAGTATATCTATGGCAGTAAAACGGGATACCGAAGTTTTCTGTGTATCGTTTATGTAATCGAAAAGTCCGCACACTGCCGCGCAGTCTGCCCCGTCCTCGCTTATGCCCAGCTCTGTCACGGACTTTACGCCGAAAACGGCTGTTACCGTATCTCGTCTGGCTGACGGA
Organism: Ruminococcus sp.; assembly: GCF_016283395.1. The sequence continues at coordinate 147,424 of NZ_JAEEMU010000035.1, forward strand.
GTAAAGCATATTGTATCTCTCAGCGTCACCGCGCACGAAAGGCGAACCTTTACGAAATCCGCTGCGTTTTTCAGCGAAAGGAAATTCTCGGGGAATATTATCTCCGCAGGTCTGCAACGTGAAAGCTCGTTGATAACACCTGCTTCCAGGTCCTTGCCCTCAAAGAAGCTGAGAGCCGCATCACCTGTGGAAATATCCGCAGAAGCAACACCGCAGGAATCCGTATCCTTATCGTAGAAGATACTGCATATGTAGTTGTTGCTGCCGTCGTCCAGCATACTGCTCTCTGTGAGCGTACCGGGAGTTACCACGCGGATAACATCACGCACTACTATGCCCTTGGTCTCGGCAGGGTCTGTGAGCTGCTCGCAGACAGCCACCTTGAAGCCCAGATCTATGAGCTTCTTTATGTACATATCCGCCGCATGATAAGGTACTCCGCACATAGGCGCACGTTCTTCAAGACCGCAGTCCCTGCCTGTGAGCGTAAGCTCCAGAGCCTTTGAGACCGTTACGGCATCATCAAAGAACATCTCGTAGAAGTCGCCGAGACGAAAGAAAAGTATACAATCCGTGTACTTGTCCTTGACCTCGAAGTACTGCTGCATCATGGGAGATATTTTACTTCTGTCGATTTCCATTGGTTCTGCTCCTTTATTAAAAATACTATTACTGTAAATTGAAATAGGAAAGAATGATATTAGCCTTTAACCCTTAGCCAAAAGCGTTCGCCGAAAGCGGCACATTGGCTGATAGCTAACTTATAAAGGCTGAGTCATAGATAATACTTCCCTAATTTAATTACTGTTACCTCGCGCACCGTCACATTCTTTTCAGAAATGCCATCAAAAAACCTATGACCAAAGCTAATATTACCATAACTGCTACAATTACCGAATTTCTTTTCTGTATCGACTGCAAATCCCTCGTATTGCTATCGTTTACAGGGATATTGTGCAGCTTAGCCCACCTTACAAGATCGCCGCAGCCGTCACAAGCCTTGTTGAGACTTGCTACCTTAGTGCCGTTCGACATTATTTTAAGACCATTGAAAGCAACACCGCTAATCTCCGATATCTCGCTGTAGCTGTAGGTCCTGCCCTTGACGATGATACTGTCGCCGCTTACTTCAGCTATTTCGGTCTTTTCTATCTTTGAAGCATATACCATGCAGTATATGGCAAAAAATATGGCAACAAACGCAAATATAAGTCCTGCTGTCTGATAGCTTGCTGAACGGATCATAGAACGGGTAAGTATAAGAGCACTACCAGCTATTGTACAATAGCCTATCTGTCTCGTCTGCTTTACAGTCTCATCGCAGTACCTCAGCTTAAAGCTGTAAGGCGGTTCACCTGCGCTCGAAGAGTTTATGATCTCATTTACGGCTGAGATCTTTTCGAGCAGCCTGTTATTGATATTGTTACTGTCAGCCATAGCTTTTTTATCAGTGGCAGCCTGCGCATGATGCACAGCTTCCTGTGCAGCCTGTCTCAGGTATCTGGCAAGTCTCAGGGTCCTCACCGTTTGCGCAGAGGCTGATTATCTGCTGTACGTTTGAAACGAGCTTTTCAAGTGCCTGCTGTGCGCCTGAGAAAACTATCATCTTCGGGTTCTTCATGATCTTGTTGTATACTGTCTTGAGCTCTGTGTCAAGTGCCTTGATATTGTCAGAATCAGGCTCTTCCGCACTCATAGCAGTACCTAAATTCATACGGAGCTCCTCAAAGTGAGCGATGTCCTCCTGAAGCTCCTTGTCCTCATCGTTAGCCTGCTTTGCAAGCATATAAGCTGTGTATCTGTCGTCCTGCTGAATAGCCTTTCCAAGCTCTCTTGTCATTTCCATAATATCCATTTTAAACATTCTCCTTAAATATATTTTATTTCAGAATTAACCCATATAATCGAGATAAAGCTCGTCAAATTCCTCAGTTTCGCCGTTGGCGTGATAGAAATATGATTTCACGCTTCCGTCAGGGTATCCTGTAGCATATACAACATCCATGTTCCTGATGCCCTTTTCTTCAAGCACCACATCGTAAGACGGTGTATTTTCATCAATATTGAAATCATAGCTGCCTGTTGACTTTAAATTATCATTCTCCCATTTAAAGTAATTTATACTTGCAGCACCCATGTGTCCCCATACGATAACGAAATCACCTGTATTCTCGTCATATGCGAAAGACGTATGACCTCCGCCGATGAGACCAAGATCATCTGCACCGTCCTCGGGATTTATTTTGTATAAATGTATCTGGAAATCAGCCTCGCAGCTGCCGTATTTCAGCAGAAGCTCAGGGATACCGTCTGCATCGAGATCACGGAATCCGAATTCGATACTTGCCATACCGTCGTGCTCGGCAGCTGTTTCCTCGAAAACAGTCTTTATAACGCTCTGATAGATAGCAGGATACATATCCATCAATCCGCCTGCGGACACATTGCCGTCAGGCTCTGTAGTCGTTGCAGCAGGGTCTGTAACTGCTTCTTTTGTAGTTGCCTCAGCAGTTGTCTCAGCCTCTGCAGTTGTTTCCTCAGCGGCTGTCGTTGAAGCTTCTGTAGCCGCTGTGGCAGCTTCATTATCTGCTTTGCCGTCCTTCTGTCCTGTCAAGCCGCAGCCTGTAAGAACGACTGCCGCAAAGCATGACAATGCAATAATTCTTTTCATATTCAATTCTTCCTTTCGATCAAGTCCTTGTATTCAAAATACAATTCTTCTTTTCTTTCCTCTGTACCGTCGGCAGAATAAATATAGGAATAGCCTGCTGATTCCTCATCAGCCTTGTATACCGACACATACGGGAGCTTTGTCAGACCATTCTCCTTTACGATATCATCGTAACCGTGATCGTCTGAGATTATCTCCTGAACTATTTCTGTTTCTTTCAGCTTATAGTCCTCAATTCCCGTATAATTGATACTCATTGTGCTCATCTGAGCCCATACGATAACAAATCCGTCAGTTTCATCATGGTAGTAAGCTGTGTGGCTACCGCCGAGTTCACCAATCTGATACATTCCGTCAAAGCCGTCCTCTTTGTATACATATGTGGTGAAATCAGCTTCGCTGTTTCCACTCTTGATGATGACCTCGGGAACACCGCACTTGTCAACATCATAGATAGCATACTCCATATATGCATGACCGCCGTTTTTCTCAAGCAGGTGATCGAAATATGATCTCAGCATAGGACTTACATCAGCAAAGAAACCGTCATACCTCATCCTGAAGCTCTCCTCTGACTCTTCAAAAGTTGTAGTTTCAGTCTCGGGGTGAGCTGCTGTAGTAGGGGGCTCTGTTTTTCTGACCGTTGTAGTCGTCTCGGCTTCGGTAGTTGTTTCAGCTGCCTCTGTGGTCACTGCCGCTGTCGTATTTTCTGTAGTGCTGTTATTATTGTCATTGTTGTTATTACCGGGCGTACAGCCTGCAAGAAGCAATGCTGCCAGGCATGATACTGCTATCGCTTTTTTCATTTATTACTGTCCTTTCTTTATTCTTCCCGAAACAGCCCAGTTCATAGCGTCCGTTATCTCAACGTCAACGAACTGACCGATAAGTGAGCTGTCTCCTTCAAATTCCACTATTATGAATTCATTGCTCTTGCCTGTGAGATATCCCTGCTTTTTCTTTGACACATCGTCAACAAGTACTCTCATAGTCTTTCCGATAAAACGCTTGTAATGCTCTGATGACACATCACGCTGAACGCTGAGAAGCTCTCTCATGCGCTGTCCCTTTTCCTCATCGGATATACCGTCAGGCATGTCCGCAGCCTTAGTTCCCGAACGCTTTGAATAGATAAAGGAGTAGATATTGTCATATCTCACCTTTTTTATCAGTTCCAGAGTCTCTCTGAATTCCTCATCGCTCTCGTCGGGAAATCCCACGATAAGATCGGTAGTCAGCGAAAAATCAGGATCGCGGCTGTAGATATAGTCCACTACGCCCAGATACTTTTCTATATCGTAATGCCTGTTCATTCTGCGGAGCACATCGCTGCTTCCGCTCTGAACTGGAAGGTGCAGATGCTTTGCGACTTTTTCACACTCAAAGATAGTGTCGATAAGCTCCTTTGAAGCGTCCTTGGGGTGAGATGACATAAATCTTATTATGAAATCCCCCTCTATGCTGTCGAGCTCACGGAGGAGCTGCGGGAAGCTCATGCCGTTTTCAAGATCTTTGCCGTAGGAATTTACATTCTGTCCCAGAAGCATTATCTCCTTGTAGCCGCTTGCTGCAAGTCCGCGCACCTCTTCGATTATATCCTCGGCACGGCGGCTGCGCTCCCGTCCGCGGACATATGGCACTATGCAGTAGGTACAGAAATTGTTGCAGCCGAACATTATAGGCACAGAAGCCTTGAAACTGCTGTCGCGCACCTGCTCCGCAGCTTCCGAAAAATCGTCATATTCACTGATATCAGCCGAAAAGCGAGCTCCGTGAAGAGCATCTTTAAGAAGCTTCGGCAGAGCGTTTATGGCGGAAGTTCCCAGAACTATATCCACCTGCGGATATGACTTTTTTATCTTCTCCGCAATATGGCTCTGTGCAGTCATACAGCCTGCTATACCGATAATAAGTGACGGTTTGAGCTCCTTGAGCTTCTTCATGCTGCCGACTATGCCGAAAACTCTGTCCTCAGCACTCTCGCGCACCGCACAGGTGTTGAGTATGATAAGGTCGGCTTCATGCTCGTCCTCAGTAAAGACATAGCCCATTTTTTTAAGGAGTCCCTTTATTTTTTCACCGTCGGAAACATTGAGCTGACAGCCAAAGCTCCTGACATAAGCCTTTCGCTCCCTGTCTCCGAGGAGTTCATTTATCTCTTTTATCGCTGCGGTATTGTCGTTCAATTGCAGTACCTCGCCTTCTGTAAAAATCCTGTAATAAATAATTATACCATATAATATAGTATATTTCAAGTAGTGATTTGCCATAATAAATCAAAAAGCTCATTATACTTACTGCTCATTTTAAGATTATTTTAAGTTTCGGGAAATATAATATAAGCTGTAGGAGTATATTCTCCCAAAGAAAGGGGAAATTGAAATATGTTCAGGATAAAAAAACTCGCAGCCGCATTTGCTGCCTCAATAATCACAGCCGTATCGCTGTTTTCATGTTCAGATGACGGACCTCCTGCCGATGCAAAGGAATTCAAGGTAACTTTCCTCGAAGCAGGCAAGGCTGATGCTATGGTCTTACAGTCGGAAACAGGCACTGTTGTCATAGACTGCGGTGAAAAGGGCGACGGCAAGAAAATAGTAAATCTTCTTGAAGAAAACGGCAGGACATCTATTGATTACCTGATAATCACTCATTTCGATCAGGATCATATAGGCGGAGCACCGAAAGTACTCAACAACTTGGAGGTCAAGAACCTCATAACCCCCAACTATGAGGGCAACAACGATGAATACAAGAAATTCGTCAAGACCTTGAACGAGCTTAACGTTCAGCCGCAGAAGATCACCGATAATATGTCATTTACTCTTGACGATGTAAAATACACTATTTATGCTCCCGAAAAAGACTTCTATGGTGAAGACGAAAGTGCCGAGAACAACTTCTCTCTCGTCACAAAGGCAGTCCACCACAAGAACACCCTGCTCTTCACAGGCGATGCTATGGAGGAGAGACTTGACGAGATAATGGATATAGGTCAGTGTACGCTGCTGAAAGTACCTTATCACGGCAGAAAGCTTGACAATCTCGAAGCTTTTCTGAAAAAAGTAAAGCCTAAATGCGCCGTTACCTGCACTTCAACTTCAGAGTTTTCAAACAAGACTCAGAATGCACTTGATAATATGAAGATAAAGTCCTATGCGACCTGCTATAACGGCGATATCACCGCCACAAGCAACGGTGCGGAAATAACCTTTGAGACCGAAAGATAAATATATCAAACACAGAAAAATTCAGAAGGGGAAATAAAAATGCCAGATAACAACGAAAAAGAGATAATCTGCCAGTTTGATTTTCGCAAACCCGAATATTTTTACACAAAGCCGCTGTACAGCGACCATTTGAAAATACATTTTCTGATCTATAAAATACTGAGTATCATCTGCGTTATAGTGGTTATCGTATTCATATTGATGCTGATATTCAATCCTGTTTCTACTTTTTATTCAGCACTCGTCATTCCGGTCCTTTTACTTGCATACACTGTGAAAGACCGCATTATCACACCGCTTCTTGTGAAAAAAGGCTACAAGAAGATTCACGCTGAAAACGAAGACCTTGTTACGTATACGTTTTATTCCGACAGTGTAAATATAAAATCTCCCACACTTAACACGACCTACGATTACAGCAAGGCTGAACGTTATATGGAAGACTCCAGACGTCTGGCACTTATCTTTGCGCTGAACAGACATATATCCGTTGAAAAAAGCCTGTGTACTGAGGAGCAGTTGAATTTTATAAGGAATATAGTTCCCGAAGAAAAGCAGAAAAAATACAGGAAAAAGTCCTCAATAATGCTGATAATTTGCATTCTGCTCTACTGTGTAGCTATATTTTACATAGGCAGTTCAATATTAAAGATCTACGACATCAATAAAAACACCTATTACCTTGAGTATCCCAAAACTACATACGAATCATTTGAAAAATGTCTTGACAACGGCACTGTCAAGGACGTGCTCATCATAAAGGATGAGTTCGTAGAGTATACATACACGGGGCACGATAAAGACGAACGCTACTATACGGTATGCTCAAAAAATATCAAAAAGCTTAAAACCAAGCTCGACAATAATGATATCAGCTGGAAATCAAAAGATGCAGAATACTGCATCAAAAAGCGAAGTTAAATATCCGCCTGCTGCTAATTGCAGTCAACTTAATAATATCGTTTAGGTACGAAATATAAAGGCAGCATCAGCTGCCTTTTCTTTTTATACAGCGATTGCGCAAACGTAGAATAATCAACGATTTTTTTGTGCAAGTTATATATTTATCATTTGTTGACAGTATACTATTTAGATGATATAATAATTATATAGACAGATAATATTTTTTATATAATTTGTTTAGGGGGAGAGTTTTATGAAAGAAAAAAGATTCAGATCAAGTAAACGTAATTTCATTCTGGCACTTGCCTTGCTTCTGACCACAAATATCCTTATGGCTATGATACTTTCCATGCTTGCCAAGAAAAATCTGCGCGAACAGATAAAGCAAAGAATGCTGGATATCTCCAATACTGCGGCATATATGCTCAACGGCGATGAGCTTGAAGAACTGAAAGCCGCCGATAAAGGCACTGAAAGCTACAATAAAGCACTTGATATCCTCAGAGCCTTTCAGGAAAACATAGAGCTTGACTATATATACAGCTTACGTGCCGAAGACAATGGTTCCTTTACTTTTATTATCGACCCTGACACAGAAGATCCGGGCGAATTCGGCGAAAATCTTGTAGCAACAGACGGCATGATAAGTGCTGCAAAAGGTAATTCTTCTGTTGATAAGGAAGCTCATACCGATGTATGGGGCACATTCTATTCGGCATACAGCCCTGTTTTCAATTCTGAGGGCAAGGTAGCAGGCATCGTCGGAGTTGATTTCGATGCCGAGTGGTATGACGGAAAGCTCAGCAATAACAGGGTGATCTCCATTATTATCACTATGTGCGCCCTTACAGTAGGTATAATACTCTCATTCATAATCATGTCGCAGAACAGAAAGCGTTTCACAGCAATGCTCAAAGAGGTCGATCAGCTTGATCTGGCTACTCACAGAATAAATGAGCAGCTTATGAATACCTGCATAAAAAAGCTGGATTTCCTGCCTGACAGCGAGAGCGAAGCGATAAAGACTCTGGCACACGGTGAAAGCGGCGATAAGTTGCTGCGTGACGATTATGATGAAGTGACCACAAATCTCCGATCAGTATACAAAAAGCTGGATAAATACGTAAGCTATGTAGATGCAAATATGTATAAGGACGAGCTTACCAATACATACAACAAAGCCGCATACAAAAATACTATCAGGGCTCTTGATGAAAGGATCAAGACAGAAGAGATATCTTTTTCCGTTGCTTTCTTCGATTTAAACGGTCTTGAAAGCATAAATGCGCATTACGGCTTTGAAGCAGGCGATGTGCTCATGTTCCATTCTGCAAGGATACTCAAAAATGTATTCGGAAAAGAAAATGTATTCCGTGTTGCAGGTGATGAATTCATCGCTATAATGGAAGAAAAGAACCATATCCAGATGGTCATGCTTTTTGAGCAGTTCGAGGAGGAACTGAATACATTCAATAATTCAAAGAAGTCGGAGCATATCCTCGGTATCGCAAAGGGCACTTCTTCCTATACTCCAGACGAGCACGAGAATTACCGTCATGTATTCATCGAAGCAAGAAAAAATATGAAAAAAGACAAAGAACTCTATTACCAGAGAAAAAACAGTCTGTAATAAAAGGCGCACTTAGTTTCGGTACTAATACAGAAACTTTACATGAGTTATTGAGGAAAACCCTTTTGAAAAAGGGTTCTTCCTCAAACTCCTTTCCTAAAACTTTCGTTTTTGTTTTTCCCTCTATAGGGCGCGACCTGTATATTTGCAGGTCTTTTTTATTATGTACGCGCCCTATAAAGGGAAAAACCAGATAAAAGTCTTTGGAAGGGGGTACGGGGGAGAACCTTTCCTCAGAAAGGTTTCCCCCGATATGTCCGTATAAAGCCTCTATATCATTACCACGATAAATGCGCCTTTTTATGCACAGCTGTCATTTTTTGCGGTATTGACAAATCTTTCACTTGCACTGTTGCTTTTTGCAAAAGAATGTGATATAATTAATTGTAAGCGTGCATTTAGACAGAAGCAGAACTGTCTGCACAAATAAATATTATGAAAAGAGGAAAACAAATGCCTGCAAATATCGTAGTCGGAACACAATGGGGAGACGAAGGAAAGGGCAAGATCATAGATATCCTTGCTTCCCGCGCAGATGTTGTAGTTCGCTCACAGGGCGGAAACAACGCAGGACACACTGTTGTAAATAACGGCGAAGTATATAAGCTTCACCTTGTACCATCGGGTATCCTTTACCCAAATGCCCTCAACCTTATCGGTGCAGGTGTAGTTCTTGATCCTAAGGACTTCATCGGTGAACTCGACAACCTTGAGTCGAGAGGTATAAAAACTGTAGGTCACCTCAAAGTTGACCCTCGTGCTCAGATCGTTATGCCTTGGCATATCGCTCTTGACGGTCTTTCCGAAGCATTCCGCGGCGGCAAGGACATCGGTACTACAAAGAGAGGTATCGGCCCTACATATATGGATAAATACGAGAGATGCGGTATCCGTATGTACGATCTCGTTCACCCTGAAGTACTTGCTGAAAAAATACAGTCAACAGGCAAGCTCAAAAATGAGATAATCACTAAAGTATACGGCGGTGAGGCTTTCGACCTTGACGCTGTTACAAAGGAATATACAGAATACGGAAAGAGACTTCTCCCCTACATGGACGATGTTTCTGTTCTCACATTCGAGGCTCACAAGGCAGGAAAGACAATCATGTTCGAGGGCGCACAGGCTACTCTCCTCGACATCGACTTCGGTACATATCCTTACGTTACTTCATCACACCCACTTTCAGCAGGTGTGTGCGTAGGTACAGGTGTAGGTCCTAAGGTCATCACAAACATCATCGGTGTTGCAAAGGCTTATACAACCCGTGTAGGTAAAGGACCATTCCCCACAGAGCTTGACGACGCTACAGGCGATCAGATTAGAAACGTAGGTGGCGAGTTCGGTACAACCACAGGCAGACCAAGAAGAACAGGCTGGTTCGATGCAGTTATCGTTCGCCACTCTGTAAGAGTTAACGGTCTTGACAGCCTTGCTATCAACAAGCTCGATACTCTTGCAAATATCGACACACTCAAAATGTGCGTAGCTTACAAGAAGCCCGACGGAAGCATTATCAAGGAGTTCCCGCCAACACTTGAAGAGCTTGAAGGCTGCCAGCCTATATATGAGGAATTCCCTGGATTTAACGAGGATATCTCAAAGTGTGCAAGCTTTGATGAGCTTCCTGCAAACTGCAAGAGCTACATCGCTCGTCTCGAAGAGCTGGTAGGCTGCCACGTAAGCATGGTAGGTATCGGTCCTGACAGATCACAGATACTGGAAAGATAAGAAAATACACAGTTCAGCCGCTTCGGCGGCTGTTCTCATAATAAGATATAGGGGGAGATAGTTTATGAAGACTTTCACAAAATTGGTGGCTGCTGTTCTGACAGCTTCTCTTGCTGTATGTTCAACCGCACCCGTCAATGCAGCAGATACTGATGTAAATTACGACATTCTTATACCAATTGAAGATACACCTTTTGCACTTTCATTCAATTCCGATGAGGAAATGCTGAAATACATCCGCACTCAGATGAAGAAGAAAAACGAGAACATCAAAGTCATCAGAAGCGGTGCTTCGGACGACGAAATGAGCGATTACTCGAGTATGACACTGAGCGGTGTTTTCAAGCCTACAGGCGATCCTACAGAAGGCTGCTTCCTGCGTCTCGGTGTATACGGTCTGTCCTCATGGGTACACAGTACAGACGGCGGACTGATGATAGAGATCTCCGCTAAGTATATGACCACGGCAGAGCAGGATGAAAAATTTGAATCACAAGTCCAAAAGCTGGCAAAAGGGGTGCCTTTAGTTATGGGCGCAGATTATATGGAGCTGCCCGATTCGGAAAAGATATCAACTGTTTATGAATATTTCTTAAAGCTTATGAAAAGCTTTTCATATTCTGAAAATAAAGATGATAATGAGCTCTCTTCCGCTTATTCAGCTCTTATTAAAGGTGAGGCAAATGAAATAGGCTTTTTACAGCTGTTTGTCCGCGCACTTGCTGAGATGGGCATCTACGCAGAGCCTTATTGTACAAATCTTGACTCAACTCTCACCAACGCTCATTACCTTGCAGCTGTCCCCCTTGATGATACATATTATCTCTGCGACCCTGTCTGGGACTATTTATCGGGCTCGGATTCGGGAAAGTATAAGTTCCTGCTGAAAGGCATGAACGATATTGACAGCGATATCGGTTCTTCTGCGGAATATAAGCATATACACGCTGATATACTTGGTATCACTGCACAGCAAATAGCCGAAACTAACGGCTTTTCCCTCTATTCATACGACAAGAAGTTTGAATTCGGCGATGTCAGCGGCGACGGTCTTATAGACTCCGTTGACGCTTCCGCTATACTCGCGGAATACGCAAGACTTTCATCATCGGATAAGTTTGGCATTTTCTCGGCAGGTCAGAAAACTGCCGCTGACATTGATAAAAACGGTCATATCGACTCTGTGGATACTTCCACTATCCTTTCTTATTACGCATATAAATCAACTTCTTCGGACAATACGACTCTGAGCGAATTCATAAGCAAGAAGTGAACTTCCTTTGCAAAGGAGGCATAAAATGAAATACTCGTTAAAAATACTGGCTGCGCTTTCTTCACTTATCGTTCTTACAGGCAGTATAATGCCAACATCAGCTTTTGCTGCACGATCTTCTGTTCCTGATATAGCATCAGAGAATGTTTCTTTGCCGACAAATGACGCAGCTGCACAGATACGCGAATATCTCAAAGCACGTTCTGCCGAATTCACCATATTCGTGGATAATGTAAAATTCTCAGGCGATGAAAGCAAGGCAAAAGAAGAAGCAGAAACCTTATCTCAGTCGCTTATTTTCAAAGCTTTTGAAGAAACAGGCAACGGTGATGAAGGTGATTATCTCCGCTTTGCTGTAAAAAAATACGAATGTCTGGTAAACTTTAAAAATCCGGGAAAACTCACCTATAGAGTCCTGTATTATACAACTCCCGAGGAAGAAGCCATGCTCGATGATAAAGTCGACCGTATACTCGGTGCTCTTTCTCTCAATCAGAAATCCGACTACGAAAAAATACGTGCCATATATAAATACGTCACGGAAAAAGTCTCTTACTCCACTGATTTAGAGGATCAATACATATACTCAGCCTACAATGCTGTAATAAACGGAAATGCCGTTTGTCAAGGTGTTGCGCAGCTTCTTTATAAGATGTATAACGATTCGGGCATACCCTGCCGTGTTATCGCAGGTATATCCCACGATATCAGCGGTGCGAACCCCGACGGCAACCATGTATGGCTCATAGTTAAGCTTGGCGAAAAGTACTATCTCCTCGATCCTACATGGGATCTGAGATACAACGGACATTATTTCCTGTATTTTCTGAAAGGCTCGGACGATTTCGACTCTGTAAGCCCTAATATAACCCATATCCCCCGCAATGACAACGGACTCTCGTTCCCCGACTACAATTCAGAGGAGTTCAAAAAGTCTTATCCCATTTCTCAGTACGAATATAAACCGCCAACATATTCGCTCGGCGACCTTAACGGCGACAAGTTCGTGGACTCTGTCGATGCTTCCATGATACTTGCTGAATATGCGCGTATCTCATCAGGAAACGGTACACGCTCATTCAACTCTGAACAGACAAAGTATGCCGACGTAAACGGCGATGATCTTATAGACTCTGTTGACGCTTCTCTTGTCCTGTCTTACTATTCCACAGTATCTAACGGCAAAGAGATAAGCATTACGGATTTTATTAATTCTCATTAAACGAGGTGTTGATTATGTACGATGAAAACAATCCTATTGGAGGACTCCCCGAGGAGATAACCTATACTCCCGAGGCTTCCAGAAAAGAAGGACCTACAGGCGTTACTGCCCCTGTCCTCGATGATTTCGGATATGCAGCTCCCGTACCAAAGAAAGACGGTCCTACAGGAGTATCCGCTCCTGTGCTCGATGATATGGACAACTTTGTTTCAGACAGCGCGAAAAAAGGCGCACCAACAGGCATATCAGCTCCTGTGCTTGATGACAGTATGGGTTACGGTCAGGCAGACGACAGAAGAGGTGCTCCTTCGGGAATATCAGCCCCCGTACTCGATGATAATATGGGATACGGTCAGTCATACGAGAAAAAGGGTGCTCCTACAGGCGTATCCGCTCCTGTGCTCGATGATAATACAGCGTACGGTCAGACGTATGAGAAGAAAGGTGCTCCTACAGGAGTTTCTGCTCCTGTACTTGACGATAACAGCGCACCCTATACTCATGAAAAGCTCGTACTTTCAGACGATGACATAATCGCAGGTCTTACACCTGACCTGAAAGCTCGTTTTGATGCTCTTCCTGCTGATAAACAGCAGCAGATAATCGACATGAGAAGAACTCAGCTGGGCGCAGTTGCTCCTCCCGTACAGGTCAGCGCACCTGTACTCGATGAGGACAATTACACTCCTCCTCCGAAACAGGAAGAGCCTAAACAGCCACAGCCGCAGGCTCCCGTATCTGCTCCTATACTTGATGACGAGCCTGAGCCGCCAAAGTATCAGCCTAAGTATGTTGACGAGGATCTTCAGCGCGCTAAGTCGCAGGCAAGGACTTCCACTAATCTCTCATATGAGCAGAAAGACTCAAAGGCAAGTCTCCAGATGATGCTTGCCCTCAAGGAAGAAGCCCGCCAGAGAGAAGCACAGAAAGGCTTCAAAATTACGATCGTAATCGCTATTTTAGGCGTTATTGCAGCTGTTGTATTTTTCCTGCTCTACTCAGGTCAGCTCGGACTTGAATACAAGGACGGTCTCAGCGGCATAAGCAAAACAATCGAGAATTCAGCAGTATATATTGCAGGCGCAGCAGGTCTGCTCTCACTTCTTCTCATGACAGGAATTGGCGGTATCAAGTCATTGACTTCCTTTGTATTCCTGATCTTCGGAGTTATACAGCTGTTCCCCGGACTGTTTATGATAAACCAGCATAAGGGCAGCTCAGGTCTTGCTATCCTGCTCTATGCGGTATCGCTCATACTCACAGTCGTTGTTTTCTTCATACTCTGCGGAAGCGAAGCTGTAGGACAGTATTTCCACAAGGATAAGTCATAAAAAACGTCTCCTGTAAAGGGGCATAAAACCAGTGTTTTTCAACGAAAAAGCATTGATTATTCAATAATTAAAAAATAAAAATATATTGCAGTGATATAAAATTACGCAATATCAGGAAAAAGGCTGACTCGCATGAGTCAGCCTTTTTTATTGCTCTTCTTTTTTGATACCGAATATCATACGCAGAAAACCTGATACGAATTTCGGGCTTTTTATGACAACTATCTTCAAGATGTTATCCCTCCTTTGATGATATACTCTATTATATTCATCAAAGGCGTTTTTGTTACTTGTCTGTGATTATAATAAGTGCAAGTCCGTTATTGATACGAAGTCTTGCCTTGCCTTCGGTTATCTCGTTGCTTACTCCTATGGGGAAGGACTGCACCATGCAGTAATCCTCAAGAGGATACTTGACTCCGCGGAAATAGTCTATGCCAAGACTTTCCGAAAGTGCAAATACAGATAAATAAATGCCGTTATCTCTGTTGCGGTAAACGACCTCGCCGTCATCTGCTCCCTGTATCGTAAGGTCGCTGTCACCGTACATATTAAGTGTACAGCCCTGCTGATAGGCATATATCATAGTCTGGATATTTGCAAAGCTGTGCTCGAATCTGCTGCCGCCAAGACCGCCGTACAGGTCGATATTTGAGTAGCCAAGCTCTATTGCGTGTTTGACAGCCATAAGAGTATCCGTGTCGTCCTTGTCGGGGACGCTCTGCAATATCTCGATACCTGACGGCAGCTCTTCCGTATAGGAATCGAAATCGCCTACGATTATATTTGGTACTACACCAAGCCTTTTGGCATGATTATAGCCGCAGTCAGCACATATCACAAGGTCTGTTTCCTTCAGCCTTTTAAGAAGCCTTTCAGTACTCTTTTCAGGCACATCTCCGCCTGCGAATATAGCGCATTTTTTCATTTCAATTCCCACTCCTTCAGCTGTTTAGCCTCTTCATACATAGTTTTATAGCTTTCATGGCGGCTTTTCGATATCTCGCCGCGCTCCACCGCTTCTACTACCGCACAGCCCTTTTCACATACGTGTGCGCAGTCTCTGAAACGGCACTTATCGGTAAGCCCCTCAAATTCACGGAAACAGCCTGCAAGCTCTTCCTTGCGGATTATATCGTATCTGTTTGTCTCAAAAGTTGAAAATCCCGGAGTATCAGCTATATATCCGCCGCCGCTGAGCTTATAAAGCTCCGCATGGCGTGTAGTATGTCTGCCTCTGCCCAGCTTTTTGCTTATCTCGCCTGTTGCTATATTCAGCGTAGGGTCGACTGCATTGAGCAGTGTTGACTTACCTGCACCCGAATTGCCCGTAAATGCGCTTATCTTTCCTGCAAGAAGCTTCCTTACAGCTTCTACTGATGCTTCGTCATCATACTTGACTTCGACTACATCAATGCCGATGCCGCCGTATATCTCATGTATGGGACTGCTGTCGCCCAGATCGGTCTTTGTGATGACCACAACGGGAGTTATGCCCTTATACTCTGCTATAGCGATGAACTTGTCCAGTATGAGATAATTAGGTGCAGGCTCACAGGTGGAGACTATGAATATAAGCTGGTCAAGGTTTGCAAGGGGAGGTCTTATGATACAGTTTTTTCGGTCGGCTATCTCGGTTATAACATCGTCCTCGACGTTAACTCTGTCGCCGACACAGGGACTGATACCCCTGTTGCGGAAAACTCCTCTCGCCTTACACTCATATATACCGTCAGGGGACTCTACACTGTAGAGTCCCCCTAAGCATTTTATAATAATTCCGCTGGTACTATTCTTCATCAGCTGTTCCAGTGCCAGATATTCGGGCCGCTGTCATTTGACTCCCAATATCCGTTTACTCCGGGAGCGTATAATGTCCATACGCCGTTTATCCACTCACCGAGTACATGATCGGCAGCGTCATAGTACCACCATGTTCCGTCAGGGAGAGTAAATCCGTTTATGCCTTCCTGATGATCGTTCTGAGGTGCCTGTGTCGGCTGCTGTTCAGTCGGCTTAGGAGCTTCCGTTGGAGCCTCTGTCTCAGGCTGCTTGTATCCGCCTACTGCGCTGAATGCTCCTCCGATATCCTCAGATATAGTTGAGTAAGAATTTGTTGAGAAGTCGAAGCTGTATGTTCCGAGAAGAGCTCTCTGTGAAGTTGTCATATTGTAAAGGTAAGCCTTAACTTCAACGCCCTTGCCTGAACCGTCGATAGATACTGATGCTGTTGACATACCAGGGCAAACGATAAGACCTGTTGTCTCAGCCTTTGAGTGTCCCTTTTCGTCTGTAAGGATAAAGTCGATGCTGAAACGTCCGTCTGCATCACCAGGAAGCGGTATATCAATGCTTACCTTACCGTCAGGGATAGTACCATCGCTGACATAGAGAGTAATTGTAGAACCGCCCTCTACCTTTGTGCCCTTTTCAGGATCCTGCTTGAATACTGTATCCTTCTTTTCGTATGAAGGCTCTGAAACTGTCTCTACCTTGAGGTTCTTATATCCTGCCTTGATAACAGCGTCATCAATGCTCATGTGTGTATAGTCCTCAAGCTCGAACTGCTCTGCATTTGCGCCCATGCTTACGTAGAGAACGACTGTAGAGCCCTTATATACTTCCGTACCCTCTTCAGGCTCGGATTTGATTACATAGTTTGGATTTACATTAGCGTCCGAACGTTTGATTATCTTACATTCAAGACCTCTGTCCTTGAGCTGGAGCTTTGCAAGGTCTGCGTTTATTCCTGCAACATGAGGAACATCAACAGTCTCCATACCCTTACTGATAGTTACCTTGCAGACATCACCCTTCTTGAATACTGAGCCTGCTTCGATACTCTGCTTGATAATGCAGTTTTCATCTTTTTCGTTATACTCAGAGCCTTCGATCTGGAACTTGATGCTGTTGCCCCATTTCTGTTCTGCCTCATAGTAGTCCATACCATAAAGCTCAGGCATCTTATTGCCACCCTTCATGGAGTTGTTTGTGATAAGGTTTCTGAGCATTGTTACAACGAAGAACACTGCAACGATGATAACAACGACAACTACTGCTGTAAGAACTGGGACTACCAGTGAAGAACGCTCTTCCTCCTCATCGTCCTCGTCATCGTCGTAACCGCCGTTATTGTTATAGTTATTTGTGTATGCGTCATTGTATCTCTGAGAAACAGAAGTACCACCGCCGTTTGCGCCTGCGTTTCTGCCGCCTGCTGACATTGCAGCTGCTGCTCCTGCATAAGCAGGTGCTCCGACTGATGAAGCTGCAGCCTTTGCAGCGTAGGCACTTGCTACCTCCTGTCTGCTCTCTGACTGTACATTGTTTTCAACTGAAGGATCGAGCATCTCCTGCTCGCTCTCGTCGTCCTCCTCAGCATAGTAACCGAAGGAGATATGGGGATCTGCCTTGAAAGCTTCGATATCGCTTATCATTTCGGCAGTTGTCTGATATCTGTCCTCAGGAGCTTTTTCCATAGCTCTGAGTACGATCTCTTCGAGACCGTCAGGGATATCGGGATTTATCTGCTTTGGACGCTCTGGGATATCATGCATATGCATTACTGCGATAGCAACGGGGTTATCGCTGTCGAACGGCTTTCTGCCTGTGAGCATCTCGTACATCATTGCGCCTACCGAGTAGATATCGCTCTTAGCATCTGTTACGTTGCCGCTTGCCTGCTCGGGGCTGATATAATGAACGCTTCCTATTGCCTGATCTGTAGCAGTCTTGCCCTCTTCACGGGCAAACTTGGCAATACCGAAGTCCATGACCTTTATAGTGCCGTCAGTGAACATCATAATGTTCTGCGGCTTTATATCGCGGTGGACTATACCCTTGTCATGAGCGTGCTGAAGAGCACGGAGTATCTGTATAACGAAATGAACTGTGTCCTTCCATGAAAGTACCTTTTCCTCTTCGATATACTCTTTAAGTGTGATACCGTCGATATACTCCATAACGATATACTGTATCTTTTCAGAGAAGCCAACATCGTATATCTTTACGATGTTCGGGTGAGAAAGTACTGCTATCGCTTTTGACTCGTTTCTGAAACGACGCAGGAACTCTTCATTTTCTGCAAATTCCTTTTTCAGTATTTTTATTGCTACCGTTTTGTTGTCGATAACATCAACGCCCTTGTATACTTCCGCCATACCTCCGACGCCGATAAGCTCGGTTATCTCATATCTTCCGTCGAGCTTTTTGCCAATGTTTTTATCCATTTCCTTTCCTCCTGCGTTAGTCAGAAATTACCGCAACAGTTACATTGTCACGGCCGCCCTTTGCGAGAGCTAATTTAATAAGTTCGTCTGCAACATCATCAAAATCTGAGTTTAGTATGACGCTGTATATCTCATCGTCGCTGCAATAACCTGAAAGTCCGTCAGAGCAAAGCAGCAGGCTTATTTTATTATCCTCATAATCAAGCATAAATGTATCTGTAAGCACTGTTTTTTCTACGCCTACCGCTCGGACGAGCATATGCTTCTGAGGGTGAACTTCCATTTCCTCCTCGGTGATCTTGCCCTGTTCAAAGAGGAGAGCGGCTACGTTATGATCGGTAGTGATCCTTACGAGCCCCGTATCCGTTATAAGATACGCTCTGCTGTCACCGACATTGGCTATGAAAGCTGTTTTCTTGTTGACAAAGGCAGCAACACAGGTCGTTCCCATGCCAAAATTCTTGAAATCGAACCTTGCCCGTGTATATATCACGGAATTAGCTGCCGAGATCGAGGAGATAAGGAGTTTACGGATCTCTTCATCGCTCAGACTCTCTTTGTAATCCGCCGAAAAACGCTGGAAGAATTCTTCTATTGCAAGCTCGCTGGCTTCCTTGCCTGCGCGCTCGCCTCCCATACCGTCACATACCACGGCGAGAACATTATGGCCGAAATATTCGCATCTCACTGCGTCCTGGTTTTCTTCGCGCATGAGACCGATATCCGTGCCAAAGCGAAATCTCAAGTATCCGCACCCCCATTCTTTTCATTCTGCTGTGCAGCATCGCGTCTAAGCTGACCGCACGCTGCTTCGATATCGCTGCCGAGAGTTCTTCTTACGGTAGCGTTTATTCCCCGCCTGCCAAGCAGTTTTGCGAATTCCGCAACGCCTGAACGGGCTGTATGATAATTTCGTTCCCTTACCTTATTAACGGGTATAAGGTTAACATGGCAATTCATTCCCCTCAGCAGCTTTGCCAGCTTATCAGCATCTGCGGGCGAGGAATTAACATCATCGATAACGGCATATTCAAATGTGACACGCCGTCCCGTCTTATCGATATAATATCTGCAAGCCTCGATGAGGCTCGGAAGATCATACTTTTTATTGACGGGCATTATCTCGCTTCGTCCCTCGTTATCCGCACAGTGGAGGGATACCGAAAGAGTAAGCTGCAATTTCTTGTCCGCCAGCTCATATATACGCGGTACGATACCGCAGGTAGAAAGCGATACGTGACGAAGGCTCATATCATTGCCGTCCTTATGGGACAGCAGATGCAGGAACTTCATAACGTTGTCAAAATTGTCAAGGGGTTCACCGATGCCCATGAGCACCACTCCCGAGACACGTTTGCCTGAATCACGTTCAGCCTCGTAGATCTGCAATAAAATCTCCGAGGCAGTAAGACTTCTGACATAGCCTGCTATAGTTGAAGCACAGAAGTTGCACCCCATTTTACAGCCCACCTGAGTCGACACGCAGATGCTGTAACCATAGCTGTATTCCATGAGAACAGTCTCGACGAAATTGCCGTCAGAAAGCCTATAAAGATATTTTACCGTATTATCTATAGCAGATTCAAGCCTTTTCTGCACAAATAGTCCATTTATACAAAAAATTTCGTTCAGGCTGCGGCGTAATTGGACAGATATATCAGTCATTTTGTCGAAATCAAGGACTCTTTTCACGTGCAGCCACTGAAATATCTGCTTTGCACGGAATTTCTTCTCGCCGATGCTCGTCAGTATCTCTGTGAGCTCGTCAAGATCAAGACTGAGAATATCGATCTTTTCCAATTTATCACCTTACTTTTTCCTGAATTTTGCAATAAAGAAACCGCTGCCGAATTTTGGCGGCATAAGTGTAGCCATAGTGCCGAATTTTTCTCCAAGCATCTCGGGAAGCTCAACTGCCTCCAGCTCAGGGTGTTCGCGGAGAAGTCGTTCACAGACCTCTTCATTCTCGGCTCTGCGCACTGTACAGGTAGAATAAACGAGAGTACCTCCTGCTTCCAGATAGTTCAGCGCGTTGCACACTATTTTATATTGTATATCGGGGAGCCCTGCAAAGTCTGAGATATTCTTGTACTTTATCTCGGGCTTGCTGCCAATGACTCCCAGTCCCGAACACGGGACATCGCAGAGTATCTTAGTAAATTTCGGCAGGTCGGGGTTAAATACTGTCGCGTCCCCTGCCGCTGCTTTTATATTGGTGAGGCCAAGCCTTTCCGCACCCTTGCGTATGAGCTCGGCACGTTTTTCGTGCAGGTCAAAGGCGTATATCTCGCCTTTACTGTTCATAAGCTCCGCCATAGTAAAGGTCTTGCCGCCGGGAGCTGCACATATATCAAGGACTCTGTCCTGCTCAGTAGGAGCAAGGGCTTCGCAGCAGAACTGTGAGGCAAGTCCCTGAACATGAAAATACCCTTTTCTGAAAGCTTCCGTTGCTGTTAAGTCACCGCTTTCAACGGTGTAGCAGCACTCTCTCAGCTTTTCAGCCTTGATATCGCCAAGTGCCTCATTAAATTCTTTTTCATTACATATTAACGCATTTCTGCGTATATATGTGACACTTTTTTCAAGAGAATTTTCAAGAAATCCCTCTGCCTTTTCTGAACCGTAATCATCGGTAAGACTTTTCACCAGTTCGGCAGGTGCGGAATACTTCACGGACATTGCTTCCGCGGCGTTTTTAGGCAGCTTTATCTCCTTGCCGCTGCGAATAAAATTACGCAATACTGCATTTACCATACCCGAAGCACTTGTCTTGCGGAATTTCTTCGCAAGTGCAACGCTTTCGTTTACGGCTGCGTTATCGGGAACACTGTCCATATACATTATCTGATAGATGCCGCAGCGCAGTATATTAAGGATAATACTGTCAAGCTTCGCAATGGGACGGGAGCTGAGTCCGCCGATTATATGGTCGAGAGTCAGCTTACGCTCTATTACTCCGTAGTAAACAGCAGAGCACAGCTTCTTTCCTCTGTCATCAAGGTCAGAGGCTTTGAGACCGCTGTCCAGCTGCAGATTTGAGTAGCTTCCTCCGCTGAAAGTCTTATCGAGAAGCTTTACAGCAAGATATCGCGGGTCTGTCATTATCTTCTTCTTGCAGCAGCAAGAAGTCTGAGAAGCTGGATAATTGATGAGATAAGAGCTGCAACGTAAGTCAGAGCAGCTGCTGTGAGAACCTTCTTTGCCTTCGGTACCTCATCCATCTCAAGGATACCATCTCTCTCAAGAGTCTTTAAAGCTCTGTCACTTGCATTAAACTCGCAAGGAAGAGTAACAAGCTGGAAAAGAACTACTGCTGCAAACATTGCGATGGAAATATAGATCAGGTTCGTTCCGATAGTCATCTGGCTGAATAAAAGACCGATGATGAATAAAAAATACCATAAATTTGAACAGATACTTACAGCAGGAACTATCTTGCTTCTTATTACTATAGGAGTATAGTTCTCAGCGTGCTGGCAGGCATGACCGCATTCATGAGCAGCTACGCCGATAGCAGCAACAGATGTATTGCCGTAACATGAGTCTGAAAGTCTTACAACATTTGCCTTAGGATCATAGTGGTCGCTGAGATTGCCCTTGATATGCTCGATACCAACATAAGAAAGACCGTTTGCATCGAGTATCCTTCTTGCAACTTCATCAGCAGTAAGTCCTCTTGAATTACTTACACTGCTGTACTTACTGAAAGTACACTTTACGTTTATCTGCGCAATAAGAGGCAGAAGAAGCATTACTAAAACCAAAAATATAGCCATATTTTCCTCCTTATCCGAGTATCTCTCCCTCAGTCAGCTTCTTGCCCATGAGGAAGTCCTCTGTGTTCATGCGTTTTTTGCCCTCAGGCTGAACTTCGCGGAATATTACCGCACCGCCGTCGCCGCACTTTACTGCAAAGCTCTTTGTATCGACAACAGCTCCGTTTTCAGCATTCGGATACTTTTTATCTGAAAGCTCCGATCTGAATACCTTCAGGCGTTTGCCCTCAAGCATTGCAAAACCCGTAACTCCGCGGATAGTATTGTGTATATCCGCAGCAGACTTTGAAAAGTCCAGCGCACTCATTTCCTTGCGTATCATTGGAGAGTAACAGCTAAGACTGTCGTCCTGTACTTCGGGATGAAGATCGCCGCTTTCGATAGCTTTTAAAGTTTCTGCAAGGACTTCACCGCCCATGTCGGAAAGTCTCGCATAAAGCTCCTCATAGGTCTCATTTGCGCCTATTTCGGTGCTTTTCTTGATGAGCATATCACCTGTATCAAGTCCCTCGCTCATCTGCATGGAAGTAACACCTGTCTCCTTCTCGCCATTGAGTATTACCCAGTTTATAGGAGCTGCGCCCCTGTATTTCGGCAGAAGTGAAGCGTGTATATTCACACAGCCATGCTTCGGCAGCTCAAGGACTTCCTTAGGAAGTATCTGTCCGTAAGCTGTAACGACTATAAGCTCTGGTGATATATCGCGGAGAGTTTTCATAGCTTCCTCTGCGTCATCGCCCTTTCTCAGCGAAAGCGGCTGATATACAGGTATGCCGTACTCCTCGGCAGCAGCCTTTACAGGCGTAGGTATGAGCTTATATCCTCTTCCCTTTGGTTTATCGGGCTGAGTGAACACTGCTGCGATCTCATGTCCGCTCTCTGCAAGAGTACGCAGACAAGGTACAGCAAAATCAGGTGTTCCCATAAATACTATTTTCATTTTTTAGGCTCCTCTGGTACAAAGAATTCTTCGACTATTTCTGTGAATATATGACCGTCAAGGTGGTCGTTCTCATGGCAGGTACACTGTGCGCCGAGATCTGTGAAATCACGCTCGAACCAGTTTCCGTTCCTGTCCTGTGCTTTGAGGTGACAGCTCAGAGGTCTTGTAACATAGCCCCATACATTAGGGCATGAAAGGCAGCCCTCCTGCACACGCTGTTTACCCTCTTTTTTGGTAACTTCGGGGTTTATAGCCTCAACTATATCATTTTCGTCAAGGTGCATAATGAATATCCTGCGGCATAAGCCTATCTGCGGAGCAGCCAGACCAACGCCCTCAGCTTTGTCGAGAGTCTCGTGCATATCGTCAAGAAGCTGCGCAAGCTTTTCGTCAAACTTCTCCACAGGCTTGCAAACCTTGTGGAGCACCTCGTCCTTATCGGTTAAAATTCTTCTAAGTGCCATTTTATCCTATCCTTTTCTCATACGCCCACATCGCCGTTCATATCGGCATACAGGGTGATTCCTTTCATCTCTTTCAGCTTTGCCGACTCTGTAAGGACTCCTCTTATATAGCCCCTCATTTCGGCGTTGTTCTTGCATTTCATTATTATCCTGTAGCGGTACTTGCCGTTTATCCTGCCGTAAGAACATCTGACAGGACCGAGAACACGCACGGGAGTTTTCGGCTGAAGCTCCCTGAGCTTATGATTCATAAGTCCCAGAACAGCGTCCGCGCCCACCTTGACTGAAAAGTCCTCACCGCCTGCAAAGCAGAAAATGCACATATCGCACAGCGGCGGAAATATCATTGCGCGGCGTATGGCTATCTCCTCATTGTAAAAGCCTTTGTAGTCCTGCGCGGCAGCAAGATTCATGATATAGTGCTCGGGAATGAAGGTCTGCAATATGGCTCTGCCTTTACGCTGCCCGCGTCCGCCTCGTCCAACCACCTGAGTGATAAGCGAGAAGGTGCGCTCATAGCTTCTGAAATCCCCTGCATAAAGAGCCTTATCCACCGACAGTACACCTACAAGCGTAACATCGGGGAAATCCAGTCCCTTGCCTATCATCTGAGTACCTATCATTATGTCATATTTCCCCTCGCGGAATTCCTTGAAGCTTTTCTCGTAGGAATACCGTGAGAATGTTGTATCCGCGTCCATGCGCAGTATACGCGCAGTCGGGAAGAATGTGGAAAGCTCCTCTTCAAGCTTCTGCGTACCGAAGCCCATATTTTTAAGGTGCTTCGAGCCGCATGAGGGGCACTCCTCCACAGGGTCACTGACGTAGCCGCAGTAGTGGCACATCAGCTTGTTGTTTTTCTTGTGGTATGTCAGCGGTACCGAGCAATTCGGGCAGTACAGCGGCTGATAGCAGTCGCAGCAGCTTATGATAGTGTGATAGCCTCGTCTGTTGAGAAGCAGTATGGACTGCTCGCCGTTTTTCAGATTAAGGCTTATCTCCTCCGCAAGTCTGCGGCTGAACTCCGTGCGGTTGCCAGCCTCACGCTCAAGGTTCATATCAATGATACTCACCTCAGGAAGCGGCGAATTCTGGTATCGCTCCTTCATTTCGAGAAGCTTGTATACGCCCCTTTCGGCAAGGTAATAGCTCTCAATTGAAGGTGTTGCCGAAGCAAGCAGAAGTGCGGACTTATGGTAAGCACATCGCTGCTTGGCGATATCATGTGTGGAATATCTTGGCGAACTGTCCGACTTATAGGAACGCTCGCCCTCCTCATCTATAATAATGAGTCCGATATCACTGAGCGGAGCAAATACAGCACTTCTCGTACCAATTACGATATCCGCATCGCCCCGTTTTATTCTTTTGTATTCGTCAAGTCTCTGCCCCAGTGACAGTCCGCTGTGTATAACAGCTACCCTCTCACCGAAAAGCGAACGAAACCGCTTCAATATCTGCGGAGTGAGACCTATTTCGGGAATGAGCAGCATTGCCTGCCTTCCCATTTTTACAGTATCGTCTATGAGCTTCTCAAATACCGAGGTCTTGCCGCTTCCCGTTACACCGTGAAGCAGGAATACCGCAGGCTTTCTCTCAAAAAGCTGAGCCAGTACGGTATCGTGAGCCTTCTGCTGTTCATCTGAAAGGACTATATCCTGCGGACTTCTTTTCTCGTCAGTATCGCCCTCTACCCTTCTCAGCACCTCAGCTTCGTATTCCTCAGCTGCTCCGTTTGCGCAAAGACGCTTCACTACCGCTTCGGTAACTCCGCACATATACGCAGCTTCCCTTACGGCAGCAGAGCCGAATTCCTCAAGGAAATCAGCGACTTTCTTCTGCTTTGTAGTAAGCTCGAAGCCCTCGGGAGCACTCATATACTTTTCTGTAAGGCGCACCATTCTCACTGCTGCATCGCCCACAGCCTGCCTGAAAACGTTGTCCGAGTCCAGAGCACCTGCATCGCACAGCTCGTCGGGAAGATGTCTGCCCTTATCTATTATATGCTTCTCTATCAGCTCATTCAGCTCTTTGCTCCCTGCCGTACCCGAAAGTATTTCCAGAAGCTCGGCTGCCTCATTACTGAGAGAAGATATATCCGTGAAATTCTTAACAAGCCTGAACGTTTCTTTCGCGCTCACGCTCATTGCAGGCGGGAGCATGGCTTTTACTGCATCAAAATAAGTGCAGAAGGTATGCTCTCTTATATACAGGGCAAGTCTGAGAAGCTCCTCCGAAATGACAGGTTCTTCGTCCACAAGTGACACAAGGGATTTAAGCCCCTTGCTATCCCCCTCGGAGAGCTTCATGACCACTCCTATCCTGCGTTTGTTCCCCTTTCCGAAAGGTACAAGCACTCTGCATCCGCAGGTGATATCCGCTTTCAGCTTTTCGGGAACAGCATAGCTGAACAGCATATCAAAGGAATAAGCTGTTCCGCTGACTGCGGTCTCCGCAATAAGGGGCATTACTCGTTGCTCTGTGGAACAGTGCTTACTATCTTGCACTTTCCGCTTGCAAGCTCCTCAACAGCTGTCTTTACAGGCTTCTCTTCAAGAGTCTCGCCGTTCTCGTAAAGCTCCTCTGAGATCTGTCTTGCACGCTTTGCAACAGCAATAACGAGTGAATAACAGCTCTCATTCTTTGTGATGATCTGATTTACTGCAGGTCTAAGCATTTTTAAGCACCTCTTCTATAATATCGCCCGAAAACTCTTTTTTAAGCTGCTCTCCGCGTATAACTGCGAAGAAGTCGCTTATAGCGTCCTCAAGGGCGTCATTGACAATGATGTAATCGTATTTCTCAGCCTGAGATATCTCCCATGCAGCCTTTGAAACACGCTCTTCTATGACCTCATCGGTCTCTGTGCCGCGCTTTTTGAGTCTGCGGCGGAGTTCACCTATTGAAGGCGGAACTATAAATATAAACAGTGCATCGGGACGCTTTTCGCGTATTTTCATTGCGCCCTGAGGCTCTATTTCGAGAATTACGTTGAGTCCCTTTTCAAGTCTGCCGTCCACCTCACTGGAAAGTGTGCCGTAAAGGTTCTGGCAGTACTCGGCGTGTTCAATGAACTTGCCGTCAGCAATACGCTGTTCAAAGTCCTCACGGGTAAGGAAGTGGTAATTCACACCGTCCTTTTCACCCTCTCGGGGAGCTCTTGTAGTTGCCGAAACAGATACTGCGAAACGCTGGTCCTTCAGTATCTCCTCCAGCATAGTACCCTTTCCGCAGCCCGACGGAGCGGAAAATACAATAAGTCTGCCTTTATTCATCGTCATCAGCTCCTCCTGAACCGTTTATTCTTGCAGCAAGAGTCTCTGTAATGAGTGATGAAAGGATAATATGACCGCTGTCCATTATCATTACGGCTCTTGTTTTTCTTCCGTAGGTAGCGTCAACGGCTCTGCCGTCGTCGCGCGCCTCCTGAACGAGGCGTTTTATGGGAGCTGACTCGGGGCTTACTATAGTCACTATCCTGTCAGCTGACACCATATTTCCGTAACCTATATTTATAAGCTTCATGGTAAATTACTCAACATTCTGGATCTGTTCGCGTATCTTCTCGATCTCAGCCTTCATATCGACTACCACCTTAGTGATGTTCAGATCCTGAGCCTTTGAACCGATAGTATTTACCTCACGGTTCATTTCCTGCACGATGAAGTCCAGCTTTCTGCCCACTGCGTCATCGCCCGATACCATATTCTCAAGCTGAGAGATATGGCTGCGGAGTCTTACAGTTTCCTCGTCAACAGCTATTTTCTCGGCGAAAACAGCTGCTTCCGTAAGAACTCTCTGGTCGTCTATGTCCTTGCCTTCAAGGACTTCGCTGAGCTTCTTGTAAAGTCTGTTTCTGTAGTTTTCAACGGTAAGCGGTGAGAGTTCCTCAACCTTTGCTACCATTTTAAGTATGCCCTCAGCCTTTTCGATTATGTCGGCTTTAAGGCGTTCACCCTCTGTCTGGCGCATTTCAACGAATTTGCCGATAGCCTCTGAGGCTACCTTTGAAACGTCCTCCCAGACCTGTTCCTCATCATCGGGAGTTTTCTGTATATTGAATATATCAGGGAGCTTCATAAGCTTTGAAAGTGTGATGTCGTCCTCCACACCAAGCTCATCGGCAATGCTTCTGAGAGCGTTGACATAGCCCTCGGCTGCACCCTTATTAACAGCGATCTCGGTATCCTTGCCTTCGATATTATTGATCGTTACGGCTATTTCTACCTTGCCGCGGGAAATGCTTGTTTTGAGCAGAGCCTTCAGCTTTTCATCTATATAGCTGTAGGTCCTGGGAACTCTTGACGAATATTCATAATATCTATGGTTAACTGAACGGATCTCAACAAGGATATCGCGTCCATTAAGTATCTGCTGCGCTCTTCCGTAGCCTGTCATACTTCTAAGCACCCTATCGCCTGCTTTCTTAGGAATATTTTTTCGCATAAAAATGCTATTATAATATTATATCATTATTTAAAGTAAAATGCAAGCTTTTTTCGGAAAATATCGGGGAATTCAATTTTGCAGAAGCGAACACCCTCGTCCTCTCCGACTTTACGACTCATGGCAGAATTGGGCATAAAAAAGCTGCACGGAAAAACCGTGCAGCTTTAATCTACTTAATTATAAGTAATAATTACTTAGTTGGATCAAGTGAAGCGATCTTGTTGAGGAGGAAGTTCTGGATACGAACTGCGTCCTGAGTTGTGATGCCCTTGCTTGATGTATCAACGTCAGCGTTAGCCTGACCCTGTGCAGTGATAGCTGTAGCGTCTGTACCGCCGATGCCATACTTGTTCGGGTTAGCAAGGCTCTGCATGATAAGAACGATATCTGACATATCAACGTCGCCGTCGCAGTTAGCGTCGCCCCATACCTTAGCAGTTGGAGTTACAACATCTGAAATTGTTGTAGTTGTAATAACAGGTGGCTGTGTTGTAGTTGTAGTTGTAGTTGTTGTAGTTATTGGAGTTGGATCATCCGGCAGAACATCTGGATAGAGAAGTGCCATTGTACCGTAAGCAACTACAGCGTCACCAGCGTGCCAGAATCTGTGATACTGGAACTGGTAGTCGCCACAGTCAACCTTACCATCGCCATTGTTATCTGTACCTTCACCATCGTAGTACTTCTTGCACTCCTGCCACATCTTATCCTTCTCGTAGCTCTTACGGATTGATGAGAATGTTGCGCCTGGCTCAAGAACAGAACCATCAGGCATTTTGCCCTTATAGTAATCAGGAATATAAACCTTCTCTTCGTATACTCTCTTGAGGCTTGGGTTAGAATCAGTAAATGTGATACCGATTGCGTCACGTCCCTCATTGTACTGAGCTGTAAGGAGTCTGTTAGCAAGGTAAAGTGCCTTTTCAGCAACAGATGTGCCTTCCTTCTTTGAGAACTCAGCGTCAACGCCCTTAGCCTTAGCATAGTAAATAAGTGTGTTACAGAGTGAGGATACGCATCCTACGTCTCCCTGACCGTAACCGCCGATCTTACAAGTAAGCTTCTGGTTACCGTTCTCGTCGTATGTACCTGTCCAAGTATCAGGTGTGCAAGTATAGTCTGTATCACTTGAACCCCAGTCAAGAGTTGAAGGGATAGCATATGTATGTGTATTACCAGCATCGTCAACATAGTCGAACTTAGTATTCTTCTCGAACCAATCAACCCATCTTGTAAGGAGCTTGTCAAGAGCATCCTCAAGGCTGAGTCCGCCGTACTTCTGGCTAGACTTGTCGCCGTTTGTTACTACATAGTAGTAAAGCTCAGCAAGACGCTGTGTTGACCATACCTGGTTACCGATCCAGTGGTTTGAACCCGGGTCAGCGTAAACAGGATGTGGAACGTAAGCCATCTTATAGAATGTAGCGTGGCCTGAAGGATATGTCTCGTAACGACCTCTCCAGCTGTTTGTACAACCACCAGCGAAAGGACCGTCTACAGACTGGAGCCACTGATACATTTCGATCTGTCTCTTGAGAGACTCTGTATAGTCGTCATTTGCGCCCTTAGCCTTCATACCAGCATTGATTGATGAATCATAGAGAAGACCATAAGCAGCAAGTGGGTTCTGATAGAACTGATGTGAGTGTGAGCAGCCGATCTGCCAAGCCCAGCCGTAGTTGCCGTAGCTTGCCTTGAGAGCTCCGCCCCAAGCTGTATACCAGCCCATGAGGTAGTGCTGACCGCCGTTGCCTGACTCAGCAGAGCTTGTGAGTTTTGTATCCTCAGCGATCTTCTTGTAGTACTTATCAAACATGTCGTTACGGCACTGGTCACCCATCTTACCTGCGAGAGCAGATACAGAAGAATCACCTGCGTTGTACTGGTTTGCAAAGTATACAGCGTGGATACAACGATCCTCAGCGTCAGGAGCGTTTGTGAATGAGTACTGCTGCGGAACCTTATCCTTACCATTGAAGATAGCCTTGATACCGTTACCGTTATCCTTATCAGTACTATCCATACCATAAAGGAGCTCTTCAAGACAAGGAGCAGGAACTGTCTCGAAACAAGACTCCTGTTCGCCTCTCTGGAATGTATTGATAAATGTGAATTTGCCTTCGCCGTCTGTGCCCTTGCTGAAGCCGTACCAGTCGTCAACGTCAGCGAGCCAGTTCATGAGGTAGTAACCTTCATCACTGCTGTATGCAGACTTGAATGTCTCATAAAGTGGGTTAGCAGCCTTACCGCCTTCCTGCTTTGCAGGATAGTCACTTGGCTGGTCGCACTCTTCTGATGAGTCAGCCTCAACCTTTGTCTGCTCCCAGAATGAACCGTAGTCGATATCTGATCTGCCGTGAGCCTTTGACCAACCAGGGATCATAGCTTCCATTGTGTTCCAAGCCTTCTTGAGGTCGCCCTTAGAACCGCTGATAACATTCTTTGTAGCAAGAACATCGTGCATAGCAGCCATCCATACGATGTATGACATAGCTTCTGATGTTGTCTCGTGACCGTAGTCAGGAGCCTCAACGATGAATGTTTCTACTGAATGATAAGGAATACCGAATCCAGAACCATTTGTCTGTTTGCTAAGGTAGCCGTTCTCTATACCGTTTGTTACAACGTCATCATAAAGTGATGAGAACATCTCAGCGTAAGTAGTTTCCTTTGCATAGCTTGACTTTTCAGCAGCTGAAGCAAATGTAGGAAGAACTGCGGTTGCGGACATTGCAGCTGCAAGAACGCCAGCTGCGAGAGCCTTATTCTTTTTGCTTATCATTTGTTTTTACCCCTCTCGTAATAATATAGTGGTTAAAAAATGGATTGCCCCCTAAGGTTCGCACTTTCGGGGGTGCATACGAAAATACTTCGTACACTGTGTGCATTTTCACGCAGACTGCACACAATTCTCAAACTATTTTCAAGATTATTATATTCTACAATTCAATGCGTGTCAACAGTTTACTTCTGAGCAAAGTCATTTTTGTTGCAATGCACACAAAGCTATTTGCTTTTTTGTACATTTTGTCTACCGCTGAAAACAGCTAAAAATCGGATATATTAGCTATATGTTAATAAGTCACATCATAAAACTAATCCTGTCAACATTCATCTTACCCACAATAAACTCTCACAAAATCCTCACACTTTCGCTCTAAGATTTACCTGTCACATTGCTTGCGAAACAGCGTTGGCAAAATCGTCTCTCTTGTGAATTAACATTTTATTCATATTTTATTCATCTTGTGTTAATATTATTCTGCGATAATATAGCAGTATGCTATGATGAGATAATAGCACCTGTTTTTTGATAAAATTGATTTATTGATCGGAAAGGAGCAGCTCATGATTAATATTGAAAATCTTACAAAGTATTACGGCAGCAACCGTGCTGTAAATCATATAAGCTTTACAATAAACGATAATGAGATCCTCGGTTTTCTCGGGCCTAACGGTGCGGGAAAATCAACAACCATGAACATGATCGCAGGATTCCTGCCCATGTCAGACGGAACTGTCACCATTTACGGTGCAGACATTACCAAAGATCCGATAAAGGCAAAAAGCAATATCGGATACCTCCCCGAGATACCTCCCGTATACCCCGATATGAAAGTAAAGGAATACCTTTCATTCTGTGCAGGTCTGAAAAGAGTTCCAAGGGGTGAGCGCAAGAACGAAATAGACCGCGTTATGGGACTTCTTAAAATCAAGGACGTTTCGGGAAAGCTTATCCGCAATCTTTCAAAGGGTTACAAACAGCGTGTGGGATTTGCTCAGGCACTTCTCGGCAACCCGAAATTCCTTATCCTCGACGAGCCTACCGTTGGTCTCGACCCAAATCAGGTAGCAGAGGTACGTGCTCTGATAAAGGATCTGAAAAAAGAGCACTCGGTTATATTCAGCTCACATATCCTCAGCGAAGTAAGTGCGGTATGTGACAGAGTAGTAATCATCAACAAGGGCGACATCAGAGCTATCGACACTATCGAGAACCTTGAAAAGTCATTTGCCACATCGTTCATTCTCCACATCAAGGTAAAGGGCGACAAGGAAAGTGCTGCTTCTATAATAGGTATGACCAAGGGTGTCAGCGAGATAAAGAAGGTAGAGGACGAGGGCAATGATATCTACTCATTCACCGTTTCTCTCGAAGGAGACACCGATACTATCAGAGATTCTATCATGTCCGAATGTCTCAAAAGCGGCATAAGCATACTTGAAATGTATACGGACAAGCCTAATCTTGAAAACGTATTCATTGAGCTCATCAACCGTCCCGCAAAGAAGAACGGACTCCAGGAGCTTCTTGACGAGATGCCAGATGAGTCAGAAAAAAACACTGAGAAAAAGGAGGAAGAGTAAGATGTTTCCTATTTATAAAAAGGAGCTGCAATCATTCTTCTACACTCCTTTCGCTTACGCTTTCGCAGCACTTTTCATGCTGCTGTTCTCCCTGAGCTTTTCAAGCGGTATCGCTAAGCTCGAGGGCTCAAACACATGGGCATTCTCATTCACCGAGATGTTCTATTCCGTTATCCTCTACTTCATATTCCTCATACCGCTCCTCACCATGAGGACATTTGCGGACGAGCGCAAGAACGGTACGGAAGTCCTGCTGATGACATCACCTGTCAGCGTTCTGAAAATAGTTATCGCAAAGTTTCTTGCAAACGTTACTGTTTACATCTTCATGCTTTTAGGTACTGCATTCTTCCCTATCCTTACAGCTATGAAGGGCGAAGTCATCGTGAGCCAGCTCATATGCGCTTACATAGGCATATTCTTCTGGGGAACCATGTACATCGCAGTAGGTATGTTCATCTCATCACTTACCGAGTCGTCCATACTTGCGGCTATCATCGGCGAGGTAATAATGTTCATACTCCTCTTCGTTGATGACTTCTCAAATACAGCTTTCATCTCACAGTACCCAAAGGTACAGTCAGTGATATATTCATTTGCAGCACAGCCAAGATTTGCATACTTCTCAGAGGGCTTCATTCGTCTTTCGGATATGGTTTTCTTCGGTTCTGTAATAATAGTTTTCCTCGCATGGACATATATCGCCATCGAGAAGAGACGTTGGAACAGGGGGTAAGCCGAAATGAAGAAGAAAAAGAATTTCACCAATACTATCGCCTTCATAATGGCGATACTCGTACTTGTCATCTTCATACCGATAAACCTTATAGTAAGCTTTTACGACAGAGGCTTCGATATGACTCCTTCAAAGAAGTACACACTTAATGAAAAGACAAAACAGCTCATCGCTGACAATTCCGACAAGCATATAGATGTTTACTATCTCTCAAAGCTTGCATACTTCAATGAAGCTGATGCTTCGGAATTCCTCCCCCTTTATCACACACTCACACAGCTCGATGATTTCGACAATATCGACCTCACCTGCTTTGATCCTAACGAAAACGCCGCACTCGCAAGCAACCTTGATCCAGAGGGCAACCTTGGTACAAATGAGTGTGATATCTTCGTAAGATGCAATAATATCACCAAGAAGATAAGCGGTAAAAAGATATTCCAGGGCTCACAGGGACAGAAGCAGTACGCAGGCGAAGAGCTTATCGCTGCTGCTATCTCCATTTGCGCAAGCGGTTCTCTCCCCACAGTATACTTCCTTACAGGTCACGGAGAAAAGTCTATAAACGACAGCTTCTCGATATACGCTAATCAGCTCAAGTCCAAGGACTACGATGTTCAGGAGCTTGATCTCGACAAGGCAGGAGCTATCCCCGATAATGCAAAGATAATCTACCTTGCAGGTCCTCAGAAGGATATAACAGACAAGGAGAAAGACCTCCTCAACGAGTACGCCGAAAACGGCGGTTCACTCTCATTCCTTATTGATCCGTGCGACACAAAGGGACGTTTCTACAACATAGAAAACGTAATGGAAAAATTCGGACTTATCCTCGACTATAACTATGTTACAGAGTCTCTTGATGCCAACAAGCTTCAGGACAGAGACTCAAAGCAGGTCGAGAATTTCTTCCGTGTCGAGTATCCCGCAGGTTCAAGATACAATGACGAATTCACTCAGGACCTCACCTCCGACCTTAACGAACTCATAAGCGAAGGCGCATATATCGCAGGTATCGCAAACACAAGAAGCCTTACCGAGATCCCCGAGGACAGCTTCCCTGGCGCGTCTTATACAGAGCGTTCATCTATAATCAAGAATGTTGCTACCGCTTCAGGTGAATATACAACAGTCAGCAAGTCAATGGGCGGCGATGAGATCACCGCACAGCAGGCAGATGAGCTCCTCACAGGTCTTGATCTTGACTTCGGCTATTATTCTTACAATAAGGTGTCAGGCGGAAAAATGGTAGTATTCGGTACTACTTCCATAATCGACAGCGATGCTATCGCTCCTTCTATAAGCGGCTCAAATATGCTCGCAACATTCAGTAATACATGGCTGTATGACAGTGATATCCAGTTTGGTATAGGAAACAAGTTCAACTCCTACGACCACATGACCTTCAAGGATAGAAAAGAAGCAACAAGTGTTATGGTTATAGTTTATGTTATCCCTGCACTTCTTGCTATCGTTGGTGTCGCTGTATGGCTTAAAAGGAGAAATTCCTGATGAAAAAAATGATTATCGGACTTATCGCGCTTGTTTTCCTTGCCGGTGCTTCCATAGGTTTTTACCTTGCTGCAAAGCATGACAAGGACAAGGAAAAAGAGCAGACAAAACAGGAGCTTGCAGACAATGTGCTGTTCAACTTTGATCCGTACAGCTCCACAAAAATAGTTTTCTCAAAGGGCGATGAAGTTTATACTGCCGAGAAAAACGGTGACGAATGGGCACTCACTAATAGCGAATTCAAGCTTGACCAGACTTACTGCCAGCTCATATGCACATACCTTTCCGACCTAAAAGCCGTTACAAACTACGGCAACGTAACTGACGAAAAGCTGGCAATGTACGGTCTTGACGATCCCGATAAAGTTGAGATCACTGTTCCTTCCGGCACACATACCATATACATAGGAAGCGAAAGCCCTACAGGCGATTATTACTATGTTACTGTTGACGGAAAGAGCAATGTCTATGCTGTTGATTCACAGCACGGAAGCGTACTCAAACTCGATAGACTTCTTCTCAAGAATAAAATGATAGTGCCTTACTCACTTTATGATATACAGGAGGTAACTACATACAAGGACGGCAAGGTGCTCTGTGACCTTACATTTGATGCTGATGCTCAGACATGGTCACTCCCGAAGGAGTACTCCGAGCTCGAACTTGACCAGACTGCGGTAACAGCAGCTCTCAATGATCTTGTACGTCTTGAAGCAGAGGAAATGCTTGACGAAAAGCTTGACGACCTTTCAAAGTACGGCTTCGATAAGCCATACGGCGATATTATCGTAAAGGGCAGCGACGGCAGCGAGCATCATATCCTCATCAGTGCTAATGATAATGATCCGACATACTGCTTCGTACTCGTAGACAATGAGCAGGTAGAGCTTTATTACAGGGAAGACCTTACTATAGCAAACGCTCTCCCCTATGATTACCTCGTACGCAATTACGTTTCGGCTGACTCTTACAGTGTAAGCAGCTTCAAGTTCAGCTACCTTGATAACAACGACACCTGTGAAGTTGATATCAAGAATATGGAGTGCAAATACAACGGCAAGGACGTTGACTTTGACTCAACAGAAAACTATGTTGCTTTCAACAATTTCTTCAATGCATTTGCAATAGTGAAATTGAAGGGCACAGATGTTACTGTAAAGCCCGAACTGAAAGATCCTGTTATGACTGCCGAATACAGCTTCAGCG
Organism: Ruminococcus sp.; assembly: GCF_016283395.1. The sequence goes on from NZ_JAEEMU010000035.1 coordinate 183,098, forward strand.
ACGGTAGATCTCTTAAAATAGACCTTGTAAAGGGCGAAGAAGAAAAATATTACGTATTCCGTGACGGAAAGTATATTGGCGCATACGTTGACGAAAGTATGCTGACAGGCAGAGACTCGCTCAGCGAATTCTATATCAAATTCAAAAAACTTGCAGGCATATAAAAGCGTAGGGGCGGATAATATCCGCCCCTTAGTTGTTATTGCACAGCAAACAGAATTGTAGGGACGACCATTGGTCGTCCGCGCCTTACAATGCAATTAACATGAGTACACTGTAATGGCGAACATCGTTCGCCATTACATTACGCATAAACTCTAAATGAGTGTCACAGTTAAAAGTGCCGTATCTTTTTCCTGCGGCAGGCTATTTCGGCATATTTCCGCTTTGTGGCAAGTCCGCCGCGGATATGTCTTTCCTTCTTGTTTATTTCGAGTATGTCCTTCACTTTTTCATACAGCTCGGGATCTTCCTGTTTCAGCCTTTCACTTACATCTTTATGTACCGTACTTTTGGAAATGCCGAAGTTTCTTGCAGCTCCGCGTACAGTAGTCCTGTTTTCGATAATATATCTTCCAAGCATGACCGCACGACCTTCCGGCTGTGTTTTCAAACATATCACCTCTTTCTCTTGCATTTACTAATGTATATGTCGAAGAAGAGAAAGAAATGATACATTACCTGCCGTCCGCAGATATCCGCAGCACATTTATTTCAAACTGCGGAATATTTTATAATTACAGGCACATAATACAGCAAAGGAGCTGATAATATGAAAATTACACCTGAGCTGTACAGCGATATGACGCGACAGGCTTCACCAAAATCAAATTCCAAAGTCAATATAACTTTTGCTTTCCTTGTGGGCGGAGCGATCTGCGCATTGGGCGAAATAATACTTTCAATGCTTCAGGCATACGGTCTCGACCGTACAGAAGCAGGCACATGGACTTCCATTATACTTGTGGGACTGAGTTCCATATGCACAGGTCTTGGCTGGTACGAAAAGCTTGCAAAACACGCAGGTGCAGGAACACTCGTGCCTATTACAGGCTTTTCAAATGCCATAAGCTCATGCGCTATCGAGGCAAGATCGGAAGGTCCTATACTCGGCGTAGGAGCAAAGATATTCACCATAGCAGGTCCCGTCATTCTTTTCGGCTGCTCAGCCGCGACCATATACGGACTGATCTACTATTTGTTTAATTCATAATTCATAATGCATAATTCATAATTAATCGTGTCGGCTCACACCGACAAATACGAAAGAAATCATGTAGGGGCCGGTGTCCTCGACAGCCCGAGTTATTAGTGATCAGTGCATAGTGATTAATGTGTAGTTATCAATGCGTAATGCGTAATCATATGTAGGGGCGGATAGTATCCGCCCGTGACTAATAAATATACCTAAAACAAAAAGTGCTGTAAGCGATGTACAAGTAACGTTTTTGAAAAGAGTGAGCGAGTTTACGAGCGGCAACGTGGTAGGGTGCGCAGGCTCTGCGCCGAGCGGCAACGTGGTTAGGGTGTGCAGTCTCTGCGATGAACGGCAACGCGGAAGCGGTCGAGCTGGCTCAGCACTATCACTCCCAAAAATCATATAATATTTATTGTTCTGTAAGCGATGTACGAGTAAGGACTTTGATAAGAGTAAGCGAGCTTGCAAGCGGCAACGTGGATGCGGTCGAGCTGGCTCAGCTCGAAAAAAATAAGCAGGGCATATGCCCTGCTCGTCTTAGATAAACAGATGAAAATAAATATGTGTAGAACAAAAGAAAGGAGACAACAAAACGAGTGTTAATAATTAAGAATTATTTAACACTATAGCTATTATACATTATTTATGCCCTCACGTCAAGCAAATCCTTAAACTTTTGTAATTATGCACAACTTTGATCGTGACCCGTACAACATTTTTTACAATATCATTTTATAAACCCTTACACTTGTACAAATTACCAACGCTCCAATTGTGAAAAGACTGTCAAATCCTTGGAATATAGGCAAATTGCGCAAAATACGCATGATAATTTTGTATCAAAGCGCAAAAAAAGGTGTTTACAAAAAATTTGTTTTGTGATATAATAGATATCGTAGTTATACATGATTAACGCTCGTTCCGTTAAACATTCCTATAACCTAAATTTAATACTATTTTAGGAGGTCATTCCTATGGCAATCAAAAGAAAAATGAAAACAATGGACGGTAATAATGCCGCTGCATATGTTTCTTACGCCTTCACGGAAGTTGCCGGTATCTATCCGATCACACCTTCCAGCCCGATGGCAGACTATGTTGATCAGTGGTCAGCTCAGGGTGTCAAGAACATTTTCGGCACGACCGTTAAGGTTGAGGAGATGCAGTCAGAAGCAGGTGCTGCTGGTACTGTTCACGGTTCTCTGAACGCTGGTGCTCTGACTACAACCTATACTGCTTCTCAGGGACTTCTCCTTATGATCCCTAATATGTACAAGATCGCAGGTGAGCTTCTTCCTTGCGTATTCCATGTTTCTGCTCGTTGTGTTGCTTCTCACGCACTGAACATCTTCGGCGATCATTCAGACGTTTATGCTTGCCGTCAGACAGGTTTTGCAATGCTTGCTGAGACCAACCCACAGGAAGTAATGGACCTTGCTGCTGTTGCTCATCTTGCTTCTATCAAGAGCCGCGTTCCTTTCATCAACTTCTTCGATGGTTTCCGTACATCTCACGAGATCCAGAAGATCGAGACATGGGATTACGAAGATCTCAAGGAAATGTGCGATATGGACGCTGTAAAGGCATTCCGTGCTCGTGCTCTTAATCCAGAAAACCCAACAATGCGTGGTTCTCACGAAAACGGAGATATCTTCTTCCAGCACCGTGAGGCTTGCAACTCCTACTACAATGCAGTTCCTGCAATCGTTGAGGAGTACATGGGCAAGGTAAACGCAAAGCTTGGCACTGACTATAAACTTTTCAATTACTATGGTGCAGCTGACGCAGAGCGCGTTATCGTTGCAATGGGCTCTATCTGTGACGTTGCTGAAGAAGTTATCGATTACCTCAACAAGAAGGGTGAAAAGGTCGGTATCGTTAAGGTTCGTCTGTTCCGTCCTTTCTCAGCTGAAAAGCTCGTTGAGGCAATCCCTGCAACAGCAAAGACAATCGCTGTACTCGACAGAACAAAGGAGCCAGGTGCTCTCGGTGAGCCTCTCTACCTCGATGTAGTAGCTGCTCTTAATGCTACAGGCAGAAACGGTATCAAGGTTATCGGCGGCCGTTACGGTCTCGGTTCTAAGGATACTCCTCCTGCATCTGTATTTGCTGTATATGCAGAGCTCGCTAAGGCTGATCCTAAGCCACAGTTCACACTCGGTATCGTTGACGATGTTACTAACCTCTCACTCGCTGAGGAAGATGCTCCTAACACAGCAGCAGAGGGTACTATCGAGTGCAAGTTCTGGGGTCTCGGCGGCGACGGTACTGTTGGCGCAAACAAGGACTCTATCAAGATCATCGGCGACCACACTGACAAGTACGTTCAGGCATACTTCCAGTATGACTCAAAGAAGACAGGCGGTATCACTATCTCACACCTTCGTTTCGGTGATAAGCCTATCAAGAGCCCTTACTACATCAACAAGGCTGACTTTGTTGCCTGTCATAACCCATCATACATACTCAAGGGCTACAAGATGGTCAACGACGTAAAGCCGGGCGGTGTTTTCCTGATCAACTGCCAGTGGAGCCCTGAGGAGCTTGGCGAGCATCTCAATGCCGAAACAAAACGCTACATCGCCAGAAACAACGTTCAGCTTTATACCATCAATGCTATCGATATCGCCGCTTCCATCGGAATGGGCAAACGCACCAACACGACACTTCAGTCCGCGTTCTTCGCGCTTGCCAACGTAATGCCCATCGAAGAAGCTGTCGCTCACATGAAGGAAGCAGCTCTCAAGAGCTATCTGCGTCACGGACAGGATGTCGTTGACATGAACTACAAGGCCATCGATGCCGGTGTTACCGCGTATGTAAAGATCGATGTCCCGGCAGAGTGGGCTGATGCTGTTGACGAGACAGAGACCGTAAAGCATGAAGGCCCCGAGAAGCTCGTGAAGATGGTAGACACCATTCTTGCTCCTGTTGGACTCATGGACGGCTATTCAGTTCCTGTGTCTGCATTCAGTGATCATGTTGACGGAACATTCGAGCTTGGCGCATCCGCATATGAGAAGCGCGGTGTTGCTGTCTCCGTTCCTGTATGGAATCCCGAGACCTGCGCACAGTGCAACCAGTGTGCATTCGTCTGCCCGCATGCGACTATCCGTCCCTTCGCACTGACCGAAGAGGAAGCAGCAAATGCTCCTTCCAATACAAAGTTCGGCAAGAGACCTATCTTCAAGACAGATTATAAGTATACGCTGGCTATTTCTCCTCTGGACTGCATGGGCTGCGGTGTTTGCATCGGTGTATGCCCCACCAAGTCCCTCGCAATGGTCGACAGAGAAAGCCAGGAAGACCAGCAGGCAGTGTTCGATTACTGTGTAGCAGAAGTCGACGAAAAGAAGGACATCAGCCCGATGCTGAACGTCATCACCAGCCAGTACAGGAAACCTCTGCTTGAGTTCTCAGGCTCCTGCGCAGGCTGCGCCGAGACTTCCTATGCAAGGCTCGTGACACAGCTCTTCGGAGATCACATGTACATCTCCAACGCGACCGGATGCTCCTCCATCTGGGGCGGCCCGGCTGCTACATCCCCCTATACAAAGACCAAGGAAGGACGCGGACCTGCATGGGCCAACTCCCTCTTTGAGGATAACGCGGAGCACGGCTTCGGAATGATGCTCGGGCAGAACGCCATCAGGAATGCACTTAAGGGCAAACTTGAAGTTCTTGCCGGAAGCGAAGAAGCACCTGAGTCATTCAAGACAGCTGTCAGCGAGTATCTCGATACATTCACTGACGGAAACAAGAACGGTGCTGCGACCGAAGCTCTTGTCGCAGAACTTGAGAAGCTCGGCGAGTGTGAAGACCGCAACTATATCCTCGAGAACAAGGAATATCTGTCCAAGAAGTCCGTTTGGATCTTCGGCGGAGACGGATGGGCATACGATATCGGATTCGGCGGTCTGGACCATGTCCTGGCTTCCGGAGAAGACGTCAACATCATGGTCTTCGATACAGAGGTGTATTCCAACACCGGCGGTCAGGCATCCAAGGCATCTCAGATCGGTCAGGTAGCGCAGTTCGCATCTGCCGGTAAAGAGATCGCAAAGAAGAGCCTCGCCGACATCGCAATGTCCTACGGTTATATCTATGTCGCACAGGTCGCTATGGGCGCTGACATGAACCAGACCCTGAAAGCCCTTACGGAGGCTGAGTCCTATCACGGACCGTCCCTCGTGATCGGCTACGCTCCCTGCGAGATGCACAACATCAAAGGCGGCATGACCAACTGCCAGTCCGAGATGAAGAAGGCCGTGGAAGCAGGTTACTGGAACAACTTCAGATACGATCCGCGCCGCAAGGCAGAAGGAAAGAATCCGTTCCAGCTCGACAGCAAGGCGCCGACAGGCAGCTATCGTGACTTCATCATGGGTGAGGCAAGATACTCATCCCTGACACGTTCCTTCCCGGAGCGCGCGGAAGTTCTGTTTGAGAAAGCCGAAGAGAATGCAAAGAACCGTTATGAAGCACTCGTAGAGAGAGCAGAGTAATC
>NZ_JAEEMU010000036.1 GCF_016283395.1 Ruminococcus sp.
TCACAGGATCTTTTTGATTCCTGTGATTATTTTACTTTTCCTTAGCTTAATGACATTACCCACAAGGGGGCTGTTATTCTTTGGTTATATATATTAACGATTATTGTGTCGATTTAAATTTTCGTTGATATACTCCTCTTTCTATTAATAGCAGAATGCAGGAGATGTGTGATATCAAGAGTAAAATTGAGCAATATTTGACTTGATTTTATTATGAAGACTTTTTATAATGTATGTAAGATTACAAGCAATACCGTAAAGATAAATGGGGGCAAGTAATTTTTGGGCGGATTATTGAAAAGAACGGCGTTTGCAGTACGAAAGCGCACGTAAGTTTCAGACTGCCCGAAAGTGCTTTTCTATTACGGTGTTGCTTTTTTTGATGAGGAGGGACATAAAATGAAATTATCATTGAAAAAAAATATTGCCGCTGTGGCAGCTGCTGTATGTTTGTTCGGTTATTTTTCGGATGCAGTGGTAATTAGCGCTGCGGATGATGGGGGATTCAGTTGGGGGAATACAGCTGACGGCTTCAATTCCAATTCCGAATGGGTATCGTGGGGCGCTTCTTCAAATGGCAGTACATTGCAGTGGGGAGATCAGGGTGATATAATAGATGACGAGGTAAGTCTGTACGTTACGGAAACTCCCGATCCGGAAGCCAAAAAATTGAAAGAAGACCATATAAGCGGACAATGCGGAAGCATGGTTTATAACATCGACAAAAAGAGTGGTGATAACGGTAATTTTACCTTTGCCAATGGTACACAGGATGGTTTCAAGGCCAGCTGGTCAGATCTTGAAGCTCTCTGCATCGAAAAGGGAAATAGCTTCAAAAAGCCAATTAATATATCTTTTTTCAAAAAACTGTCTGTAGATTATAAGGCAGTTCTTGACGGCTTTTCAGGAGATAAGCTTGATATCGGTGCAAGATGTCCTATCGGCAGCAGGGATGATTATATGTATATCATAGATCATTTTGGTGAGTTTGAACTCGATGACGATATGGAAGAACTCGAACCACTGGAGTATTACGGGAAGGTATATCAGGTCTATAAAAAAGTGCGTGTTGAGAATACCGGCGGTGAAACAGAACTAACCCACACTGATTACTATTTGATATATATAAGAGATATTAATGAATTATCATCTGAGCCCGAGTTGAAATCGTCTGTAATGGTAAGTGATATTGCAAACATATTTGGTATGACATATAAATTATCTCCTATTCTCGGGTGTTATTTCTATATTGATACCTATGGCGGAGATGGTGATATAGATGTAAAGTATATTCTTGTCAACAGTGGAATATCTGTGGGATTACCGGGAATGTATCCGTGGAAAACGAATGTATGGGGCACTTATGAAGGAAGCGGCGAGGATATTCCTTGTATACTTTATCCAGATGAGGACGGATATTATTACTTTTATGACGGTACAGGATTCAACGAAAGCGGTAACAACCTTGGAAACGGTACAGAAATCACTTGTGCCGATAATTTCGGCAGGGACGATAATTATTCGATCAAGGTAGAATGCAGTAAAGATTATTTTTTGGGTGACCCCTCAAAAAGATATTTAGCTTACATCGGCAACGTCGGCTATCCGTTTAAAAAAAGTTTTTGGGGTGATTGGAACAATACGCAGCAGGGATTCAGTTTTGGACCTCTTTATCCTGCTGACGAGGACTATTTGGAGTCGGACATCACATACGATATAAGCGTTGATGTATATAATAACAGCGATGAGGAAACTGAATTTTCGCTGGAAATAAGTTGTCCTGCGCGTGGTTTCGGAATATCCGATGAACAAGATGACAAAATACGTAAGTATGAAAGTAATGTCGTCTGTAAAAAGGCTGTAAAGCCTCATGAGTGGATAACTTTATCAAATTCCGCATATGCTATGCCGAGAGCATTGACAGGCAATCTACTTCTGTATACAAATGGTGAGATAGAATACTATGTTGACAATATCGCTGTAAAAGAGCCTGAGGGTGTTTTAAATATCAGGGGTGATATAAACGGTGACGGTGTTATTGATTCTTTCGACCTTGTACAATATCGCAAGGCTTTCTTTACAGGAGAGATCAAAAGGATACTTCCGCGCCGTGCAGATATAGACGGTGACGGAGATGTCCTCATTAACGATATCGTTCTTCTGAAAAGGTTCCTTTTGGGTATTGACAAGGAGCTGGATAGCAAGGAAAAGATCAATAACGACAAACGCGAAAACGGCGTAGTTAACGGTCATTACTACGAAAGCTTTATTAAGAACGGCATAGGAGAAATCAAATACGATGTCAGTGAAAATGGTTGCTTCGAATGTAAAATTTCCGATGCTGATCAAGCCTGGTTTGAATGTGATACTGCTCCCGAGAACGGCATCAGACTTGATGAAGTCAAGTCGCTTTATCATGTTTACGACGGCGAAATTGTTTCGGATGACGGATATCTTTTTGGTATACACGGAAAATTTGCTGATTCTTCCGACGAGTTCTACATAATCGAGGAAAGCGGACATGACAGCCGTTTTGCAGGTATTACCGCTGCAAAAACTGTAAACATAGAAGGGTATAACTACAGATTATATATCCTAAACAAGACAAAGGAAACTCCGGAAGGAAAGATAAGATACAGTGAGTACTGGAGTGTACTGGACGATTTAAGCATATCAGAACCTGGCTTTTATGAGTTGAGAGGGCAGATAAATATTCTCAAGCATATAAACAACTGGGAGAAGATATGCGGCTTAAGGCTCAACAGCAAAACACTTAGCAGTGTTGGTTTGTTCGTCGGTGGAAGTAAGCAGTACAGCCAGTCATTCAAGGTATCAAAGAATGAGTTATTCATTGACAAAGAATAATTACACAAGAACAGTCATAAAGAAAAATTATTCTTTATGACTGTTCTTTTTGTAATCTGAAAACCCCCGGCTAGGCCGGTAATGTCATTAAGCTAGACAAATAAGTGAAGAAATACAGGAGTATCTGCTAAAGAAAGGATGGGGCAGTGACTATGATTGAGATTTCCTATCTACAGATGTTTATTTTTATAACTCTCATTTGGATAATTGTGCGATTCATAATTGCGATCAGATTCAAGAAGTTTTCGGTAAAACGAGAACTACAGATGCTTTTTGTATACATATGCCTTGTAGTTATTGCAAGATTTGTATACTTCCCGTTACATTTTGTTGATGGAAAAATAGGTACACTAACGATTGGATTTTCAAAGATACCGTCTGACATGGTAAGTTTAATCCCGTTCTTTTTTCTCTTTGACAGATATGATGGATGGCTTATCAATATTATCGGGAACATAGCAATGTTTATACCTGTAGGAATAGTATGGCCTATCTGTTTTCGCAAGCTTGATAATATCAAAAAAACTGTGTTCGCAGGCATTTGTTTTATTATCTTTATTGAGCTGTCCCAATTGCTATGTCCTGAAAGGCATACAGATATTGATGACATAATACTAAATACGAGCGGTGTTATGATTGGGGCGTGTGTCATATTTGCTATACGAAAAGCCGCAAATTCTGATTAGCTTAGTACCATGGTAGAGTCTTACTTATGAAAAATGACATGGAGAGTCCCCGCAAGTGTGCGGGGACGTTTTCATGTAATCTTGTTTTATTGGCATTATGCTGTTATAAACTCCGTCGGAGATCTGTGATACTCAACGGCTGTTTCGAATACCATGTTGGACAGAGCTTTTTCTACTATAGCGCGGGGTTCTCCGTCAGGACGTATCCAGTCCTGTAAACTATTCTTATCAAGTATGACAGGCATACGATTATGGATATCCTTTACAATACCTGCAGATTCTCTTGTGAGCACAGAAAACACAGGCACCTGCATATCACAATGCTCTTCATAACGATAAAGCCCTGCGATATATGTGATGTTTGAGCCTTCGGTCTGTATTGCGTATTTAACCTTCTTGGCATTGCGATGCTCGATCATGCTGCGGCTATCGTCCTCATATACAGGCGGTAAGTTCTCTAATTTCATTTGTCTCTCCTATCTGTTCAGTGTTCACTTTTTGGGAGTTTGAAAAGCATTATCCCCTTTATTATCAGCAGCAGGAACGCTACTGTTGCCGCATAGGGTATTCTTGCCATAGTCAGGAACAATACCGCGATAATGCTAAGTACAAGCGATGTGCCAGTAACTGTGCTTCTGCCCTTTTCTATGTTCCTGTAATTCATAAACAACTTCACTGCACCGATGATTATAAGTATTGAAAACAGTCCCCAGCATACACAACTTATCCCAAACGATATATGCGTGTAATCAAACAGTGCAACTGCCGAGACTGTTTCTCCTGCCTTTTTAGGATAAAGCGGCAGAAGAATAAGCATAATGCTCATTATATCGACTACACCTATCAGCAGGTCGATCATTTTACCAATATTTGAACGGTTCTCGTCTTTTGCCGCAGTAATGAGTTCCTCCGACGACAGAAGCTCATCTATGGTCACAGAAAAGAACTTCGATATCTCTTTCAGCGAATCAATATTCGGATATCCCTTTCCCGACTCCCACTTAGAGATAGCTGTACGGGAAACGTAGAGTTCCTTTGCAAGTTCCTCCTGAGTTAAGCCTTTTTTCTTCCTTAATTCCTGCAATTTCTCGTGAAATTCCATTTTCTTTTCTCCGTTAGTTATTTTTGTCAGTGAGGCGGACAGCACCATGATATATTAAGTACAGTCCAGAGCTAAGCAGTACAGAGCCTGCTATATCTGTCAGCCAGTGTACTCCCGCAACACTTCGTCCTACGACCATAAACGCCGTGAATAAGACTGTAAACGCATAAAGTCCGTACCTGACTTTAGTATTTCGCACTCTTCGCTGCATCTGAAAGGCAAGTGTTGGCATTACGCTCATAACAAGAAGCGTTGTCGAAGACGGATAAGAAGCCTCCATACGACCTTCTATAAGTATCGGTCGGTAGTTTATAGGTATCATCTCAAATATGAGATAACCAAATATCACAAGGATATAGTAAATACCAAGCAGGATAATATCCTTATCCACTTTGAGAAGGCTTCTCCGCTTTATGAGCTGAACCAGACCTACAGCTCCGAATATAATACAGATAAAGATCGGCACAAGTCCCAGCCAGTCGGTGACGGTATACACCCACATATGAACGCCTGTCATTTTATGAAACCATGTGTTCAGACTTGCGAAACCGATGTCTGTTCCGTTCTGCCCCACTGCCTGAACATCAACTGTCTGTATCAGTACAGTCCAGACTGCAAAGAGTATCAGCATTAATACGCCTGTGATAAGTGTGTTTATTCCGTTCTTTTTCATAATTCCGTGTTCCTTTCAGATGATTGCCTTCCAGCTGATTTCATGGTAACACGAAGACTGAAAAAAGTAAAGAACCGCATCGTCGCACCGGTGACACAAATCGTGTCATCTGCGATATTACGCCGTTTGCTGCGTATCTGCCTACAGAATTTTTGATGACTTAGGTTTGATATTATTATAACCGAAAGGTGAAATTCCGTCAACCCATAGTCTTGACCGGACGGTGCAGATATGTTATGATATAAACAGCACTACTGTGCGATCAGATGACAAAGATAAAAACGCAACGTGTACCTTCGGGTATGCCAGAGCCGGTAGGTAGCCCGGCCGTCCTGTGATTACAGGGTAAGTAACCTGCCCCTCCGGGTTGTCCGTTCTTTGTCCATAGCAATTTTCAGGAGGGAAAGATATGGACAAAACGAACGGTATGCTGACGGTATTTTTCGAGGAGCCTTTCTGGGTGGGAGTATTTGAACGCTCTGAAAAGGGTAAACTCTCAGCGGCTAAGGTCATATTCGGAGCAGAACCAAAGGACCGTGAAGTCTTTGAATTCGTACTTAGGCATTACTACAAGTTGAAGTTCAGTCCTGCTGTTAAGGTGAAAACAAAGCAGACTGCTGACAACCCAAAACGGCGGCAGCGTAATGCACGAAAGCAGCTCAGTACCACAGGTATCGGCACTAAGTCGCAGCAAGCGCTGAAGCTTATGCAGGAGCAGATGAAGACCGAACGCAGACAGCTAACAAAGGAGCAGCGTGAAGCCGAAAAGCAGCGTCAGTTTGAGCTTAAACAGCAAAAACGCAGGGAAAAGCATAAAGGTCATTGACAGCTTCCTGCGAAAAAAAGTCCTGACAGTTTCGGCTGTTGGGACTTTTTATCCAATCAGGTAAATAATAAAACACATATTGTTCAGGAGACCAGATATGATCGATACAGCGTCTTTGACAGATAAATTTATCTCAGCCTTGCAAAATACATTTCCCGACAAGGTATGTTTCGTTGGCTTACAGGGAAGCTATGCACGCGGAGAAGCAACAGAAAGCAGCGATATTGATTTCGTCGTTATTCTCGATCATCTTTCAGGTGATGATGTCAGACGTTACCGAACTATGCTTGACGCCCTTCCGCACAGAGAATTATTCTGTGGATTTCTTTCTGATGCTGATGACCTCAGGAACTGGGAGGTATCTGATCTGTTTCAGTTCTATAATGATACGAAGCCGATAATCGGAACTCTTGATGATATTATTCCGCAAATAACTGTTGATGATATCAGGCGGTCAGTCAGGATAGGAGTCTGCAATATTTATCACTCCTGCGTTCATAATCTGATATATGAAAAAAATCCCGCAATACTGAAAGGATTGTATAAAGCCGCATCATTTGTGATACAGGCACTTTTGTATCTGCGATCAGGAGAATATATCGCACATTCTCAGGAGCTTGTCTGCAAAGTTGTAGGCAACGAAAAAGATATTATCTCTGCTTATATACAGATAAAAAACAGCGGCGTATCTGATTTTGATAGGCTGTCAGAGCTTATCTTCTATTGGTCGAAAAAGCAGATAAATCAGATGCACGAATAAATTGAAAGAAACATTCTGATATTATGAGACTGCAATGATTGAAACAGAACATTTGAAAAAATACAAAAAGGCACAAAACTGACCCGCTTTTTTTATCATTTTATCTCACCATTACATATTGCAGCATACATATCTTCCGATATCATCGGAGAGCATATTTCTGCGAGTAAATCATTATCTATCGCACCGGTTCCGGCGTACTGCTTTCCAGCTTGTCTGACGAGTGCAAGTCTCGGTACCGTCACTTCTGCGGCTTCAGGAGCGTTGAACATCGGACTTTCGGGAACGGTTATGATGGTATGATTGCTTGGAAACATAAGCTTGAACTGGGTTACGACAGGCTCGAAATTATGTTTGCTGTTGGGAAATCCGCAGCCGCATATCATCATGTATCTCAGGTGAGAAAAGTCAGCCTGTCCGACATGAACATATCGGTCTCCCTGCTTTTTCATTGCCATACTGGAAAGCGGCATCGTGCGGTCGATAAATACTTTCAGCGGAGCAGGCATTCCGTAAGCGTAGAGAGGATAACTCATCAGCAGGAGATCACTCTCCAGAACCTCAATGAGAAGCGCACTCATATCATCGTTGTGTATGCACTCTCCGCCGTTACGTTTACAGATGAAACAACCTGTGCAGAATTCGATGTGCTTGTCGATGATATTGACTATGTGAACTTCCTGAGGTGCTTCATCTTTCATGCCGTCAAGGAATGCTCGGGTTATGTGCATAGTGTCACTTTTTTCACGCTTTGGACTACCGTTTAGAACAAGTATTTTCATAATAACCATCTCCTTGTAGGTTTCAAAAATATCTGTTTTTATTATAAACCTGAGGAGAAGCAGCGTCAATCCACGTTCCGTAGAGTTGACATTATCAGCGCTAAGGTTTATACTGTTTTGGGTGGATGAATATTATAAGAACGAAAGCGAGTAAACTATGGATCATGTTTATAACTATTCTTGACTTTGGGCGACAGTGCGGTGTATAATATGGATAGTAAGCAGTTTTACTGCGATAAATCGGAATTTAACTGTGAAAGGGGTGTTGCGTATGAAAACGATAATAATAAAAACGAATCAAAAGAGTGAAATAGATAATATAGGAGGATTATCATTTGATTAAAATTGAATTATTATCAGAAAGAAATTTCTGTTTAGAATCATTGGATTTATATAACAGAAAACAGAATGTAAATAAAGTATATCGAAGAATAGACGGAGAATATACATTAGTAGAATGCAAATATACCGAAGATTGGGATCTAAACAAAAAGCGTTCTGTGGCAAAGCAAATAAGCAGTGATGATTATATTACATACGTTGCATTAGATAATGAAAAAGTTGTTGGCTTTATAGGGCTATTAAGGAAACTAAATGGTCCATACATGATTCTTGATATGATGCAGGTATCTTCTGAATGTAGAGGTCAAGGTGTTGGTAGACAATTATTTGAAGTAGGAAAAGCTGAAGCAAGAAAAGCTGGTGCAGAGGCTTTGTACATATCTGCTTGTTCTTCTGAGGAGACGATTGCATTTTACAGAGCAATGGGAAGTGGCCTGGCAAGTAATCCTATAAAAGAAATTGCTGAAGAGGAACCATTTGACCTTCAGATGATTTGTCCTGTGAAAGATTAAGTGGTGATTAAATTCTGATTCAGCTTAGTACCATGACAGATCAAAACTTATGAAAAAATGATACAGATAGCCCCCGCAATAGCGGGGACATTTATATTAGAAAGCTCTTATATTAGAAAAAATCTTAGAAAAAAACGAAAAAAGCACTTCCGATTTCTCAGAAGTGCCTATTTCATGAGGGTGGGAGATGGGATTCGAACCCACGGTCTTCGGGACCACAAGCCGACGCTGACGGATTTTCGGCAGTTTCTTGTGTTTTAATAGGATTCTGTTTTGTACCTATTTTTCGAGGGCTAAAGCTGATTTGACGCTTATTGCCTTTGCAGAAAAAATCTTAAAACTGTAGGAAAAGTGTAGGAAAATATAGCAGACAATTACTGTTGATACTTCATTTTTCACTGGTTGCGACACAGGCTGCAATAAGCGAAAAGAAGTAATTCGGAAATACACACAAATTGGCTATTTTACGTTGAATCTGGACGATGCTAAAGAATACCTTTACGCGAAGTCCACAAAGCGCAGAATACTAAGCTGGCGTGATATTCACGTTAATGTGTTTATCTGAATAAAACAATAAGGCTCTCACAGTTTCGGCTGTGAGAGCTTTTTTTGTTATAAAAATGACCGCAGTTTATTCCTGCGGCTTTTTTCTGATTTTATGTTCGTCTTAATTTTTATGATTTGTTTTATTGTACTTGGCTATCTTTTTGAATTTCTCCTCTTTTGTAGCCAAGTATCCTTCGGCGTCTTCAGAATAAGCGTTTTCAATTTTCAGCTTTTCGTAAGATGATAGCCGTTCCTCTGAAAGTTCACCGTTTTCGATAGCGACCCGCACTGCATCATTCCGTTTTTATGTATGACATGGTAAAGATCCTTTTCCTGCAAGACTACACGGCAGACAGTAAGGTCAGGGTATTCTTCGCTATATGCTTTATATACAGGCGGTAAGTTCTCTAACTTCATTTTTCTCTCCTATGTGTTCAGTGATTGCTTTTCGGAACTATGAAAAGCATTATTCCCTTTATCAACAACAACAAGAACGCAACTGTTGCCGCATAGGGTATTCTTGCTATCAAAGCATACATCTGTCAGAACCCCATAGCAATCTTTGTTTCCTGCATTTTATCTGTTCCCACCAGTTCTTCCAGAAGCATGAACGACACAGCAGGTCCTGTCTGCGGACAGTCTTTTGGTTTGCGGCTTTGATATCGGGCTGTTGCAGGAATATATGGATGCAACTTACCCATTGAAAAATGCAACTTACTGCAAGAATAATACAGCTTACCTATAAATTGTTGACTTAAAGCGGAAATTTCCGTATAATGTAGCATATAGTACACGAAACTTTATTCATGATAGTGGAGGGGAATGACATGAAAAAGCATTTTAAGAGGATCACCGCAGGACTGCTTGCAGCTGCAATGATTGTACCGATGAACAGCGTGATGGCAGGACCGATAACTGCATCAGCATATGAACTTCTTGGGGAGACAGAATTTGAAAGCAAGATTTTGCCATGGGCGACCGCAGAATCAGGAAATGCAAAGCAGGAAGCCGATATAAATGAAGGAGCAGCTCATATCACTGTGATAAAGCCTTACGGCGAAGAACACGGACAGTGGGAGCTTCAGTTCCGTCACGGCGGGCTGACCTTCAGTAAGGGACATGAATACAAAATCAGCTTCAGAGTAAAAGCAAAGCGTGAGGGGATGGCTTTGTGTTCCTATATCGGCAGTATCGACGGCAACAGAAGAATATTTGAGCTTGACGGAAAAACAAATGATATGCATATTGGCTATTCTTACGGCGGCAGCTGGGGAAAACCTGTTTCGCTTACGAACGAGTATCAGGAATTCTCAGGTATATTCAAAGCTCCTGAGGATATTGAAGAAGAGGTTTACTGGATATTCAGCTATGCTGACGACGCTTCGGGCTTCGGTGGAAATGCAGAAGAAGGCGATGAACTGTGGTTCGATGATATGACCATTGAGGATATGTCGGAAACATCCGAAATACCTCCTGATCATGACCTTGGCATAATAGGACGAAGCAGCAGTGGTTTGGAGAATAACTACATCTCAGTCAACCAGCTGGGATACTATACAGGACTTTCCAAGAAGGCTGTTCTCAGCGATGACAAGGGAGCTTTCAGCAAGGATGCAAAGCCGATAACTCTCAGCGGAAGCTACGAGTTCGAGATAGTCAATGTAAAAGGAAATAATGTCGAGTTCACGGGAACAACAGGCGAGGCTGCGGCCGATCCCGATTCCGGTGATACCGTATGTAAGATAGATTTTACCGATTTCAACCATACCGGAGAGTATTACATCCGTATCAAGGACACTGAATGGCGTTCGTTCCCGTTCAGGATAGGGTATGATATTTATAGTGATACCGAAAACGATATGCTTACAAATGCGCTGAATTATTTTTACCAGAGCCGTTCAGGTCTGGATATTGAAAGCAAGTATATCACCTCGGGCGACAGCAGAGAACTGGCACACAGATTCAATAGGGATGAAGCTGTCGGATTTGTCAGGGATAAGTGGAGCAGTGAGTATCCCACAACTACGGAGAAAGCCGAAAACTTCACTGCAACGAGGATAGATACCGGCGGCGGCTGGTTTACAGGCAGTGACTTCGACAAGTATATGACAGAGGGCGGCAGAGCTGTCTGGATCCTCCAGAATATGTATGAGCGTTCTCTGAAGACAAAAAACTGCGGAGATAAGTTTGCTGACGGTTCGGGAATCGTTTCAGTACCGGAAAGCGGCAATGACATTCCCGACATACTCGATGAATGCAGATATGAACTTGACTTCATGTCAAAGATGAAAGTACAGTCCGATGCGAAGGAATGGGGAGATTTTGCAGGTCTGTATTATAACGATGCTCATGGAGTAGGGTTCAGTGCCAGACCGAAAGACTATGAGCATGAATATCATTCCTGCTATATCGTTGACCCGCCCACATTTGCAGCAACTCTGAATTTTGCTGCCTGTGCAGCACAGGGCGCAAGACTTTGGGCGGATTATGATGCTGAATATGCAAATGAACTGCTGACTGCTGCAAAGGATGCTTTCAAGGCATACTACAGGTTCCGCTATGATGCTTCGGAGGATGAGGCTCAGAATCCGGAATCGTTTTATCAGCCTGAATACAAGAGCGAGACAAGAGCGGTCGCCGCTGACTATGATGTCAGTGATGAAGTCTATTGGGCAGCCAGTGAGCTTTACATCACCGAAAAGCAAATGGGTGGAGAAGATGCTGAGTTCTATCTGATGAATATGATGCAGCATAAAAACGCATTCAGTTTTAATTCAGGCGAAAGCGATACAGCCGGTTCTATGTCACTGATCCTGAATAAGGAACTGCTCCCCGAAGATCAGGCCGGAAAGCTGGAGGGTTCGCTCGGAGAGCTTACAGGAAATATTTTCACATTCCAGTGTGAGACCGGCTACAACTTACCAGAACTGTCAGACTACGGCTACGGTTCAAACGCTGATATCATAAACGATCTTATGCTGCTTGCGTATTCCGTTGATCAGAGTTTTGATATACACCGTCTCAATGGTATTGCTGACGGAATGGACTATCTTTTCGGCAACAATCCCATGTCATACTCGTTTGTAACAGGTTACGGCTCTTATCACGTCAAGAACCCGTCAAGCAGATACTGGTCGAATGATACCGAAGAAGATCTGCCGCTCGCTCCTGACGGATTGCTCGTAAGCGGTCCCGATGCGGCAATTGAGGATAAGTATATGCGAGGCCTTGGTTTTGGTGAGGATACCGTGCCGCAAAGGTGCTATGCGGATTCAGCTTCGGCATGGTCCGTGAATACTGTTTCAGCCAGCATAAATGCAGGCTTTGCATGGATCGTATCGTATATGCAGGATACAGCCGGTTTCCTGCCTAAGAACCCCGATTTCGCAGGTGATGTCAATACCGACGGAACATTCGATTTATCGGATGTTGTACTGGTACAGAAATGGCTGCTGGGAGTTCCCGGCACAGAGCTTGACTGCTGGGATGCGGCTGACTTCTGCAGGGACAACAAGCTGGACGTTATGGATCTTTGCCTTATGAAAAAGGCACTTCTCGAAAAAGAAGAAAATAGTTAATGCTATCCCGCAAGGGGACAAATCAGATAATGCCGATACCTGTAAGAGGATGCTTACAGGTGTCGGTACAAAGTTCCCTTTTTCACATATATCATTCCACAGTAAACAGTTGTAAGGAGAGGGCTTGAGGAGAAACTATATAGATTTGTACTTATGATTATTTCACTACTGGGAAAACATCGATCCGCAACTAAGAAAACATTAATCTGTATCAAGAAACGCATCAATACGTAATGGAGGTATCAAAATGAAAACAAGGCTGACTGCACTCCTTATATCAGGAGTAATGTTAACGACCGCAGCGGCAGCTATGCCTGTACCGTCGGCTTACAGTTCAGAGACTTATGAGGTGCTGAAAAAAGGCGATATGAGAATAACGCTCGTTGACTATTACACAGGCAATCCAATCAAATTTGACGGTTATGCCGAGCCGTCACTCTGGTCGGATATCACTTATTTAACACCGAATGGCAAAGTATCTTCCGGACCGATCTCCTATATGTACGAAAATTCCATGATATGGGAGAATATGGCTGATTATTTCAAAGCGGACAGCTTTGAATTCGGCTTGAACTGGGGTGGACTGCCGGAAGGTTATTCGATTCCCGATGAATCTGTTGACCGTGCAGGCTATTTCAACGGAAAGAGCGTTCCTGACAATTTCGTCACCGTTACAAAATATGACAACGGATCTGCTGATGTTGAATTCAGACTGATAAACAAGAACAAAAGGCCTGCCGCCAAAGAGGATTATGAGTCTGTAATAGGCACTCTGCCCGACTGGACACCTCTGGATTTTGCCGACGCAATGCATTTTTATAATGAACACGGTAAATGCTATTTGGAGGACAACTTCATATGCCTTGTCAAACCTATTCTCAAATCAGAGATAGATAAGTATGGTATTCGTATATCCGGAAGTATGACAGATGTCAATACTCCGGCAGGTACAGTAAGAAAGATATATGAGGTCGAGATACCTGAAAAGCCCGCTCCTTCCGATGAAAAGGCAGTACAGGAATATGAAGATTACTGCGACCGTCTTGGAATATATTCCCGTGATTACAGTTTCTTTGAAGAATATGCAAAAAAAGAAGACCCCTATGTATTTGAATTTAGAATGTTTAGGGTACTTGAAGGCTATGACCTGACGATCGAAAGCTATGAAAAAGACGGCGATGAGATCAGGGTCATGAATACATACACTTTTGAGAATACCGACGGTGATACTGTCGAGACTGATATAAACAAATGGCTGCCCGATTGTAAATCTGAATGTCATTTCTTTGCAAGTCCTGCAATTTATGGAAACTACATTGCATACCACTCAACAGAAAAAAATTATCCCGGTACTGTTCTTAAAGTTGAACAAAAGGGAGAAGGTGCGGTTGAAAAAGAGTATGAATCTGAATGTTCAAGTTTTTCACTTGTGCCGTCAGACGGCGACGAACCCGAATATGTAAGAGTGTATAAACCCGTTGCGGACGGCAGGCTCAACATAAGATTTATAGTCGGCAAAGAGGGAGAGGAACCTTTCGATCAGGCGGAATTTGACTGCGGGATAAAAAACAACTGCTCGGAGATAATAAACTATAAAGGACATACAGTCTTTACATTTATCGACAAAGACACAGGTGAACTTATTCCTGAACCAAAGTCCGGCGAAAAATTCTTTTTCATAGGCAATTATTTCCGTGAACCGCTGTCAGGTCAGATATTCAGTATCACATCAAATCCGTGTGCTATAAAAACATTGCACACATACAATAAGAATGATAACTATACTTTCAATATGAAAACAGCGTCAGGACGTTATGATCTGCCCGAGTTTGAAGTAACATCCGAAAATTCAGATTGTATGGACATAACCTGCAAACTGAAATGGATACCGGACGGAGATGCAAACAATGACGGAGAATTCAGCATTGCCGATGCTGTTCTGCTGCAAAAATGGCTGTTATCAGATAATGAAACAAAGCTGAACGATGGGAAAGCTCTTGATTTCTGCCGTGACAATACAATTGATGTATTCGATCTTATCCTTATGAAAAAGCAACTTACAAAGAAAAATATCACCGAATATATAGAACCTGAAAAAAAGAACTTATACGGTTATCCGCTTATCGTCGAAAAAGATGATCTGAAAATGTATCTTGGCCCCGATGAAAATTATCCTTGTGTCGCAGCATTACCGAAAAATACTGAACTTTACGAAATCGGCTATAATACAGATAACGATAACTGGCTGTTTACCGAATATAAAGGAAAGTCAGGCTGGGTAAGGACTATCAGCGAAAACGGTGAATGGAACGTCAGATTTTTAGAAATGGCTGATAAGCCTGTTATTTATCTATATCCCGAAAAGGAGACGGATGTTCATGTTGAACTTGAACTTACAGAATCCGAACTTTCGACAACTTATCCGAAGTATAATAACGGCTGGGATGTTACAGCTTATCCTGACGGTTCACTTCTGAACAAGGCTGACGGCACACATCACAAATACCTTTTCTGGGACAGCAAAAACTGCCGTACAAGATTTGATCTTTCTCAGGGATTCTGTGTTGCAGGAAGTGATACCGAAGCTTTCTTCAAGGAAAAGCTATCGTATATGGGAATGACCGAAGAAGAAATGAATGAATTCATTGTATACTGGCTGCCGAGAATGGAGCATAACAGATATAATCTCATTTCGTTCCAGGGCGATGTATATACCGAGTCTGCGAAACTGAACATAACTCCGCAGCCTGACAGCTTATGCAGGACATTCATGGCATATGTTCCGCTTGAAAATGCTGTTGAAATTGAACCGCAGCAGCTTGACACCTTTGAAAGAAACGGATTTGCAGTTTTGGAATGGGGCGGATGTGAAATAAAAAGCCGTTGAATATTAGAAATATTAAATAGCGAATACACATGAGACTTAAAAACTTCCTGATAGCTGTTAAAGATATCGGAAGATAAGAAGTCGATAGAGACACTGACGTTGGTTTCTCAAAACGTATTGACAAAATTCTATATGTGCGATATAATATAGAAAATCTTCAATGTGAAGTGAGAAAGTGGAGCTTTCAAACGAGCAGATCACAGTAGTATTCAAAGCCCTGTGTGATGAAAACAGAGTACAGATATTCAGAATTATGCTGTAAATGAAATGTCCGTGGGAACACGTACATTTTATTTATAGTATATATAGATAAATTCGAATATATTTATCGGAGATGAATTATGACACACACAGAAATTGCAAGTGAGCTTTTCTCAAAGCGGTATTACTGCTCTCAGTCGGTGCTGGCAGCATTTGCCGAGGAGCTTGAAATGACAAAGTAACAAGCTCTTAGAGTAGGCGCTCATTGTCAATGAGAAGCTCGTTTCATCCGGTAAAACTCTTAAATCTGCGGAGATATTAAAGATAATAGGCAAATGACAATATTTAAGGCAGCCGTAATGGCTGCCTCTCTTTTACGTTCCTGATTTTGTTCTATGCAATTATAACAGCTGACAATGGAGGACTTTTACAGCATCATATTTACGGCTAAATATAGCCGTTTATCGATTAAATTGTGATTGCCACCCTATCCGCAGTACAGGCTGCAATCAACGAAGGAAAGTAATTCCAAAATATACTCAGATCGGCTATTTTACGCTAAATCTGGACGATGCTAAAGAATATCATTATGCGAAGTCCACAAAGCGTAGAATACTAAGCTGGCGTGATATTCACGTTAACGTGTTTATCTGATTAAAAACAATGAGCTCTCATAGCTGAAGCTATGAGGTCTTTTTTGTTCCAGAAAAAACTTTTGAGTGAAAAAGGTGGTATAAGTGGTAAAAGCATTTTTGTATGCTATGTAGTATTAGTGAAAGACAGTCATAACTTACTGCTCGCATTCAATGCAGTGATTCTCACAAACTTTGCAATATAGCTTTATTTGACCTTTATCCCAGTTGATTCTGTCCATCTGAATCATTTTCTCATCTTTTCCCCAACATACAGCGCAGTAGCACACCTTTTGATTATCACCTTGCAGTGTTAAATACGGCTGTTCATGCCTAACAAACCTTTGCTCCGTTTCTTTGGATTTTTGTAGTTCTGAATTCTCTTCGCGTAGTTTTGCTATTTCAGTCTGCATATCCAAGGCCTGTGAACTTAAATCAATGAGTTGTTTGTAAAGCTCGACGTTATCAGCTTTTTGTGCTAGTGCAGGACTCCCGTCCCCAGGCATGATCTATAATGAATTCAGCGTTAACACCAAATTCCTTGTATAACAGAGCCTCCGGTAGCATGGTGATATCCTGCATATCATAGACTCCGTATTTTGCTAGCCTTGCGGCTTTAATGAATGGATATTCGACTAGCTTAATGACATTAGCCATTACTGCGGAGCTTTTTATAATTTATATTAATAAGCATGGGATGTTTGGCGCTAACAATCAATGGCACAACATCCCATTATTGCCTTTCTCTGTATTCAGATGGAGACATTCCTGTCTTCGCTCTGAACTGACGCATGAAGTGAGTAGCGTTCTGATATCCGCAGGAAGAGGCAACCTCGCTGACACGCAGATCGGTCGTTAACAGAAGCTTCTTTGCCATACCTATACGTGCTTCAAGCAGGTCATCAATATAACTGACCCCGAAATGCTCCTTGTACAGTTTCTGAACATAGCTTTTGCTGATGTTCAGCCGTTTGGCGAGTACAGAGAGACTCCAGTCAAGCTCAGGCGCCTTGTGTATCTCACGCCTGAGCTTTTTGAGCTGACTGATACCTGTAAATCCCTTTTCCGCAGGCATACTGCTGCTAAGCGACTCCCACAGCTCAGAGAGACATTTCTCAGCCGGATATGACACCTCTCCGCAGACATAGTACGGCTCAGGAAGAAATGCAGCCGCCGAACCCTCCTGCATTTTGCGTATGAGTACTTCAAGCTGTATCATCAGTTCTTCTGCATAGTATTCAGGTGTTTCTTCCTCAAGAGAAAAAACTATTGCAAAAGTTCTTTTGTCGAGACGTGCAGTCTGATACTTCCGTCCTGATATCAGACGTATCGCATTTGCAAGCAAAAGCTCTGACTGAAGTACGTTATCGGTCATTATACTGCTGCTCATGTTGTTCGGTGAAGCCGTAAGCATAGCGATAGTAACGAGCATTATGCCGTTATTTCTGCTTGTCTGCTCCTGGTTCTCGAGATAAAGCAGCAGCCCTTTTTTGCTGAGCATATCAGTCATCTTATCGTACATTGAAGCTTCTTCTACCGTTTTTTGCAGATACTCCGCATATAGTCTGTGCCGCAGGATACGCAGACCGTTTGCCACGGAACTCAGAAGGTTGAAAAGCATGACCGATGCCTTGAAGTCTGCTGCTTTTTCATAGATAAATCCGCAGTATCCGAAAACCTGTGATGCGGCGTGCAGCGGCAGAAGTATCAACAGAACAGGTTCATGAGGCTTTGCAAGCATTGGCACTATTTGTGACGTAGGAAACAATGAGCCGCTTTTGCCGTCCTTCCATGCCTCCTTTGTAACAGCACAGAGCATTTGTCCGGGATATGGCTTTGTACGGCATATATCCGGCTGTTCAGGTTCGCTGTCCCAATCGGGAAGAATGCAAAGATGCAGTGAGCGGTAGCTTTTGATTATGTGTGCTGTCTGGTCAACGATATCAGTCAGCTCAGAGAGAGACTCAACGGCTGAAGCTCTTGTTATAACATCAGCATTGATTCGCATTTCGAGCATATCGCTTACCTCAGTGTCACGCCGAATCTGCTCACGTACCTGTAGTGCTGCTGTCTGATAATCAGCCATTTTCTCTACACATCCGCAGCTTGCACCATAGATTATGTGTAAATCGTTTCCAGAGTCCGGAACCGGCATCCCTCCGCTAATTCTTAGCAGTTTTTCTGTTCCGGCTCTGCCCGTTTCTGACATAATACCGCCTATCGTAGTAATAGAAGGAAAATTTGATATCGCACTGATATGTCTGTCGAAGCCGGTTACAATGATATCGCCGGGGACATTGATGCCGCCTTTCTGCAGAACATCACATAGTGTTACTGCCATTATGTCATTTGCACATACAACAGCATCAGGACACTTCCTTTTGTGATGTATTAACTCATTACCAAGCTCCTCTGCACGCATCTTCCAGAAGTCTCCATAGAATATCTCATGTGTACAGTTGTGTTCATTTACTGCGCGGAGGAAACCGGACATACGCTGCTCTGAATCAG
This sequence comes from Ruminococcus sp., assembly GCF_016283395.1. The sequence continues at coordinate 18,904 of NZ_JAEEMU010000036.1, forward strand.
GATTGCCTTCATGTCCGGCAAGAAACATCAGTTCTCTGCACCCGTGCTTTTCTATCAGGTGACACGTCAGCTCATATACAGCATCATCCTGCGGTACAGAGACAGTTTCAAAGCCAAGGGAACTGCCGCCAAGGTCAATGCACGGAATTCCGGTCCGCCTTATCTTTTCCGATATCATGCGGCGGACGCTCTCTTTGACGAAATACTGCGAAGCGATCAGCACTCCGTCCAGTGCAGCTCGTTCAAGAAGACAGTAAATGCTTTCTTCTCCATCCATTATCTCACTCTGAACGTGAAATTCCAGTCCGTTTGTCATAGTTGTCAGCACTATTACATCACAATCCGCGGCAGAGGCAGTTTTGAAAATGCCATCAAGAAGCTGTGTCTGCAGATCGTCTGTTATCGAAGGTATTACTACACCTATACGTTTCATGATACCGCCTCCTTTTCATTTATTATACATTACGATGCTGCTTTCTGTCAACAAGGATTCTGTATTATGTCAGTCGGAGTGTTTAAAATGTTATTGAAAAGATAAAAATGTCATGCTATCATATAAGTGACAGGAAAAGCATATGCAGTGTGCAGGGAGCGGAGTATCGGATCTTCAGGCACCTTCTCCCTTGCCGACATGAGGAAAAACGGTAATAAGCATACCGTAATACTAACGGAGGGATCATTGATGTTCAGATCAGCAAGAAAAACAGCAGCGACCGTATTGGCGGCGGCGCTTTCATTAAGCGCAGTACCATTATCAGCTTGCATTGAAACTGCCGGAGCAGCTGATGCTCTGATGACGCGGGATATATGGTGTGCAAACGAAGATGTCAATCGCTGGGAATCAGAACATTTCCAGTTCATCTGGGGCAAAAACGGAGCTGATTCAGCGAAGATAACCACACAGTTTCTCAAGGAAAATGCTAAAAACCTTGAAGCCTGCTGGGACGTCTATATGAACGACCTTTCCATGGAAGCTCCTACACAGTCGGTAAATCTGGCTCTCCGTGACGGAAACAGATACAAGGTCAATTTCTACATATCCGGTACCGGCCTTAAGCCATTCCCGGATGACTGGGCTTATATGGGATATGACAATCAGGGTTATGCTTTCATGTTCTGCTGCGTGGGTGCTATGCAGAACTCTCCTAATCCTTCATGGGTGCTCCCACATGAGTTCGGCCATGTCGTAACAGCTCATCAACTCGGCTGGAACGAAAATAAATACGTATCTTCGTGGTGGGAGGCAATTGCCAACTGGTATCGTGAGCAGTTTCTCTATTCCGATTACTACAGTAGTCAGTGGGGGAATGTGAACGGCATAACCGATTACTTTGAGACCTATATGAAGAATCTTTGCTTCACGCCGATACTTGGCCGTGATAATTACGCTTCATGGGCATTTTTGCAGTACATCACCGAAAACCCGGATGATCTTCCCGGCTATGGCAGCAGCTTCGTCAGAGACCTTATGCAGCAGGGTAAGCGTGATGAATATCCATACATAGAGATAGAGCGTATATCAGGTGCAGATATGAAAGACACCCTCGGTCATTATGCAAAGAGACTTGCAACACTTGACCTTGCTCACAAGAAGGACTATCAGTCACGTCAGAACGAGCTTCTTGCACGAGGCGAGTGGAACTGGGGCGAGATATTTACTATCCTTGAAAATACCACAGGCATGGAGGACTATTATACCGTTCCGACCGAACGTGCACCTCAGCAGTTCGGCGTGAACATCGTACCGCTCGAGGTTACGGGCAGCAGTATTTCCGTCACTCTTGAAGGACTGACAAAGACCAATGGCGCAGACTGGCGGGCTTGTATCGCAGTTGAACAGAAGGACGGTACCACACGCTATTCTGAGCTTTTCAAAGCTGGAGAGACTATGAATATGGATTTCGGCAGCAATGACTCTGCGGCGTATCTAACCGTCACAGCTACACCTGACATTTCAGTCTGGCAGCAGACAGGTGTTCCGTGGGCGTATGGAACAGGTGAATTTGATGAAGCTCATGCACCGTTTCTCAGCAAGACACGATATCCATGGGGAGCAATTATCACGGGTGCAGGCATAAAGCAGACTCAGAACGATGCTGCAGCTGTACACGGTTCGCGTCATCCGAACGGAGGAGGATTCGTTGCTTCAACAGCTAAGGTCGAGCCATCTGTTTACGTTGGTGCTGATGCAAAGGTGCTTGGATATTCAACCGTCAGTGGCAATGCAATAATTGACGGCTATGCTGTAGTCAGCGGAAATGCAAAGATCTCAGGCAATGCTGTCGTGAAAGGACACGCTGTTGTAGCAGAAAATGCAGTTGTTAAGGATAATGCTATAATAGCTGATAATGCCGGTGTAATGGGAGCGGCAGTCATCTCCGACAATGCAAGAGTTCTGGAAAGTGGTCTTGTTTTTAACACGTACACGGTCAGCGGGAATGCGACTGTCAAGGGAGTTGCATATTGTCTGAGCAATGGCTCTGCAACAGGGCAGGCAATGCCTGACGGCGATTACTATGATGACTCCGGCAGAACGATACAAAAGGGTTCCATGTATGGCTGGACGAGCTACGATGAATATGCACAGAACCGCCCCTATACTGACGGCCAGATGGCGGCTCTGGAATTTGCTGCCGACAGCACTGACATTGCAGCAGATGAGTATACCTCAACATTCGGTATTTCTATTGGTAGTCCGGTATGGAGCAAGGCTATGACCTCCGGCAAGGGAGTGCTTACCTTTGAGGGTTCGGATGAGCAGTATCTGCTTGCAGACAGTTCCTATACTGCACTTCACACTGCAGAATATCAGACAGCTGTCCTTCTTCGGAGCAAAAGTAGGAGCGAACTTTTCCGTTTCGGCTCAGAGGATAAGGGAATAACACTTGTAGCTGAAAACGGCTCTGTTGCACTTTATGGCGTAGATCAGTGCGTGAAGGTCAATGAAGCATATAAACTCGGAGAGTGGATAACTGTCAGCGTTCTTATTTCGGACGGAAAGGCGACTCTTAAGATCGATAACGGCAATGAGTTGAAAACCGAAACCGCAGAATTTTCTGCTGAGCCGATTGATGTTATCGGCACGAATGATGTTTATCTCATTGGCGCAGGTATGAACGGCTCTATGGACTATTTCCGTGTATATAACAAGGACGTCCCCGAGGCTGATTATTACTACACCGAAAAGGAAGACATACAGGATGTGACAACTTCCGGTTATGTCGGTGATCTCAACAGTGACGGCAGCGTAGATGTGTTTGATTTCGTACTCATGAAAAAGGCAATTATTGACAAAAACACCATCAGCGGTAAAAATATGCTTGCAGCAGCTGATGTGAACGGTGACAAGGAGATCGGTATCGCAGACCTTGTTCTGTTGCAGAATTATCTCCTTGGCAAAGACAAAAGCTTTCCGGTTGGCGGAACATATACTGTCTGAAATATATATTCTCATGTAAACTATCATTCCTTTTGTCAATAAATAAAGGAAAGAGGCCTTGCTGCTAATGTCATTAAGCTAAGAAACTAAAGTGAATGAAACAGGAGTAGGATCCTGTTTTGTACCTATTTTTCGAGGACAAAAGCTGAATTTACGGATATTGCCTTTGCAGAAAAAATCTTAAAACTGTAGGAAAATATTAGCTCTCACAAATTAATTTGTGAGAGCTATATAATTTAAAAGAGTGGCATATTAGTAATATGATGTGTCCGGAACAACAATGGGAATTTTGGCGAAATGACGTAAAATCAATGGGGCATAAGAGAGTGCTTACATATTCAATGCAGGTGGGAATATAACAAGGTTAATGATTATAAAGGGACGGCGTGAAGCCGTCCCATAAGTTTTTGAAATATTTATTCTTGTAAGAATTTCTCTATAACGGTCATTATTTCCTCAAGGCGCATACCGCCGATACCTTTGATCTTGCTCAGCTCTGCTTCAAGAGCAGAATGATCTATTGTTTTGCCCTGCTCTCCGAGGAGTTCATCCCCGTATTTGAGAATGAACTTTGTAAGCTCCTCACGGTTCATCTTCTTGATCTTCTTATAGAAAGATGTTATCAACAGGCAAAATATACACTTCGCGGAACTTCAGATTTACGTGATATGTGTGTTCGGACGAGGACGATTAACAGAAATGGCTCAGAGCATTTTTCGGCTCTGAGCCATTGTCATATCTGTGAAGTCACAGTTTCATTTATTTCTCCTATCTTAGCGGAACGAGAGGGAGTTCAATAGGTTCATCGCTGCTATTGGAGCGAGTATTGCTCGTTGTGATAACGTCCTCGGTATCAAACTCCACAACCTCTATTCTGGGCGTAATATATTCTTCTTTCATTCGGGGTTCTCCTTATGTCACTATCTCAGGGGTACTAACGGCAGCTCTATTGGTTTATCGCTGTCGGTTGTATCGGACGGCGTATCCTGCACCGCCTGTGTGGTTGCTTGCTGAACAGGCTTTGTCGTAGTTGCCGCAGGCTTTGAGCCGTCCTGCTGTGCCTTTGTAGTTGTTGCAGGCTCGGCAGAGCTGCTTGCTTTGGTTGTGACGGTATCATTGCCTTGCTCGTTCACAGCTTTTGTTGTAGTGGCAGATGAATCCGCCGATGTTTCAGTATTCTTCGCAGTTGAAGTGTTTTGTCCCGTAGGGGATTCGTTATCATCGGCACTCTTTACGGTCTGCTTCGAGGAGGAATCGCTCACCGTAGCAGTTGTTGTACTTTCCGTGGCAGTGTCCTCCGCTGATGAGCTGCCACCATTGCGGCAGCCTGTCAGCAGAAGCGCCGACAAAAGAAGAATGGGTAATAGTCTTTTCATAAATGCTCCTTGTATAGCAACAGGCAGTCGCATGGACTGCCTGCTGTGTTTCGATTACTGCTGTTCAAGTTCATTGCTTGTAGTAATTACGTCCTCGTTATCAAACTCCACGATCTCCATTTCGGGAGAGATGTACTTTTCCTTTTCCATTTATAACACCTCCATTTTAGGGTATCGTCCCGCCGAGCCGCACACCGCAGCCCGGAAGGATAATCATTAAGTGAATGTTTTAACAGGTCAGAAATCCCATGAAGCCGGGGTTTCTGTTTATAGGCTCACGACCTTTCTGCTGACGTGTCTTATATTCGCTTGGGCTGAATCGCTGACTCGCCCGAGCGGGGAGCGTTCAGTTCGTCGGCGCAATGGTGAACACAAACTTAGTATTGCCCATGCCATTGCCCACAATACTGTCGCTGAACGATACGCTGGAGGCATTGCCGGTCCAGGTGCTGCCAATCCAGCCTGCGCCTGATGCATCCCAAATCCCTGTAGTTACTTCAATCTTGGTGAAGTTGCCGAGGGTTGTGGTAAATGTTCCGCCATTCATGAAATTCTTATACGGGAAGTATATTTCGTCGGCAGTTATAGTGACACCGTCCTTGGTAAAAGAAGTTCCATATGCGCTGGTTCCGGTTATATCATCGTTGTTCCACGTTACGGTGATGGTGGCGGGGGTCACGGTTACGGCGCAGGTGGCTGTCACGCCGCTGCCGTCGTTGGCCGTGGCAGTGATGTTGGCTGTGCCTGCGGCTACGGCGGTCACCTCGCCCGTCGTGGCGTTGACGGTGGCGACGGCCTCGTTGTCGCTGCTCCAGGTGACGGTCTTGTCGGTAGCGTCATCGGGTGTCACGCTGCTGACGCTGAGCGTCTCGGTCTGGCCGGCCGAGATGGTGGTAGCGGTCTTGTTGAGCGTGATGGCGGTGACGGGGGTTGCTGCGGGAACAGGATTTTCAGCCGCAGTATAATTCTTCGCTGCCTGATAATACGCCATGATCGCCTTAGCCATGTTGATATTCTTCTGGCTTGCACTGCCGTTCGTCAGTACACGGTTGCACCATGAGAGTGCGGAGAACTTGTAATCCGTACCGCCGACTGTGATCGTCTGCTCGTCAGCGAGGTTCTGCGGGAGAAGTTCTGTAATTTCATGATAGGTCGGATATTCTGCCTTTGTAGCGTTTATCGTGCTATCTGTGCCTGTGGTATCACCCTTGACATACAGACGAGCCGCTGTCTTGGAATCCAGCACGAGCGTGAGCAGAGCATCATCGCTGCCAAAGGTCGTTGCATAAGCGGAAACATCGGGATCATAGTCCTCAAATGTCGCTGTCACGCCGTAATTATCGTCGTAGAAATACTCAGCGGACGCATTTCCGAAATTCTGTGTCGCAGTGAGCAAGGCAGTTGTTTTTTCATCTGCTTCGCTGAACGCAGGTGACGACAGATATTGTGTAATAGAATAATCTTCAAGGGTATCAATCGTATCACTGCCCTTGCAAAGTGTCGCAGTAATATCCTTGTCGATGTCCTTTGCGTAAACGTGCGTTGTTGCGTAGTATTTGCCCACAGCTGCATTGTATGTGAGTGCCGAGGATTCATCTACGCAAGCACCTGTGAAGTTCACAGTGTATTCAGCCGCAGCCGTATCATCTGCGATGCCGTCAAAGTAGAAATTCAGTGCGAGGTCATCACTGAGGGTGACGCTGGCGCTGGTGAATTTGGGCGCAACATAGAAAAGCCTGAAATCATCGACCTTGAACCATACATTATTCAAGCCCTCTGCACTGATATTGGCTGTGCCGTCGGTCACGTTGAACTCTATAGTATTGAAAATACCGTTATGATCGCCCGCTGCAGTTATTTCAGAAGTAACGTTGTTAGCACTTACAGCGACCTTGAAATTCTCTGTTGACGCCGCAACGACTTCAAGCTTGTATTTTCCGTTTTCAAGCCCTGTAACTGTCTGGGAAATTTTGCCGGCAGGATATGTGTTGAACAGATTGTTTCCGCTGCTGCCCGTCATCCAATAGATATTATTGTTTGTATCTCTTGAACCTGTGTCTTCACTTGCCGTGATATCCCAGCCGGTAGTGCCGTTCTCAAAACTTGGGTTAGTGATCTTAGAAGTCACCTCATTCAGCTCGTCAGTTGTAACAACATAACTTCCATTGTTCCAGCGTGTATTATATCCTTCTGCCATAGACTCGGCAAGCGGTCGGTATGTAAATGTTCCGCCCGAAACGTTGAATGTTCCTCCTCCCACGACGGGATTACCAAATCCAGTAATGAGACGATTATTAAATGTTCCGCCTGTGATAGTAGTAATACCTGTAGTTTCGTCATTTTTCAGAGCATAGATCACACCGTTATAAGTGCCGCTCTTTATAGTATAATCATGTCCGTCCGTCCAGATAATACCGCTGACAGTGAGGTTTTCAAGAACGACCTTGCCCTTGAAGAAATCATTCCAGGCAGCCAGACTGTCGAGCTCTCCTGTAACAGTACCGTTCTTGATCGTAACAGTCTTATCGGGGGCATTGTTCTGGATCATCAGGTTACCGTTGATTGTATGACCGTTCAGGTCGATAACGCCGTCATCGCGGGTAATATTCACATTGCCTGTAAAATCTTCGGTAAAAGTCAAGGTCGGGTTTGTTTCTGTTGAGGCATTGAACGCGTCGAACGATGTCACCTCGAATGAAGCGCTCTTAGCCGTGCCTGTGTAAGATGTGTTTGTGTCCTTTGCGGTCACATAAGCATAGTATGTTCCTGCATCGGTGGGAACAGACGTTGCGGTGTGCGAATCGTCTGTGCCGTATGTGATATCGAAGCCCGACAGGTCGGTAATTGTATCATCGCCGACAGTGATAGATGAAACGCTGTTGTCAGACGCAAGGTTGACGGTGGCGGTAGAGATGTCGGTGGCTTCAGCCCCTTCATAATATATCGTAACCTGCTTGATCTGACAATAACCGTCGCTGGCGATCTTAACAGATGTGGCATTGATGTTTGTAAATGTATAGGTGTTTCCGCTGACAGACATCTCAGCCGTTTCAGAATCAACAGTAGGGTCAAAGTTGCCATAACCTTTGATAAGTTCCAGTTTTGTGATCTGCTTGCCATCTAATGCAGAAACGATCGCATACTCACTGTTAGATGCATAAAATCCATCAGAGTCATGATCATAGGTCGCATCGATCTTGAAATGTGTCCCTGTATAGGTAACATTATTGTCACCGCTTCCGGCATCTGTATTGATTGTTTCGCTCTCTTCCGCCGCAGAAGCGACAATGCCGCTTCTGCCAAGAAGTCCTCCATTGTAGTTCATTGCAGGAGCTGCGCCCGCTACAAGAGCCAGTGCCATTGCGAAATCCGCCGCTTTCTTCCATGTGTTTCTCATAAAATTCATACCTCCTTATTTTAGATAACACAAACAGCGCATCACAATAGAACGTTATCCCTGTGATACGCTTGTATTACCATATTTTATTTTGAAAGGGTGCAGTTATAACCTATACTAAGCTGTCTCATTATAACACGTCTAAGCATAACTGACATTCCTTTCCCCCTAATTTTTATAAAGAATTTATATAATATGAAGATAATTAAATTCTTTATATGTGATATTATACCATAATCTTTTCGCGATTGAATGTATATTTTGTAAACAAAATATATCATATGTTAACAGTGACTTGATTTATACTCTGCGTTTTCATCCTTCACAAGTATATGAAATGAGGCGGCATAAAGCCGCCTTCAAAGATACTTTTTTACATTATAATGAATTCATTTGGGGATCTATGGTACTCCACAGCCTTTTCAAATATCATATTTGACAGTGCTTTTTCAACTATAGCACTGGGATCTCCGTTAGGTCGTATCCAGTCAAGTATATTCTCCTTATCCAGTATAAGCGGCATACGATCATGGATATCTTTTACAGTGCCTGTTGCTTCTCGCGTCAGTATTGAGAATATAGGTATCTGCATACCTCCATATTCCTCATATCGGTATAGTCCTGCGATATATGTGATGTCTGAGCCTTCGGTCTGTATGGCGAATTTGACCTTCTTGGTATTGCGGTGCTCAATCATGCTACGGTTATCGTATTCATATACAGGACATCCCCATTCATAGTACCACGAAGCAGGGATGATGCACCTTCGTCTGTACCAAGAGTCTCTCCAAAGCGCCTTTGTATCAGCAGTCTCTACGCGGCAGTTGGCAAGAGGCTTAGGCGCAGCCTTATACGTAAATCCCCATGCCATAGGAAATACAGCCATATTCCCGTATTTATTCGGTGCGAGAACAGGCGCAATATCTGCTGGATATAAGTCGCCAGTCATGATCAGACTCTTTCCGAGTTTAAGCGACATCTCCTGAGCTAAGGACATTTTTCTTATCTTTATAAGCACCTCAGCCATTTCTTTTGGCTCTATTCTTAAGGACATACACATGAAAACTGCCTCCCCATGCTACAAACAGAATATACGTTCTGATATTAGTATATCACAAAGAATGCATTTAGTCAAGATAAAAAGAAAACCGCCCGTGAAGGGCGGTAATCATATTAGAAAATTGCTTATTTCTTTTTCATATATTCAACCATTGACATGATATCCGCTTTAGTCGTTGAGGCATATGCATAATACGCAAGTATATTCGAAGCGTCTACAGCATTGATGAATCCGTCGTGATTTACATCTGCTGCCAGCTTCTGATCTTCATTATATCCGCCGTCCTGATTTGTGGAGGTCATTGCATAATATGCAAGTACTGATGAAGCATCAACAGCATTAATATACTCATCAGAGTTAACGTCTCCAAGCTGAGCTAATGTTTTGAATGTATAGTTATACTCCTGAGCATATTTCTCAGCAGTAGAACCTTTATATCCCTTAATTACTCCACTGAACTTATCGTTTTCATTGGTAAAGGTATTGGCTCTGTCATATATTTTAGCGTCAGGATTTAGGATAACCACATCGGAAAGTGCATTACACTTGATAAACGCCTGCATACCGATATTCTCCACGGAGCTTGGTATAGTTACAGATTTCAATTGCTCACACCCATTGAATGCATTATGACCTATCTCGGTCACGGTCTCGGGAATGGTCAGCGAGGTTATCTCTGAACAGCCCCATGCTGCCTGATCGCATATTTTATTCACGGTCGATGGGATAACAACGTCTCCCGAAAGCTTATAGAACACATTAATGAGCAAACCGTTTATTATTACGAACGGAGTATCAATGCTTCTCTGAGCTTCAAACCATGGCGTCCCAGAAAACGCTAGCGCACTTATATTCGTCACGGATGCGGGTATAGTAACATTGCTAAGCTTTTTACAGCTCGAAAAAGCACTCGTACCAATATTGGTTACTCCGTTCGGAATGACTACTGATTCAAGAGATTTGCAGCTCGAAAACGAATATGCGCTAATAGTCTTCAGCGTATCCGGAAGCGATAATGAGGTAAGGTTATTGCAGTTATCAAACATACCCATACCTATACTTGTAACTCCATTGCCGATAATAACATTCTTTATCTCGTCACCGTATTCCTTCCATGGGCACGGATTTGAATCTAAATCTTCATTCATATCTCCTGTACCACTTACGGTCAGAGTACCGCTGCTTTCAAGCTTCCATGTTAAATTCTTTCCACAAGTTCCGCTGTCAACTACTGATGCTGCCTCTGCTGATAAGACAGCAGGCGCACCAACCGGACTAATGGCTATTCCAAATGGAATCACAGCACATAGCAGAGTTGCTATTATTCTTTTACATTGCATGATATACCCCCTATTCAATATCCAAGAATTTCTCTATAACGGTCATTATTTCCTCAAGGCGCTTACCGCCGATACCTTTGATCTTGCTCAGCTCTGCTTCAAGAGCAGAATGATCAATCGTTTTGCCCTGTTCTCCGAGGAGTTCATCCCCGTACTTGAGAATGAACTTTGTAAGCTCCTCTCGGTTCATTTTCTTGATTTTTCGGTAAGTGTCCCTGTCGATAATCTCTTTCTGTTCCATATATAGCTCCTTTTTTGTTTCTTGTAACCTATTATACCATATCGACTCTACAAAGTAAATACGTGAAAAAGAAATGCTCAATTAGCTGTATTCCCTATATGTATCCTTGACTTTGGACGATATTCTAATAGCTACTTTAAGAACATTTGATAAATACTTTGGTAAATTATATGGTGATGAAACAGAACAGAGAGTAATAAAAATGCTTGAAGCCAATAATAATGAAAGGTTAAGTATTTTGGAGAATTTTATTTCTGATTTTGGAATTTCATTAAATCAAGAGATTAGTTACAGAGGTTATCATTTTATAAAGCGCAACAAATTCATTATATTTGATAAAGGGACCTTTTCTGCAATTGTAGATGACGACTATATTTATTTTGAAACTAAGCAGATTAAGGAGCTGATCCATGATAAGCTTAACTTTAATAACGTTAACATATGTACCGATGTTTTGAAAGCATATGACTGTTTAACTATCAATGATTGGAACAGCAAGTGTTATCGTTTCCATGTGCAGAATTCAGCTGGTGAGCCATATATGTTGTACACCTATGGAATCAGCAAGAAACTCATAAATACAGAAAACCGTAAGAAGCTTGAACTTTCTGACTATCAGAAGTTCATTCTTGAATATTCAGAACTTGAAGAGAGCGGTATTCTTCCATTAGGAGTTACTGTTGACGGGCGATATATCGGCAAAGACATCTCCTACAAGAACAAATCAAATGATTCAATCTTTATCACAGGACAAAGCGGTCAGGGTAAGAGTTTCTATGCCACAAATCTTCTGCCTTCCTTAGCTATGCTTGGCAGCCGGATGCTCGTCTTCGATGTTAGTGAATCCTTTACTCATGACGAGATACTAAGAGCACTTCCAAAAGAGGTAGTCAACGCTCTTTTCGAGTTTATTGACATTGGCAGAGGACAAAGAAAACTTCCTGTAAATCCGCTGTACATTGGAGATTGCTTAAATCTCCCTGCGAAGAAGCGCAGGATCATGAGCTTCATCAAAGCTGTTTGTAAGCTCGATAAGGACGAGACAAAAATCGTCGAAGGTATAATAGCCAATACGCTTAAGAAAAAAATGACATAACTACAATAAGCGGTTGTATGCTTGCTGAAATTCTTAAAAGAGGCGGCAAGGTTGGCAATAAGGTGTATAGCCTTATAAGTTCAACCCTTGATGATATTGAGCTTATCGGTTTCGAGTATCAGGGATGGGGAGAATTCTTTGAAAAATCGAAGAGGATTCCTGTTATCTTACTCGGAGACGAGATCGATAGTAAAGTTCATACCGTACTTGACGTATTAGTATCTTCGGCGTTCACTTGGCAGCGTGATTATAACACCGTACCATTGTCTGTAGTAATTGACGAAATAAAAATGCAAAACTTCTCGGAAGGAAGTCCTCTGCATACTATACTCACCCAAGGACGTAAGTTCAACACAAGACTCATAAGTATGACACAGCAGTATATCTCAAACGGCAGTCACGCTATCGATGTGATGAAGGAAGCGGGAATAAAGATATTCTTTAGGCCGGCTAAGTCCCTTGAGAGGATAGCTAATGAGTTAGGATATAAGAATACCGTTGATGCTGGATTCGGATCAATGGGGATAGGAGACTTCGTACTCAGCTGTGACTGCTACAACAAAGTTGACGACATAAACGAACCGGTCGTGCTTCACTGCAAGACCATCAAGTTCATCGAAACACCGTTTTTTGAGAAGTTCAAGAAGGAATACGGTATAAGTTAAAAGTTAATATCGGTTGCGCCCTTTGTGGTGCTACCATGTAAATAATTATAAGGTGGAATAACTGATAAGTCAAGATTTTTCAATGGCATATTTTCGCTTGAATAAGTAAATAATAGTTTTTAAGGAGGGATAGCTATGAAGAGATTAGACTCCCCAGAGTTGGCACTTAAAAAACAAACCCTGACGGCATGGGCACATATCTTATATAAGAATGGATGGATCGACCATACCCGACTGGGGAAAATGGTTGAACTTATTGAGCAGCTTGACCAAAGCAAATATGTGCAGTAAAGCTTGTTTGTCTGCCGCTGTAGCGGCAGGCATTTTTTTCACTTGACAATTAATTTTGGTATGATATAATTAATATAATGATACCGTACCGAAAAGGAGAGTATTTATGGATATCTATAACATTGCTAACCAGATGAAGGCAGAACATAAGACAATGTTTGATATAAAAATGAGAGTTACATTCTATGCACGTGTCTCTACTACAAAGGAGGAGCAGGAAAACTCCGTGGAGAATCAGATCGCGTTTTTTACGGATATGATTAAGAATAATCCGAACTGGGAGTACGTTGAAGGCTATGTCGACCGAATACGCGGTGAAGCAGCGGAGAACCGTACTAATTTCATGCGTATGGTCGAAGATGGCAAGGCGGGGAGGTTCGATCTTATCCTTACGAAGGAAGTCAGCAGGTTCGCCAGAAATACTATAGACAGTCTGACATATACCCGTGATCTGCTCAGATCAGGTGTTGGCGTTTTCTTCCAGAATGATAACATCTGCACAATAGATACGGACAGCGAGCTTCGACTCACTATCATGTCGAGCATCGCTGCCGATGAAGTTAGAAAGCTCTCCGAGCGTGTGCGCTGGGGACATAAACGTGCTATCGAAAGCGGCAATGTTATGGGAAACAGCCGTATCTTCGGATACGATAAACAGGATTGCCGACTGGTTATAAATGAAGCGGAAGCTGAAATGGTAAGGCTGATTTTCGATTTGTATTCAACAGGTGACTATAGTTCGCGTAAAATCGAAAAAATACTATGGGAAAAAGGTTACCGTAACCGGAATGGTGCAAGTATCCATCATAATACGATCAACGGAATTATTCAGAATCCTAAATATAAGGGTTACTACTGCGGCAACAAGGTAAAAATAGTGGACTACCGTACCCGTGAGCAGAGATTTTTGCCTGAAGAAGAATGGGTGATGTATAAGGATGAGACAGGGGAGATAGTTCCTGCAATCGTCAGTGAGGAAATTTGGGAGAAGAGCAATGCAATATTTCGTGAGCGCAGTACTGCAATAAAGTCAAGAGGACGCTCATTCAAAGACAGGAGCGTATTTACTGGGGTATTATGGTGCAAAGCTCATGATAAGCCGTATTGGCGCACCAGCTATTCCAACAGTGTATCGCAAGGCAAGCCTATATATCAGTGGATTTGCAGCGAAAAGAAGCGCTTTGGTGCTAAGAGCTGTGCTTCATTTTCTATTATGGAGGAAGACCTCTATAAAATGTTGTCAGAACACTTTCAGACCATTGCCGGTAATATTGATGAGTATGTCACAGATTTTATGCGTATATACCGTGAAAGCGGACGCGATACAGGTTTACAGCGCCAGATAAATGATCTGACGTCTCGTCTTACAAAAGAAAAAGCTAAGCGCGAAAAGCTGCTTGACCTGTATACTGATAATATTATTTCTCGTGATGAGTTTCGTGAGCGTAATGACAGTGTCAATGTTCTTATCTCTCAGCTTGAGGAGGATATTCATGTATTGGAACTCAAGGCGCAGGCAAAAGATGATTACGCAAATGAAATGGAAAAGATAGAGAATTACTTCCGTACTATGTACACACCTGGACATCAGATGTCACATGATGAAGTTGATGAAATGACAAAGGCTATTATTGACAGGATAGATGTTGTACCTATTAACAGGGAATCAATGAAGCTTGAAGTTAAGCTGAAAACCAATATAGCTGCGGAGATATCCTATATCAGAAACGATGGACGCTGTGTTCGGCGTTCTGGACATATCAGCAAGAAGATGATCGATTCTTATAAGATGCAGTAAGGCATTAAACGCTGCCTGAAATAAATGTGTACTCAATAACCGCCGCCAGGCGGTTATTGTTTATATATACAACTATAATTGTGTTTTAAGCTAAAAATATACGAAAATCTATTGACAAAATATGTGCATATATGATATAATAAATGTGTGTTAATATTACATATTGACCAAAAACAAAATACTAAACGAACCGGAGGTCGTAAAATGAAAAGAAAAATCGTATCAATCATGGCAGCAGCACTTATCTTAACACCAGCTTTAGCATCAACTCAGAACATAGCTAATACTGTTGCAGCAACAAATTATCAGACGTATTTAGACGGCACAGTTTACTCTGTTAAGCTTAATGACTTGCTTTATAAGAGAACTGTATTTTTCCCAAAGGAAATGACTACATCTAACAAGAAGTATCCTGTAGTTGTATGGGGAAACGGTACATTTGTTACATCTTCCGTTTATGAGGAGATCCTCAGTCAGATCGCATCAAAGGGCTATATCGTTGTAGCAACTAATGACCGTTTCTGCGGAGCAGGAATATCAGAGTCTGTATCTGTTGAGTATATCATCAGTGAGGGTAAAAAGTCAGGCAGCGTTTTCTATAACAAGATAGACGCTGAGCATATCGGATCAGCAGGACATTCTCAGGGTGGAATGAGTGCAGTAAACTCTTCAAGACTAAATTCAAAGATAGACTGTGTATTTGATATACAGGGCTGTCAGTTTTCGTATGAAGCAGCAAAGCTGACAGTGCCGACTTTCTTTGTGACCGCTACACAGGATAATATCGTGCCATCTTCATGGGTAAAGGATTCTTACGATGCCTGCAATGCTCCTGCTGTATATGCAAGTGTAAAGGGCGGAAAGCACTTAGACCCTGGCGATAATCATGCACCTGAAATTTTCGCTGAATATGCTGTAAAGTGGTTCGACGCTTTCCTTAAGAACGACAGCAGTGCAAAGGCTGTTTTCCTCAAGGGCGGTGCTCTTTCAAAGGACAGCAGATGGGTTGACTATGCTTCTAAGAATTTCTGATCGGAAATAATGATAAAAGTTTCGGCTCCTGAGTAAAATTACAGGAGCCGTTATTTTTAATTAAATATGAAATACCCGATGGCAACGCATACTGTAAGTGCTACCAATGCGGAAATAACGCCATACATGAACTTTATGGCAGTTTTGTTGGCAGTTTTTATTCGGTCGGCTGATATCTCATCAAGGGGCTTACCTTCCATAAAAGCGGCAATTTCCTTGTATGTCTGGATATTGTTGGCTTTCTTCATTTTCTCGACCTTGATCGCTGTAATTATGGCAATTGCAACGATCACTCCCCATATTGCTCCGCCTATCCAGCCCAGATACTTTACCAGCGGAATCGGCGTTACTACCATTATAATGTACATTGCAGTAAGAAGCCATGCCATTGAATTGAATTTTTTTACTTCACTTTTGTTGATTTCGTTTTTCATAGTTTCAACATCTCCTTTTACTAATTCGTCAAGAGATATATTGAAAAGGTTTCCGAGAATGAGAAGACTGTGGATATCGGGATAGCTTTTACCGTTTTCCCAGTTTGAAATAGTCTGGCGGCTGACATAAGCTTTTTCTGCCAGCAGTTCCTGTGACCATTTTAATTTGTTTCTGTTCTTTTTGATTTGATTTCCGATCTCCATTTTTTTCTCCTTCGTTTTTTTCTCTTGACTGACACCAGTATATCAGTCCGCGGAAAAATTTGCTACCAATCTGTTTTTACAAGTGCTGAAAAATATGAAAAAAGACGTTTACAAACGGGCGAAAACGATGTAAAAGCCCTTTGACATTACGAAATACAGCCAAAAAGGCAGGGCTTGTTATGATACTCATATAGAGGTTTATAGTTATTACTCGGGGGAACCCTTTCTGAGGAAAGGGTTTCCCCCGAACCCCTTTCCAAAGACTTTTATCTGATTTTTTCGTATAGGGCGCGAACAAGCAATAAAAAAACCTGTAATATACAGGTCGCGTCCTATACGGAAAAAATAAAAACAGAAGTTTTCGGGAGAGAGTTTGAGAGAAGCCCCTTTTTCAAAAGGGGTTCTCTCAATAATCATCATATAATCTTCTGTATCAGTATAATAATAAGCTCTGTGTTATTACTTATTCTTTCTTCTTACGACAACTGCGACAAGCTCGGGACCGATATTTGCAGATACGACTGCACCGATGTTGCCGAACATCTCAGCCTTCTTGCCTGTCTTTTTAGCTATCTCTTTCTCGACTTCCTTTGCGAGGGTATCATCCTTGCCGTGTACCATGATGTATGGTGTCTGCGGAGTCATATTCTTCTCGACTATCTCTGCCAGCTTGGGAACGATATTCTTTTCGCCTCTTATCTTGTCAACGGTAGTTGTGGTACCGTCAGCAAAGAGTATAACGGGCTTGAGTCCGAGAAGCTCGCCTGCAAAAGCCTTTGCAGCGGAGATACGTCCCGATTTTTTAGCGTACTTGAGGGTGTAAGGTACTGCATATACCCCGCTAACGTTGAACCAGTCCTCAAGATAAGCGATTATCTCTTCCACCTCTGCACCGCGGTGTATCTTCTTAGCGGCTTCCATTACAGGATAGCCGTAGTAAAGAGTATAGCACTTTGAGTCGATGTTGAAGATGTTGAGCTTGCCTTGTGCATCGGGATTATTCTCGAAAAAGTCATTTTTGCCGATGATAGAGTTATTGTAAGTACCCGAGCCCTGAGAGTTTATGGAAACGCTGATAATATCAGTATAACCCTGATCGTAAAGCTCCTTGTATGTCTCTTCAAATGTAACGGGAGATATCTGTGAGTGCTTGGGTATCTCGTCGGTATTCTCCATAAGCTCGTATACTTCTTTTGTAGACTTGTCGTATATCTCTCTGAAGCTTTCGCCGCCTAAAGTAAGGGTGAAGGGAATAACTTTTATTCCCAGCTCATCAATTATCTCCTTTGGAAGGTCGCAGCATGAATCTGTAAGTAATGCGATCTTTGACATTTTTTGTTTCTCCTTTTACCATTGGTATTTTGTCAGTTTTCCCTCACGGGATAAGTCGGGATAATCCCATTGCCTCAGTACCTCATACACGGCTATTGCCACTGAATTTGAAAGATTGAGACTGCGCAGCTCATTGCGCATAGGTATCCTTACACAGCTGTCGGGATTTTCGTGAAGAAGCTCTTCGGGAAGTCCCTTGTCCTCACGTCCGAAAACAAGATAGGCATTGTCGGGATATTCCGCATCACTATGGACATTAAGTCCCTTTGTAGTGAAGTAGAAGAAGTGACCGTCCTTGTTCTTTTCGAAAAAATCCGCTAAGCTGTCGTAATATGTGATGTCAAGCTTGTCCCAGTAGTCAAGCCCTGCACGTTTCAGGTGCTTGTCGCTTACCTCGAATCCGAGGGGACGTACAAGATGTAGTCTTGCTCCCGTAACGGCGCAGGTTCGGGAGATATTTCCCGTATTCTGCGGTATCTGAGGTTCTACGAGGACTATATTAAGGTTTTGCATAGGTCTCCTCTGAATATATTAATATGTGTAAAGTGCCTTTATACAGCAGTTATTAGGCGTAAAGTCTATGCCGAGGGCTTCTTTGATGTTGCCGTCGCTCATATCCTTAATGTCTTTGATATAATCGTAGGTATGATCTACAGCAGGAGCTTCCTCTTCGCCTTCGGGTACTTCTACAGCGTGGAAGATAGAAGCCTTGTTTTTCCAGTCGCCTAAGAATACATAGGACTGACCGCTGCCGCAGGAAGTAACATAGTCGTATGTATCATTGTTTATAGTTTCGCCCTCAACAGGTGCGCCCTTTGTGTAGGTGATGACTATTGCGTAGTCCGCAACATTTACAGGGTTATCAAGGTCAATAGTCTGATAGCCGTGGTAGTTGAGAGTTGCGTCCTGAGAATACATCAGCGTCTTGAAGCTGCTGTCGTATATCTCGATCTTTATGTCCTGTGCCTCATCAAAGTCATTATATGTTCCTACAGCGGAAAGCCTTCCTGCGCCGTGGAAAACGTTTGCAACAGTAGTCTCATCGCCGCGCTTTATGTATCTGTCATTCTCGTTTCCAACGTCATGGCTGAGAACAGAGGAATACTTATCGGCAACTCTGAAGCTTACGATATCATTCAGCGGAGTATCATAGGAAACATAAAAATATGAGCCAAGCAGACCTTCGGTGCTGTTATATGCTATCCATGCACCATCCTGAGAAGCTTTTTCGTCGAAGTAGTTCTTCGGGAAGTTGTCGTCCCAGCCGATGATAGTGATAGGGTGACTGGGAGTACCGCCTCTTGGATCGTTCATGGTGATATAATCGCCGTACCATTCCTTCTTGTCATTGCTTTCGGGGATATTTGCATAAACACCGCCTCTTGAACGGAGAGCCTCCTTTAAGGCATCTCTGCCCTTATCCGTAAGGATAACAGCACTTTCAAGAGTGATATCTCCGAAGCCGCGTGACAGAGTTTCTGTTACTATCCAGGCGTTTCCGCCCATTTCTGCGTTGAGAGCATCGACCTTTTTGATAAATCCTTCTGACTTGTTTGTGTCCCATACAGTATTGATTATACTATTGGGATCAACTGATATGCTGCTGCCTGTTCTGACGGCATAGCTTGTCTCAAAAGCAGAAGCGGCTGCATAAGCCCAGCAAGCAGCTTTTTCGTATGATTTTGTTTTGAATTCGGGTGTTTCGCTTAAAAGGTTGAAATATCCTTCTTCACCGTGAACATAGTTATAGGTGAAAAAATCAGGATCTTTCTTGCTCTGGGTCTTGGTTGTGGGCTCGGCTGATTCGGCATCAGTCGTGGTCTCTTCTGCCGGTCGTGTTGTTGATGCAGTGTTATCTGACTGGCTGTTTTGTTTGCCTGAACAGCTGTACATTGATAATAGACCTGTTATCATGACCAAAGTGATAAGTAATTTTTTCATGTGAGCCTCCTTTTTATAAACAGAATAGTTTACTCGTTTTTTCAGATAATACTATTGTCCGCAATGCGGATAATAAAATACGGAGTTTAATGAAATGAACATTATGTCACTTGCCAAAGGTGCTGCTGCGGGAGCAATAGTTGGATTTGCCTGTTATGCTTTTTCAAATGCGCGCCCTATGAAGAAAATGAGCATAAAGCGTGATGCTGGAAAAACACTTAAAGCCGCAGGGAATCTGCTTGAGGATATAAAATCCGTTATTATGTAGCTTCACCTGAATTTCGCCTGAATCCAAGGTAGCTTTCGAGGATAAGGACTGCTGCGACTGCGTCAACAACAGCCTTGCGCTTTTTGCCGCGTGTATTCGTAACGTTAAGCGCGTTGTGAGCTGAGACAGTAGTGCAGCGTTCGTCCCAGAGCTTTACGGGACAGCCTGTGAGCTTTTCAAGCTCTTCGGCGAAAAGCTTGCATTTTTCAGCTCTTTCGCCGACTGTTCCGTTCATATTCATAGGATAGCCCACGACTATCTGTTCAGCGCGCTGCTCTTTTGCAAGAGCGGCGGTTTTTTCAATACATTTTGTGAAGTCCTTTTCGGCGATGACAGTTACGGGAGAAGCTATCATTTCGCTTTTTCCGCAGACTGCAATGCCTGTTCTTGCATCGCCGAAGTCAACTGACATTATAATCATCTTATGTTCCTTTTACCTGTATGAAACGTATTCCGCGAAATGGCGGAGAATTACACGGGACGTCGAGGACGCCGTCCCCTACAATGGGCTAACAGCTAACGGCTAATGGCTCATATCCGCTCATTGGCTCAGCAGAATTACAGTGCTGTAAGCGATATACGATTATCGGCATTGTTAATAGTGAGCGAGTTTACGAGCGTCAACGTGGCAAGGGTGCAGCGTCACGCTGCTTACCACGGCTTAACTGTGCCGATTATGTCCTTGACGGAAGATATGCCCTTGCTGTCAAGCCATTCGTTCATCTCTTCCACTATCTTTACGGGAGCATATGGGTCTGTGAATATAGCTGCGCCAACCTGTACTGCGGAAGCTCCTGCCATCATGAGCTCGATAGCGTCACGTCCCGAGGATACGCCGCCCATACCGATAACAGGTATATTTACGGCGTTTGCTACCTGCCATACCATGCGTACAGCTATAGGGAATACAGCAGGACCGCTCATACCGCCTACATTATTATGAAGTATGGGTCTGCCTGTGTTTATATCTATCCTCATGCCGAGGAGAGTATTTATAAGTGAAACTGCGTCAGCACCTGCGGCTTCCACAGATTTAGCGATATCCGCTATGCTGGTAACATTCGGTGAGAGCTTTACCACGAGAGGCTTTTTTGTAACTGCGCGGACTCTCTTTGTTACCTCGGCTGCCATTTCGCAGCTTGTGCCGAATGCTGCACCGCCCTGCTTTACGTTAGGGCAGGAGATATTCAGCTCTATCATGTGCACATCGGTATCTTCCAGCTTTGCGGCTACCTCTGCGCACTCATCGGGAGTAGAGCCTGCGA
This sequence comes from Ruminococcus sp., assembly GCF_016283395.1. The sequence goes on from NZ_JAEEMU010000036.1 coordinate 40,083, forward strand.
TATTCGCAAGAACTACAAGATCCTTTGTGAGCAGGTAGGGGAGCTCGGTCTCGATGAAGTGGTCGATACCAGGGTTCTGGAGACCTACGGAATTGAGCATACCCGAGGGGGTTTCCGCAATTCTCGGAGCGATATTGCCTGTACGCAGGTGGAGAGTAGTGCCCTTTGTGGCGATACCGCCAAGCTTATTGAGCGGGAAGAGCTCCTCGTATTCTCTGCCGTAGCCGAATACGCCCGAGGCAGGTATTATTGGATTTTTGAAGTCTACGCCGCAGACTTTTACGGAAAGATCAGCCATTACCAGAGCACCTCCTCAGCATTGAATACAGGACCGTCCTTGCAGACATGAGCGAAGTATTCCTCGTCATTCCTTACAGTGCGGCAGGCACAGCCAAGACACGCACCGATACCGCAAGCCATACGCTCTTCAAGAGATATCTGGCAGAATATACCGTTTTCCTTGCATATAGCAGCTACGCCCTTGAGCATTGGCATAGGTCCGCAGGCATATACTGCGTCGATGCCGCCTTTTTCAGCAAGCTCCTTCAGGGGCTGTGTTACGAAGCCGTGGATACCTGCCGAGCCGTCATCGGTGCAGAGGATAGTTTCTGCGCCCGTTTTGCGGAAGTCATCCTGTAATATAACTGCGGAAGCATTTCTGAAACCGCTTATTGCAACGGCTTTATCGCCGTAAGCTTTTGCAAGGGGAAGCATAGGAGGAGTTCCGATGCCGCCGCCGATAAGTACTACTTTATTATAAGAAGGTTCAACAGTGAATCCGTGTCCGAGAGGGGCGAGCATATCTATGAGGTCGCCTTTGTTGAGCTTTGCAATCTCAGCAGTTCCTTCTCCTCTTATTTCAAATACAATGCGCAGAGTGCCTTTTTCCTTGTCGATACCGCATATTGAAATAGGTCTGCGGAGAGTATAGCCCTTTGCTCTTATGTGAACGAACTGTCCCGGACAGGCAACAGCCGCCACTTCGGGACATGAGATAGTGAAGCTGTATATCTCACGGGCGATTGCGGTTTTGTCAGCAATTATATACTGACCTTGAGTATATTTCATATTGACCTCCTTGAATTCAGCCGTCAGCCTTTAGCTTTTGATATTTTGTGCGGCAGTAATGAGTGCTGCATAATATAACGGCTCAGCCGTTTCCTGAAGGCTAATAGCCAATGGCTAACGGCTTACTGTTATTATACCATATTTTTTTAAACAAATCAACGTTCAGGGAAAAAGATTTATCGTTTTTTACTGTATGTGACGTAGAAAAGAACGGGCTTGGTTTGTACATATATAATAATGAAGAGAAAAAACGATATATGCTGAGAGGATGAATTGCTGTGAAAAAGCTTGAAAAAAGCTGAAAACGCATGAAAAACAATGATAAATAACAAAAAATTCTGAAAAACAGCCCAAAACATCGCAGGATAAGATTTGCGGTTCACGTGAACTTGTGATATAATCATATCATCGTCAGAGAGGAGATGAAGACTATGAACAACAGATACATTCCAGGAACAACAATGAAATATTCAGAGCAGGCTCGTGAATCTGCTTTTACCATGATATCACCTGTCCTTGAAGCTACGGGAGGACTTACACTTTCTCAGCTGTCCAAGCTCACAGGGCTTGAAGGCACTACTATCCAGAACTGGATTAAGCGCGGCTGGGTATCTGCTACAAAGGGTAAAAAGTATTCCGAAAAGCAGATAATAAGAATAATCCTTATCAATATGCTTAGAAAGGCTATGAAGCTGGAGGACATTGCAAACCTTATGAGTTATATAAACGGTGATGTTGAAGATACTTCAGATGATATTATAGAGGATATCTTGCTTTATAATATCCTTTGCAGAATAATCTTCACAGCAGAGGACGAGGGGGCGTTCGATACCGAGCATATAAAGACTCTGGTATCCCGTGAGTTAGCGGATTATTCCAAGGAAGTCAAGGACATTGACAAGCTCCGAAAAGCCATGTATGTCATGGTTATGGGGTACAGGAGCGGTTGTCTGAGGACTGAAATGGAAAAGGGGCTTGAGGTCATTTTTGAAGAAAAGTAAAGAACGGACACATCTTACATGATATAAGGATCAAAGGGAGGTTTTAATAATGAATGTTGTAACAGCATTACTAATGAGCAAAAAGAAGATCATAAAGTTATTTGAAGTATCAAAGGCTTATTCGGCAGACACTGCAAAGTCCTTTGATGAGCTGGGCATCTACAATCCAGACGCTGCCTTTGAGCTTCTGTACGACAACGTTATCTCAGCTACAGAGGACGGAAAGTATTATCTTAACAAGAATTAAAGCATAAAAACTGCTGTAAGGGGGAATTATTATGGCAGTATTCGTACCACCTGTATTCTTAATAAGGAAAAAACGGATAATGAGATCACTTATGAAAGTAAATGCATATTCACCTGATACTGCGAAGAGACTTGACGAGATAGGATTGCTAAATCCTTACAGTTTCCCGTTCATTACTCTCAGACTGGTAAGACGGAATGTCATATCAGTAACAGATGAAGGAAAATATTATATAACACACCAGTAAATGTTGTTTAAAGGAGAATTATTATGCCAATAGATGTAAGAGAGATCAATAGAAATGTTCCTAAGAAGCCAAGCTTCAAGGGCGTAAAGTGGGCTGTTATAGGTCTTGCAGCAATTCTTTTAGCTGCAAATTCGTTTACTATAGTGCCCGCAGGTAATACAGGTGTAGTTCTTACACTTGGAGAGGTCTCATCGACTCCGCTTTCTGAGGGATTTCACCTCAAAGCACCATTCGTACAGCAGGTAGAGAATCTGTCAAACAAGATACAGGTGTTCAACGCTACAGCAACAGCTGTATCCCGTGACCTTCAGACTGTAAACAGTGAGATCGCTGTTAACTACAGACTTGTTTCCGACAAATCACCTGATATGTACAAGAATGTAGGTCTTGAATACAGCACTATCCTTGTATCTCCCGTAGTTCAGGAGTGCATGAAGTCAGCTACCGCAAAGTACAATGCAGAGCAGCTCATTACAGAGCGTGAGGCAGTAAGTACCGAGGTAAAGACCGCTCTTGACGAAAAGCTCAATATTTATGGTATCTATATCGAGAAATTCAATATCGTAAACTTTGACTTCACAGAAGAATTCAACAATGCTATCGAAGCAAAGCAGGTGGCTGAACAGAACCTGCTCAAGACAAAGACCGAACAGGAGCAGGCTAAGGTCGTTGCAAAGACTGAGGCAGAAAAGAAGGTCATTGCAGCAAATGCCGAGGCAGAGGCAATACTCGCTCAGGCACAGGCTCAGGCTGACGCAAACAAGCTCCTTGAAGAGTCACTTTCAAGCAAGGTAATTGCTTATGAGCAGATCCAGAAATGGGACGGCGTAATGCCTAAGGTAACAGGCAAGGACGGCGGACTCCTCATAGATGTTAACATAGATGAGTCTGCAAATAATGCTGCGGCTTCAACACCGCAGAACTGAAATGGATAAACTTTCGGGGGGAATAATAAAGCTGCTCTCGGAGCGGCAATGATCTCCGGCTCCCGCAAAAGGGGACGGGGGAGGAGATCCATTCATCATCTACCAAGATAGGGATAGAAGCTCGGGGTAAAACAGAGAGCTTCACGTACATAAAAAATGCGGCAAGTCTGGGGAGACTTCCGCAAGTTGGGGTAAACATTATTTCGTATATTAGTTCATGAATAACTAAAGCTTATGTAGGGGTACATAAGCTTTTTCTTTTGCGAGTTGAGCCAGCTCGACCGCTTCCACGTTGTCACTTGCAAGCTCGGCGCGGAGTCCGCGCTGGTTAACCACGTTGTCGCTCGTAAACTCGGCGCGGAGCCCGCGCTGGCTAACCACGTTGTCGCTCGTAAACTCGCTCACTATTATGAACGTACTTACTCGTACATCGCTTACAGCACATTTATACACGGGCGAGCGGAACTCGCCCCTACAATGTGTCGTTTATGGTTTTACGGTTATTGGCGGACGACCAATGGACGTCCCTACACGCTAAACTTACTATGCACTAACAACTAAAAACTCGTGCTGTCGGGGATGCCAGCCACTACACTATATCCCGAGGAGTTTTTCGGCATTGCGGTAGAAGATAAGCTCCTTTTCCTCGTCAGTGAGGGGGAGTCTGTTTATCATGGATATCTCGTTTGCAGGCTCGTCCCACGGGCAGTCGCTTCCGAAGAGGACTTTGTCTGCGCCCTGCATACGTATTATGCGCAGGAGCTGTTCGTCCTCGATATATCGTGAGATAACTCCCACATCGAACCAAAGATTGTCGAATTTGCCAGCTGTGTATTTTTCAATGTCGTCCCAGAGCTTCATGCCGCCAAGATGTGCAGCAACTATGGTAAGCTTCGGGAAAGTCTCAGCTAAAGCCGCAAAGCTCTGGGGAGTTGCTCTTATTATATCCTCTGAGTACGGATCCCAGCCACCGTGGAAAACGGCTATAAGTCCAAACTCGGCTATTTTCTCGTATATGGGGAACATTCTCTCCTCATGTGGACAGAATTGCTGATATTCCGAATGGAACTTAACGCCGTAGAGTCCCAGAGACTTTATACGCTCCACCTCTGCAACAGCATCCTCAGCGTCAGGGTGGACAGTTCCGCAGCAGTAGATACCGCCGCCCATTATCTCAGCCGCCCAGTTGTTGATAGCAGTCTGCTGTGAGGGCTTTGTGGCTACAGGAAGGAGCATAGCGCGGTCTATGCCGTTCTCAGCCATTTTTCTGCGCAGTCCGTCCAAAGTGCCGTCAGTTGCGGGAGTTATGCCGCTTGTCTTGGAAAGTCCCGACATAGCGCGTTCTGCGAGGGTATCTGTGAATGCGTGGGTGTGAAAATCAAAATATCTCATGCAGCAGCTCACTCCATAACGTGTTCCATTGCGTGATAGAAGATAGTCTTTACATGATCGTCGCAGAGGGAGTAGTAGATAGTCTTGCCCTCACGTCTTGAGCTGACAAGGCGAGCCTGTTTCAGCACTCTCAGCTGGTGGGATATAGCGGACTGTGTCATATTGAGCAGCCTTGCGATATCACAGACGCACATTTCACTCTGGCAGAGTACGAATATTATCCTTATCCTTGTAGCATCGCCGAATACTTTCAGAAGCTCCGCAGCTTCATAAAGTACAGCTTCATCGGGCATGACCTTTGAGACCTTGTCAACGATTTCGTTATGCACTCCGTGAGTGCCGCAGATGTGTTCGTCCATTATTTCCTCCTTAGACATTTGGGAATATGAGAATGCCTGCTATTATAGAAGCTATACTCAGTAAAAAGCCTATAGTACAGGTAGTGCAGGCGAATTTATCATAAACGTATTTCTTGTTTCTTGTGAGAAAAACAGTGTGTTTCTTGTCACTTGGGTAGAGTTTGTTTTGCAGAAAGCCTTCCTCGGGGAAGATATTGGGGTATTCCGTGCCGTCAACGATGTAGTATGCCACATTGAATTTGCTTCGCGGACTTTTGTCTATCCTTGAAAAAGAAGCTGTGTGCTTTTTAGTGAAGAGCAGTCTCACGAAGAATACAGTAAGGAGTATCATAGAGACTGCAAATGCAAGTCCGATAAGGGCAGCAAAGCCGAATAGCAGCCACACTAACTTTACGCCTAAGATAACAGCAAGCACCGATACTACCAATATAACAAGAATTATCTCCATGACCGCGCCCCCTTTACGGCTGTGATATCTGCTTGTCCGAGCATTTATGTCACTATGATTATATCATATTTTTCAAAGTAAATCAACAGTTACAGTTCAGGCAAAGGCTGAATGTATTATCTCCGTCAGCTCTGCACCGTGTTCCGTGAACTGTTTCAGCTGGCTGAGAAGCTGCTCTGCACGGTCGAGACAGTCCGCAGAGGTCTTGCCGCGGAAGTACTTGTTTTCGCTTTTGCAGTCGATGAGATAGCGTACAGCAAGCTCACCTGTGAGCCATAAAATGCCGTAATACAGCGAGTTCACCTCATCATCTGAGAGTATGCCGCCAAGTCCCTGAGCGAAGCCTGCGGTTATATGGCGGACAGCAGACAGGTCAGTGATACCGTTTTTGCAGACAGAGCGCACAAGGTCGCCGTAATCAATGGCTGCATAGCCGTACATGACTGTGTCAAGGTCTATTATGGTCATTTTCTCAGAGATTATGATATTATCCGCCTTTGCATCGCCGTGTATGATGCGCTTTTGCAGTGAACTGCCGAACACCTGTTCCAGCGTATGGCGGAGTTTGTCAAGAGTCACCATAACGCTTCTGTCTATACCGGTTTTTGAAGCAAGAACAGCGAAATATCCGTCAAAATCGTGAAATCTTTCGATAGCAGGAGTGCTGTTGAGTTTGCTGCCGTCCATAATCCTGATGAAAGTGCCGAATGCCCGTCCCGCAGCCGCGGGTTCAGCCGCGGCTTCTGCGGTCGCTGTGATATACCTGTAGATGCGCCATACTTCGCCGTCAGCGACCGCGTAGTTTTTATCGCCATAGGCGATAAAATGCGGGACGGCAATATCACAGCCGCTGACTTTCGCAAAAGCATTTTCGATGCGGCTTATGTTGTCCATAACGGCTTCGGGAGCACGAAAAACAGTCCTGTTCAGGGATTGCAGCACGTATTTCTCACCGCCGCAGACAGCAAGAAAGGTTCGGTTTATGTGACCTGCATTGAGCTCGGTCAGTTCGTCAGCTTCGGGGAGTCCGAAAAGTGTAGGTATATTGCGGATATCCATAGTAGCACCTCCTGTTTAATTCATAATGCATAATTCATAATTGTATGGGCGGCGGATTTAATTCGGAATGCGGAATTAGGAATTGTAGGGACGCGCATTGCGCGTCTGTGTGTGCCTCACGATGTAAATAAAATGAACGAATTGTATGGACTCACATTATTGGGACACGCTGGTTCAGCTCGATAATTGAAAAGGGCGGATAATATCCGCCCCTACAGTTGCGGAACGCCGAGGGCGGCGTTCCCTACTCACTAATTACTTATTTCTGCTTACTAATTCTTCAGGCTCTGCATAGGTGCAGGGATACGTCCGCCGCGGTTGATGAACTTAGCAGGCGACTTCTCGCGTATAGGCATAACAGGACCGCTTCCGAGGAGTCCGCCGAATTCGAGGGTATCTCCCTCTTTCTTGCCGATAGCAGGGATAAGACGTACAGCAGTTGTCTTTGAGTTTACCATACCGATAGCAGCTTCGTCCGCAATGATAGCAGAGATAGTCTCGGGAGTTATCTCGCCGGGAACTACTATCATATCAAGTCCTACAGAGCAAACAGCTGTCATAGCTTCGAGCTTTTCAAGACTGAGTACTCCTGCAACAGCAGCATCTATCATGCCTGCGTCCTCTGATACAGGGATAAATGCACCTGAGAGTCCGCCGACTGTAGAAGAAGCCATTACGCCGCCTTTCTTTACTGCATCGTTGAGCATTGCGAGGCAGGCTGTAGTACCGTGAGTACCGCACATTTCCAGTCCCATTTCCTCGAGGATATGAGCAACACTGTCGCCGATAGCAGGTGTAGGAGCAAGTGACAGGTCAACGATACCGAAAGGTACGCCGAGAAGCTCGGAAGCTCTTGCGCCGACAAGCTGACCCATACGTGTTATCTTGAATGCAGTCTTTTTGATTATATCTGCAATTTCGTTTATTGAAGCGTCAGGGTACTTTGTAAGAGCTGCGCGGACAACTCCCGGACCTGATACGCCGACGTGTATCTCGCAGTCAGGCTCGCCCACACCGTGGAAAGCACCTGCCATGAATGGGTTATCCTCGACAGCATTGCAGAATACAACGAGCTTTGCAGGGCCTATACAGTCGCGGTCTGCGGTCTTTATTGCAGTTTCCTTGACTATCTGACCCATGAGCTTTACAGCGTCCATATTTATACCCGACTTTGTAGAGCCTATATTTACAGATGAGCAGATGTTCTGTGTAACGTCGAGAGCCTCGGGGATAGACTTGATAAGTGCCATATCTCCTGCGCTGAAGCCCTTGTGTACAAGTGCGGAATATCCGCCTATGAAGTTTACGCCGCAGGTATCAGCTGCTCTCTGGAGCGTTTTTGCGAACTTTACAGTATCACTGTTGGGACAGGCAGCTGCAAGCATAGCGATAGGAGTTACCGAGATACGCTTGTTTACGATCGGTATACCGTACTCAGTCTCTATCTGCTGACCGACAGCAACGAGATTTCCTGCCTTTGATACTATTTTATTGTAGACCTTTTCGCAGGCTTTATCAATATCCGTGTCGATACAGTCAAGGAGAGAGATACCCATAGTGATAGTACGGATATCAAGGCACTCATCCTGTATCATGCGGATAGTTTCAAGTATATTATATACATTAAGCATTGAGCTTACTTCCTTTCATCAGATACTGTGCATTGAGTTGAATATGTCCTCGTGCATTGTGTGGATAGAGAGACCAAGCTCAGTACCGAGGGTGTTCATTCTTTCTACAAGCTCAGAGAAATCGCCCTTGATAGCTGATATATCAACCAGCATTATCATAGCGAACATATCCTGAAGAACGCTCTGTGTTACCTCTATTACGTTAACATTGTACTCAGCGCAGATACCGCTTACCTTGTGGAGAATTCCCACAGTATCCTTACCTATAACAGTTACAACTGCTCTCATGATCAAAACCTCCGTTTTATTGTTATTCGGTGTATCCCGAATGATTGATATAATTATAACACACATATTCCGAAAAAGCAACAGCCACGGGAAAATATTTTCAGTGATTAGTTGTTAGTGCATAGTGATTAGTGTAGGGGAGCCCGCCCTCGGGCTCCCGAGCCGTTAGCCTTTAGCCTGTAGGGCGGCGGATTTAATTCATAATTCATAATGCATAATTCATAATTGCAGGGGCGAGTTCCGTTCGCCCGTGTGCTCCATAACTCTTATGTATGTTGTAACTATGTGTAGGGACGACCATTGGTCGTCCGTCAATTACGCATAAGCAACGCTCTGCCGTTCGCTACGTGATTGATGTTGTATGCTTGCGGACGCGCAATGCGTTCATGTTATTTGGACTGTAATGCTCGGGCGGATAATATCCGCCCCTACAATTCTTAGCTTTTAGTTCTTAGTTCTAAGGAAGCACTATAATTCATTGCAAGGCAAATATTTCTCCGCGTCTGTTGCTATTTCAAAAATTATATGTTATAATATTAGAATATCAAAAAAGAGGTGATACCATGAAGCTTATGGACTGCCACACACATACGCAGTTTTCGGTTGACTCCGAGGCTGATATAAATAAATGTATCAAGCGAGCGGCGGAGCTTGGACTTGCTGCCTATGCTATTACCGACCACTGTGAGTGCAACGGCTGGTATAAAAAGGAGCACTATTCCGAGAACGAATGGTATCTGCGCGAAAGCTTCGATTATGCTGCCGACTTTGAGAACTCCGTATCTGCGGTGACTGCGCTGAAAGAGAAGTGGGCAGGAAAGCTCAACCTTATCTGCGGCGTGGAACTGGGACAGATAATACTTGATACAGAAGCGGCAAAGATAGTCAATGCCGACAAAAGAGTCGATTTCATCATAGGTTCGGTGCATCAGGTCAGGGGCGAGCAGGATTTCTACTTCATAGACTACGAAAAAATGACCATGGATGAGATATACGACCTGCTGGAGCGTTATTTCAAGGAAGCCTATGAAGTCAGCAGGACTGATCTCTTTGACGTTTTCGGCCATATTACCTACTGTCTGCGCTACATGAAGCAGAGAAACGGCATAAATGCCGATATAAGCCGATATGACGATATTATCGCGGATATCTTCCGTGATCTTGCCCAAAACGGCAAGGGCATAGAGATAAACACATCAGGTATAAGACAGGGCTTCGGGGACTGCTTCCCAAATCTTAAATATGTAAAGCTTTTCCGCGATATGGGCGGCGAGATAGTCACTATAGGCTCGGACTCCCATACAGTCGAGGATATAGCCGCCAACTGCGCTGACGGGATAGAGATAGCGCGAGCGGCAGGCTTCACAAAGCTTGCTTACTTCAAAAAGAGAAAGCCATATTTCATTGACATAACATAACGGGGGATATATTATGAAAGCAAAAAGAGTATTATTGCTGAGTCTGGCAATTCTTACTGCGGCATCTTCATTCGGCTGCGGCAAAGAGGGCAGCAAGTCAGATGAAAAGTCGTCAAAGGCTGAGAAAACTACAGAAGCAACAGAAGCTGAGGAAGAGGAAACTACTAAAAAAGATAAAAAAGGCGGAGACGTACTTGACGAGCTGACGCTGGGAATGAGCGGCTACGTTGAGAAGAGCAAGCAGGTTTCCGCAAATATCAAGGCAAAGACGCTGTATCAATCTGTTATGTGTGTTCTTACTGACGTTGAACAGAAGATAGCTAATGATATCGTCTACACAAAGGTAGGCGAGGGAGAGTTCGGCGAGAAGGTCAAAGATTATTATACAGAGGCAAACGGTCTTGAGTATATAGTCATTCCCGATGATAATGGTCAGCCAAAAGCAATCATATGCTGCGAAGGCACTTCCCGAAAGGACAAAGTCGGTGTTTACGGCGATATCGAGGACGCTGACGATATCAGAGATATGAAGTGGAAGAAAGTCCTTGAAAAGTTCGGCTTTGAGTACGGTGAATATACCAATATCAAGCTTGAAAAGGATAATAACAGCAATTACAGCTACGGAAACGGCAATTACAACACAACACGCGAAGAACCGCAGGGAATAGACTTTGATGATATTGATGCAGTGGAATCCTGCGACCTTGCTGCGGCAATCGCATGGGAGTATAATCGCGGTGAAAATGATATTCCCGTATATCTCTACGGCAAATGGAGCAAGGATACGCCTTTTACGGCTATCACAGAGGGAGAAGACTGGGAGACGCCCAAACACGGCGACATAGAGTATGTTATGGAATACAACGGTTTCAGCGTATCAAAGATCTATTGCTGGGATACAGAACGCGACAAAAAATATGTCGGCGATACCGATTTCGGATACGGCTATACGAACTATGTCGGCAAGACATGGGACGATGTACTTGATTACTACGGCTATAAGCAGGGCGAATACGTGGAGTATTGATATAGCCGTTAGCCCGTAGGGAACGCCGCCCTCGGCGTTCCGAGCCATTAGCCTTTAGCCCTTAGCTGTTAGCCAATGTGTCGCCTTCGGCGAATAATTTAAATAATGTGAGCCTAAGCGAACACTTTCGGCTAAGGACTCATGGCTAACGGCTGACGGTTTTTATTAAATGAAAGGAACTGATATTATGAAAGACATTGTAAAAATATTACAGCAGAATGCACGTATTTCCAATGCGGCATTGGGTGAGATGCTGGGCATATCCGCAGAAGCAGCCGCAGCAGAGATAGAAAAACTTGAAAAGAGCGGAGTCATCAAGGGTTACAGCGTTATCGTTGACGACGACCTCTACGACAAGTCAACTGTTTATGCAACTATCGAGCTTAAAGTTACACCACAGCGCGACTGCGGATTTGACGACATTGCAAAGACTATCATGATGTACGACGAGGTGGAGAGCGTAAGCCTTATGTCATCGGGTGCTTATGACCTTGCTGTTGAGGTAAAGGGCAACGACCTCAAGGACGTTGCATTCTTCGTATCTGAGAGACTTGCTACTATTGACGGCATACTTTCGACTTCCACACACTTTATTCTGAAAAAATACAAGGAAAAAGGCATCTTCATTGACGGTGAAGAGCCTGATGAAAGGGGACTCGGCTGATCGTGATAGATTACGATAAAGTCCTTTCAAACAAGATAAAGGACATCAAACCGTCTGGGATACGTAAATTCTTCGATATTGCAGGCACTATGGACGACGTTATATCTCTCGGAGTGGGCGAGCCTGACTTCAATACACCCTGGGCTATCAGAAAAGCCGCTATACAGGTGCTTGAAAGAAAGCATATCATCTACGGACCTAACAAGGGACTTGCTTCTCTGAGAAATACTATTTCAGCACACATTGAGAAAAAGCATGGCGTAAAATATGATCCCGACAAGGAAGTGATCGTTACGGTCGGCGGTTCTGAGGCTATAGACCTTGCTATCAGAGGTCTCCTTGACCCCGGTGACGAGGTGCTTGTTGTAGAGCCCTGCTTCGTCTGTTATGCGCCGCTGGTAGAGCTTGCAGGCGGCGTTCCTGTGTCTGTTCCCACACGTATCGAGAACAACTTCAAGCTCACTCTCGATGACTTCAAGGATAAGGTCACAGAACGCACAAAGCTTTTGATACTGCCTTTTCCGAATAATCCTACGGGTGCGGTAATGACAAAAGAGGATCTGGAGCCTATTGCGGATTTTCTCCGTGATACCAATATAATGGTGCTCAGTGACGAGATATACTCCGAGCTCACCTATGGCAGAAAGCATTTCTCCATAATCGAGCTTGAGGGCATGAGAGAGCGTACTATCTACGTTAACGGCTTCTCAAAAGCTTATGCCATGACAGGCTGGAGACTTGGCTATGTAACAGCTCCCGAGCCTATAATATCCCAGATATCAAAGATACATCAGTACGGTATCATGTGCAGCCCTTTCATAAGCCAGAATGCGGCAGTTGAGGCACTTACTGCCTGTGATAAAGAGGTAGAGAAAATGGTGGACGAGTACAATATCCGCCGCCGCTATCTTGTGGGCGAATTCAACCGTCTCGGACTTACCTGCTTCAACCCCGAGGGCGCATTCTACGTGTTCCCGTGCATAAAGAGTACAGGCATGACCAGTGAGGAATTCTGCGAAAGACTGCTCTTTGAGGACAGAGTTGCGGCAGTTCCGGGAAGTGCGTTCGGTGAGAGCGGCGAGGGTTATATGCGTATTTCCTACGCTTATTCGCTGAAGCATCTTATGGAAGCTATCAGACGTATCGAGAAGTTCCTGAAAAAGCTGGAGGCTGAGAAGAAATGAGGGTAAAGACAGCGGCAAAGGTCAATCTTGCTCTTGATGTCACAGGAAAGCTGCCCAATGGCTATCACGCCATAGAAAGCGTATTCCAGACCGTGGGCATTTATGACGAGGTGACAGTGGAGCTTACTGAGAAAGGCATAGAGCTGAGCTGCGATGTGCCCGAAAGGTTCGCAAGCTCCGACCCTATACCCTGTGATGAGCGAAATATCGCCTATAAAGCTGCAAAGCTGTTCTTCGAGGAGAATGGTATGAACTTAGGCTGCCGTATACATATTAAAAAGGGTATCCCTTCGCAGGCAGGCATGGGCGGCGGCAGTACCGATGCAGCAGCTGTTCTGTACTGTCTCGGCAAGCTTACGGGAAAAAGCGTGAAAGCTCCCGAAAAGCTTGGCGCAGATGTTCCTTTCTTCTTAACAGGCGGAACTGCTTTCGTTGAGGGAATAGGCGAGAAGATAACTCCTATCGCCGATTATTCTGGACACATACTCGTTATCGCCAAGGGAAAAGAGGGCGTTTCCACAGCTGAGGCTTACGGGAATATAGACGCCCTGACAGTGCCTGTTTACCCCAATGCAAAAATGCTTGCGGAGACTATTGAAAAAGCTCCCGAAAAGGCTTATGAGTGGTTCGGAAATCTCTTTGAGCAGGCTGTACAGCTTGAAGAAGTGGACGATATAAAGTCTGTAATGCTCGGTAATGACGCGTTCAGTGCAGTAATGACGGGCAGCGGTTCGGCTGTATTCGGTCTTTTTGAGAGCGAGGAGCAGGCTGAGATATGTGCGGAAAAGCTTGAAAAAGCAGGTTATTTTTCGGCAGTATGCAAAACAGTGCCCGAAAGCTTTATTATTACAGAATAATTATGATGAGGAGCGTACATTGGTACGCTCTTTTTTATCAAAAATTGAACAGATTTACTTTTTGTTCGTTATTTTGATGAAATTTAACAAAATCTATTGACAAGATGATATAATTCAGTTATAATTATGGTGAAAATCGGCGGCAAGTTCGATTTATAATAATTTTGCTGAAAGGTGTTGAAAAATAATTATGGGAAAATTTATCATCAAGACTACCAAGACTGGCTTTACATTCAGCCTTAAGGCTGGTAACGGAGAGGTGATCGCTACAGGCGGAGAGGTATACAATACACTCGCAAGCGTTAAAAACGGTATCACAAGCGTTATGAAGAATGCTCCCGAGGCTAATCTTGAAGATCAGACCGTAGAAGGATTTCAGACTGAGACAAATCCGAAGTTCGAGATTTACAAGGACAAATCAGGCGAATTCAGATTCCGCCTTAAAGCAAGAAACGGCGAGATCATAGCCGCCAGCGAAGGCTATGTAAAGAAGGACAGCTGCAAGAAGGGTATCGCAAGCGTAAGAAAGAACGCTGTAGATGCTCCTGTTATCGAGCCTGAGCCTGATAAAAAGTAAATAAAAGTGTAAGGGTGTGGTAATTCGTTTATCGCACCCCTTTTTATTAAAAGCCGTTAGCCCTTAGCCGTTAGGCATTAGCCGAAAGAGTTCGCATACGCTCACATTATTTAAATTATTCGCCGAAGGCGACACATTGGCTAATAGCTAACGCCTAATGGCTAAAGGCTCGGGAGCCGGAGTACAGGCTCTCCTACTAACCACTAACAACTAATCACTAATTGGCTATTGACAATACCTATGCTGTTAGTATATAATAAATGTGGCGGAGCTTCTGTGTGTTAGCAGCGCAGGAGCTGTTTAGCACCGCTGTTTACTGCTCTCTCCCGTGAGTCACCACCGATGGGAGCAAAACTATGAAATTTTCAAAAATGCATGGCATCGGCAATGACTATATCTATGTGAACTGCTTTGAGGAAACTGTCAGCGAGCCCGAAAAGGTCTCTGTAGTCCTCAGCGACAGGCACAAGGGCGTTGGCGGCGACGGTCTTGTACTCATCATGCCCTCGGATATTGCGGATTTCCGCATGAGGATATTCAATGCAGACGGCTCTGAGGCTATGATGTGCGGCAATGCCACACGCTGTATCGGCAAATACGTCTATGATATGGGACTTACCGATAAGACTGACATTACACTGGAGACAAATTCAGGCATAAAATATCTGAAGCTTTATCTGAAAAATGACAAGGTGGAGCTGGTTACTGTGGATATGGGCAAGGCTATACTTGTACCAAAGGATATCCCCGTAAACAGCGATCTTGACCGCTTTGTGAGCCAGCCTGTTGAGGTTTGCGGCAAAACGTGGGACATCACCTGCGTTTCTATGGGCAATCCTCACGCTGTTATCTTCACAGAGGGTATAGCAGAGCTTGACCTTGAAAAGATAGGCCCTCACTTCGAGAACCATGATCTCTTCCCCAATCGCGTGAATACGGAGTTCGCCGAAGTCATCGACGACCATACCCTCAATATGCGCGTCTGGGAGCGCGGAAGCGGCGAGACTTTCGCCTGCGGTACGGGTACCTGCGCTACAGTTGTGGCAGCAGTTCTCAACGGCATCTGCAAGCAGGACGAGGAAGTACTTGTGCATCTTCGCGGAGGAGATCTGCGTATCACTTATAAGTCGGACGGAACTGTACTTATGACAGGTCCTGCCGAGTACGTTTTCGAGGGAACTGTTTCCGATGAATTCATCAATAAAGCAAAGGAGAATGTTGTATGCCGCAGCTGAATGAAAACTTTCTCAGACTTGAGAAAAACTACCTTTTTATAAATATTGCAAAGAAAATAGCAGCTTTCAAGGAGGCTCACCCCGAGGCTGATATCATAAGAATGGGTATCGGCGATGTTACGCTTCCTATCGCACCTGTTGTCATAGAGGCAATGAAGAAGGGCTGCGATGAAATGGGCGTAAAGGAGACCTTCAAGGGCTACGAGGACAGCGGTGCAGGCTATGACTTCCTGCGTGATGCTGTTTCGGGCTATTATAAGAGCTTCGGAGCTGATGTTGCTCCAAACGAGATAAGGATAAATGACGGTGCGAAGTCTGATTGCGGAAATATCGTGGATATTTTCGGCGACGACAATACTATCCTTGTCACAGACCCTGCATACCCTGTTTATGTGGACTCTAACCTTATGAGCGGCAGAAAGATAATCTATGCCGACTCAAACGAGGAGAACGGCTTTGCTGCAATGCCCGATGAATCGGTACACGCTGATATCATCTATCTCTGCTCACCGAACAACCCTACAGGCTCTGTGTATACCCGTGAGCAGCTGAAGCAGTGGATAGCTTACGCAAAGAAGAATGACGCTGTAATCATCTATGATTCGGCTTATGAAGCATTTATCACCGACTCTGATGTTCCGAGAAGCATATTCTGCATCGAGGGTGCCAAGGAGTGCTGTATCGAGATGTGCTCACTGTCCAAGACCGCAGGCTTTACAGGTATGAGATGCGGATATACCGTTATCCCCGATGCATTAAAGGTAACTGCAAGCGACGGTACTGAGGTATCTGTATCTCAGATATGGGGCAGACGACAGGGAAGCAAGTTCAACGGCGTATCCTACCCCGTACAGTGTGCAGCAGCTGCTGTATTCACTCCCGAGGGCTTGAAGCAGGTACACGAGAATATCGCTTATTATCAGGAAAATGCACGTATCATATCCGATACTATGACAAAGCTGGGCGTTAAGTTCACAGGCGGCGTAAATTCGCCGTATATCTGGTTCAAATGTCCTAATGATATGAAGAGCTGGGATTTCTTCGACCTTATGCTTGAAAAGATAGCAGTTGTTGGAACTCCCGGTGCAGGCTTCGGTAAGAACGGCGAGGGCTGGTTCAGACTGACCTCGTTCGGCGACAGACAGCGTACTATCGAAGCTATGGAGCGTTTTGAAAAGCTCGTTAATGATATGAAATGATTCTGTAAGGGCGGAGCAATCCGCCCTTTTTTGCAGCGCGTAGCCCGCACTGGCTAACCACGTTGTCGCTTGCAAGCTCGCTCACTATTATCAATGTCCTTACTCGTACATCGCTTACAGCACATTTACACACGGGCGAACGGAATTCGCCCCTACAAATATTATCATGTTACGTAATTGAATATCAGGGGCTGCCGAAGGCAGCCCCTACAGTGTGACATTTATAGTTTATGCATAATTTACGGACGACCAATGGTCGTCCCTACAGTGCGTTTATGTTGTTTGCATTGTAAGGCATACACGGGCGAACGGAATTCGCCCCTACAATTATGAATTATGAATTATGAATTATGAATTAAATCCGCCGCCCCTACAAGCTAAGGGCAAACGGCTAATGGCTTGGAATGCCGCCATCGGCGTTCCACACTATGCACTGAGCACTAACAACTGATAACTTTTTAACGTTTTTTATTCACAGAAATCTATTGACATAACGTCTGAAATATTATATAATAATTATGTTGTATTTATTTGCATAATATTACTTTGGCAGTATATGCAGCTTTGTTTTAAATCATTATCCGCAAAGGGCGATATATATACAGTTCCTGCGGTATAAATATGATAATGAAAACAAATTTTGGACGGGGATTATTACGTCCGTCTATTTTTGCGAGTCGGGTCCTTTGGGGGATCGGCTCTTGATCTATATATTTACAAATGAATAAAATAAGCGGCATTTACCGCCTTTCAGTAATAATAAAAAATTATGATACAAACTTTTGATTATTTTTACAAAAAGGAGGTAATGCACTGTATGGATCCAATCATCGCTATTGTCCTTATCATTGCTGCTCTGGCAGCAGGCGTTGGCGTGGGATATGCTCTGTTCTACAAAAAGGGCGTTGAGGCTGGTGTCGAAAAGCGCAAGCACGACGCAGAAGCTATCGTAGGCTCTGCTGAACAGCAGGCTGAGCGTATCATCGAAGACGCTGAGAAGGATGCCGATAATAAGAAAAAAAGCGCACTCATCGAAGCAAAAGACGAAATACATAAGCTCCGCACCGAAGCAGATAAGGAGATCAAGGATCGCAGAGCAGAGCTGTCACGTCAGGAAAGACGTATGCAGCAGAAGGAAGAAAACTTAGACAAGAAAACTGATAACCTTGAAAAGAAAGAGGAAACTCTCAATCAGAAGATCAAATCAGCTGACGAAAAGCTGAAAGAGGCTGACTCTATCAAGAAGAGCCAGATGGATATTCTTGAGCGTATTTCCGAATTCACCAAGGATCAGGCTAAGGAGTATATCATCTCAAAGCTTGAGGACGATCTGGTACACGAAAAGGCTGTTAAGGTTGCAGCTTATGAGCAGGTCATCAAGGACGAATGTCAGGAGAAGGCAAGAAGCTATATCTCACTGGCTATCGCTAAGGTGGCTGCCGATCAGGTATCAGAGGCAGCAGTTTCCGTTGTTCCGCTTCCTAATGATGAGATGAAGGGCCGTATAATCGGTCGTGAGGGCCGTAACATAAGGACTCTCGAAACTCTGACAGGTGTTGATCTTATTATTGATGATACCCCTGAGGCTATCACTATTTCCTGCTTTGACCAGATCAGACGTGAGGTCGCAAGGATCGCTCTCGAAAAGCTTATCGCTGACGGAAGAATCCACCCAACACGTATTGAGGAAATGGTCGAAAAGGCTAAGCGCGAAGTTGAGTACCGCATCAAGCAGGAAGGTGAACGTGCTGTAATTGAGACCAACGTTCACGGTCTTAATCATGAGCTTATAAAGCTTATCGGCCGCCTTAAATTCCGTACAAGCTACAGACAGAATGTCCTCGATCATTCCATCGAGGTCGCCAAGCTCTGTGGAGTTCTTGCTTCAGAGCTGGGAGTTGACGCAAATATTGCAAGACGTGCAGGACTTCTTCACGATATCGGTAAGGCTCTTACTGCCGAGATCGAAGGTTCACACGTTCAGATAGGCGTTGATGTTTGTAAAAAATACAACGAAAATCCTGTTATTATCCATGCTGTTGAGGCACATCATAACGATGTCGAGCCAAAGACAGTTATTGCCTGCATAGTTCAGGCAGCCGACGCTATCTCCGCTGCAAGACCTGCCGCAAGAAGCGAAAACTACGAAAGCTATATCAAACGTCTTCAGAAGCTTGAGGAGATATGCAACTCCTACGACGGCGTTGAGAAGTGCTTCGCAGTACAGGCAGGACGTGAAGTCAGGATCATGGTTATGCCTGAGGTCATCAATGATGAAAAGATGGTCCTCGTTGCAAGACAGATCGCTCAGCAGATCGAATCTGAAATGGATTATCCGGGTCAGATCAAGGTCAATCTCATTCGTGAGAGCAGAGTTTCTGACTACGCTAAATAATGTGTTTATGCGGTAAATAGTGAACGCAGAAAGTTCGGCTGTCGGGCATTATGCTCGACAGCCTTCTTATTTTATTGTGGAAACATCAGGAGCTTTGCTCCCTGTGCTTTCAGAATAAAATACATCTCTTAATAGTAAAGGGGGATCATAAATGAAAACCGCTTCATTTTTTAAGGCAATGACATCATTGGCTGCAACAGCTGTGATAGCTGCTGCTATGGTCCCTGCAAGTGCAGGGGCTTCATGGAAAAAGGTCTGTACACTTGGCGACCTTAATCTTGACAGTCAGGTAAATGTGGCAGATATCGTTGTGCTTTCAAAAAACCTGCATGGTACTGCTGAGCTTGGCGATAACAGTGTATACCGCGTATCAAACTCACAGCAGTATTCTGTAGAGTATAGCAACGGCTCGCGCAAGGACGCTCTGATAAATAACGGAACGATCCAGAAAGCAGATCTTAATTTCGACAGCTCTGTTGATATCCATGACCTTGTGGAGCTGAGAAAAAGCGTGCTGAACTCAAATTACAGGGGCAATGTGGTTCAGTGGGTGGCTGAGACTACTACTACCACAACCACTACAACGACAACTACTACGACTACAACTACCACGACGACTACGACGACCGCTCCTAAGAAGGATTTTATCCCTGCTCCTGTGTATGATATGTACGGAACTCTTCCGTCACAGGGCGATGCTGACCTGATAATATTCTATGTTGATTTCCCTGACTGCAAGTTCGATTACGAGCCGTCTACGGACAAGATAGAGGAAATAGCATTCGGCGGCGAGAATAAAAACTCGAAAATGTACCCCTTTGAGAGCTTTTCGGCTTTCTATTCCAGAGCTTCAAAGGGTACTATGAACCTTCAGGGCAAGGCTTACAGATATACCTGCAAGAACAATATAAGCACCTATCAGGGAGATGTTTATAAAGCCGACTTTACTACGGAAGTAATAAAGAATATGGACAGCATCGTGGATTATTCCAAATTCGATGCCGATCATAACGGAGAGATAGATGCTATACTCTTCTGCGTACCAAGCTCATCTGACCAAGATGACTGGTGGCCTTGTGCAGGCGGCTTCGGCGGAAATTACTGGATGAGGGTGGACGGTATGTCCATAGGTCATGTTATAACAGGCAATGCTGCTATAAAGAGCGATAGCGACTATGTAGACTTCACTTCCACATATCTCCATGAAATGGGACATTGTATGGGACTTCCCGACTATTACCTCTACGGCGTTGATGACTTTGAGGGTATGCACGGTTCGGCAGGCTATGACCTTATGGACGAAGCTTTTTCCGACTTCAGCGCGATATCAAAGCTTATGCTGGGCTGGTACAGAGAGGACCAGATACAGGTCTATGACAGATCAAAGGGAGCTCAGACATTTACACTTACAAACGGTCAGTCAGATGAAGGAAACTGCCTGATAATACCTAATAATTCGCTTGACAGTGAATATAAATCCGAATACTTTATCCTTGAGTATACCACTCTCGATGCAAACAACAGTCAGGTCAAGGGACATTTCTGGTGGAGACCTACGGGCAGCGGCGTTAGAGTGCTGCATATAGAGGCTACGGAAGCTGATGACGGCTGGCGCAAGTACTTCCTCTATGAGAGCGGAAATGACGAGTATACCAACACTAATAAGGGCAAACGTTTTATAAGGCTTGTCGATGACGGCGATAAGGATAATCTGCTGAGAGAAGGCTCAAAGGTGAACGGAAATACCAGCGGCTTCAGGTGGTATGACTCAAGCGGCGGTCAGACAGTTGACCCGGGACTCACTATTACAGTGGGCAAAAAGAACGGAAACAGCTACACCGTTACTGTAACACCTAATAATTAATACTGTGTAAGATGCAGGAAGGAAAGAAACCCAACATGGCAAAAACTATTTTTAATTCAACCGAAAAATCAAACTTTATTCTGAATATGACAGAGGAGCAGTTCTCGAAACTGGCTTCAAGAGGTCTTTTTGCAGCAATGCTTCTGGCTCCGCTGTTCACATTCGCACCCGAGATCACAGACAAAGCAAGCTATGCATTTACAGCAGGCGGACTTGTTGCAGGCGGAGTTATCGCAATGATACTCACCATAATAGGTCTGATGAAAAAGTATATCAGCAAATGGAACATTATCCCTGTATGCGGTATGGCAGCAATGGTACTGTGGGGCATAATGTCACTTGTAAAGGGCTGTGACCTTTCCATATCGTTTTACGGTTTCCCCGAAAGAGGAGAGGGACTGCTTGCTATACTGTTCTATTTCTGCTTCTTTACTTCCGCTGCATCGCTGAAACGCGAAACAGCTATAAAGACTGTTGTTGACGGTATTGTCGGAGTCGGCTTACTCAACAGCGTGGTGGCACTTATACAGATATTCACAGGCGAGCTCAGCCATTATCGTCTTGCATTGAACGATACTATAAACGCTGCATCGGGACTTTCGATGTCGCCGCTGTTCCTTGCACTGCTGCTCACGCTTTCGCTTACAGCTGCATTTATAGGCTTTATCACATCTGAGAGCAAGAAGCGCAGGACAGTTTTCATCATCTCAGCAATTCTTTTCTCATTCGTTATGATGTTCACTTATTCGCTCGTCGGCTTCTGCGGACTTGGTATTGCGGTCATCATGGCTGTGATAGCTGTATTCGTGCTTAAAGCTCCTAAGAAGCGTCTTGTATGCCTGCCTGTAAGCATTGTTTCGGCAGCTGCAGCCATAGCTATCGTTTTCAGCGGAGTTATAGGCAATATAAGCTCATACAGACTCTATGACGGAATTATCCTCTGGTGGACAGACTCATACAGAAGAGCTTCTGCCTGTGCAAGCTATGACCCTGAAAAGGTCGATATCGATGATACATTTGATGTTTACTCTTACCTTAATGATAAGACTATACAGATAATAAAGAAAAATCCAGCTTACGGAACAGGTCCCGATCAGCTCGGTCTTGTTACTCTTAATTATAATGTAGAGATCCCCGAGAACCTCACTCTTGAACAGTATGTTATCCACCCGAACAACATAGGTTCCTTTGACAGGGTATACAACGAGTACCTTTATACAGCTGTTACAAGAGGCATACCTTCGCTTGTTGCAATGCTTATCGCACTTTGCGGTGCATTGGTGCTGGGTATCAAGTCCTTCCGCAGGAGAAAGACCGCAGAGGCATTTGCGGTGCTTGCAGTAACTATATCGGGTATGCTGATATTCTTCGTAAGCTGCGGCAGTATAGCCGTTACACCTGTATTCTGGATAGCAGCAGGAGCTGCCTGTGCGGGTGTCGTTACCGATAAGGAAATGAAAGCTCAGAAAAAGCTTGCAAAGAAAAAATAATATAGCCATGAGCCATTAGCCGAAAGAGTTCGCTTACGCTCACATTATTTAAATTATTCGCCGAAGGCGACACATTGGCTAACAGCTAAAGGCTAAAGGCTAAGTGCTAAGAACGTAAGTATCGACTAACAAAAAACTCTTGATTTTTTGTAAATATATGATACAATGTAAATAACGAGGAGCAAGTAAGCTCCCGATTAATACGGAGGTGTATGTATAATGGCATATATTATTTCTGATGATTGTGTAATGTGCGGTGCTTGCGCAGGTGAGTGCCCAGTAGGCGCAATTTCTGAGGGCGACGGCAAGTACGTTATCGACGCTGATGCTTGTGTTGAGTGCGGTGCTTGTGCAGGCGTATGTCCTGTTGGTGCTCCTAACGCTGAGTAATCAAAAAAGCGTAAGCAGTTCCTTATAACGGAACTGCTTATTTTTTTACTGTTTATTATTCGCAGCAGCCTGAGCGTTTTACGAATGAATTACAGTCGGTACACTCGGGTACAGTAGGATCAGACTCATGTGTGCCCACTGATATGCAGTCGAGAGAACAGTAGTTTTCGGATACGAGGTTGTGGCGGCACTGTGAAACGTCACATTTGATACTCTTGTTTTTCTTCATTTCTTCCATGATAAACATCTCCGATCATTGAATTGTCCTTGCGGACTATGTATATTCTGCCACAATAATTATGAATTATTCGTTATGGATTTATTACAGCATGAAAACAAATTGGGAGAAATATTGACTTTTGTATCGGTTTATGATAATATAATCGTTGAGGGGGAATACTCTCTCTTAATGATATTTTTACGGAGGGGATCTATATGTCAAATTATGATCAGAACAATGGCTTCGATAATTCTCAGTTCGATGCTTCAATGAGTGCTTCGGGCGTTGAGAATGTTACAAAAAAGAGTAAGGGAAAAAAGGCAGCTATGATAGGGGGTATATCTGCAGCTGTAGTAGTAGGCGGCGGTGCAGCAGCTTACGCTTTCTCTGACACAGTAAAAAATCAGGTAAAGCTTCGTCTTAGCAAGCCTGAAAAGTATTATGCATGGGTTACTGAGAAGAATTCTTCGACTCTCGGAGAAATGCTCAGTGAAAGCTATAAGAAACGCCTCGACAATATGAAAAAGGGACAGCAGGTCGACCTTTCTGTTTATTATGAGGCAAACGACAACGTAAAGGACCTTATCATTGACGAGCTCTTCGGTGGAAGAGGAAACGATGATGATGCCGATCAGATCATCGACGTTATCCAGAATATCGACAAGGTTTCATTGTCGGGAAGTCTTTCTGCAAAGAAGGGCAATATGAACACAAATGTGGGCTTAGATGTTAATGATGACCGCATCGTAAGCTTTGACGTTGCAGGAAATACAGATGAAATGAGCTATTTCTTCCGTGTTCCCGAATTAAAGGAGCAGTGGCTCGGCGTTGACGCTTCAGACCTCGGTGAAGAGGCTGGAATGTCTGAGATAGTTGAGGCATACAAGGAGATACTCAAGGATCCCGGTTCATTCCTTTCACCTGAGGATCTTGAGACTGAGGTCAACAGATATGCAGGCGTATGGTCAAGCTATGTTGACGAAGTTAAGCTTGAAAAGAGCGAAGAGATCGACATCTGCGACATTACTGTAAATTACACTGTTGCTACTGTTGAACTCAACGACAAGGACATGGATAAGCTCGAACTTGAATTCCTCAAGGAACTGAAAAACGACAAGGTCATCAAGAAGATCATCACAGATAAGCTTGACCTCATGGACGAGGACGAGTTTGAAGATGAGATACAGGACGAGATCGATTCTGTAAAGGAAGACCTCGAAGATGATGATTACGATAAGGATACTATTGTTACAATAGATACTTATATCGACGCTACAGGTACTATCCGCGGATTTAATTTTGATTCCGACGGCAATTCAGTATTTATGGCTCTCGGCAAGGACGGCGACAACATCAGAGGCGAGTTAAGAGCTACTGACGAAGACGGCGATGTTCCTTTCTCTGTAAAGCTCAATGCTGAGGAAAACGGCAAGAAGTACAGCGGAGATATCACTTTCGCATATGAGTCTTACTCATATTATGATGATGAAAGCAACACTAAGGAAGCGGTACTGAAGTTTGACGATTTTGAGGTCGTTGACGAGGACAAGGGCTATGTAAACTGTGATGTTTCCTTAAATATCCCTGACCTTGATCCTATCGACATTTCTTTAAGTACTGACGGCAAGAAGCAGGATATCAACTATACTATCCGTCTTAACGGAACAGATTACGGCAAGATAGGCGTAACATACGGCATTAAGTATGGTGTGGACGTTGATCTCCCTGACAAGAGCAGTGCTTGTATGATCGACAAAGACCAGATGGAAGATTTCGACATCGACAGCTATATAACAAGCGATGAGATAAGCAAGTTCGTAGAGGATAAGCTTCTCCAGATCGGCTTTAGCAAGGAGCTGTCCGAAGTAGCAGCTGAAAGCGTCAAGGAAGGTTATGATGAGCGCGCAGAAGGCGGCTCACTCTTTGACGATGATGACGACTGGGATTATGACGATGACGACTGGGATGACTATGACTGGGACGATGATGACGATGATGATATCATCGGCGGTTCAGACAACTCAGGCTTCCAGTATGAATTCAACCGTGATAACTACAAGTATGAAGACTTCAAGGACTTCTATACAAAGGAAGAATTTGAAGAGATGCTTGACGAAATGGAAAAATACTACGAAGAATATAACAAGAAAGCTTCATAACAAAGCATAAAGAAAGACCTCCGTTTATCGGAGGTCTTTTTGTTTAGTCGTTAGCCTGTAGGGGCTGATGCCCACATCAGCCCGAGTGGTTAGTGCATAGTGATTAGATTTGTAGGGACGACCATTGGTCGTCCGTGCTTTACGCAATAAATATCATGAGCGTACTGTAGGGGCGAGTTCTGCTCGCCCGTGTACCCGTAACCGTTATGTATGCCGTGATTTGTAGGGAGATGTCCGTATAACAAAAAGGGCGGATAATATCCGCCCCTACGAGCTGAGCCAGCTCAACCGCTTCCACGTTGCCGCTTACAAGCTCGCTCACCCTTAACAAAATCTTTAATCGTACATCGCTTACAGCACGTTTAACTACGAATTATGTATTGATACTACTCACTACTTACTACTCTCTAATTTTAAGAGTTTGGAAAGTATGACATTTGCGGCATCGAACTTGCTCATAAGCTCAAGCTCTTCATCGCCGTTCTGAGTTATCATGGTAATGATATTGGTATCAGTTCCGAAGCCCGAACCTGCTTTTCTCAAAGAATTAGCGCATATCATGTCGCAGTTCTTCTTTGTGAGCTTCTTGCGTGAGTTTTCGATAACATTGTCGGTCTCCATTGAGAAGCCGCAAATCACCTGTCCTTCACGGCGGTTCTCACCGATATATTTGAGGATATCGGTAGTGCGCTTCAACGGTATGCTCATATCGTCATCAGACTTCTTTATCTTGCTGTCGGCAGTTGTTACGGGAGTATAGTCAGCTACCGCAGCAGCCTTTATAACTATATCAGTCTCGTCAAGGCGTTCCTTTACTGCGTTGAACATATCCTCGGCAGATTTTACGGGAACAACATTCACGAACATAGGCGGCTCAACGTCTGTATGAGCAGCAACTACGGTAACATCTGCACCTCTGAGCATAGCAGCTCTTGCAAGAGCAAAGCCCATTTTGCCACTTGAATGATTTGTGATAAATCTTACAGGGTCTATGCTCTCACGGGTAGCACCTGCGGTAACCAGTACCTTCTTGCCTGCAAGGTCTTTCTCGAAAGCAGCCTCGCGGACGATGTATTCCAGAAGAGTTTCCTCATCGGGGAGCTTTCCGTCGCCAATATCGCGGTTGGCAAGCATACCTCTTACGGGCTCTACTATCTCATAGCCGAACTTTTTCAACTTCTCGATATTGTCCTGAACGATAGGGTTATGGAACATATTATGGTTCATTGCAGGAGCGATTATCTTCTTGCAGGTACAAGCCATAACAGTAGTTGTGAGCATATCGTCTGCGATACCGTTTGCTATCTTGCCGATAACATTTGCGGAAGCAGGAGCTATCATTACTACGTCAGCCTTTTTTGCGATAGAAACGTGCTCGACACTGTATTCAAAGTTACGGTCGAATGTATCTATCAGGCACTTGTGCTGAGTAAGAGTCTCAAAAGTAAGCGGATGAACAAAATTAAGAGAATTCGGAGTCATGGCAACATGGACATCTGCACCAAGCTTTGTGAGCATACGTGCAAGGTTGCATATCTTGTATACGGCTATAGAGCCTGTAACTCCGAGTAAAACTGTTTTTCCTGTAAGCATGGTAAACGCTTCCTTATATATGGAGTTCGTTAGCGCACTCTTCACCCTTGTGGCAGGCGATAAGGTTGCTGACGGTAGTTTCTGCGATATTGCTGAGAGCTTCCTCGGTGAGGAAAGCCTGATGTGAAGTTACGATGACATTCGGCATGGAGATAAGTCTTGCAAGAGTATCATCGGCGATGATATGTCCCGAGAAGTCCTGGAAGAACACGTTTGCTTCTTCTTCGTATACATCGAGGCAGGCTGCACCTATCTTACGTGCCTTTATGCCTTCGAGGAGGGCTTCTGCGTCAATGAGAGCACCTCTTGATGTATTGACGATGACTACGCCCTTTTTCAGCTTTTCTATGGACTTTTCATCTATCATGTGGTAAGTCTCATCGGTGAGAGGGCAGTGGAAGGAGATTATATCGCTGCGGCTGAAAAGCTCGTCAAGCTCAACGTACTCGATATCGCTGTCCTTTGCAGGGAATTTGTCATAAGCGATAACGTTCATTCCGAAGCCGCGGCAGATGTTGATGAAGATACGTCCGATCTTACCTGTACCCACAACACCTACGGTCTTGCCGTGAAGGTCAAAGCCTGTAAGTCCGTTCAGTGAGAAGTTGTGATCTCTTGTGCGGATAAAAGCCTTGTGAACGCGGCGGATAGAAGTGAGCAGGAGAGCCATTGCGTGTTCTGCAACAGCATAAGGTGAATAAGCAGGAACACTTACTACTCGCAGCTTTCCCTTTGCGTACTTGATATCAACGTTGTTATAGCCTGCACATCTGAGAGCAAGTATCTTTACTCCAAGCTCGGAAAGCTTGTCTATTACAGCGGCATTGACAGTATCATTTACGAATACGCAGACTGCTTCACAGCCCTTTGCAAGTGCGGCAGTATCCTCGTTGAGCTTTGTCTCGTAAAACTTGAACGTGATCTTGTTTTCCTTGCCGTATTTCTCGAATGAGGGAGTGTCATAGGGCTTGGTATCGAAAAAAGCGACCTTCATGTAATTTCACCTTCCAATATCATATAGCGGCTGAGCCGTCTATTCTATTATTACACTATCTTTGCAAATATACCTGCAAGTGAAGCGATATATGTTTTCTGAACTGTATCGGCAGGGATAGTCTCGCCGTTTATAGTCAGATCCATAGTTGCGCAGGCATTTGCCACAAGAGTTACATCATAGCCGTGATCCATAGCAGCGCGGACTGTTGTATCAACGCACATATGTGTCATCATACCGCATACGATGAGCTTTTCAACGCCGAGACTGCGCAGGCAGTCGTTTAGCTCTGTACCGAGGAAGCTGTTAGGGCAGTATTTTACTATAACAGTATCAGTGGGCAGAGGCTTTATCCTGTCTGAGATCTCGCAGCCGTATGTCCCCTCGACAAAAAAGTCGTCATCCAGCTGGTTGATATGCTTTATATATATAATGTGGCGGCCGAGTTCGCGGCTCTCTTTGATAAGGTCGATTATGTGATCCTCTGCCTGACGGGCGTTATGAAGCTCACAAGCTCCTCCTTCAAAGTAGTCGTTTTGTACATCTATGATAAGTAAAGCTTCTTTCATAATTCATATCTCCTCATATAATATTTTTAATTTTAGTATACCACATCGAGTTAGCTCTGTCAATCATTTTACCCGTTGTCATAATAACGAAAAATCCTGTTTTTTCGGTCGAAAAAATGTAAGGGAGTATAGTGCGGACAGGGCAGGTACATAAAAAACGGGGGCGAAATATAACGCATTGTATAATACATAGTGTATAATACGAATGGTAAGACGATGACATGAGTGCATCATGTATTAAGAGTGGGAATATTGAAAAAGCAACGCTGCTATGGTATAATTGATATGTTACAGTAATTAATAATAAACAAATAAGAATTTGATAAGAATTTTATAGTAGTATGATAAAGATGTTTTTGGAAAAATGAGGTATACTAAGATCACAGAATAAATGCAGAACGCTTTCGGGCGCAGCTGCGGAAAAGGAGTATTTTTTATGAGTACTGCTGTATTACATACAGAAAAGTTGTGCAAGACCTTCTCAAGCGGAGGATTTCAGCAGCACGTTATCAAAAATCTTGATATTGAGATACGCGAAAAGGATTTTACTGTGATCATGGGTTCTTCGGGCTCGGGCAAATCAACGCTTCTGTACGCGCTTTCGGGTATGGATAAGCCCTCGCTGGGAAAGGTTTTCTTCGGCAATGAGGATATATCGGGTTATTCTAACGATGAGCTTGCGGTGTTCCGCCGTAAGAACTGCGGATTTGTATTCCAGAGCATATACCTTCTTGAAAATATGACAGTGTTCGACAATGTTATGACGGGAGCACTTGTTGCACAAAAAAACTCTGCCGACCTTGTTAAAAAAGCCGAACAGCTTCTTGAAAAAGTAGGCATAAAGAAAGAGTGCTGGAAGAAGTATCCCAACCAGCTTTCGGGCGGTGAATGTCAGCGTGTGGGCATAGTTCGTGCAGTAATAAACGAGCCTAAGATACTCTTTGCGGACGAGCCGACGGGAAGCCTTAACTCAGCATCGAGCCATGATGTGCTGGATATTTTTACCGAGCTTCACAATAAAGGGCAGAGCATAGTCATGGTAACACATGATGTAAAGACTGCTCTCCGCGGAAACAGAGTCATCTTCCTGTCTGACGGTACTATCAGCGGCGAGTATGAGATGCCGAAATTCGGTACTGATGATATTAAGAAACGCCGTGAAGGCTTGCAGGATTTCCTTGACAGAATGGGGTGGTGACGGCAATGAGAAAGATCGTCAGACTGTCATGGGCGAATATCAAAAAGCACAAGCTCGAAACTATTGCGCTTGTTATACTCGTCATGCTTTGTATGCTTCTCATAAGCTCTTCCCTTGAAGGCATAAGCAGTATAAAGTCGATATTTCCGAATATGATGAAAAATACCGAAAGCTATGAGAACTTTATCCTTATTCCCGACAATGCCTATAACAGGGAATACGAAAACATTCTCCGTGCTGATGAGCGCGTTGAAAAAAGTGCGGCTTCAGAGCTTTTGTTCAGCATGAGTACGAATTATCTGGACGATAAGGGCAAGGAACAGGCTTTGTATATGGCTTTTATCACACAGGATAACGAAAACAAGCTTGAACGTGCCGATATAGAGACTACAATGAGCGATGCCGAGATAGCTGATATCAAGCACCCTATATATATGCCTTATTCTGTAAAGGACGGCATGGGTTATAAAGTCGGGGATAAATTTGATATGATATTCGGAACGAAAAAGTTCTCGTTTACTGTTACAGGTTTTTATGATACAGTCCTGTTCGACACATCAAGCGGCGGACTTAAAATGATAGTTTCCGATGAGGATTATCATGTGCTTGAAACTGTGCTCACAAAGTATAACGTACTTGTGTATAATGATAATCAGGGCAAGGGCGGAATAGATCTTGCGAATGAACTGATAGAGGCTTTCGAGGATTATTCAAACCTTGATGTAAAAAGCGGCTATATGATGCTCAACTACAAGAATATCGAAGACGGAGTAGTATTCTTTACAGAGCTTATGCTCAAAATTATGATAGCTATGGCAGCTGTTATTATAGTATCCATTATCATAATGATACGCTACAGGATAGCAGGGGACATCAAGGATCAGATCGTTTCGATAGGCGTTCTTGAAGCTATCGGCTATACATCAAAGAATATAACATTTTCATATGTTATCGAGTATCTTATTATCTCGGTTGTGGGAATACTTCTGGGTATAGGCGGCTGCCTGATGCTCTCACCTGTGCTTTTCCGAATCAGCGAGATAATGTCGGGACACCGTATATACAGCAATATCACTTTATCACCCATACTTCTTACAGCAGGCGGCATAATCCTTTTTGTTTCACTGATAGCCTTTGTAAGAGCAAATATGGTAAAGAAATATCCCCCTGTCCGTGCATTCCGCAAGGGCTTGGGAGATAACCGCTTCGGCAAGGAGCGTTTGCCGCTGAGAGATACAAAGAAAAGTGTACATCTTCGTCTTGCCATGAAGGGCTTTCTGAATAACTTCAAGCAGAATATAGGACTTGCTGTATGTATCACTATTTCTGCTATCACTATTATATTCAGCTTCATAATGTTCAGCTTCTTCAATGACGGCATGGACGCTATCGTAAAGAGTGCGGGCATGGAAATGAGCGACCTGCGTATCGAGCTCATGCAGTCAGCAGACGCATATGAATTTGCAGCTGAGCTTGAACAGATGCCTGAGGTAAGAAAGGCTACGACCACATCAGGTCTTTCGGTGATGATAAATCTTACAGACCATAATCAGCTTATGTTCCCCATGGTGTTCAGGGATTTTGATGAGACAGAAAATATATTCCTGACAGACGGACGTTTCCCCGAGCATGACAACGAGATAATGATAACAAAGATGTGCTCTAAGTTTGAAAAGATAAATGTGGGCGACAGCGTTACACTTGATTATCTCAATGTCAAGAGAAAATACATCGTAACAGGTCTTGTAACATCTCTCACTAACGGTGGTATAAACATTTACATGACAGAGGAAGGTATGAAAAGACTGATGCCTTCATACAGACCTGATACGGTAGAGCTTCATCTTAAAGACGGTGTTGACTCTGATGAGTTCAGATATGTTCTTACTCAGAAATACGGCAGGAGCATCTCGGATATCTCTGATGAAGAAAATGCAGGCGGCTCGTATGAGGAGAGGATAAAGGCTGAGGCAGACAGACAGATAGCCGATCTTATGGCAAGCTACGGCGTATCTCATATCGAATATGCTATACAGGCAGGAGATACGGTCATTTCGGGAAACAGCAGCGGATTTGTGATAAAGGCTTTTATGAACATCTGTGATATTATGAAAACACAGCTTACGGGAATCGCACAGGCTATATCTGTTACAACAACTTTGTTTATGTTTATATCTGCGCTTGTTGTAATGATAATACTGTTTATCCTTATGGAGTCAAGTGTAAGGAGACAGCGCAAGGAGTTCGGAATAATGAAGGGTATGGGGTATACCTCAAGAGAGCTTATGCTGCAGCTTGCATTCAGGATAATGCCTGCGGCACTGTTCTCGGTAGTTATCGGAACTCTGATCGGTATAGCAGCTATCAATTTCCTTACGGGGTATATAGGTTATATAGCTATTAACATTCCTGCAGTCATAGCTATGGATATAGTACTGCTTCTTTTCTGCTTTGGCTGTTCATATATCGGCGCAAGAAAGATAAAGAAAATATCAGTATACGAGCTTATGACGGAATAAGGAGGATAGATATGAAAAAGAACAGAATAGCGGCACTTGCAGCTGCGGTGGCTATCACCGCAGTCTCGGCTGCGATACCTGTAAATGCAGAACATGATATAGTTGAAAATAAATCCTATGACAGCCACGACACTCTTTCATGTGTCGGTTCTGTCAGCAAAACTTTTGCGGCAATGGCTGTCATGCAGCTTGCCGATAAGGGCAAGGTGGACATAGATAAACCAATTACAGAGTATCTTCCTGATTTCACAATGGCTGATCCGAGATATAAGGACATAACGGTGCGTATGCTCATGAATCATACTTCGGGCATAATGGGAACTACCGAAGGAGATTTTATGCTCTTCAATGACAGAGATACAGCTCCGCATGATACCATGCTGCAGGAGCTGAGTACACAGAGACTTAAAGCTGATCCAGGGGACTTCGGGGCTTACTGCAATGACGGATTTGAGCTTCTTGAGCTTATAGTGGAGCAGGTCAGCGGACAGTCGTTTACGGATTATATAGAAGAGAATATCTGTAAGCCTCTCGGTATGCAGCAGACAGGCACAGCATGGAACGTTTTCCGTACCGATGAACAGGTAAAGACCTTCTGGAACGGAAATGTGCTTCTGGCTACAGATTATTGTATGTATCTGGGTTCGGGAGGAGTACATTCCACAGCGTCTGAGCTGTGTACCTTCGGAAGTGCGTTTTTCACAGGCGATGAGCGTATGCTCTCTGACAAGGCAAAGAAGGAAATGAGCACAACATCGGTCGAGGACAAATACGAGGACGGATTTGGTCTGGGCTGGGATAGAGTTGATTATGCGGACTACAGTGCGGCAGGGGTAAAGGTCATAAGCAAGGGCGGAGATACCGTAAATCAACACACAGGGCTCGTTGTAGCTCCTGACGAGAAGATAAGCGTAGCTGTTCTTTCATCGGGCGGCAGCAGTATGTATAATGAACTTATGGCAATGGCTCTCATGGATATAGCACTTTCGGAAAAAGGCATAAATATACAGCATAATACACCCGAAATGAAGCAGACTGTTGATACTGTTCCCGAGAAGTATCTTGCTTATGAGGATATCTATATAGCGGGAGACTCTATATACACAGTTGAATTCCCTGACAGAAAATATATGGAGATCACCAACATAAGCAGTGATAAGCGCGAGAAACAGCAGTATATGTACACTTCCGATGATGATTTCGTCCGCATGGAGGGGGATATCTCCACGGGAAAGGCTGTACAGGCAAAGCAGCAGGAGGTCGTTACATTCAAAAAACGCAATGGTGCAGATTATATCTGCGGCGATAATTATTATGAGATCGGCAGAAAAAATAAGCTTTCCATGTCATCATATGTGATGCAGAGAGCAGAAGCAAATCCTGTCAGTGATGCTGTACAGTCGGCATGGGACGCAAGAAACGGAAAGAAGTATTATTTTTGCAACGGAAAGTACTCCAATACCTGCTACACGGATTATCCATGTGTAAAGATAAAAACTTTACCCGAAGCAAAGGGATATGTTTCTTCCTGCAAGATGATCGACGGCAATAACTTAAAAGCTGCAATTGTTATGCCCGGCGGAAGAGACCTAAAGGATATGACTGTCAGAAGTGAAAACGGTTATGAGATATTGGATGTAACCAACTGCGCTATGGAGTTTATTTCCGAAGATGCTATCCCTGAGCTTGACAGCAATATCACCGAAGTAAAACTCAGCACTAAAAAGGCAAAATGGTTCAGTATCGGAGCGGCGGAGAACAAGACTCTGATACTTGATATACCTGACAATGCAGCAGTTTATGTCTACGACCAGTACGACAGAGTGACCTATTCGAGCTATATGACCGAATACGGCAATTCAGTACCTCTGCCTGCAAACGGAAAGATCGTCTTTATCGGTGAAGACGGCGGCATTATAAAGATCACACAGTAAAAGGAGTAATGTAATGAAATATCAGTGCCTTATGATCGACGATGATGTAACTATCGCAGAAACTACTGCGGAGTATTTCAATATTTTTGATATCAGCACAGCGTATGTTACCAGCTTTGAGGACGCGGTAAAGTTCCTTGAAGAAAATCAGGTATCGCTTCTGCTGCTGGATATCAATCTTGGTGAAAGATCAGGATTCGAGCTGTGCAAACAGGTCAGGGCACAGTATGATATGCCTATACTGTTCATAAGTGCGAGGACCAGCGATGACGATGTTCTCACTGCACTGAACATAGGCGGCGATGATTACATAAAGAAGCCTTATACCCTGAACATTCTTCTTGCCAAGGTAAAGGCTATACTCAAACGATATGAAAGATCAGCGGAGGCAGCAGTTGCTGTCTCCGCCAAAGCCGTTTCATCGGGTGATACCATGAAGCGCAGGGAAGTGTCCATAAAGGACGGACTTGTTCTTGACACGGGCAGGCGCAAGCTCATTAAAAACGGCGTTGAGGTCAGCCTTAAAGCTATGGAATATAAAATGCTCGTATATCTTCTTGAAAAGCGCGGATTTGTCGTGACCAAGGACGAGTTTTTGAAAAATGTCTGGGGAGATGAATTCATAGGCGAGGGAACACTTGCGGTGCATATACGTCATCTGCGCGAAAAGATAGAAAATGATCCCAACTCTCCCGATATCATCAAGACTGTATGGGGAGTCGGATACATAATCGAGGACGGAGAGGCAGGACAGGAAGCATGAAGTTTTATATCAGGCTCCTGCTTACCATAGCAGCTATAATAATGTGCGGCATATCTTTATTTATCGGCATAACAAGCTCGTACAGGAGCAGCAAGACCGATGCGGTCTTATTGAACGACATCACACAGACTGTGAAAGAGCAATGGGACGATATAGGTGCTTTTGACAGTGATGCATTCAGTGATGAGATGATAATTTTCAACAGTGACGAGTTCGTTGTGTATTCCGATGTAAGCAGCGAGCTGAAAGATGTGAACTCGGTCGAGGAAGCTGTAAATAAGGGCTGTCTGTGTCTGTCGGTGGCTGACGGCAGCCGAATGCTGGGCACGATAATAATACCCGATCCTGATAAGTCAAAGTTCAATATAGCGAAACGAAAGCTCATTTTGGCTGCGCTGTTAATGGCGATGATGTTTATTCTTGCAGGTACGATGTATGGTATCTATGTAAGAAAGAATATCATAATCCCGTTTAAGGAAATGGAGCAGTTCGCCGTGAATGTAGCTTCGGGAAGTCTGGACGAGCCCATAATGCTGGAAAAGAACAATCTCTTCGGAGCGTTCACGGAAAGCTTTGATATAATGCGTGAGGAGCTTAAACGCTCAAGGCAGGTCGAAAATGAATTGAAGATGAAAGAAAAAGAAATGATAGCTTCTCTCAGCCATGATCTGAAAACTCCCATAACAGGCATAAAGCTCCTTTGTGAGCTGCTTATGGTAAAGGTAAAAGATGAGTATGTGAGTGAAAAAGTCGGCAACATTCATCAGAAGGCTGAACAGATAAACATTCTTGTAAGTGACCTGCTTTCTTCCGCACTTGAAGATCTCGGCGAAATGAATGTGAGCTGCTGTGACGAGAGGTCGGAGATACTGCACGAGCTTGTTGCAGAGCACGACAGCCGCTGTCTTGCGAATGAGGCAGCGATACCGCAATGTCTCATACGTGTGGACAGACCAAGACTTTCACAGGTCATTGGCAATATCATAAGCAACTCATACAAGTACGCAGGCACAGTCATAGATATAGGCTACAGCGTTAAGGACAGTTACCTTGAGATGTACATACGGGATCACGGAGCAGGAGTCCCTGCCGATGAGCTTGATCTGATAACGAGTAAATTCTACCGCGGCAAGAAAAACTCAGTGGGTAAGGAAGGAAGCGGTCTCGGACTTTATATCGCAAGCGAGCTTATGGATAAGATGAACGGAGAGCTTATATGTTCAAGCCCAAATGACGGCTTCTGCGTTACACTTATGATACCGCTTTCGTAAAACACACCGCTGACAGCAATGGTGATACTGATACATAAGCTTTTATGCTGATTATTGAGAGAACCCCTTTTGAAAAAGGGGCTTCTCTCAAACTCTCTCCCGAAAACTTCTGTTTTTATTTTTTTCAGAATAGGGCGCGACCTGTATATTACAGGTCTTTTTTATTATTTTTACGCGCCCTATCCTGAAAAAAATCAGATAAAAGTCTTTGGAAAGGGGTTCGGGGGAAAACCTTTCCTCAGAAAGGGTTCCCCCGACAAATCAATATAAACTTATATATTATTACCATTGTTATCAGCGGTGTTTTTATGGTAAGGTTTTTATTTTTCCGAGGACGAAGGATTGAAGGAGAACTAAATCTGCTATATCAAAGCTTCCGTTTTTGTTCAGATCCATGTGTTCGTCTGATTTTGCATTTTCGTCATCAAGTTTTGAAATGATAGCGTTTCTTGCTGATACGATATCAAACGCATCTATAATATTATCGTTATTGAAGTCTCCTGCTATTATTTCGGGGACTTCTCTCTTTTCAAAGCTTATGTCGTTTTTGATAACGCTTATATCACCTGTTGCACCACAGTTGTGGAAAGCAAGCTCGATATCAAATATTTCGCAGCCTGATGCAAGCTCGGGGATATGGCTCATATGATCGTATACACTCAGAGTATCTTTGTAAGAAGCGGCATTATCGGTGTCCTTACGGACTGCAAAATAGCATACTTCATCATATTTCTGAAATTCGCCGATGAAACGATAGTTGACTTTATAGAGGTCATATTCGTTATCGTTTTCAGTATAGGTGGTCATAAGCTCTGATGAATGGTACGAATATTCAGTGCCGATACCCTGCTTTTTTGAATAGCTGTTGAAGAATTCTTCCATATCCATTCCTGAAATCTTTTCGGCTATTCTGAAAGTGGTGCGTGAATTTGTATCATATGGTGTATAGAACGTGTAGACCATTCCGTATTTGCCGTCAAGGCTGTCGTCCATCTGACAGTCAATGCATATGTCGTTTTCAGAGTTTAGCTCATACACTGATGTCCTGTTAAGGTTGATGTCCACAGTTGAGTCTACAGACTTTTCGGTATAGAGTAATTGGTACTCTTTGGCGTTTACGGTGAAGCAGCCCCCTGCATAAGCGTACATATTGCTGCCTCGTAAAAGATAATATTCAGGCGAATAAAAATCGTAGTTATCAATGATTATATAGTTGCATCTCATCATTGAAAGATCCGAATACAGTTTACCTGTAGTTTCAACGCCCTCTTTTTTCAGCGCGGTAGTATCGCAGTTACATTCATATGTGTTTTCGTCCAGCTTGACACTGCTCATTTTGCCTGTTTTAAGTCCGAAATGCTTTGCACCCTCGATAAGCTCATAGAGTGGGAAAGAGGTGAAGTCCTCAGAGGAGCTGCCGTCACGGCATACATGATAGAAAATATAGTCGTTATATTCGGATTCGAGATCATTGATCTGTTCGGAATAAGTGAACCCTTTGCGTCTGCATACGTGATATGTCTCGCCGCCCACTTCAATAGTACCTGCATAATACATAGGCGGCTGAGCTTTGAGCTGGCTCTCATCAATGTTTTTGAATTCAAGTGTGCTTGCAGGATCTTCCATAGCTATAACAGCACTGCTGTATCCGTCTATTTCTTCAATGATGCTGAAATAGTTGAAAACGTCATTGTTCACCTTGTCGATAATATCGGAGATAAGTGAAGCGGAAGTACATACAGCAGCCGATGATGCGTATGAAAAGCTAAGTACCAATGCACCAAGTATGGATAATGCCTTTTTGAATTTCATAACTTGATCCTCCTTAAAAATAATCATTTTCACGAGCACAAAACATCTATAATATTACATAAATTGTACAGTATTTTAGTGAAAAAGTCAAGGCTTATATTGCTGTTTATCGGTGCTGCATGGATAAAAATACGATAAGGGACAAAACGATGAAAAGTTGCATTTTTTGCGGAGTTTTCGCCAGAATATTGACACATACGCTGATTTGTGATATGATAAAAACAGATTCCTTTCAATGTATTATAACTTGATAAGATCGGTAAAATGAATTTTTTGAGATTTTTATGATTTGATTTTATGTACATTTTTTATGTATAAGTTTTTCTAAAAATCATGCCTTTAAACGGCGAAAAGAAGGGAAGTAGTGAATGATGAAAAAAAGGGATTACAAAATAACAAAGTTCATTGCAGGCTGTACGGCAATGATGCTGACGCTGGGCAGCGGTATAATAAAGCCTGACACCAAGGCGGATGCAGCGTTTACTGACGGTATCCAGTCCGTAAAGATAACCTCTGCAACATTCCCAGATGCGAATTTCAGGGAATATGTTTCAGGTGCTTTTGACAAAGACAGAAACGGTACTCTTGATCCCGAAGAAATACTTTATGCAAGAAACGTATGGTGTAACGGAAAGAAAATAAAATCTCTCAAGGGTATTGAGTATCTTGTGGAACTGCGCGGACTCTACTGCATGGATAATCAGATAGAGACAATGGACCTCAGCAAGAACCAGCAGATAACAGGTATATGGTGTTCGGACAATCTGTTTACATCACTGGATTTTTCAAATCTTCCGACTCTTGAATGGGTATATTGCTACAACTGCAAGCTGACATCGCTGAACGTTACTAAAAACCCAAAGATGTCATATATCGAATGTAATTCAAATCCTTTGAAGAAACTTGACGTTTCCAAAAACCCCGTGCTGGAGCATCTTATGTGCGGTGACTGTGAGCTTACCGAGCTCGACCTGAGCCACAACCCAAATATGCAGCACCTTGACGCTTTCAGAAATAAATTCAAGACGCTTGACGTTACCTGCTGTCCGAGAATGAAGAGACTTAATGTGTGGGACAACCACGAACTTGGAAGCATAGATGTCAGCAAGTGTCCCGGATTGCAGTATTACAACTGTTCAAATAACGGTGCTACCAGTGTTGACGTTAGCCATAATCCCGAGCTGAACAAGCTCAGCTGCGCTTACAACGAGCTTACCGAGCTTGATCTTTCGCACAATCCAAAGCTTGCTTATCTGGATTGTATGCAAAATCACCTCAAAGGGCTTGATCTTTCATATCATGCAAATCTGCGCTTCTTGCAGGCGTTTATAAACGACTTTACAGAACTGGACATAAGCCGCAATCCATACCTTATAAAGACCTATAACGAGGGTGCTAAGCAAGATGTATGGAACTACGGCAAATTCACCGCATGGACTATCGACTACGGCGGAGATACGTCCACAGGCAAGGATAATATATTCTTCCTCGCCATTAACAATACAGTAAAGCTCAATGCGGAATCAAAGGCTTCTTTCCCTGTGTATGAGGCTAACGATGATGATATAACAGACACAAAGGAGCTTATCACACGAGAGGCTGCTGTACAGACACTGTATGAAATGGCAGGAAAGCCAAGTGTAAGCGGACTGAAGTCAAGATTTACAGATGTAGAGCACGGTGCATGGTATGAGGACGCACTGCTCTGGGGCGAGAAAAATGCTCTCTGTCTGGGTTATCCTTATGTTGTATCCGATACCTTCGGCGTTGGCAAATGGGTAACAAGAGAAGATGTGGCACTTATGATGATGCGTTTCTCAGAATATATGGGCTATGAGCGTTCTATCGACTTCGGAAGAAGTGACGACTTCATGGACTATTACGAGGTGGACTTCGACCACTGGGAGGCTATATGCTGGGCTTGTACATGGCATATAATAGACGGTAAGGGTGACCTTAGTGCTCCTAAGGAGGAACGCAGGATAGATCCTCACGGAAAGGCTACACGTACCGAATTTACGGAAATGCTCAATCAGATGCTTGAAGTCAACAGGAAGTCAATAGAGTTCACTATCCCAGAAAATCCCGAGACTCCCGTAACTCCTGTTGAGCCTGCGATACAGGAGGATTATTCTCTCGGCGATGTTGATAACAGCAAAAGAGTAGATTCTGTTGATGCGTCTATCGTGCTGAGAAATTATGCTCAGACATCTACAAATCAGAAGAGCAGTTTCAACGAACAGCAGGAAGCTGCTGCCGATGTTAATAAAGACGGCATAGTTGATTCAGTTGATGCTTCAAAGATACTTTCGTACTACGCTTATGCTTCAACTGCAAAGCAGAGCGTTATCTCAATGGAAGAATTCATGAAGAACGAGGCAAAGAAATAATGTAAAAGGAGTATGACTTGCAAAAGCCATACTCCTTATTTTTATGCTATGATAAATAGTGTGCGCTGCCTTAGATGATCTTGGTTGACCATTCCTCGATATTCCAGATGTTATCGGCGATATCCATGTAGAACTCGGGTTCGTGGCTTACGATGAGGACAGTTCCCTTGTAGTCCTTGATAGCCTTTTTCAGCGACTCCTTTGCGTCAACGTCAAGGTGGTTTGTTGGCTCGTCGAGTACGAGGAGATTGACCTCCTTGAGCATTATCCTGCATATCCTTACCTTTGCATTTTCACCGCCTGAGAGCACCCTCATTTGTGATGTGATATGCTCGGTAGTGAGTCCGCACTGTGCAAGTGCCGCACGTACTTCCGCATTTGTCATTGAGGGGTATTCCTCCCATATAACATCGAGTGCAGTTTTTGAGGTGCTTTCCTCTTCCTGCTCGAAGTAGCCGTATTCCACGAACTGGTCATGCTCTACATAGCCTGATATAGGCGGTATTATCTTCAACAGGGTTTTCAGCAGTGTGGACTTGCCTATGCCGTTCACGCCGCGTATTGCTATTTTCTGACCGTTCTCGACCTTTACGGATATAGGCTTTGTAAGCGGTTCATCGTAGCCGAGGACTACGTTCTTGCAGTCGATGACTACACGTCCGGGAGTACGCGCCTTGCGGAATGAGAATGTTGGCTTTGGCTTTTCACGCATAAGAGTTATCTTGTCCATTTTGTCAAGCTTTTTCTGTCGTGACTTAGCCATGTTCGTAGTTGCAACGCGAGCCTTGTTACGGGCAATGAAGTCCTCAAGGTCTGCGATCTCTTTCTGCTGTTTTTCGTAAGCCTGTTCGATCTGTTTCTTTTTCAGTTCGTACATTCTCACGAAATTGTCATAATCACCTGTATAGCGTGTCATAACTGCGTTCTCGACGTGGTACACAACGTTTATGACACTGTTCATGAACGGTACGTCATGGGATACAAGTATGAATGCGTTTTCGTAGTTTTGCAGGAAATTGGTCAGCCATCTGATGTGGTTTTCGTCGAGGAAGTTTGTAGGCTCATCGAGTATAAGTATCATGGGATTTTCAAGGAGTACCTTTGCGAGGAGCACCTTTGCACGCTGACCGCCCGAAAGTTCCGCAACGTCTCTGTCAAGACCTATCTCGTTAAGTCCGAGACCGTTTGCGTACTCGGATATTTTTGCATCTATGGTATAATAGCCGCTGTAATCGAGTATACTCTGTATCTCGCCGACTTCCTCCATAAGTGAATTCATTTCCTCATCTGAGCAGTCCGACATTTTCTCATAAAGGGTGAGCATTTCGGCTTCAAGCTCGGAGAGGTGGTCGAAGGCTTCACGAAGTACATCGCGGATAGTTTTGCCTTTTGCAAGTGTGCTGTACTGGTCGAGATAACCTGTTGTAATGTGTCTGCACCATTCTATTTTTCCCTCATCGGGCTGAAGCTTGCCCATGATTATATTCAGAAATGTGGATTTTCCTTCGCCGTTAGCTCCCACAAGTCCGACGTGCTCGCCTTTGAGAAGGCGGAAAGAAGCGTCATTGAGTATCTGCCTTGCACCAAATCCGTGGGTTACGTGTTCAACATTGAGTATGCTCATAATATCCTCCAATTTTAGACATATTATTCATTATAGCATATATTTCTGTAAACAGCAACACTCAAAGCAAAAAAATATCGCCCTCATAAGTGCGATATTGATATAGAAGTATAGCCCCAACGCATTTAAACTGCTGGGGGCTGAGTTTTTTTATTACGATTCGCCAAATAACTTGCTGAACGTATGAACGGGATTCCAAAGGGACTATGTTCCTTTGGTGGAGTCCAGAGGCAAAGCCTTTGGTCGCTGTTCCAAGTTTTCAGAGAACAGCGAAATAATACGAAGGCGCATCGCAAAGGGTGAATTCAAAAACAGTCCAGTGGACTGTTTTTGAAGAGGGAACGCCTTGCAAGAGAAGGCGTTCCCTATAATTGATTAAACTTCTATATAAGCAGCACAATTAAGAGAGTGATACTTATTATTTAATTGGTGCAGGGATAGGTGATGATCCGAGGATATGCTTCTGCAAGCATACAAGGTCAGCCACACTGGTATCCCCGTCACCGTTTACATCGGAATTTGGCGGAACTGTGCCCGTGCCCGACGTCATGTCGATAATGCCCTTTCTTAAACGGATAAGGTCATAAACATCGACTACACCGTCCTCATTCGTATCGCCTCGCATATCATCTGAGGGCTTTACGGTACTGCTCGGAGCTACAAGAGGCTTAGTGCTCTTGACACCTGCATAAGCGTTGTCGATATAGAAATCCGTAAGACTTTTCGGAGCTTCAACGTAAAGAATAAGATTTGAAGCACCTTCGGGGATAGTATAAGAAGAATTGGAAAGGTCTATCCATTCATCTGAAGCGGATTTTTCTGCTACTGTATCATAGGTTTCTTTCCCGTCCGAATCAGTGTACTGAAGGGTGAGCTTCATTGGCGTTGCAGAACCCGAAAGCTGCTTTACATTAACACCGAAGCTGTAGGTCTCGCCTGCCTTGAATGTATTGCTGTCAAGTGCTATAGAAGCACCGTTCCATTCCTCGGTACGTCCCGAAACAAATAATCCCTTTGAGCCGTCGTAGCCCTCTGAACTTGATTTGACTGCCGCATCGCCGCGGCCTGCCCAATCACCTGTGCCGTCCTCAAACTTTTCTTTTAAATAGTATCCGTTTGCATCAGGCTTTATAGGCTCAATTACAGGCTCTGGTACGATATCCGCCTTGTCGAAGGAAATAGACTTTACCTTGGCAGAACCGTTTGATTTATAACCCTCGATATTGAGAGATACTTCATAGAGAGTACCTGACATATCAAGACCTGCTTTTTCCCATGCTTCGAAGTGCTTTGTAACAGATACAGTGCCCTTCATGTTGTTGGTCTTGTTGTTTGCAGAGCCGCTTGTTCTGCGAACGCTCCAGTACTGGTCGAATGTCTGCGTACCCTCAATGGAAGGTTTGTTATAACGTCTTGACTTGAGAATATCATAGGTATTGCCGTCAATTGTCACGCTTCCCTTGCTTTCGCCTTCATTTCCTGGCGGCCTCCAGTCGCCCCAGCCTTCTACGATGTAGTACTCCATAAGAGGACTTCTCGTCCAGCCGTAAATGCACATATAAGAATTACCCTTTGGTGTATACTCAACATCATAGGACAGAACTATATCTCCGAAAGCCTTATAGTTCTTTTTCTGTTTGTCGTAATTCTTACCCATACGCGCAAGGAAATTTTCGATACCGCTCCACGAGCAGGTGAATGAGCCTGCTGAGGGCTCCCATGAGAAATTGCCCTTACTCTCCTGATTCCATACTTCCCAGTCGAAACCGCCGATACTGCCTGTATCCTGGTAATCATCAGCGGCATTAGCCATGGTCGGTATGCTTGCGGCAGCCATAAGAACTGTGATAGCTGTGCAGATCGACTTTTTGATTTTGGTTAGTTTCATTTTTATCA
Source organism: Ruminococcus sp. (assembly GCF_016283395.1). The sequence goes on from NZ_JAEEMU010000036.1 coordinate 83,991, forward strand.
CTCCTTATGTTTAAAATTATATACTTCAATGAACGTGTCATGAATGTATCAAAAAAAGGCGCACCCCCACACGGAGGTGCGACATTGGGGGGATTATGAAAAGTATTTCAATGTCAGTTCTTTTCACTGACAAATATAGAAATACGATTCTGCATAAGTTTAGCTGCTTCCTCAGCTGATCTTTCACCGTGGAAGTAAGCATTGGCTTCTTCCAGACAGATGCTTTTTACATCTGAGCTTATAGAGTCAAAGAGCGTATCACAGCTTAGGAGATAACGTTCAAGAGCGTCGCGATCGTCCTTTGTGAGCGGATATTCTGATCTTGGAACATCTGGATCCATAGTAGTTACTTCAATTTGATTGCCGTTTTCGTCCCAGGCGTACATCTTTGTTTTCTCGTCAAGTGCTTTTTCAAACTCGGTTTTCAGTGCAGGATAGTCGTAAGAGCAATAATTGTATTCATTGTCAAAATCAAAGAATGATTTGATGAATTCCCATGCGCCTTCCTGCTTGGAGCTTGTCTTACATATAGCGAATTCGCTTGTCGGTGATAATTTTCCGCCCTTGCCGTTTGATGAAGGGTAGCCGACCAGGGTGTAATCATCGCCGCCGAAAGTGTCATATTTCAGGAATGTGTCATAGCCTGCGCACTGGCGGACAAGATCTTTATCCTTAGCGAACCATGTGTATTGATCCATAAAGAACGCATCCATTGCATCATAATCATCTTCTGCACAGGGAGGTTCTATTTTTTCAACGAAGCGGTTGCAGAATTTGAGCAGCTCAACGAACTCGGGACTGTCAAAGTTGCATTTTCCATGCTCTAAGTCAATGAAATCGCTCTGACCTTCGAGAAGCATTCCAGCATACGTGTTTTTGTATTGTTATCATAGCGGTGTTCTGCGTTTGACTTGTCATACAGGTCTATCATATCCTGTAATGTCCAGTTTTCACGATCCGAAAACTTTGACTTGACTGCCAGAGTACACAGTGAGAATGAAGGAGTTATACTGTAGAGATGACCGTCTCCGCTCTCCATAGCTTTCAGCAGATTCGGGAGCATTGTCTCACGGTTTATGTCGGGATCGTTCTCCATGATAGTATAGAGATCGGTGAATAATCCCTTGCTGCTGAGAGCCTGTATATCATTATGATCGTAGCAGAGAAGGATATCAGGTGCATTTCCTGATATAACGTCCATTTGCATGAGATTTCTTATACCGCTTTCTACTTCATCATACTCTTCATTAGTCTGAGGTTCATTGTATGTACTTGCGTTTTGCTGACGGTACATTTCAGAATAATCTATAACCTTTATCCTGTACTTATCCTGACTTCTGTTGAAGCTGTTTACCATTGGCTGATTGCCGCCGTACATAAGACCTAAGGTCAGTACCTGAGTGTTTTCGCCATCGCCTTCCTGACGGGGAACAAGCTTGTAGATCTGGCTGTCGTACATATTTTTTCCCCAGCAGTAGTATTCATCGTTTCCTATGCTTACGATGCCCATAGGTCCCGTGTCGGAATCTGCCCAGTTAAGTATCTTTTCCTTTGTACCGTCAGACTTTATTCCGTAAAGGTCAGTGCTGTCGGAAATGAGCAGACAGTAATCTCCGTATCCGCTCATGATATAGTAATCATATATGTCGGGATCGGTATAGCCGATAGTCATCAATGCATCGCCGTATGCTTTTTTCTCGGTATCTACAGGCACTATACAGCGGGTATCCTTGTATATATCATCGCCCTCGTAATAAGAATAAGTCATGTAGATATTATCATTGGTGTCAAGTGTAAAATCTGCGGTATAGAACGATTCAGTCTCATTATAGAGAGGGAGCTTTTCTGTCTTGCCGTCGATTCCGCAGAGAAGAATGATGCCGTTTGAGAAACTGACGAGTGCAGATGATTCGCCTGCCTGTACAAATGAACAGCTGTATAATCTTTCACCATCAGAACTTTTGATATCTCCAAGATCACCTAAATTCGCATAGCTTTTGATAGTACCGTCTGAGTTATAGAAGCACAGACCGTATGAGTTTTTTTGATTTTCGTAGAATTCTCTGTAATCGAAATTCTCATCGTCGTCTGGAGGAGTAATGCCTCCGTTATCATACATGGTGTACAGTGCGGTTATATTTCCTGTATGAGTTATCGAGAATACCGAATCGTAACCGTCTGCCTTGGCTGCATCATCGGGAATGGTGATATTTACCGCATTAACTTCCGAAAGATCGTCATTTAAAGTATAAATGCAGCTCTGTCTTGTGCCGTATATCCAGCTCACAGCTATAAATCCGCCGTTTTTCAGCGGTACAAGGTCTCTGAGATTTGATATTTCGGGTATTTCCTTATAGTTTTTGAGCTTGTATGAGCCTGCAAGAAGCTCTGCTGCGTTCATGTTGTCACTGTTTGCTGAAATAGTTTCAGCTTTTATATTATTTGTATCTTTTTTATTTGATTTTTCCGAGCATGAACTCATTGAAAGACAGGCTGCCGCCGCAAAAGCTGCTGCTCTTATAAATCTGTTTTTCATTTTGAAGTTCCTTTCTGTGAAAAAAGCTGTTCTATATAGTACATTCGACACAGAAAGGAAAAACGTGACAAATTTTTCAAAATTCTTTACCTGAATTTTTCCGAATACGTTAGTGTAAAAGAAATATCGCCCTCATAAGAGGGCGATAAATATTTATTCGTTATCATAACATTCACTGAAATAGACGAATTCTACGTTTATATAATTGGAAGCGATCACGTCGCCGCAGTAATATGATTTGTTTTTGAAGTCGATATCGAGATCGCACAAGTCGAAATATTCCTGTTTATCCTTAGGACAGCAGCGTACCTTGATATGGCATGGTGCATCATCGTTCTTGCCGTAATCGACACAGAACCCTAATTGATTATTGTCAGGATCTTCTGAATAAATATCATTGTTATCGGTTTTGATCAGTGCGGTCCCATCGCAGTATGTATCTGTATGCTCTACAATATACTGAGTACCGCTTTCAAGTATGCCCTTGTTAAGGAAAAATGACTTGTCGATATATACACACGCAAAGTCTTCACAGTGAGGGTCAGCTTTTCTTTTCTCCTCTCTCTGACGCTCCTCCTCTTCAATTTCTCTGCGGAATTCTTTAACTCCGTCTGCTTCATCTATCACATAGACAAAGTCATTTATATCGTTGAAATTATAAGAAGAGTACTTTGCGAGCCTGCTGTTATATTCTTCCTCTGAGACTTTATCACCGCGATTATACCATATGTCCTTAGGGCGATAATCAGCCTCATTTCTGTGGGCATCGTAATCTTCCCAGTCACTGCCGTGATAGTAGTCATCAATATCAAGTGAGTAATCCTCATTCATAGTTATGTATAGATGTACACCGCCGCTTTCCTTATCAAAAAGATAGATGCAGCTTTCATCATCACTTATTTTAGGCATTGTTGTGCTCATTATCGAAGCAGGTCTGCCATATTCATTTATGTCGCATACATATTCAGAGCCGTTATAGCGATAGATCAGAGTCTGATAATAAGCGTTCTGGAAAAATACCATAAGCTCGGAAGTACCGTCAGAATTCATGTCGATATATTTGTACTGTACATCAATTGCATATGCTGTATGGATAAAATCATCAATTGCTTTCTGACGCGCTCTTGCAATTTCTTCATCAGGCACAGGAGAAGTTATATTGAAATCCTTTGCTATGTATGTTGTAACAGTGGTCAGTTCAGATATTGTTTCCGTTGATGTAGTCGTTGCTGTTCCTGTTTTTGTTACAGTCGTACCTGTGTTGGTCACATTCGGGTCGGCATTTGTGGTTATAGTCTGATCGGGGAGCTTAGTATCGGCAGGCTTCCTGTGGAGCATAAGTACCGTGGTTCCGATAAGTACAGCCGCAGCTGCACAGCTTGCAGCAGCAGTAATTATACGCTTTATCTTTGAACGCTTGTAAATTTCGGCTTCGCCTGATACTGTGTACTCGTCATTCTCTGTGTCTGTATTTTCTGCTGCGGTAAATCCCTTTGCCTTGCTGAATTTTTCCTTGCTCATCTTTAACATTCTGTCTTTAGCGTTTGGTGTCAGTATAGGAGTATCTGCTCCCATTTCCTTTATTTTGTTTTCATCTGCATTTTCAAGCACTTCAAATCCTATCTTTCTGTTCTCGTTCATATTTCTCCCTCCTTCAGATCATATCCTTCTGCAGTAAGAAGTTCTTTCAGTTTTTTCAAGGCGCGGCTGCATTTTACACGGACTGTTGCAGCAGGCAGTGATAATTTTTCCCCTATCTCGTTGGATTTCATGTTGTAATAATACTTGTGTATCATAATAGATGAGTCGGGTTCGCCGAGAGACTTTATACATTTTATCATTATGTCCTGTAGCTCTGACTGCTCGGCATTTTTAGCCACCGTATCCTCGGAGGGGAGCTGAGCTGTCATCTCCTCGATATAGGTAGTTCTGTCAGTCTTGGCAGACAGTGAATGGAACATATTTATAGCTTTGTTTGAGGCTATCCTGCCTATGTAGCCTTTAAGGTCGCCGTTTATGTTCTGCTTGCTGTCATAGCAGAGAAAAACAGCAGAAAAAACGTCACTGACACATTCTTCTATGTCCTCGGCACTTCCGCAGCTCCTGAGCTTGTTAAAAACGATCGAATATACATAGTTGATATATTCCTCAAAGAGCGCGTTCTGAGCAGTTGCAGGCGACTTTTCAAATAAAGCGCGATATTCATTATCAGTCATAATATTCCTCCTTTTCAATTATTTTTGCTGTGTTCTATCGTTTTCATTATACTTACTCAGGTTAGAAATGTAAAGTGTTTCAGGAAAACAAAAATTTTTTTGTTTTTGTCAATGCAACATACATATTAAATGTATGTAAAATAGCAAAATTTTGCTTGATTTTTGGAAAAGTATAGTATATAATATGTGCAGAATATAACGTTTAATATCAAACATTTAAAGGAGGGCAAAAATGAACAAGTGTATGAAGAAGATGTTCTCAGCCATGACCGCGGCGGCAGTGTGTGCTGTGAACATGACCGTTTTCCCTGCATATTCAGGTATCATCATAGACCATAACAGCAGCGGTGTCGATAAGGGCTACTACTATGAATTCACAAATAACGACAAGGTCGGTACTGCCTGCATAAATATGGAACCCGGCGGATATTATGAGTGCAGCTGGGGCAATGAAGAGACATTTTCAACAGCAAGAGGCTGGAAGTTTGCTTCACCTGTAAAGTACTCGGACCTTGGCAAGATATCTGTTAACTATGAGGAATACGTAAACGTTGACGGATATTTCTCAAAAGACGGCTATGCAAGATTTGGCATACGTGTCCGCAATTCCGACGGTAAGATCTTTACTATACTTGAACTGGACGAAGCTTCCGACAAACGCAGTATCATCGAAAAGAACGACGGATACGAAAAAATCGTCAGCTTGAAATGTCAGGACGAATTCAGGGCTAAAAACATATTTGGCGGAGTTGACGATGAAGGAAGCCAGCCTGTAGATTATACCCTTTATTCTTCTTCGGACGAAGAGGCTCCTATGTTATGCCGCAGAGATGAAGATCTGCAAGCCAATTCGTACGATGATGTCAGAAGATGGGTATGCGTCAGCGATAAGCTTGATGCAATGGCAGAGGCAGGCTGCGATATAGGGGATATCACCGATATCACTTTATTCGTTGAGGCTGCACAGTCAAAGGGCGATGCCAGAGTATATGCGGCTGATATTGAGATCGAGAATATGCCCGAGCTTGTACAGTATGAGTGCGAAGATGAAGAAGCACCGCTGATCCTGAGAGGTTATTATGATGACGGTGTCCGCACAGATTACTATTATAATTTAAGCAGCAGCTTCTCGGCAAGAATGCAGGTCCTTGCCCCTTCACTTTTCAAAACGGAATGGGATTCAACGGAGAATACTTATAACAGCGATCCTGTTTTCCAGCGCGGAAAGCAGTATAAGGAAGGACAGTCCTATAAGGCACTTGCAAATTCTTCTATAGATTATTCTATGAATATGGACGTTGAGGGAAAATACTTCACAGCTGTCTATGCTGATCTTGTAGGACCTCAGACATACGAATTCAACTACGCTGTGGATATATATATCGTTGATGCTTATCAGGACTGGAGCCCGAATTATGTTGAAAAAGTCGGAGAGCTTACAGCCGACGGACAGGATTATGATGTGTATTACTCATTAGCAGCACTTGACGGAAGCTTCAAGCCTGTCCGCAGACATACATATTATTTTATCAGCAAAGATGCGGAGGAAAACGGCAAAAATGGTAAGGTCTCCGCTAAACATGAGCTTGCACCGTTTACTGAGTTCATAAAGGATAAGGGAACGACCTTGGGCGAACCTGCAATGCTGACCGCTTTTGTGAACGGCGGTACAGCAAAGGGAAGTGTGGAGCTTGTAAAGAACGAGGTAACTATCCCAGAATTCACTCCCGATGACGGTTACTATGCAAGAGAGCTCAGTAAGGTTTATGTCGACTCAGAACATCGCTTCCGGACATTAGATGATGTATTCTATGATGTTGAAGGCGAGAATGCTTCCATGGAGGGCTATGCAATCGATAAGCTGAACTGTAAATGGCAGGCGGAATCTGATCCGTGGTCATCATCAGGTATAGACAAAGAGCATCATTCTTTCAGTATAATCAAGGATCGAATAGATAGTTTTGACTGGAATGATATTGGAGGTGTGGTTTCTTTCACAGATCCTGCTTCCGATGACTCACAAGAGACAGATGCAGGCACAGCTGATCTGATAGGCGGCTTTAAAGATGATGAAAAGGTATATGTGGATTACAGCGTGGATTTGGGAGAACTCAGCGATGAGGGCGAAGATTCAAACGTTATCATAGGCGGATATGTTCAGTGCCATAATAACGATTATCGTTCTGAAGCGTCCTGGAACGGCTGGTTCTCGGATAACGGAGAGTGTCAGAACTATAATATTCTTATCGCCGATAAATGGGACAAGGAAATAGGAACAGAGATAATTAACTTCCTTGCCCGTGACGTTATTGAACTCGGAACTATAGAGTCAGAGGGCGTAGTATATAATGTAAAGGAATACTATCCCGAAGAGGCAATCAGAATATGTCCTTATATCATACTGACACGCGCTGAGTCATTGAAGCCGTCAGAGGCTGAGGATATTCCCGAAAAGTATACACGTTATGAAAATAAGATATGTATTACCGATATCGTTGAAAAGCTCAAAGCCTTTGATCTGAAACTTCATACGACACAGTTAGCAGGTTTTCAGATGCATACCTTCCATAATGCAGGCGAGGCAGTCATAAATACCGCTGAGATCACGGTAATACCCGATGAAGAAAAGCTCTATACAGCTGATGATGTTCAGAAGCTCAAGGACTTCATTCTCGGAAAAAAGGTAGAAATTGAAAAAGATACTAACTATGACCTCAACGGCGACGGTTTATGGGATACATATGATCTTTGCCTGATGAGAAGCAGAATTGAAAAATAATATTAAAGTATAAGGGACGAATGATCATTCATTCGCCCCTTATTTTTATAAAAAAATCCCTCGGTACGATACCGAGGGAGAAAATCAGAAATTACTATATTTTGTAAAAACAAATGTGTATGAATGAAGTTTTCGTAGATAGATCACTGACCTTCGTGGAAGAAGTAGGGGAGTGCATCGTAAACGTAATGTCTTACATAGCCCCACCAGTGAGTTTTGCCCTGAGCAACCATGAAGTAGAAGTTGCCCTTTGAGAAGTCAGATGTATATACGAACTGGCTCATCTTCTTCATTTCGTTAACCTGTGGGTTAACGTTAGGATAAGCTATATCATCTGAACCTGTTGCAGCGAAGATGAAGTACTCATTCTTCTTGAGACCTGACTTGTCGATAGCGTTAGCAATTGACTTAGCCTTGTCGTATGCTGAATTTCCGCCCCAGTGGTCGCCGCTGAGTGGCATGAAGTAGCCAACGATGTCAAGGCAGTTCTCGAGAACAGCCCATGTTGAAACTGAACCCATTGAGAAGCCGCCGTATGCTCTGTGCATTCTTGACTTCTGGAGTGATGCCTGTGAAGTATCTCCGCCTGCATATGTTGAATATTTGCCTTCAACGAAAGGAACTACGCTCTGACGGAACTCGCTGTAGAATTTACCTGCTTCTGTCTTGTTGAAAGTAGGAGTTACAACGATAAGTGGCTCCATGTCGCCGTTCTTTATCATGTTGTCGAAGAGATTCTGCATCATTGTATCGTCCTGACCGAAGAGAGTATTCTCATTCTCTCCGCCGCCGTGCATGAGGTAGAAGATGTTGTACTTCTTGTTCTTGTCGTAGCCGTAAGGGAGGTATACGTTAAGGTTGTTGTAACCGTTGATACCGTTGTAGCTTTCCTTTACTACCTTACCCTGCTGGCTGCACTGGTTGAAGTAGTTGCCCGGAGCTTCCTTGAACTGAACGTTTGCGTTGTAGTTGAAGTTAGATGTACGCTCAGGAACTTCGCCGACTGTACCGCCGCCTGTTACAACAGAAGAAGCTGTTCCCTCTGATGCAACGACAACGTTGTCAACGTAGAAGTCCATTGTATCGCCTGAATCAGGGAGTGTCTCGATGTAGAGCACCATATCGCCTGAATTGTCAGGAATTGTAAATGATGTGTTTTCGAGCTTTGTCCACTGACCGCTCTTAGCACTTACCTTTGCAATGCTTGTGTATACAGCTGAGTCGCCTTCGCCCTGCTGGAGTGACATCTGGATAGTTGCGTCACTGCCTGACTGCTGGAGAACAGCAGCACTGAAGCTGTATGACTGTCCAACTACGAAGTCAGAACCGAGAGTTACAGCTGCGCCGTTCCACTCAGCTGATCTGCCTGAAACGAGGAGAGACTTGCCGCTGTAGCTGCTGTCTGCGTTTACTTCTACAGAAGCATCGCCTCTGCCAGACCAGCTCTGAACGCCTGAATCGAATGAATTATCGAGGTATGTCTTGTTTACTGCGGCAGCTTTTGTAGTTGTTGTAGTTGCAGCCTGAGTTGCTGAAGGTGCCTGAGTATTCTGTGATGAACCGCCTTCGCCGAAGTTGAATTGACCTCCGCCGCCGCCGAAGCCGCCCCAGTTTTCGCCGCTTGTTGCCCAGCTCTCAGGGAGTGACTTTACAAGTCCTAAGAGATATTTCTGGATAGTTGCAGCATCGTTGTTTGTGATACCGCTGCCTGCCTGATATACGTCAGCATTTGCAGCAGCCTTTTCAGAAAGTGCGTACTTGTTAGGATTTGCAAGTGACTGCATTACCGTAACTGCATCTGAAAGATCAACATCACCGTCAACGTTTGCATCGCCCCACTTTGATACCTTAGCTTCAAGAGCAGCCTTCTGGTCTACAGTAGTCACTACAGCTGTTGTGGTCGTGGTGGTGGTTGTAGTAGTTGTGGTGGTCGTAGTAGTTGTAGTAATGGTAGCGTACTTATCCATTATCTTGATGATATCGTTGTAGAATGACTTAGGCTGATAGTTGCTGAATGGAAGCGGTGAACCGCCGTTCTCACGGTATCTCCAGCTTCTTTCATCAGTTGTACCCCAGAGAGTTACGCATGAGATGTTCTTAGCGTGTTTGCATATTACTTCAAATATCTCAGGATAGAGCTTGCTGTTTGTACCTGTGCTGTTTGTGATATCGAGCTCTGTTATCTGAACGTCAAGACCAAGGCTCTCAAACTTCTTGATAGCTGTTTCGTACTCACTTGCTGAAGGATACTTTGAGTCAAGGTGTGACTGCATACCGATACCGTCGATGTAGTCGCCCTCTGCCATTACCTTCTTAGCCATGTTGTACAGGTCATTGGTCTTTGCTGTCATGTACTCGTTATAGTCGTTAAGGTAAAGCTTTGTTGTTTTAGGAGCATACTGTCTTGCATATTTGAATGCATTGATAACGAAGCTGTCGTTACCGTATACTCTTACCCAGTTTGAATTATAGGAAGGTCTCATTCCGCCGCCGTCGTTAACGAAGAGCTCGTTACATACGTCGTAGGAATGGAGCTTGAGGTTAGGATAATTCTGCTTGATAGCAGCAAATGTATTCTTGATCATGCTCTCGAGACGCTTGTTCATTCTGTCAGGTGATACGTCTCTGCCGTTTTCCTGGAAGAGTGAACCCGGTGTCTGGCTGTACCATACGAAGGTATGACCACGAACGCCGATGCCGTTCTGCTCAGCGAACTTGAGGATAGGATCAGCACTTCTGAGGCTGATATTTACGTTATCGCCGTTTACGCCTGCTACGATAGAATCAGGCTTCATTTCGTTCTCACAGGTTACTGAGTTGTAGTGCTGTTTGATGAAGTTCTGTCCCTGTGATGTATTGATCTCGTTTGCACTTACAGAAGTACCGAGTCTGAACAACGGACCTGCGTGATCCTTGAAGCCGTCTCCGCCCTTCTTGTAGGTGTAATCCATGTTCTGATGTGCTGAAACGCCGCTGCCGTCGGTTACGGGATCTGAGGAAACAGGAGGTGTAGGAGTTGTGGCTGAAACCTTACCGCCGCCTGTTGTTACAGATGAGCTCTTGCCTGATTTTGATGCCTGAACTGCATCTATATAGAAGTCACAAAGGTCGCCTGAGCTCTCGGGTGTCTCAATATAGAGTACCAAATCGCCTGAATTATCAGGGATAGTGAATTTTGTATTCTCGATCTTTGTCCACTCGCCGCTCTTAGCGTCAGCTGTTGCAATCTTGGTGTAAGATGCGCCGTTACCTTCGCCCTGCTGGAGTGACATCTGCATTGTAACTGTACTGCCTGACTTCTGCATAACTGCTGCGCTGAAGCTGTATGTCTGACCGGGTACGAATGCGCCTGAATCAAGCGGGATAGCACAGCCGTGCCATTCTGCTGATCTGTCTGATACGTAGAGTGACTTGCTGCCGTCATAGTAGCTGTCTGAAGCAGTTGAAACGGAAGCATCTCCTCTGCCTGACCAGTCGCCCTTGCCGCTCTCGAATGTGCTTGTGAAGTAGTCGCCGTTTGCATCAGGCTCTACTGTAGGTGTTGCAGGAGTTGTTGTGCCCGGATCGGTCGTATCGTCGATACCGTTCTCGTAAACTCTTACGCTCTTTACGTTAGCCTGACCGTTTGATCTGTAGCCTTCGATATTAAGTGAAACTTCATAAAGTGTACCCGACATATCCAGACCTGCCTTTGACCATGCGTCAAAGTGTCTGCCTACGTGGATAGTATCCTTCATGTAGTTTGTTGTATTATCTCTTGAACCGCTCTGCTGACGAACGCTCCAGTACTGTGGGAATGTAGCTGTACCGTCAAGAGAAGGCTGATTATAACGCATTGTCTTAGCAATGTCGTATGTATGTCCGTCAAGAGTTACAGTGCCTTTTCTTTCACCGTCTGCGCCCGGACGCCAGCTTCCCCATCCTTCAACGATGTAGTATTCCATAAGAGGATTTCTTGTCCAGCCGTAAACGCACATATAAGAATTTCCTCTTGGAGTATATTCAACATCGTATGTAAGCGTGATGTCCTTGCCTATACTCTTGTAGTTCTGCTTTTTGCTGTCATAGTTCTTGCCCATACGTGCAAGAAAGTTCTCAATGTTGCTCCAAGAGCAGGTGAAAGAACCTGCGCCGGGATTCATTGATGCCTGCCCCTGTCCGTTCTGATTCCACATTTCATAATCGTATCCGCCGATATTGCCTCTCTGCTGTGCATCAGCAGCTTCTGCTATTATAGCAGTAGGGGCTACAGGAATACTCGAAGCAACCATCAGAGCAGTAATGCCTGCGCTGACAAATCTTTTGAAGTTGCTCTTTTTCATGTCGATCAAACCTCACTTTCGTTTCGTAATAAATGATATCCTTTACAATTAAAGAAAATCGCAAAAGCTTTGTGTGACTTTTGCGGCGTTTCTTTATAATCATTTTATTACATTTTTATGAACGGTTCAAGTCAAAATTTGCTCATTCTGCCATATTCGCCGAAACCAAGCCCTTGATGCTCATTTTTAATTGCTTTTTTACTACTTCTTTAGTTGATTTCGCAATTTAAGGTTGTAATTTTTTTATTTTCTATACTATCAGTAGGCAGATATTTAGCACAAAAGTGATATTTTTCGTTTTTACTAACCAAAAATCAGTATATTATTGCGGTCGTTTAATTTACAAAAGGAATATTTATTTTAAAAAAATACTCTGCGAAAAGAGAAAATTGTTGGTTTTGCACTTTATTGTGCTGATTATCTGCTCATTTTTATACTATATGCTGTTGATTGTGACTGACACTGCTTTAATTATATAACATAAAGTCAAAAAACAGGAAAAAGCAGAAATATGACATTTTTATAACGTCTTAGCACTGCATGATATGACATAATATTTTTGAACGATCGTAAATTGTTTTATTTTACGCAGCTCGATAAGCTGTATAAAATGAGCAGAATATTACATTTCGCAATATTAATATAAAAATTCATTTAATTATTAGCTTTTTTATGCAAATAATACACAGTGACAATAAAAGGGACTTTTTTGCCCTGATTTTTTTACTTAAATCAGATAAGAAATTGCTGTACAAGGCTTGAAATAGCCTTATGCATATGCTATAATATTTACGTTGCTATTTTTTAGAAATATATTTGACAAATGACACAAAATATCATATAAATTTTTTTAAACACTGAATTGATTTGATAGCAACAACGAGGATAATTTTTTAGATGAGGTGGAGAAGTAAATGAAAACCAGAATGAAAAGTCGTAGTATTGCGGGAATACTATGTCTTGGTATGATGCTGCAATCAGCTTCATACCTTCCTGCAAGCGCTGATGCAAACGCACAGGTAACGTTCAACGAGGTCTGCTCAAAAAACACAACATATCGTGCAGCAGACGGGGGATGTTATGATTGGGTCGAGTTGTACAACAGCGGCAAGACAGAAGCTGATATTTCGGGATGGGGGCTTACAGACAAAGAAAAAGATCTGTACAAGTATGTATTTCCCGACGGCACAAAAATCCCAGCAGAGGGAAGATTGATTGTTTTCTGTGACAGTGATGCGGCAGTAAACAACAGCAGTATCGCTCCATTTGGCCTTTCAGCATCGGGCGAAACTCTTTTACTGTCAGATCCAAGCGGAAATTCGGTCAGCACAATTACATTCGGTTCTCTTGCAGAGAACACATCATTCGGTCAATATCCTGAGGGAAGCGGGCAGTTCTACACATTAAGCTGTACTCCTGACCAGAAAAATAAAGAACCCGAGGGATCAAATGCTGTACATGCACCTTCTTTCTCACATGACAGCGGTTTTTATGACAGCAGTTTTAAACTTACACTTACAGCCGATGAGGGCTGTGACATTTACTATACAACAGACGGCAGTGATCCTGTATACGGCTCTGAAAAGTATACCGAGCCGCTTACTATCAATGATATGACAGATACAAAGAACCGTCTTAGCTCACGTACGGATATAGTTCCAAACGGTACAGATGCACCACGCGGAAATGTTGATAAAGCAGCTGTTATAAGAGCTGTTGCCGTTGACAGTCAGGGACGTGCAAGTGAGTATATCACAAAGACCTATCTGATAGGCAAGACAAATTCAGGCTACTACAAGAATATGAAGGTCGTATCTCTCGTTACAGACCCTGCCAATCTCTTTGACCGCGACAAGGGTATATATTGTCTTGGCAGAGTTTTTGACGAGAATAAGAACAATGGTGCAAGGAATCCTTGGGAATTCCGTGCAAATTACAGCATGAAGGGCAAGGAATGGGAACGTCCTGCAAGCTTCACTATGTTTGAAAACGGCGAAAAGGTGATCGAGCAGAATGTTGGTATACGTATCAAAGGCGCTTTTTCAAGATCACTCGCTCAGAAGAGTTTCAACGTTTATACACGCCAGGAATACGGTGCAGCTGAATTTGACTACGATTTCTTCTCCGGTAAGGCTGTAAAAGCCAAAAACGGCAAGTCAATCAAGAAATTTGATGGTATCGTACTCCGTAACGGCGGAAACGATAATTCTGGAGCTTTCTTCCGTGACAGCATCAACCAGAATCTTGTTACAGACAGGTCATTCGCTTATCAGGCAACGTCAGAATGTATCGTATTGCTCGACGGCGAATTCTGGGGTATTTATCAGATACTCGAAAAGAACAGCACAAGCTATCTCAGCGATCATTACGGAGTAAAGAAAAGTGATATTGCTGTTGTAAAGAACGGCGGTCTTGAGGAAGGCACCGATAAGGATCTTAGCGATTGGCGCAATTTATGCAACGCAGCTGCAAACGGTAATATGTCTTATGAAGAATTCTGCGATAAAGTCGATATACAGAGCTTCATAGACTATTTTGCAGCTCAGATATACTGGGCAAACGCAGACTGGCCTCAGAACAACTTCAGTGCATGGCGCTCAAGAGTTGTTGATGAGACAAATCCGTATTCAGACGGCAAATGGAGAATGATGCTCTTTGATACAGAATCAGGACAGGGACTCTACGGTACTGAGGACAAATCCTATTCCGCAGACTGCTTCAGACGTATCCGCGAAAGCAACAGCCAGCTTGCAAGAGTATTCAACGGACTTCTTAATTATGAACGCTTCAGACATAAGTTCGCAAGAACTATGATGGATCTTATTAATACCGACTTTGAACCTAACAGAGTCAAAGAAGTTATCAATAGTTACAGATACAAATACAAGCAGCAGGTTGCTGATACATTTGCACGTTTCCATTCGGGAAGCCTGTCAGGTTCAAATGGTGAAAGACGCTTTGAGGGTGATATGAACACTGTTACCGAGTTCTACACTCAGAGACCGGCGGTTGCAGAGCGTACTACAAAATCTGCTATGAGAATTTCTTCCGACACACGCAAGCTTACCATAGTCAATTCTGCTGACAGCGGAAGTATATTGCTGAATTCTCTTGATCTCGGAAATGTAAGCAGCTGGAGCGGAAAATATCATTCAGATTACGATATATACATCAAGGCTCTTCCTGTTGAAGGACGTTCTTTCTCATATTGGAAGATAAACAATGCCCATATCACAAACGGAGATACTACTACCCAGTCTATCAAGATAAAGCTTGACGGCAACGCAACAGTAGAAGCTGTCTATAGAAACAGCAATGAGCCTGCACCTGTGATTGAAACTAAAACAACTACTACTCAGACAACGATCAAAACTACTACTTCAACTACTACGACAACAAAGCCTGTAGTGACACCTTCCAAGAGTGAAGTGAAGTATCAGGTGTTCAATGAAGGACTCACATGGGAGGACGCAAAGTCATACTGTGAGAGTTTAGGCGGTCACCTCGCTGTAATTACATCCGAGAGTGAGCAGGCTGAAGTATTAAAGGCTATCAACGCCCAGTCTTCATCAAAGCCGTTTTACTGGTTAGGCGCAAGCCGCGGTGATGACGGTAACTTCAGTTGGGTAACAGGAGAAAAGCTTAGCTATACCAGCTGGGAAAAAGGAAAACCCGATAATTACGGAGGCCGTGAGCATTATATGATCCTAATGAAGGATAATGGAAAATGGGATGATAATGAGCTTACAGGCTGGGCAAATAATATTGATAACATGGGATTTGTCTGCGAATGGGATTCAGTTTCCGTGCCTTCACAGACAAATAACGGAAAAACAAACACAACTACTTCAAATTTCTCATTCAAGTCCGGAATTATTTCACTCAGCAAGGTAATACAGGCTGAGGCATTCGATATAAAGTCAGGTATCGACACAGAAAACTGCTCTGAGGGCGGTCTTGACGTAGCATATACCGAGAATAATGACTATATCGGATTCAAGAGTGTTGACCTTACGGGCGTTAAGAACATTGACTTCCGTATCGGTTCAAACGGTGCAAGAGCACAGCTTGAGATACGCGTTGATGATCCTAACGGCAATGTCATAGGCAGAATGGATATCAAGAGCTCAGGCGGCTGGCAGAACTGGAACACTCAGGCTTGCTCGATACAGGAGACCAACGGCAAGCACGATATCTACTTCAAGTTTGTTGGCGGAGACGGTTATCTCTACAATATCAACTGGTGGAGAACAGACAAGCGTGATGAGAATTACGCTCTCGGCGACCTTAACGGAGACGGAACAGTTGATATCTATGACCTTTGCAGCATGAAAAAAGCAATTGTAAACGGTGATGTGAAGAATTTCAGTGCAGCAGACATGAACGGTGATGATGTTATCAACGAAGCTGATCTTGAACTGCTCAGAAACTTCATCAAGGGCGACTGCAAGTGATACGTCCTTAATAAAAGCCGCAAGGCAATATTATATAAGCTTGCTTCTGAATAAAATATAGTAAGCCAAACACCTGTCTTTAGCAGTTATCTGCTTTAGGCAGGTGTTTGGTTTATAGGGGGATTTTTTGAGCTTTAAAAAAATTTTTTGAAAAAGCTATTGACAAATGAAAAATAAGGTGGTAATATATAGGTGTAATAACTGTACTATTCGACATAGTACACGTGATACAGAAAGGAGATGCCTATGTTTTCTGTTGACCTGACAAGCAGGACTCCGATATACGAGCAGATATATCAGAAGATAGTCGGGCTTATTCTCAGCGGTGTGCTTACCGAGAATGAACAGCTCCCCAGTGTAAGAAGTCTTGCAAAGTCCACAGGTGTTAATCCTAATACAGTTGCCAAAGCTTATCAGGAGCTTGAACGGAACAGAGTTATATACTCTGTCCCGGGTAGAGGAAGCTTCATATCCGCACAGAATTTTGATGAATTTCGTAAAAAAGCGTTGACGGATTTTGATAATGCAGTAAATGAAGCTTTCAATAAGGGAATATCTCCTGAGGATCTGAAAGTAAGGATAGAAACACTGTATATTTCTTACGGAAAGGAGCAAGAATAATGATAGAACTAAAAAATACAGTAAAAAAATTCGACGGCTTTACAGCTCTTGATGAAGTTGACCTGCGCATCGAAAAAGGAACTGCCTTTGGTCTGCTCGGCTCCAACGGTGCAGGAAAATCCACTATACTACGTCTTGTTTCGGGTATTTATTCAGCGGATTCGGGAGAGGTGCTCGTTGACGGAGAAAGCGTTTATGATAATGTAGATGCAAAGCAGAAGATATTTTTCATAAATGACGAGACCGTTCAGTTCGGAAGCTTTACACTTAAAAAGCTGAAAAACTATTATAAGGATTTCTACCCGTCTTTTTCGGAGGAGATCTTTGAATCGCTGCGCAAAAAGACAGGACTCCCACTCGACAAGAAGATAAACACCTTTTCAAAGGGCATGAAGCGTCAGGCAATAGTAATAATAGGGCTTGCCTGCCGTACCGATTATCTTCTGCTTGATGAAGCGTTTGACGGACTTGATCCCACTATGCGTATTATTGTCAAGAAAATGCTTGTCGATGCAATGCTTGACCGTCAGCTGACAACAATAATCTCTTCTCATAACCTCAAAGAGATAAACGAGGTATGCGACACAGCTGCACTTCTTCACAATGGAAAGATAGTATTCTCCCGTGATATAGATGATATAAAGGGCAGCATACATAAGATACAGGTGGTATTCAACAAGAATGAAGACGGCTCTGTGGTCAATTATACAGAGGAGGATTTTGTTCAGGAGGGTATCGAGATACTTCACTATGAGCAGAGCCAGAGTATATGCTTCATAATCGCAAAGGGTGACATTGATGCTATAAAGGCATCTCTGCTTTCAAAGCACCCGATGCTCACAGAGGTCATACCGCTCACACTTGAAGAAATATTTATCTATGAACTGGAGGTGCTCGGCTATGACAGCAGCGACAACAACGACGGCGAATAAAAAGAAAGGAATGTTCGCTCTGCGCTTCAAAAGCAAGTTCTCTGAGGATATGAAGCTGTTTATCACAAACCTTGTATTTCAGCTTCTATGTCTCCCTGTTGTTGTGGGAGTCTTTCTGAGAGAGCTGTATTTTGAAAACAATAAAATTGACGGTGATGATTCGGTATTAGCACTGTTTATAATGATAGCCGCCATCGCGTTGTGCCTGAGTGTCGCAATGGGAATTGTGATACCTATGATGAATTTCCGATATCTTTACAACAAATCCCTTGTTGACATGAACTATTCACTGCCACTCAGCAACCGTCAGCGTTTCTTTGCGGATTTCTTTGCAGGACTTGCAACATATATAATCCCTGTTTGTATCGGAGTTATCATAGCAGGAGCAGAACTGCTCATAGGCTCATGTTTCGTTGAAATAAAGGAACTGTCTGATTTGATCTGCACGGCAACACAGCTGGGATCGATTGTGGTCGCAGGAATGATAATGCTTTATACCCTGTCGGTATTCGCAATAACCTTTGCAGGCAGTACGTTTGAAGCTATTTTCAGTATCGCAGCCGTAAATATAATGATACCCACATTTATTTACTTTACATGGATGAACATTGTAAATGCCGCACATTTCGGACTCAACGGCAATTCTATCACAAGGAACTATACTTTCTTTACAACAAGTCCCATAGGCGTTTTTGGGTATATAATATATGCCGATGACAAGGGCATTTTTGCCGGACGAGGTGACAGTTCTTCGTTTACCGATACACTGGTAAATTCCATGTATCTGAATTTTATGGTAAGGGCACTTTTGTTCATGGCTGTGCTTGTTTTAGTGACATTTCTTTTATATAAGCACCGCAAGGCAGAGGACGTTTCAAAGCCCTATGTTTACAAGGCATTTTATTACATTATAATGTCCGTTGCAGTTTACTGCGTTTTCTCAATGATAAATATGATGAACATTTCAGGCGGATTTATTGCAGCCATTGTCATAAGCGGCATAATCTGGTTCGTTATGGAAGTCATCAGCAGAAGAGGCTTCAAACGCTTCTGGACTGCTGTTGTAAGCTTTGCGGCAGCAAGTGCGGCAGTTATGTGTATTATCAAGGTGATCGACCTGACCGACGGACTGGGCAGAGCAAAGGTGATACCTTCGAAGTCATCTGTCATTGATGTAGAGATAGATATATGGGGAGACAGCGATGCATTAAGAGAGAACAGAACATTCCATGACGAAAAGCTGATAAAAGATGTGATGAAGCTCAATAAGGAGCTTGTTGACCGTCATTTTGAACCCGATAAGTATGAGTATGAAATGTCAGGGCTTAACGTATCAAACTATTGGGAAGATGTAGCAGCAGCGTCCACTATCGGCAATTCAAAGGATCCCATGTACCGTTTTGACGAGGTCACAATAAGAATGACATATTATACAAGAAGCGGTTCTGCGATCATCAGACAGTATACTATCCCGACAGAGATGCTCACGGAATTATACTGTGATATGTATACAAGTGAAGAGTACGCCAAGCAGGTATCGGGAGAGATATTCCGCAATAGTCTGAGATCTTATTCAAATAATTTTGATTATATGGAAAATCCCGAAGATGCAGAATATTGCTTATTCTATTTCAGAGACAAGCTTGGAGCTTCACAGTCCAAACAGTTTTCATTGGAAGAGGGAAAAGAACTTGCTGAGGCTCTGCGTAAGGACATGGCTTCGATGAGTGTTGAGGAGCTTAAAAACTCAGAGTTTTATTGCGAGCTTGAAGGACAGACTATCAATTCTGCCTGCGTAAATACTGTTAAGTTCTTTGAAGATCATAATGTCAAATACAAAAAGACTTCTGAGGAACTGGCAGAAGAAATAGATACTTATTCCAATTATCTCATGATAACAAGAAATATCGAGTATGTTTTCCCTATAGTGCTGATAAAAGGTGCGAACTATGAGAATTATTATGATCTGTACACGGACAATGATGCCAATTACGTAAAAAACTATTTAGGAAAGTATTATAAGCTTGACTCCATACTCAGTCTTAACACCAGAAGGCGATCAGGCAGTATGGGGTATAACGATAAGCATATTGAGATAGAGGATAAAAAAGCCATCGAAGCACTCTTTGATATAGCAGTTCCTGTAATTACAGGTGAAAAGGTACTGGCAGAGATCGGCTACAACGATGTTGCACTTTATATCAAGGACGAACCTGGCAATAGCGAGATAATCGAAAATGCAATAAACGCCATGAAGATATACACTAACAGCGGCGAGTATTCTTCAGATTATATCGAGTTCAGATAACCTCGATCTTCTTAAAAAAATATGAAAGAAGCCCCTTTTAAAGGGGCTTCTTTCAGTAAATGCTAATATTATTAAAATCCGTCTTTCCAGCGGCGTATCTCGTCTTTGCTGAACGGAAATGCCCCTGTTACAAATAGATCCTTTTTCAGATATTCCTGCGTAAACCATGGAGTCTCCTCTCTGCCCTCTGTCCTTGTCAGTATATGGAAGCATACGGCAGGGATAAAACTCTCTCCTATGAGATAGCATTTTTCACCTTTCTCATTTACCGCTTCATCGACTATCAGGACGACATGAGTATCATCGCATATGATATCTCCGACACGGATATCATCGGGTGATATCACTTCCGATTCTTTTTGCAGAGAGAGCGTACCTGCATAATTCATTACCTCCTTGAGGTAGTTCCTGTACTGCTGTTCGCTGTTATCGGGAAGTGCGGCAGGTATCTCACAGGAGAAATCGCCTAATACAAACATTCTCTTTCCTTTGCGCCAGCGGTTATAATCGCAGACATCACCGTTTGAAAACTGAAATGATATCTTGTCATACTGCTTGTTCTCATAAAAATAATCGCTGTAAAGTCTTATTATACTGTCAGCGCACTGCTGATATCCTTCATCGCCGAGACTTATATCAAATATCGCGGCAACGTATGAGTAATCCATTGTCGTTCCGTCATATACTGGGAGTTTCGTATTGTCGGGAAGAAGCGGATATTTACGCAGATACTCGGTGAAGCTTCCTTCCTTTGCAGGAACACGTTCATAGCCTTCGGGCGGAAGTATCCTTGTTTCAAGCGTTGTACCCGAGGGTTCGATGCACTGTATATCTGAGATCCTGTTTGCAGGCTCTATGGTAAGCTTTGCAGCCTTCCATTTAGGATTTACACGGAAATAAACAGCAGCAAGCAAGGCTGCGATAACGATCAGGAAAAAGACGATGCGAAAACGTTTTCTCCCTTTTGTTTTTTCCGAAATTACTTTTTCATTTCCCATAATTATCTCCTTACCGGTTTCTCCGCAGGACTTTTAAGCAGCAGAGATATATTTTTTTCTCTTTATAAAATATACCATAATTAAGCCCGAAAAACAAGCTTTTCAGGTAATATTCAAAAAAATTTCAGGATAGGTATTGACAAATGATTTTTTATGTGATATAATCCAAACATAAGCTATGAGGAAGACAAGCAAAGTATTGCCAATGTCTACAGAGAGCCGACGGGTGGTGCGAGTCGGTGATAAGCAGTGCTGTGTATCCCTTCTGAGCCGGAATGCTGAAATTTTTCAGTAAGCGTTCCCGTGAGTCTGCGTCAATGAATAGGGCTTGTTAGAGTCTGAAGTGGTGTTACGCAATAGCGGCACAATTTGAGTGGTACCGCGGGTAATCAAGTATTGATACTCGTCTCAAAGAAAAATCTTTGAGACGAGTTTTTATTTTATTAAAAAAGGAGCGATTATTATGAGCGAAACGACAAACTTGCAGAATGCAGAAATAAGGATCAAGGAGGTCGCTGAACGTATTTCACACCTGCGTGAAGACCTCGGTATTTCCGTTGAGGAAATGGCAGAAATAACTGATTACTCCGTAGAAGAATATAAAAAGCTTGAGTCCGGCGAACAGGACTTCAGCTTTACTTTCATATATAAATGCGCAAATAAATTCAATGTAGAGATCACAGATCTCATGGAGGGCAGCAGCCCTGAGCTGAGCGGCTACACCGTTACAAGAAAGGGTGAGGGAGTTCCGATCGTCCGCAGAAAGGGCTTTGCTTACAACCGCCTTGCATCAAAGTTCAAGAACAAGACTGTTGAACCTTTCCATGTTGTTATCCCTTATTCGGAAGAAGCACTTTCCGAGCCTCTCCACATGGCAAGCCATGCAGGTCAGGAAATGGATATAGTTCTCAAGGGCACACTTCGTATGACTGTTGGCTCACATACCGAGATACTCCACGAGGGAGACTGCATATACTATGACAGCTCTATGCCACATGATGAAGTTGCTCTCGGCGGCGAGGACTGCGAGATCTATGCATTTGTAATGGCTCCTCACGGCACAACAGGCATGACTGAGTACCGCGAGCACGTTGCTGAGCATCACCTTACAAATGTGGACAAAGCAGGTCTGCTTCACCCTGTTGCCGAGAAGTTTGTTAAGTGCGAGACCAATGAGGACGGCACACTCAGCGCTGTTAATTTTGAAAATCAGGATAAGTTCAACTTTGCATATGATATCGTTGATGCAATGGCTGAAAAATGTCCCGATAAGACAGCATTGATATATGTTGATGTTAACCACAACGAGCGCAGATTTACATTCAAGGATATCAAGAAATACTCATGTCAGACAGCCAACTATTTCAAATCACTGGGCATCAAGAAGGGCGACCGCGTAATGCTGGTATTAAAGCGTCATTACCAGTTCTGGTTCTCAATAATCGCACTTCACCGCATCGGTGCTCTTGTTATCCCTGCATCGAATATGCTCAAGGAGCACGATTTTGAATACCGTTTCAATTCAGCAGAGGTATCTGCTATCGTCTGCTCGGCTGACGGCGATATCACAAGCGAAGTCGATAAAGCCTGTGCTGTTTCTCCAACACTCAAAACCAAGATCATCGTTAACGGTCAGCGTGAGGGCTGGCACGATTTCAACGCAGAGCTTTCTGCATACAGCACTCACTTTGAGCGTACTGCCGAGACTCCATGCGGAACTGATCCTATGCTCATCTTCTTCAGCTCGGGTACATCGGGCAATCCTAAGCTGGTTCTCCACAGCTATCAGTACCCCCTTGGTCACTATGTTACTGCCCGTTACTGGCAGAATGCCGATCCTAACGGTCTGCACTTCACTATCTCTGATACAGGCTGGGGCAAGGCACTCTGGGGCAAACTCTACGGTCAGTGGATGTGCGAGGCTGCTGTATTCGTATATGACTTCGATCGTTTCCACGCAGATGATATACTTCCTATGTTCAAGAAGTACAACGTAACTTCATTCTGCGCACCTCCTACAATGTACCGTTTCTTCATCAAGGAAGACCTTTCAAAATACGATCTTTCATCACTTAAATATGCTTGTATCGCAGGTGAAGCTCTCAACCCTGAGGTATTCCACCAGTTCTACAAGGCAACAGGTATCAAGCTCATGGAAGGTTTCGGTCAGACTGAAACAACACTTACTATCGCAAACGTTGTCGGTATGGAGCCTAAGCCCGGAAGCATGGGTAAGCCTAATCCGCAGTACGATGTACAGGTGCTTCTCCCTGACGGCACTCCTGCAGGTGTTGGTGAAACAGGCGAGATCTGTGTAAAACTCAAGGACGCAAATGCTAAAGGTTACGGCGTTCCCGGTCTTGCACTGTGCTACTACGGTGACGAGGAAAACACAGCCGAGACATGGCGTGAGGGCTACTATCATACAGGCGATACTGCATGGGTAGACGAGGACGGATACTTCTGGTATGTCGGACGTGTTGATGATGTTATCAAGTCCTCGGGCTACCGTATCGGACCATTCGAGATCGAGAGCGTTCTCATGGAGCTCCCGTATGTGCTTGAATGTGCTGTTACAGGTGTTCCCGATGAAGTCCGCGGACAGGTAGTAAAGGCAACTATCGTGCTGACCAAGGGCACTACAGGTTCTGAGGAGCTTGTCAAGGAGATAAAGGAGTACGTCAAGAGCCGTACCGCACCTTACAAGTACCCTCGTGTTATCGAATTCGTTGAAGAATTGCCTAAGACAGTGGGCAGCGGAAAGATCCGCCGTGCTGCTATCCGTGAAATGGATAAGGCTAAATATCAGTAAGAAAAAAGCCCCTTTTCAAAAGGGGCTTTTTTATGCTTGTGAGGATAATGTTCGCTAAGGTGAATTGTCTTTTAACGCATTATATGTGATGAAATCAGGAATGGGATTCCAAAGGGACTGTGTTCCTTTGGCAGAGTCCAGAGGCAGAGCCTTTGGTCGCTGTTCCAAGTTTTCAGAGAACAGCGAAATAATACGAAGGCGCATCGCAAGGGGGGGATAAAAAAACAGTCCGGTGGACTGTTTTTGAAGAGGGTGACTCCCTGCTGTGCAGGGAGATGTCCGTAGGACAGAGGGGGCCGGACCCGATTAGGGTCGCCTTGTAAGAGAAGGCGTCCCTTACAATCACCCCAAACTTTTATATAAGCATATAACTTATGATTCGTTATTTAATTTATGTCATATTTCAGTGCGTTTTCGCCTGTGTTATAATATTTATGCCATGCAGATCGGTAGCACAGATATGCCTGATACAGTTTAACGTCTCCGTCAGGATCAATTTCGGGATTAGTTATCCAGAGGTTGCGTTTCCATTTATAGTTTGTGGCAACATCGTTGAGTCTGAACACCTTGCCTGAGAGCAGATAAAAAATGATCTGTGAACGGATTATCGGAGCAGTCGGATAGTTCGCATCAGCACGTTGAGTCAATATCGAATAAGGGTTGTTCTTTTCTTCCGTTCTGTCATAATAATGCCTGTACTTGGCATCAGCAATATCATCAAAGCGGATATTCCTGCGCCTTAGAAACATTCGTACTTTGATATGGTCGCTTTCGATGATTATTTTTGCACCGAATATTTTCTCGGCTATATACAACAATATTGATATTATCTCTACCGCGCCGCAAAGGATAAGTATTCCTAAGAATATCTTTGCAGGCAGCTCGTCAAATACCGTAAATCCGAAAAACACAAACAGTAATAATGTAACAGCGGCAACTCCCCATGGGATAATGATACCGTACAGGAAAGCTCTTGTTTCGTGTCTGATCTTAAATTTCATTTCAGTCACCTCAGCATAAAATATATCGAGCTGATCGGCGCATGATATTTATCATGCGTTTTCTTTTTTGTCCTGTTCTTCCTTAGAATAACGGTTTTTAAGCTGCTGATTCATCCATGCTGTATGCTTTCTTGCAACAAGATAATGAACACTGCAGGTAAAGAAGTATATAAATACAACTGCGATAAAAGTCAGGAATACAGAAAGCGGAGTTATCCTGCACCAACCGAACATTTTCAGCAGCATCACTGTAATGAAGAATATCAGCAGGAAATGAATGCCCCACAGTACCACCGAGACCTTGACACTTTTAGGATCAAAGCAAAGTAGTATGGCTGTTGGCAGAGCTGTGATAAAACCGCTGAAAAGTATCTGCCATAGTATGACGTTTTCCATTTGCTGTCCCGAGAATGTCAGATATACAGCCGCAGCTATTATTACAGCTGTAGTTATGTCCACAAAATAATGTAATAATGAGATAAAAAATTCCTTTATCATCATTCAACCTCCTCAATTCCGAGCTTTGCCTTCAGACTATGTACATATTGCCTTGAGATAAGGATCTTCTCACCGTTTTTCAGATGTGCTTCAAGCTTTCCGCTGAAAAGGGGAGAAAGAAACTCTATCTTTTCCATATTTACTATCATGGACTTTGAACAGCGTACGAAATCCAGCGGCTTGAAAAGCTCCTCAAGCTCATAAAGCTTATATTTTACCTCGTAGACATCTGAACGGCAATATGCAAAAACTCGGTTCTCATTGGATTCAAAATAGTAAACGTCCTGATAGTTCAGACGTGCTATCTTGTCATTCAGATATCCTGTGAGTTCTGTATTGACAGTCTTGAAAGAAAGCAGCATGGAAATAAGACGCTGATCGGGTGACGCGCACCTTACTATAACAACGTCCTCTTCGTCCGGCTGAGGGGATTCGATTATAATTTTCATGATCGGCCTCCGCTTTATTAGTATTTATAGTGCTGGGACAGTATTGTAAAATATCCGTCAGATCTCAAGTGAGCATCCGTGCGGGAGTTTATAGACTTTCGCACGTTTTTTCATGTGCTCCTCAAAATCTGATGTATCAATTTCAGAACTGAACGGTGGGAAAGTGTCATCGAAATGTGTGAGCAGAACGGCTTTCGGAGCAAGCTTGCCGCAGATATCCGATGCAAGCTCACATATATTCTTTGCGCCCTGATACGGGAAAAATGCGAGATCGACACCTTTCGGGTAATCTATATCATCTGCAAGAGCAAGGCTGCCGAGTATAAGGATACGCTTGCCGTATACTTCAACAACATAGCACAGTGTCTCCTTTTTTTCAAGGCATGAGGTTATCTTTTTAAGCTTTCCCGTAATGCCTTTCAGGTTACGTATGACACGGCTGCTGCATACAGCTTTCAGAACATCCCACGCATTTAACCTGATATGTTTGCCTTTGTAGGCAGTAATATGAAAATCACCCACTCTAAAGGAAGAGCCTGCTGTTATAAGTTTAAGATTTTCTTTTTTTACGCCCTTTTTGCAAAGGGTATGGTACGGTGCTTTCGTGCAGTAAACAACGGTATCTTTTTTTACGATATCACTGATACTGCTGATATGGTCAAAATGTCCATGAGAAATAAGGATATGGCTGCAATCATCATAGGCATTTGCAGCTACCTTTATCCTGCTGTCGGGAAACGGAAAAAAAGGATCTATCAGGAGCTGTGAGCTGCCCGCAGTAATTCTTACGGAAGCTGTACCGTACCATGTGATATTGATTTTTTCATTCATAAGCAAGCTCCTTTGCTGTATCGTTGATATGATTTTATCATAAAAGATGACAAAATTCAATCATTCACACAGCTTATTTCAAACCATATATATGATAACACATATCAAAAGCAGCTGTCAATGCAACTTACCCCCGAAAAAACGCAACTTACATATGGAGAATAACGGATAAAAGTCATGATTCCGCAAGCCTTTTTTTGAAGCTCTCGCCGTACATTCTTGATACATGGAGCTCCTCTTTGGTAGAAAGAACAGCAAGAAGTGTGCGGTTGAAGCCGTTTTTGTACCCGACTGTACGTTTCATATTTATAAGTGTGGAACGGGAAATGCGGAAGAAATCCTTTTCCGAAAGCATCTCCTCCAGCTCGAACAAACGCTGCTTTATTTCGTATTTGCCGCTTTTCAGAGCTGCAAACACCTTCTTTTCGCCTGTTTCAAAGTACAGTATATTTTCCAGCGGCACTTTAGTTATCGAGCCTTTATTCACTACCATTACCGCAGCAGCCAGCTTTTTTGCCTCTAAATCATTGCGGATAATATCCGTTTTTGTGTCGGTCTGTGTATTCTGAGCGTAGTCCGTACACTGCTGACGTACACGGAGCATTTCAGCTCCTATGGCTATCCTGTTTGCAAACTGCTTTGCATGAAGCGTATAAACGTTAGGCTCGGCGTAGCCTATGGTCATGAAGCCGTATACACGTTTATCAAAAGTCAGCGGCATGACGTGGACATTCTGTATAGCTCCGAATGAGAACATATCGGGATATATGTTCTCAGCGCGGAACTCTGCGGTCTCACCGTTTATAAGATAGTCCTTCAGATAGATACATTTTGCATTTTCATCGCCGTTTTCCATAAGATTAACGCTGACGCTTATCTGATTGCGGATAAGGTACTTGTGGTTTTTGATAAAGTGTGAAAGCTCTTCCTGCGAGCGGACTTTGTAAAGCTTTTCCTCGAAGCAGCTGTTTCTGAACTCCATATCAGCTATCTCCTGTTTATGCAGTTCATCAAACTTTGCGCGGACATTCAGCTTGCTTTTTCTGCCGCAGCCGCAGCTCTCACCCGTAATGATGCAGTGCTTCTTGGGTTTGAGTTGTTCCGTTTCCTCACCTGTTATAAGGGAATGGAGCAGTGCCACAGCTCTCTGACCGCAGAAATGAGTATCGGCTGTAAGAGTAGTTATAGATACGGCAGAGTTTGAAGCATACGGAGAATCGTCAAATCCCGTAACGAGTATATCCTCGGGAACGCGGAGTCCAACGAAGAAGAGCTGTTTTATGAGGGCGTAAGCTATCTCATCGTTGAGACAGACGATAGCATCAGGCTTTTCTACAGTGCCGTATGCGATATCCTTTGCAAGAGCTTCCGCACCTGATATCCAGTATCCGCCGTAAAGGAGATTTTCCTCGCCGCAGGGCAGTCCGTACCTGTTCATAACTTCAACAAATCCGTCGATACGTTCATCGGCGATACTCTTTTCGCCGCCGAGACAGTATACAGACTTGCAATCGTGTTCTGTAATGAGATGCTCAACTACTTTTTCAAAGTTTTTTTTATTCTCCATACCGATGACATTTGGCAGCAGATTTGACTGACCTATAACAACTACAGGACACCGGCAGTTTTCACGCAGTGATCTTTCAATAGGCGGTATAAGGTTCTTATGAGTTGAAAAAGTGTGCTCCACAAAAATAACGCCGTCGTATCTGTCATAGTCGATAAGGCTGTATATCCATTCCTCATTGTGGGTATACAGTTCACTGGTTTGAGGCATAGAGAACGTAAATGTGCGGTATCCGCAGGCGTTAGCCTGATTTTGGATACCGATGATAAAACCGTCATTGTGATCGTTTTTGAAGTCTGAAAATATTACAGCTATTGATTTGTCTGCTGGCATAAAAACGCCCTCCTTTGTGTTTTTGTAGTAGAAAGATAAGTATATAATGTATAAGAAGCAGTATTTAATGACGAAGTGTACATTTTGAGTGACGAACTGCATATATTGTCAGCTTGTCAAATGGTTGGCAGCTTAGTTTTGATTTTGTACATTTCGTCGCCGAATTATGCTTTTTGTCGCGGAAATCAACGTCTTATCCCGAAAATATTGAGTTATTCCGTGGGGTATGATAAACTATGATCACAGACAGGGAACACAAAGTTTCCTGGAACGTGAAAAAATATATCAATACAAATGGAGGAAAAACACTATGAAAAAACTGGCAAAAGCTATCGCAGCTATATCTGCTGCAACAATTCTCGCTATCCCTGCAAATATGACAGCATCTGCTTATCTTGTGGACACAGGAAAGTCTTTCAGCAATCCGCTGATAAACTATGACTTCTCAGCAGGAAGAGGTCAGCAATGGCAATATGAGTCGATTCAGAAAGACATTCCTGTGCTGACAAAGACCATTCTGGAAGCTAAAGGCAAGTACACTTACTATGCAACTACTGACACAAGATGTAATGAATACGGCAACTGCGATATGTTTGCACTTCTCCCACTTGAAGTTGCGACAACTTCAAAGATCAATAATGCCCGTCCCTATGTGGATAATCTTTCTGTAAAGACCAAAGCAGGAAATTACTACGCATTGGTAATGGAGTATTCAGATGTTTCAAAGACCGATAGCCACCGCAGGCGTCCAAGCATTAAAGTTAACGAAAAGGCTTGTGATTACGGACTTAGAATGCTTGAAGGTACTTATTTACAGAATATCCTGAATAACTTCTATATAGATCATCCAGAGAATATAACCTATAGCAATATAAAGTACAATGGCGGCTATACAGGCAATATTTACCTTAATGATTATTATGTTGCAGGCATGAGACTTTCAAGCTCAGACATCTATACAACATTTGATGAGCCTGTTCTTGAAGAGAATCCCAACGGAAAAGGATTCCGTACAAGGATAACATTCCATATAAGCAATCCCGTTCCTACTCCGACTATCTATCTGGGAAGATCGGGTTCTACATCGGGGTCAGGTACTTTTGAGTTCCTTAAGGACTTAAAGCTCACCTGTAACGGAGATCAGTCCACAGGTGTAAAGGAGTACATCAAGGTTGGCGGAATTTCAAAGAAAACTATATCTGTTCCATACAAAGATTATCTTGGATACTGTAATATATATCAGGGGCTTATCAGCTGTCCAGGCTTTGAAACACAGCTTAAGGGAGTTGTCCGTGAAAGATTCCTTGATAACAGGTTCAACGCCTATAAGCGTGTAGGTAATACAATTTATATCTACACAGGCAAGAATGCAGGCATCGGCGATCCTGACTGGTTAAGAGGCTCAGGCAGCAAAAAGTTTGAAGCATTCTTCCGCTGCGGCGGCAGAGATATCATAGGACATTGCAGCTCATTGAGAACATTACTCTCAAATGCAACTACAGTCTGCTTCTATTCAGACGCTACACCTACATCTGCAGGCAGTCAGTATTATTCCATGAGTGCATCTACTCTCCTTAACAGGCTTGACCGCGGCTGATAAAGCAGTATAATATAGTCAGATAAATACCTTAAAGCAGTCTGTAGAGATACAGGCTGCTTTTCATATTTATGATATCACGTTTTTTGACTGTGTGTCAATGCAACTTACACCTTTGAAAATGCATCTTACCGCACGAAAAAAGCAACTTACTTTTAATAAAAAAAGGACGGCAATTGCCGTCCTTTTTTGTGAACCCACCTATTCTATCGCCTTAGAAAAGGCTGTTGATGATATCGAGCCAGTATATGAGACTGTTGATAAAGTAATTCAGTATCATATCGCATACGGAAGTGGTTTTTGTCTGTACAAAGTCAACGTATTCACCGTTCTCGGTGTGACCTGTTCCGTCCATAGGGTCGACAGTGTATGTTTCAACGAATTCTCCTGCATCTTCATCGCGGATAGAGACGCAGACATTTCCGTTAAAATCTGATCCTGCAAATGCTCTGTAATTGCCCTCACCGTTTTTCTTGATGAAATCATTCAAAACCATTTCTTCGAGCTGATCGTATGAATAGAACTTTACACTGTTCTTTTCAGTATTTTTGATATAAGTCAGCTTTAATGTATGACCGCAGCCGTCATCATCTGCCCATGAAAGCATTATGCCGCCTTCTGCTTCTTCGGCAGTGAAGAATACCTTTCCGCCATTGATATATGCAATACCATAGCCGTCGGCAAAACGGTAGCTGAACTCTAAGTCTGTTCCGAACTTTGCGTCATAGTATACAGCTGTATCATTGTTTCCGCTGAACCAGAAATAACCGTCAGAACCCGTACCGCTCAGGTCGTCACATCTCCAGAGACCTTTTGCGAAGTGTTCCGACTCTATCATAACAGGGTTATACAGATCAATTATATCACCGTTTTCGTCAGTACATTCGCCTGTCAGGCGGTCAATGCGATAGAAAGGTATTACAGACATCTGATCGAGATAGTACGGCTTGTCAACGTAATGAAGTATAACATATCTGCCGTCTGTGATCTCCATATCTATGTATTTATTTCGCTTGCAGGTCATTGCTTCGTAATAATCGGAAACGAGCTGCATTATCTTGTCGTTGCTGAGGTAATTAAAGGTCTCGGGAGTTGCGTCGGAGATGTATTCAAGCTCGGTCGTCATGTTGTGGATATCCTTCGTAACTGCCCTGTCCTCCCAGATAGTAACGAGTTTCTTTTCAGTATAGCCGTAGTCATAAGTGATCTGTAACTGATCTTTTACAAGGCTGAACTGTGCAGGGCGTTTTTTATCTGAATACGGATCAATAACAGTGCAGTCCTTTCCGTTGGCATCGAAATAGATGTAGTACAAAAAGCCTGACTGATTGGAGACGCTCCATATACCCTGCCTGAAAGAAGTTACACCTGTATCCTGCGGAACGTTTTCAAGGTCGATCAGATTATTGTTATCATCAATACAGAGCAGTCCTCCGTTATATGAATGATAGTTTATTTCTTTTCCGTTTTCGAGCTTCACATTAACGATAACTTCATATCGCTCGTATGAAGCTTTAACAGATATGGGTTCTTTTCCTGTTGCTTTTGTTATGTATTTCTTGGCGAATTCGCAAAGCTGGGGATTTGAGTAAAAAGGTGCTTTTTCTTCGCCTTCGTACCATAAGTCTAATGTATCTGTTTCCTTGTCGTCCCAGATTATAGATGCAGTATAATGGTTTGAAGTTACCATGCCCTTGCGGACAGAGCCTTCACTTGTGACAGTGAGTTCGTTATCTGCCATTGTGTAAGAAAAGTCGGTTCTTTTGCCTGTTATTCTGTCGATACAATAGCCTGTCCTGCCGTCCTCATTGAAATAGTACCATGCGGCTGCATTTCTGAGCACCCATGTACCGTTTGTGAATGAGTCTGCACATTCTCTTTTTACGTTGAATGTATATTCAGTTGGTTTAAGACCTTCCTGCTGTGCAGTAAGTTTTATTGAGAACGGATATGCTCCGCACTTATATGTACGCTCTTCATAAGAACCTGTAACATTTTCGCCGTCAGTAAGTGTACCTGTCATAGTGGGGAGCAGAGTGAGCTCATCTGCTTCAGCAGGGATAATGATATCTGCTCCATTGTCGATATCCACATAGAATTTATCTGATCCTGAGATAGCGAGCATATTGATTATCTCAGCGTGTTTTTCGGAATAGTGCTTTGAGAAAACAATGTCCTCATCGCCCTCTGCATATGCGGAGATAGTCATATCCTTCTGAAAACTAACGGGCGCAGTATAGAGCTGATAATCTCCGTTATCTACAGAATAATAAATATCCTTGCCGTCAGCACAGCTGAGTGATATCTCAGTTCCGGGGGCAAGTGCATCGCTGTATGTTGAGAAATGCACAGCACCCTCATCACAGGTCATAGCTCTGAGACAAAGATTGCCTGTGAGATATTCGGAATCATAGTCATAGCTTTCATACAGATCGGTCCAGTTCTGTCCGTCTGAGCTGAAAAAGCTTTGATTATCGCCAAATGTTTTCATTATCCTCTCTTCATTTACAAGCATAGATGAATTAGTGAGGTTATTGTTAAAATCGGAATTACATAAAGGTTCTCCGTGGTTATTGTTCGAGAATTCACAGGCAATATGATATCCCTGAGCACCGTTTATCTTTGCAACAACGGCAAATGTCTCACCTTCGCTGATATGAACAGGCTCGTCAAGTGTTATGGTCTGATAACCTATGTGGTCAAGTGTTCCTGTTGTGGCAGTATGAGCTTCGCCCGATGTAGGCACATCAGCATCTGTAACGCCTGTATAAACAGTTATTTCGTATTCATCATCAGGCACACAGCAGTTCAGCATAACATCTGTTATGAAGCCGTTTTCTTCTGCTGTATACTCATTTGAGATATATGTACAGGTATCGCCGTCCTCGGATATACCGAACTGACCGCTTATACCGCAGTCGTCGTATGAATACAGATGATCGTGCATCTCGGCTCTTTCTTCTTCAAAGAACTGCATCTCATCAATAGAGTTATCATAGTAGGATACCCAGTAAAAGCCGTTATCGCCTCTGTCAACGCCCCAGCTGTTTTTTACCAGCCATGCACCGTTCTTTCCCGGGGAAGTATTAAAGTTGTCGGCAGAATAATCGTCATCATAGCCAACGATTATAACAGCATGGTCAGAACCGTAGTTTGATTCGTTATAGATCGCGGAGTTGAAATAGTTATATGATTCGTCCTCGGAAAAATGCATTGAAAGGTATATCGCATGACCTTCACATATCGCACGTTTGACTGTATTGAGGTTTGCATAGAAAAGATCAGAGCCTGTTATCCTTTCATAGGTCGTATGATCGTAAAAATCAATGCAATGAGCATCTGTCACATGAAGCTCTGACTGCTTCTGCAATTCCTTTCTGGAAAGGTCAGATGTGTATTCCTCATCGTATGGCGCAACAGCTTCGGAAACCGCACCTATCCAGTTTGTTAGCAGACCAAGAGCATCTCCTGCATTTGCTCCGCTGCCGAATTCGATGGAACCGTCACCGTATTCTTCAGATACCATATATGTTCCGAGATAGCGTTCCGAAAGATCTATATGCGGATCTTCTGCCATTCTGTCAGTTTCGAGACTGCCGAGCATAGCGTGTGCCCAGCAGGTACCGTAACCGCCCTGATTTTTTACAGATGAGACAAGTCCCTTTGTACGCAGGTCGAATTTCGACGGAAGTTCATAATCATCGTTTTCTGCCTCTGTTGACACAGCGATATCAGCCTGTATCGAAGTAGGGGAAGGGTGCAGGTGCTTAACTTCTGTATCCTCATTTGCTTCTTCCGTTATCTCAGCAGTATCGGATACTTCGTTTTCCGTATTTTCTTCAGCAGCAAAAGCAGCACATGGTGTGTATGGAAGTGTCATTACAAGACCTGACAGAAGTGCGATAGTTTTCTTCATTTTCATACTTAATATTCTCCTTCAAATTTATTCTGCAATAATTAGTTATTATAAAGTGGATAATTGCATATTAGATCGATCGTACATATAATACAATCGTAGCAAAAAGATGAAATGTTACATATTTGAGAAAAATTTTTTCATCAATTTTTTTTGATACGCAAATGATCCCGATATTCAGCGGATATTCCAATAAAAAATTTTTAGGTAAAACAAAAGCTCGGGCATTGCCCGAGCGAATAAATGATATTTTTTTACTGTTATAGTGCCTGCGCATAACGTTCATGAAGTGCAGTGACAGCTTACTTGGTAAGATGCAGTGATATCCTGAATAAGCTTCCTTTTCCTTTTTCGGATTCAGCTTCGCACTTGCCGTTATGGAGAGTAACTGTCTGCTTTACGATAGCCAGACCGAGTCCTGAAACGCCCTTGCCCTGACGCTGACGCTTTGTGTAGTATTTATCCCATATGCGTTCAAGCTCTTCGGGAGCAATACCCTTGCCGTGATCGGCGATCTCGATAACAGCATCATCGTCTGCGATCTTCAGAGCAACTCCTACCCATTTATCCTCACCTGCGTGACGGACGGCATTGTCCATAAGGTTATATACAGCTCTTTGCAGGCGTGAGACATTTCCGCGGATATGTACATTCTCAGCGATATTCCGCTCAAAGACATATCCGTTCTTTGAATGTAGATTTTCAAAGCTGTCGGTGACTGAATCCACGATCTCGCTGAGGTCAGCATCGGTCATTGCAAGTTGTGTATCGGTCATCTGCAATTCGGAATACTCCAGTATCTCGTTAACGAGAGCCGTAAGCCTGTCTGTCTCCTCAACTATTACAGCTACGTCCTCTGCGCATTGCTTTTCGTCCTCACGGGAGATATCCCTTATCATTTCAGCGTAACCCTTTATCATAGTGAGGGGAGTACGCAGATCGTGTGAGACATTTGCAAGGAGTTCATTCTGGAACTCCTGCGATCTTTTCAGCTTATCCGCTGTTTTGTCGAGAGTATCGTTAAGCTCGTCAAGCTCCGAACAGAAGCCCTCGCGGAAAGGAATATCACTGCCTTTGTCGCCAAGCTTATGTGCTTTTTCTGTGAGCTGAGCAACAGGGCGCGAAAAGCTCCTTGACATGAACCATGCAAGCACAAAGCCAATGACAACAGACAAAAGAGTCACCCATAAAAGCTGTATACGGATTATCCTTGCCGTTGAACCCACTGCGTTAAGTGTCGTACCGATATAAAGCACAGCTTTTTCATCGCTGCCGCAGAAATCTATATATCTTCCGTAAACATACAGATCATAGGTCTGCAATTCGGCTTTGCCGCTGTCAGAGGAGATGAGTTTACCCAGAAACTCGCCGTAGTTTTCGGGAAGCTCTCTGTAATGTCCACGTTCACCTTTAAAGTCTGCTTTCATACCGTTGAGTTCAATGTCACGGTTTCGGTGCATCTTCTTGTATTCGTCTGAGGAATAAAGTATATTCCCATTAGTGTCCGTCACGAAAACAAGTACCGAGTTATCACGGGAAAGCTCGTCTATATATTCGGTTATATCGCTTGAATTGCTTTGAGAAGCTATTTTATCGGCAGCCCTGACGGTATTGTTTATGACCATGCTATTGTAGAAACGCTGCAAGAATACGGTCTGCAAAAGCCACAGGACAGCAAAGATAACGGCAGTGAAGAATATAAAGTAGCCCAGCAGTTTTCGCTGGAAAGTTCTTGTTTTAGAGCTCAAATTTATATCCCACCCCTCGTATGGTCTTGATACAGTCACGGTACTGACCTAATTTGCTGCGCAGAAGCTTTATCTGCCAGTCAACAGTCCTGTCAACACCGAAGCTGTCGTATCCCCACACTTCATTCAGTATCCTGTCACGGGAGAGTACAATGCCCTTGTTCCTGACAAGAAGCAAAAGAAGCGAATACTCCTTCGCAGTAAGATCAGCTTTTTCACCGTCAACTTTAACAGTCATGCCGAAGGTATCTATTACAATGCCGCCGATACTGATATTTCGTGCTTCTTCTTTTATTTCAGGCTTTTTCTTATGGCTCAGGATGACCTTGATACGTGCCATGAGCTCCATAGGCGAGAAAGGCTTTGTAACGTAATCGTCCACACCTACCTCAAAGCCGAAGAGCTTATCGAACTCAGTACCTCTTGCAGAAAGCATGATAACAGGGATATCCTTGAATTCCTTTATCTTCTTGCAGGCGGTAAAACCGTCGGTATCAGGCATCATAACGTCCATTACAATAAGGTCGAAATCTTCATTATGACAGGCTTCGATAGCCTGCCTTCCGTCAGAAACGGTTATTACATCGTAGCCCTCGCGCTGAGCGTAACGGCTTATGAGTGTAACTATATTAGGCTCATCATCGGCAATAAGTATCTTCGGCATAGCGCACCTCCGCAGTATTATTGTTAATATTATACACGAAAAATGCTCCTTTGTAAATAACGCAGGAGCATTTTTGCTTAGTTGTTATGCCTGCCGCCATAACCTATTTCATCAAGTTGTCTTGCAGTTCGGAAATACTTTTTTGGCAATGCTGCTTCAGTTTGTATTTGGTGATAGTTTTCAGAATCTGCCGCCTCTGCCTCCGCCGAAGCCGTTCATATTGCCGCCCATGTCACCGTCAATTCCGCCGTGCATACCGCCGCCCATCATGCTCTGAGGTATCTCGGACACTTCTTCGCCGTTGATGATTATGGTTCCGCCGTTGAATTCGGCTGTTTTGTCGTAGTCGAATGATGACATCTGAGCCGTTACGTTTATCGTGCCGCCGTTTACGTAGATAGAGCCGTTTGCGTCGATAGCGTCCGTATCGCCCTGACCGACTTCAACAGTGATGTAGCCGCCGTTTATTTCGATAGCAGTTTCGTATGCAGTTGTATTTGCGGAAGCGTTTATGCCGTCATCAGTTGCATATATATTTATATCGCCGTCGTTGATGAGTACGTATGTAGCTTCGAGTCCCTCGGAAGCTGTGATATCGAATGTACCGCCGTCTATCTGTAGAAGTGCGCAAGCCTGAATACCGTCACTCTTGCCGTTGATGCTGAATGTGCCGCCTGATATTGTGATAGTACCCTCAGTTTCGTCATTTTCGCAGTGGAAGCCGTCCTTGTTTGTGGAGATATCAAATGTACCGTCGCTTACCGAGATAGAGTCGTTTGCTTCAAAAGCGTCAAGGGCAGACTTGACATTGTATGTACCGCCTGTTATTTTCATATCGTCCTTTGAAGTGATACCGTTGCCGTAATATGAAGTAACATTAAGTGTACCTGTTCCGTTGAGAACGAGGTCGTCCTTTGAGTATATAACAGCATCTGTATTTGTTTCGCCGTCAGAGGTGAACTGACCGCTGACTGTAAGTGTATTCTCGCTGTCTGTAGTTGTGATGAAAACCTTATCAGCTGAAACTACATATATTGCAGGAAAATCATCGTTTGTAATGCTGACTCCGTCAAGAACGAGCTGTACCTTTGCGTTTTCATCAGCTTCAACTCTTACAGTGCAGTTCTCGGCAGTTCCGCTTATGGTATATATGCCCTCTTCTGTTATGTCAATGGTCGTATCGTCAGAAACGCTGATGCTCTTTGCTTCGCTTGTATCGGCAGTCTGCTCAAGCTCACGCTCAGTATAAGTTACTTCCTCGATGTTTGAAAGCTGCTGTGCAGCGGCTGTATCTTTTTCCTCTGATACGATAGCTGTTTTTGTCTTAATACCAGATGAAACGCTTGTCTCTGCGTTGTTATTGTTTCCGCAGCCTGTTACTGCTGCTGCGAACATTGCTGCCATAAATGAATACATATATATTTTTTTCATAATAACTCTCCTTTTTAATACATCGTTGGTGGTTTTTGTTTCTATGTCTGTATTATACAGGAGCAGTTTGTAGGATAAATGGATTTAAAGTGGAATATCAGTTGTGTAATGTGGAATTTCGGTCGTGCTTTGTGATAGTTCGGTGAATTAAGGACTCAGGATAAAAGAAAACGCCGCACAAGGCGGCGCAGCGATAATCAATTCATATTCGGGATCATATAGCTCTTTCCCTCATCAAGTCCCCATGCCTTGAATAAGTTATTATAAAAGACGGGACGAGCGAAATCGTATTCCATATTCATCTGGAAGAAGGAATGCTTCATTCCCATAAAGTTAAGTGCATTCAGACCTCTTTCAAATTCTTCCAGCTTGCAGAACGGGACAGATAATATCACATCATTTTCATTTGTATTGGCGTTGATATAGTCACCAGGATCAGGAAATGAAACGCGGTATTCTCCTTTGGTAAGAGAAGGGACTATTCCCCATACACATGAATCTATTGCGTCAAACTCTGTTTTCATAGCAGTGCCTGTCTGTGTTTTTATTCCCATTATTATAGTACGGAGCTCGGAATTATTACAGTTTATCACCATTACATCGGGCTTGAATTCTGCCGTACCGAGAGGTGCGGTAAGTATGCCCTTGTATTTTCCGCTTGGAAGGTGAGGCATTGACTCGATAAACGCAGCAGCTGCATCGGGATCTTTTATGCCGATAACAGGAAGAAGTTCATTAAATGCAGGAGTGCCTTCTTCTAACTTCACATGACCGTAAGCAATAAGCGGTGCCCAGCACCAGTGGTCCTGCTTCTGCATATAAACGGTTTTTCCTTCTCTTCTTGAAAGCGCAAATGCCTGACAAAGCGTCAGATGCTGACCAAGATCGCGCAGGGGATAAACGGCGTTTTCGGGGATATCAGCTTCATCACTTATCATTTTAAGTGCAATTGCGTCATAGCGTTGACCGATAGTGTTTTTTAGTAATTCAGAGATACGTTTGTTTTGTTCCATAATAGATCTGCTCCTTCATTGAATTCAAATAATAACGTGATGTTTACAGTTTGTCTATTCATCACTATAAAAAAGGTATAGTTCAATTATAACCTAATACAGTTCCTATTACAAGAGAAAAACGTGTTATAAGGTGAAAATTCAGCAATAAATGTTTAGAACCCTTACAAAACAGCAATAAATACTTATTATAATTCAGATAAAAGAAAACGCCGCACAAGGCGGCGCAGTAAATATCATAAAAATGTAAGCATTATTTATACTTTTCAATAGTGTAAGTTGCAGAAAAGCATTATCTCCACACGTAAAACTATAGCCGAAGTATTCCGCCTTGAGTTGTGAACTGTTATTGTATCATTTACAGATATGAACATCGTAACACAAAAAATCAGTTCGTTTTGCAGTAAAACTTACTGAAAAGCAGATTTAAACATATTAATGAATCACGGCATTTGCAGATATATCTGCATTTTTTGTGATTTGGAATTTTTTTCAAAAAATTTTTGGAAAACTGTAACATTTGATATTGGTGTTCCGAATGTTATTCATGAAAGGTCGATCTTATAGATTTTATGAAAAGAATTCGGAGGAAATAAAAATGAAAAATTTTGTTACTATTATGGCTGCCCTTGGCATTATGTTTACATCAGTACCCGTTAGCACTGCTTATGCAGCAGATTCTGCTCAGACTTCCGTAGTATCGGAAGCTTCACCTGCAACAACAGACATCGAGCATCTTGCAGGTCAGTGGAAATATCAGGCATCAGATACAGATCTTTATGTAAGTATAAGCCCTACAGATTATGGTACATTTGATATAAATAAAGACGGAACATACACTTTTACAGACAATAACGGAAAGAAAACATCAGGAACAGTTAAATTCAGCATTGAAACTATCGGCGGAACACCTTTCCAGTGCATAAGCCTGTATGAAGGTCAGGAGAGAATGTTCGGCGGTTATTATCACAGCGATGATCCCGACATCATCTATCACGGAAACAACCACTTCTCACGTATAATCCGCAAAGAAGCATCTGAAGCAAAAATGTCTGATTTCGTAGGAAGCTGGAAGTATCAGGAATCGAACGGAAACTGCACTGTTGATGTTTCTGCAAAAGATGCAGGTAACATGGAAATAAATGCAGACGGCACATATAAGTTCACAAAAAATGACGGCGTCTCAGAAAAAGGCAAGGTTTATCTTGGCGATGAAACTATAGGCGGCACCGTTTTAACTGTACTCAGATTTTATAACGGTTCTGATCAGAAATTTTCAGCTACTTACCTGTCGGAAAGACCTGATGAGCTTCACATCGGCAACGGCGGTATGATGCGATTTGTTAAGGAGTCCGCTGCGGCTGCAAAGGTTAAGGGCAACGGCGATGCAAATTGCGACGGCAATACAGATATGTCAGACGTAGTGCTTATCATGCAGGCATTATCCAATCCAAACAAGTACGGCACAGAGGGAACAGCTGCCGAGCATATCACCGCAGCAGGCGTTAAAAATGCAGATGTTGACGGTGACGGACTCACTGTAAATGACGCACTTCATATACAGAAATATCTCTTAGGCGAGCTCAGCCTTTAAGTTCAATATTCAACAAAGCACCGACCATATGGTCGGTGCTTTTGCACTTATTTGTATTCCATATATTCTTCCAAGGGTAATACATCTTCTTTTGTGGTTGAAGCATATGCATAATAGGCAAGAATATTTGAAGCATCAATTGCATTTATCGCTCCGTCGCTGTCAACATCAGCAGCAAGCTTTTGCTCAGCGGTATATCCTCCGTTTTTATTTGTGGAAACAAGTGCATAATACGCAAGGACTGATGAGGCATCAATTGCATTTATGAGTCCGTCGTTGTTTACATCGCCAAGATCATATTTGGTCTTGATTATTTTCTCGCCTTTGACCTTAATATAGCCGTTGTAGATACCTTTTGTGAATACGTAGGTCATCTGTAGTCTGCCTGCGTCATCCTGCTCAGTATTAATAAACGTATCAGCGGCTATGCCGTCATTTGTATATGAAATGCCAAATGGATAGAGTTCGCCTTGTTCGGCACTTTCGGGAACGATAAAATCAATGGTGAATAAGCTGCCTTTAGTCAGTTTGTTCTCATCTGAATACGCATAGAATACAAGCTGTCCTTCTTCCACCATTGCAGAACCTGTTGTGAAGTCCTGTACTGCCTTTCCTGCGTTCATTACCTCGCCATTGGAGTTCCCCTTGACAGTCAGACGGGTATCATAAAAGAAGTGGAGCTTAATGCGGCTGACAGGTTCTGTTGCACCTGTTATACTAAAATATACTCGCTGGACAGTACCCTTTGCGTATTCGGGCTCAAGTCCGATCTTGTCGAAAAAAAGCATTATACCGCCATTATAATCCTTTGGATCTATTTTCGGTGAATTCCATTCTCTGGGTTGTACCCAGCTTTTACGGTCATAGGGCACTTCCTCATCGTTCTGGTAGTTAAAGGGATTTTCTGTGACAGACTCACTTGCTGCAGCAGCTGAGGTCAATATTGAATTTGTTTTTATGATACGATCAGGGAAACAATGTAAAAGCGAAAATACAAACGCAAAACTTGTAATTGCTGATATAAAGCGATCAAAGCTCTTCTTTTTCATATTGGACCTCCTGTATTGCACATAGCAGACTTTTAAATAAGGATCATTCGGTCGGTTCGAGACTGTTTATTATCCTGAGCAGATATTTCTGTATTTTTAATGCGTCATTTCCTGTAAGTCCTTTTGTAGTAGTATCAACATCTGCCTGTATCTTGCCTTTTTCGGTTATAGCACTTGGCGATGTTCCACCCACGTCATACTTATTAGGATTAGCGATCGACTGCATTATCAGTACAGCATCCGAAAGATCGACTTCACCGTCACAGTTGGCATCGCCCCATAGCGATTCCGTGATCTGAGTATCACGAGCGTATACCGCCTTTATGACAACATTGCTGTCGACAGGTTCAAGAACAGCCTCAGCACTTGCCGCGCTTCCCGATGCAAAATCAGCACCGCTTATATCCCAGCGCAGAAACTTATATCCCGATTTTGGAACAGCTTTAAGCGTTATGGGCAAGCCCTGAGGATAATCACCCTGCCATTTGCCTTCAGCACAGTCAAGAGTAAGCGTATTGAACTGTACACTGCCCTGATCGGCATTATTATCCAGAGTTACCTGATATGTTTCACTGCTTACCTTGTCGCCAAGGTACTCAATAAGCTGAGATTTGGCATATTTGGCACGTACTTTCCAGTAATCGCGCAGTCTATTGGTCTCAAATTCTAACTTTCCTTCCGCATCGGTATCCAGTTCACCTTCGCTTGTATAACATTCATAAGAAAAGCGATCAAAGGTATCTGTCATTGGAGCTTTATACACTGAATACAGTTCTTCGAGCCTGCGCAGAACGTTGTCGGCTCTGTAATTTTCGTTGCAAAGGTCGAAATATATTCGCATGAATTCGGTACGGGCTTTCTCGCTTTTGTTGATCATATCAAAAAGAATATCGTAGTTCCAGCCTCCCGACAAGGTCTTTGTCTTGAAGAGGTTATCCGCTTCGGCAGTGCCTCCATAAATTCCCTGACCTGATTCAGTATCATACAATACAAGGCGCAGCTTACCGTCAGCATAGGGATTAGAACTGTCAACATTTCTTGTTTTCCAGAAAGCAGTATTATTGAATCCCGAGTCCACATTGCCTATGATCAATTCCACAGCCATATAGTTCAAAAAGCCTTTCATGTCTATGATCTCGGCGAAGTTGTCGTAGATATCACCGCTGTCCGTATTGTATTCAATATCGCTGATCTGTTGGTAAATATCCATTATCTCGGTATCATGCGGTGTATCACTTTTGACACATATTACATCATTGCTTTTGACTTTGTAATGGTCGGCGATGAAGTCCTCGTCAATTTTTTCTGTAATATTATAAAGTCCCCAGAATTCACCGTCAATGAATAAAATACATTCTGTCTGCATCAGTGTTCCGAAGTTCCTGTCTGCTGCCAATTCCTGATTAAGACGGTCATGAAGTTTGGTTTTGGTATCATTGCCTCCGTTTCGGAGCGATATGCTGTCAAATGAATCAATAACTTTTCCTTTGACATTTTTCAGCTTATCGTTGAAGAAGTCATATTCCATTTTTCGCGGACCGTATTCACTTCGCGCATTGAAAGTGAAGCTCTTCTGAGACTCAATACGCGACGTACCTCCGCGTATACGTATACCGATATTCGCACTGTACGAAGCCTCGCCGTTCTCAAATACAGTTATACTTGCAGGACGCTCCCATTCTTTGCCCCTCATTATAAAATTGGAAAGACCAAATTCAGAATCGGCTCCTTTTCCATTTACATATATTCCTTTTTCGTAATCAAAAAGATTGTCGGGATCGGTCACAAGAGATATAACGCGCATATTTCTTGTGTAATCGTTTTCGGAATACCCTACGAAATATGTATTTGAAACGATAGGACTTATATTACCGTTTGTATCTTCCGCTATGGCTCTGACTATCATTGCCTTGTCCACAGGCTTTTCGGGAGCAGTATAATCACTGTAATTTATGTCGGTTATTGCGGAATATACATTTTCTTCCGATGACTTGTCATATACAGATATGGGAGACTCATAATGCTTTGAATTTACAGTCGGATCACTGCCGTCAAGTGTATAATAGATGTTATATCCTTCGGGCGCGGAAAGAGAAAGCTTGAAATCGGAGTCATAGAAGCCGCTCTCCTGTGAAAAAATGGGCATGGGAACACTTATCAAAAATGCACTTTCAGGATTTGAACTATCGGGAGAAAGCACCTTCATCACTCCGAAGCTGTCACTTCCGTCAGGAAGCCTGCCATATGAGGTATTATCCGCAAGTGCAGGTATCTCGATATATTCGACCATGTTGCCGTTTGCATCTGAAAGCAGCATGGTGTCGCCGTTTTTTGAAAGTCCGAACGTTGTTCCTTCTATTGCATTGTCATCTTTCACATCGCAGTATACCACATAAAAACCGCCTGCCGCAATTACAGCATTCTCAGGGAAAACGTATTTATCAGGCGTATCCACATCATCGGAGAGTGAATATCCGCTCAAAGACACTGCTTTATCGGTGGGATTATACAGTTCCACAAAGTCATAGAAATTGCCGTCAGGTGCAGCAACAGTGGTATTTTTTGTGCAAATCTCATTGATAACTACGGCTTTTTCATTATCTGCACCAATTGTAATAAGCGGTACATGATCTGCAAATGTAAAAGCCGTTATTATCATGCAAGCCAAAGCTTTAGAAATTTTAATATCCATATCTCAATACTCAAAGAGCTTTTCCGAGTTCATAAGCCTGCTTTGGATAATCGGTATTCTTCAGCATATCGGGAGTCAT
Source organism: Ruminococcus sp. (assembly GCF_016283395.1). The sequence goes on from NZ_JAEEMU010000036.1 coordinate 128,431, forward strand.
ACAGTTGACTCCTATTACTGTGCCTGCAATATCCCATTCAAGATATTTCGTCATGCCCTTAAAAGTCTCCAGTGCGCCGTTGGCAGTTTCAAGGTTATCATCAGCCATTGCTACCATAAGAACAGCTTTTTTATTTCCGTGCAGGACAGCATCATTTGCATAGAAGCGATCGATCACTGCCTTGAGCTGTGCATTTATATCATAATAGTATATAGGCGAAACCAATACTATGGCATCTGCTTCTATGAGGTGTGGATTAAGCTCCTGCATATCGTCCTTGAACACACAGCCGAGTGTGCCGTTATGGCATTTTTCACAGGCTATACATGGGTGAACATCTTTAAATGCTGCATCAAAACGACAGACCTCATGACCTGCTTCTTCCGCGCCTTTAATAAACTGCTCGGCAAGATAAGCTGTAGTTCCGTTCTTGTGAGCACTTCCTGTAATTATTAATACTTTCATTATGATCTCTCCTTTGATTATTTTGTGTAAGGATCGCCGTTATGGGGAAAATGGCATTTCTTATATACATTATATCTTATATCAAATTAAAGGTCAAGCAGATATACTGCTTTGTCATACAACGTCGAACCTGCGAATATAATTCAGTGACTAAATATCGCAAAAGCGGAAGGAGAAACTGAAATGAGAAAAGTACACAGAAAGATAGTAAGCGGAGCACTTTTATGCGGCTGCGCATTATTTACACTTTACGGAGCATCACGCATAGCCGAAAGAGCGGAAAACGGTGCATTGCCCGTATCAATTACAGATATGGAAAATGAAACTCCCGTAATAGTGCTTGATGCAGGTCATGGCGCATCAACTTAAACATAGTTAGTAAATCTTTAAGTTGATTGACGTTAAAAAGCTCCGATCGAGAGGTCGGAGCTTTTGTGCTTTAATATGTAAAATACGGGACATATTAATGAAAAAATCCCTTGACAAATCAAAGATCGTACTGTATAATGTTTTTATATTAAATGAAAGGAAGGTGAACTTCATGAGAACAGCATACACTTATATGCCATATTATAGACCAGCAAAAAACAAAATGTCACAAAGCAAGGAGTTTGCCTGCATAGCCGTATAACAGCTTTTTTTAGCATTATATAACGGTGTACGTTCTGCGCTCCTGCATTGTGTAGGGGTGCTTTTTTATTGCAGGAGGAAAGAAAAGAGAGGTAAATATGTCAGCTATAATCGAGATCAAAAATGTAAGTAAGGAGTTTAAAGTACTCAATCGGCGCGAGGGACTCAAAGGCAGTCTCAAGGATCTGTTTTCACGGGATTACAAGATCGTACGCGCAGTGGACAACATCTCAATGGACATTCAGCAGGGCGAGATAGTAGGCTATCTCGGACCTAACGGTGCAGGAAAATCCACTACTATAAAAATGATGACAGGTGTTCTTGAGCCTACTTCGGGAGAAATACTTGTAAGCGGCAATGTCCCTTATCAGAACCGCACAAGAAACGCGCAGCATATAGGCGTAGTATTCGGTCAGCGTTCACAGCTGTGGTGGGCACTGCCGCTTGTAGAGTCCTTTAAGATACTAAAAGATATCTATCAGATACCTGATGAAAAATACGACGGCATAATGAAGCTTTATCGTTCACTTGTGGACATCGAGCCGCTGCTGCACAAGCCGGTTCGTCAGATGTCTCTGGGACAGCGTACTCTCAGTGATATCCTAGCTGCTTTTCTGCACGATCCAAAGATAGTGTTCCTTGACGAGCCTACTATCGGACTTGACGTTGCTATGAAATCAAGGATAAGAACTCTTATCCACGCCCTTAATAAGGAGAAAAATACCACTGTTATCCTGACTACCCATGATATGGGCGACGTTGATGCCCTATGTAAGAGGATAGTCATTATCGACAAGGGCAAAATGCTCTACGATAACGATATCAACCACCTCAAGGGCTTCTTCGGTTCATACAGAACATTGAAGCTCCGCATCGACGGCGACCTGAAAGAGCAGGCAAAGCTGTTACAGAAGGAGCTCCCCGAGTTTTCCGTATCAGCCGATGATGAGTGGATATCAGTTCTCGTTGATGAGGAAAAAGCTAAGGTCATAGACGTACTGAGCAAGCTGCAGCACTCTTATAATATCCGAGATATGCAGCTTGAAGAAATATCCACCGAAGAGGTCATCAAGAAGATATACGAGGAGGGTGTGCAATGAAACTGAAAAAATACCTTACCCTCACACGCGCAGGCATAATCGAAGCTTTGCAGTTCCGATTGTCATTCGTTGTAATGGTCATCGGAAATCTGCTGTATCTTATCGTAGTATACTTTCTTTGGAAAGCCATATATGCTTCCGCAGGAACAGACACAGTAAACGGCATGACATTTACTGATACCCTGATATACCTTGTACTGGCAACTGCGCTCTTCAACTTCATGGAGATGTACACAGTCTGGGAGATAGGACGAAATATCCAGTCGGGCAAGATAGTACTTGACCTGCTGAAGCCGATAGAATACCGAAAATACCTGTTCTGGTCGTACTCTGGCTCATTCGTTACTCAGTTCTTCCTGACATTTCTGCCTACATTCATAGCTGTGGCTGTTGTAACTCACGGAGCTATACCTATGGGGATAAATTTACTGTATTTCGTTGCTTCCGTAGTTATGGCAGTATCTATCAACTACAGCATAGACTTCATCGTAGGCACTATATGTCTCTATACCGAGTCCATATGGGGAATAAACATAATGAAGCAGGTCATCGTGCTCCTGCTGTCTGGTGCAACGATACCTATCGCATTTTTTCCCGATACACTTAAAACAGTGGTGAACTTCCTGCCGTTTCAGTCCATATACAATGCGCCGCTTTCGCTTCTGCTGGACGGTGAACCAAAGACTGAGACTGTTCTAACAACTCTCGGAACTCAGCTTATATGGTGCATAGTGATGATGACAATAAGCAAGGTGTTCTGGAAAACGTCACTGAAACAGATAACTGTGAACGGAGGCTGACAGCATATGAAAAGAAAAAGTTTGGGCTTCTACGCAAAAATATACTGCAAGATACTTGCACAGGATCTGAAAAGCAAAATGAGCTACCGTGCAGACTTCATCATCTCAACTATCGGAATGATATGCACCAATATAGCAGGCTTTATCAGCTTCTGGATATTGTTCAGAAACTTTCCCTCAATAAACGGCTGGGGCTACTACGAAATGCTGTTCCTTTACGGCTTCTCACTGATATCACTGACTCCCGTGCAGTGCTTCTTCGACAACAACTGGAGTCTGCGCCAGAACGTCTACACAGGCGACTTCATCAAATACTGTTTCCGTCCTATCAATACGTTCTTCTATTATCAGTCAGAGGTGTTTGATATCAAAGGTCTTGGACAACTTGCATTCGGACTGGTAATGCTCATCTATTCATGGATAAAGATAGGTCTGGGCTTCACGCCTCTGATGCTGCTGAAAATAATAGTGTTCCTGATAACGGCTTCACTTATTATGATAGCCATGCAGAACGCTGCGGCAGCTACCTGCTTCTGGATACAGAACTCGTTCTACGTTCTCGACCTTGCATTCCGCTTCAAGGATTACGCTAAATATCCAATTACGATATTCAGTCCCGTATTCAGGTTTATTTTCACATTTCTCATGCCTATCGCATTTATCGCGTACTATCCGAGCCTTGTGATACTGCGTCCGGATAAAGTGCCGATACTGTCGTGGCTTTCACCTTTTATCGGCATCGCATTCTTCTGGCTCAGCTATAAGATATGGATGCACGGTGCTAAAAATTACAGCGGCACAGGTTCGTGATCAAAACCACCACTTAACCTTGGTGCTCATATAGAAGTTTATAGTTATTACTCGGGGAAAACCTTTCTGAGGAAAAGTTCTCCTCAATAATAGTTATAAAAGCCTCTGTATTAGTATCATGGTTAAGAGGTGGTTTTTGATTTGAAAACAGATTATTAGTCTACATATTTAGCTTATTTACACAGAATAATTGAATATATATTAAAATTATAGTATAATAGAACCAAATCATCAATCTGGGGGGAATAAATATGCAGGAATTGCTTGAGCGGAAGCAAGGTCTTCATAGGACTGTGCTTATTGTTGATGATGAATTAATTGAAAGGGAAATGCTTGGAGCTATGCTAAGCGGAATATATGAGGTCATTTATGCGTCAAACGGCTTGACTGCACTTGAAATTATCAGGAAGGAAAAAATGACTCTTTCTCTTATCATGCTTGATCTGCATATGCCTGAACTTGACGGATACAGTTTACTGAAGATATTGCGTTCGGACAGTGAACTGTGGCGTATTCCGGTCATTGTACTCACTTCTGAAAAAGATGCCGAAGTAAAAAGTCTGCAACTCGGTGCGTCGGATTTTATTTCAAAGCCATATGATGCTCCTGAGATCATACTGGCAAGAGTAAATCATTCTATCGAGCTTTCCGAGGACAGAATTATTATTCACGGTACGGAAAGAGATGCGCTTACCGGACTTTTTAATAAAGAATTTTTCTTTGCGTACGGCAGAAGGCTCGACATTCAGAACGGGAATATGCCTATGGACGCTATTGTTCTTGATATAAACCGTTTTCATATCATCAATGAGCTTTACGGAAGAGCATATGGTGATATGCTCTTAAAACGGCTCGGCAGCATCATACATGAGCTTGTTTGCCAGACAGGCGGTCTTGCCTGCCGCAGCAACAGCAACAGTTTTGGAATATATATCCCTCATATGGATAATCCGAGGGAGAGTATCACTCGGTTTATATCAATGATCGAAGATGCTCTTGGCGACAGCAAGGTAAGCATCAGGATAGGAATATATTCCGATGATGATGTTAATCTTGATATGGAACAGCGTTTTGAACGTGCTCAGCTTGTCTGCCAAAAGATAAAAAACAACTATACGACCTGCTTTGATATTTATAATGCCGAATTGCACAGCAAAGAGCTTCATTCGGAACGGCTTATAAATGATATGGATACTGCCCTTGCAGAGAAGCAGTTCAAGGTTTTTTATCAGCCCAAATACAATATATGTGACGGTAAGCCTGCACTGATAAGTGTTGAAGCTCTCGTGCGCTGGTTTCACCCTGAATATGGCGTGATACCTCCCAGTGAGTTCATAACTCTGTTTGAGGATAACGGCCTTATCAGACAGCTTGACAAATATGTCTGGAATGAAGCTGCTGCTCAGATAAAACAATGGAACGATGAAGGATTTGATCTTCCCGTATCTGTGAACGTTTCAAGAGTAGATGTTTTTAATCCGCGATTGCTAGACATATTAAGCGATATAATAAAAACAAGCGGTATAGGCAGTGAAAGTCTGCTTCTTGAAATAACGGAATCAGCATATTCTGATAATGCACAGCAGATAATCAATACCGTTATGCGCCTTCGTGAAAACGGCTTCAAGATAGAAATGGACGATTTCGGCAGCGGATATTCCTCGCTCAATATGCTCTGTTCATTACCGATAGACGCGCTTAAACTGGATATGGAATTCATAAGGAATATATGCGAAAACAAAAAACATCTGCGTTTGGTCGGAATAATGATCGAGATCGCAAGACTTCTTGAAGTACCTGTTATAGCTGAGGGCGTGGAAACCAAGGAACAGCTTGATCTGCTGGAGGAACTTGGCTGCGATATAATACAAGGATATTATTTTTCCAAGCCTCTGTCTGCGGAAGAGCTTACCGCTCTTATGAAAGCTGAAGTTAGGAGTGTGTAGATCGTGCTGACGCTAAATAAACTCATTGACTTTGGTGCAGATGTGAAAGACGGACTTATGCGCTGCATGAACAAAGAAGATTTTTATCTTATGCTGGTCAACAAGTCTCTCAGTGATAACAGATTATCCCTGCTTGAGCATCAGATAAACACCAAGGATTATTATTCAGCATTTGAAACTGCTCATACGTTGAAAGGTATGTATTCAAATCTTTCTTTAACTCCTTTGACAGTTCCAATCAGCAAAATGACCGAACTCCTTCGTAACGGGACAGATACGGATTATACTGTTCTGTTGGAAGAAGCAAAAGCTCAGTTTCATAAGTTGTGTAATTTGTAATGTAAAAACGGGAACAGTTCTTTGAGTTGCTCCCGTTTTATTGTTTTATTGTGATATGAGAATGTATTGAAAGGTGGTAAAGAAAAATGGATAAAAAAACAGTGACCGAAACTCCTAAGCCCTACTTGTCGGGAATTGATGTATGGTCAATGGCTTTCGGCTGCATGGTAGGCTGGGGAGCTTTTGTAATGCCCGGAACAACGTTCCTTCCCATAGCAGGTCCTCTCGGTACAATAATAGCTATGTTCGTAAGTACGCTTATAATGCTGGCAATAGGCAATAATTTCTCGTTTCTGATGAATCTTAAACCCGGTGCAGGAGGAGTATATTCTTATACAAAAGAAGTTTTCGGAAGAGACCATGCATTTTTAAGTTCATGGTTCCTGTGTTTATCTTATCTTACTATAGTATTTCTGAACGGTACTGCGCTGTTTGTCGTATTGCGAACGATGTTCGGAGATGCTATCCATACAGGCTTTCACTACACTGTCTCGGGAAACAGGATATATCTTGGAGAAATACTCGTTTCCGTCAGTGCCCTTGCAGGTGTTGGCGTTTTGTTTATTACAGCGAAAAAGATACTCCATAAGATACATTCGTTTCTTTCTGTAATAATGATAGTCGGGATACTATCGGTCGCTGTAATATGTATTCCCCATGCTATTTCAAGCAGGTCGCTGAGCATAATCGGGTTAAAGGATACCAATATCTCATATGGCATCTATAGTATAATTTTTCTTGCTCCATGGGCATTTGTCGGCTTTGATGTTATTTCATTCGATACGTTTAATTTCAAATTCAAGGTAAAAAGATCCAAAGGAATTATTTTTACTGCTATAATAGCCGCAGGAATTGCATACACTGCATTGGCAATAGTAAGTATCTCTTCTGTTCCCGACGGATATGCCGACTGGACTGAATATATTACCGATCTGAGCAGCCTCTCAAATGAAAAAGCAGTACCGACTTTCTATGCTGCAAGGTCAATAATGGGAACACCCGGACTCATATTGATAGGCATTACCGCTCTTGCAGGTGTCCTTACGGGAATAATAGGCGGCTATCGCGCTACCATACGTGTTTTGTCAACTATGGCAGAGGACAAGATACTTTCCGAGGTTTTCTCAAAAACATTATATAGCACCTTGTTCATCATGATCATTTCGATCTCCCTTGCACTTTTCGGCAGAAACACCCTGAGCTGGTTCGTTGATCTCACTTCATTCGGAGCTATAGTAGGCTTTGGTTATACCTCTGCTGCCGCATATAAGATCGCCAAAAATGAAAATATAAAAAAAGTCAAGGCAACAGGATTGGCAGGTACTGTTATTTCGATAATATTTGTAATAGTTCAGCTTGTTCCGAGGATAACGGCTATGGAAGCAATGGGCAGCGAAGCTTTTCTGCTTCTTTCGTGCTGGTGTCTGATAGGCTTTGTTTTTTACTGGAGGACGATCACGCGCAGCACATTGATCGAATACAGCGGCATAGCTACATCGGGAGTTGTACTTTTTGCGCTTCTTATATATTCGGCGTTCCTCTGGCTTGCAAAGCATATTGATTCAAAGGAAAGGATCAGAGATGTACATTCTTCGCTTATATGCGGCGGTATCGTTCTTATGGTAGTCATTTTTACGGGACTTGTCATAATGATATACATTCAGAACCTTATACGAAAAAAGCACGAAGCTGCCGAGCTTGCAAGTATACGCGCAATGGAAAGAAACAACGCAAAAAGCCGTTTCCTTTTCAATATGTCCCATGATATACGTACTCCTATGAATGCTATCATAGGATATACAGGACTTGCTCTCAAGGAAGCGGCATCTCCCGTGCTTCATAACTACCTTGTCAAAATAGACCGTTCCAATAAACATCTGCTTACACTGATAAATGATATCCTTGAAATGAGCCGTATTGAAAACGGTAAAATGGAGATAGAATGTATCCCTACCGATATTTGCAGGATATTCGATGATATCCATGACCTGTTTGAAGAGCAGATGAAGCAGAAGAAAATGGATTTTAAGATCGATACTTCGGGAGTTAAAAACAGATTTGTTTTATGTGATGAAAAAAATCTTAACCGTGTGATCCTTAATCTTCTGAGCAATGCATACAAGTTCACATCAGAAGGCGGAAAGGTATATGTTTCAGTATCTGAAAACATCGGTGAAGAAGCTGGTTTCGGCTCATATGAGATAAGCGTTTGCGACAACGGCATAGGTATGTCGGAAGAATTTGCCGAAAAGATGTTTTCGCCGTTTGAACGCGAACGTACTTCAACGGTAAGCGGTATCGAAGGTACAGGACTTGGGCTTTCCATAACCAAAAGCATAGTAGACCTTATGGGGGGAACTATCAACGTTATAACTTCTACAGGTAACGGCACGAAGATCATATTGGATCTGAAACTGAAATTTGCCGATGAAGATGATATTGTTCAGGAAGAAAACAGTGAAAGTTCACATGATGATGAGATACTTTTTGAAGGCAAAAGGCTGCTGCTTGTTGAGGATAATATGATCAACATGGAGATAGCCTGCATGATACTTTCACAGGCAGGATTTACTGTAGATACAGCAGAAAACGGCAAGATAGCTGTAGAAAAAATATCTGCTTCCGAAAAGGGCTTTTATTCTGCTGTGCTTATGGACGTTCAGATGCCTGTTATGGACGGTTACACTGCCGCAAAGATGATACGTGAGCTTGACAACAAAGACCTTGCAGGAATACCTATAATAGCAATGACAGCCAATGCTTTTAAGGAAGATGAAAAGGCTGCACTCAGAGCAGGAATGCAGGGACATATTGCAAAGCCTATAGATGTAGATGTATTATTGAAAACTTTGACGAAAGTATTGTCAGAATATAAGTGATAACTTATGTATTTATATATAGGATAGAGTCGGTATTTAGCCTTTTTACTAAATATCGGCTCTGTTTTATTATCAACAAAAAACGACTTGTATTTCTTATTGAAAAAAGTTATTATAAAAATATATATGTTCGTTTTTTATTTATTATTTTAGAAGGATGTGATCATTATGGATTTGACCAATATCAAAAAAATCGTCAGCATTATTGCTTCCGCGGTGTTTATCGCTGCATCTGTTCCGTTTTCGGTTTCTGCTGTTGACCAGCATCAAAGAGGCTGCATAGATGGATACAACTATGAAATGTGGAATCAGGATTCTATCGGTAAAGTTTCTATTGAGCCTGATTCTGCCTCATTTACTTGTTCGTGGGAAGATGTTGAAAATTGCTTGTTCGCTATGGGCAGAAACTATGACAACAAAAAGCAGAATTACAAGCAAATTCTGACATTTTACCGTTCATTAAGCTTTGAAGTGGAATATTGTCCAAAAGGCAATTCATTCATAGGTGTCTACGGCTGGACAAGAAATCCGCTTTTAGAGTATTATATCGTAGAAGGTTACGGAGACTGGGTGCTGCCGCCAAACCTTGAAGATCGCGGCACTTATATGATCGATAACAAGACTTATGATCTGTACAGGCAGATGATGTATAATCACCCCAGCCTTGACGGTACTGCTACATTCCCGAGATACTGGAGTGTACGCAACGGAAACAGATTAAACACAAATCATACCAACTACATTAAAGACTATGTCGATATAGAAAGACATTTTGAAACATGGGAAATGCTTGGAGTTGATATGTCAGGAACTCTTTATGAAGCTGATCTGTATATCGAAAATTACAGATCAAGCGGTTCTGCAAACGTTAAGGGTGTATGTATCTCCCCAATTTGTTCTACTCATGCATCGATACTCAGATATGGCAGTTACATGACAAATCCGCGATTAAGATTTGTGGACACCAATGGCTATTATTATATATATTCTTTTGACTCCGATAAAATACTTGATTGGGCACCTTATGACGAATGTATTCTGTCTGTATCCGAAAAAGGTTACAATGATGTATACGGTGATAACAGTATACTTGTATCAGATCGTATTGAAGAATGGGACGGAGTTGTTCTGCCTATCTCAAATAATTTCTTCTCAGGCGAATCACTCGGTTTCGGTGCATCAGTAATGCAGGACACAGAAGAAGCGGTGGATTTTGTACTGACAGTAATGTACGAAGATGAGGAAGGTATACCGCAGTTTGATGAAGCAGCCGTTGTTACTGCCAAAAAGGGTGAATGGACCGATCTTTCCACCACATCATATACCATTCCCGAGAATGCAAATAATACAACAATACGTATTGAAACAAAGAAAAGCAATACGGATTTTTATATTGACAACGCTTATGTATCAGAAGCGGGAGTTCCCTCCTATATGAATAAACTGACCGAAGAAAAAGAAACTGAAGGCCAAAAAGGTGATATAAACTCAGACGGTATCGTTGACGTATTCGACATTTTACCTTTAAGAAGGATCATTCTTGATGTTTTTGAAGGCGAAGAGTATTATCGTTTTAACGCAGATGTTAACTGTGACGGGATAGTTAATATTTCAGATCTTGTATGTCTGCAAAGGTTTATTCTCGGCATTGAGAGATCTGTCGTTGCTGAAACAACAACAACTACTACTTTGACTACTACCTCATCAACTTATACCACTTCTGCTGCAACAACTACTACTGAGAATTCAACAGCAAGCTATAAAAATATCACTCAGGAAGAAGCAAAGGAAATGATGCAGGTTGATGACGGTCATATCATTGTAGATGTGCGGCGGCAGGACGAGTATGACAGCGGTCATATACCCCATGCGATACTTATACCGAATGAGTCTATAGATACAGAGCAGCCTGAAGAGCTGCCCGACCTTGATCAGGTGATTCTTGTATACTGCCGAAGCGGTCGACGCAGCAAAGAAGCAGCTCAGAAACTTGCTGATATGGGCTATACGAATATCTATGAATTCGGTGGAATAATCGACTGGACAGGTGAAGTAGTCACAAGTTGATGAAAGTAAGTGTTATGCTGTTCCGTAACAAATCAGACGCAGCAACAGGCGGCGTAAATAGACTTGTCTATTTCGGACTGTAGGTTTTACAATAAGAATGAAAAGGATATGTCCTCTGCGTTTTGAGGGCATATTTTTTTACGCATTAAACGCCGGAAACAAAGAGATTTGTCATTTCACCACAAAAAGAGCATATTTCACCACATTATTTACCATGCTCATTTTTTCTGTGTTATAATCAGAAAAAATGAAAGGACCGGTATCTATGAAAAAATTTCTCATTGCATTTATTATTTTGGCTGTTGTGGGCGGCGTGACTTGGTTCTTCCTGCTTCGTCCCGAAACTATCTCACAGGAAACTCTGACGCAGGACTTTGAAGAGCACCGTCAGGCTTACGAGGACATTGCGTACTACCTCACAAAAAAGGACATAACAACTGAGATCAAGGATATCCCCATGGCAGGAAAACAGTATGACGGTGTCGTGTATGAGGATACTGATGAGTACCGTGCATTTATGGAAGCCATTTATGTAATCATGGAGGAAGATCACGATGCGATAATCTCTGACGGGAAAAATGTGGAGTTCGTGTATCATAGTACGGGCGGCAGGTTCAGAAAGCTGTACGGCTCGGTGATCTATAACGGTGAGAATCAGGTCAAAGGAAAGGTCACTGTACCGCTGACGACCAACGGCTGGCATTTGTATATCGCACAGGGGTGATACTATGCGCAGATGTGTTTCCGCAATGCTGGCGGCGGAGCTGTTGTTGACGGGCTGTTCTTCCAGGATAGTGCAGAATGAACCCAAGCCCATTGACAACACTGTCTATACTCGTGAAAGCGCAGGGATACGTTTGCAGGACGATTTTTACGGTTATATGAATTTCGATTTACTGTACGGCAGCGATATACCTGCAGATATGAACGAATTGAGCGCGGGGCAGCTTGTGAACAAACAGGTCGAAGATATCCTCTCAGATGAAATACTGACGATAGCCAATGGTAAAGGCTATAGTATCGGCAGCGATGAACAGAAAATACACGACATGTATGAGCAGTATCTTGATGACGAAGCAAGAGACAATGTCGGATTTGCACCGCTTGAAGAGGGCTTTGCGGCGATAGAAAGCTCTCAGACAACGTACGAATTTGTCCGTGCCTGCGGTATGCTTTACACCGAATATGGAGTAGCTGCGCTGCCTGCGGTGTATGTGTCCCAGGATCATTTCGACAGCAGCAGATACAGCGTTGTGCTCAGACAAATGGAGCTTTTCTATACGACCGATGAGCTTCTTAACGGCAGGGACAGCGCAGAGGAATTGCAGCGGCAGATGACAGAGCTTCTTGAAGCTCTCGGAACAGATAACGCCGATGCTCTCGCTTACGATACGGTCACGATGCTGCTGGATATTGCCGAAAGCACCGCCGATACAAGCAATATGACAATTGAGGAAATGCACAATATCCGTAAGCCCGATGAGCTTGATTCTCTGCTCGCGTCTTATATCGAAACGCTCGGACTGGACGGACGTGATGTGATCGTGTACGACACCGAACAGCTCGATAAAATATGCTCTTTGCTGATCGCTGAAAATCTCCCTCAGTGGAAAGCACTTGCGGAATGTGTGCTGATATACGGATACAAGGACTATCTTCCGCCGAAAATCTCAAAGTCTCTGAACTCGGACATAATCTCCGATGAGGAAAAGGTTCTGAATGCTGTGAAAAAGCTGCTTTCGGACGAGGTAGGAAATATATATGCGAAAAAATATCTTGATGAAAAAATACTTTCTGCTGTAAAGCAGATGACTGAGGATATCATCGCGGCATACAAAAAAGTCATCGAAACATCGGAGCTGTTGTCCGAAAGTGAACGTGCGGAATGCCTTGCGAAGATAGACCATATGACAGTAAATATCGGCTGTCCCGATGAGAAATATCACAGCAGCTCTGAGGTCTCGGGCAGTCTGCTTGAAAGCGTTATAAGTATCAAAAGTGGGGCAGTAAAAGACAACTTTTCAAAGCTTGATAAAAGTCCTCAGCCGACAGACTGGTATATGCCGCCGCAGACAGTCAATGCAGTCTGTCGTCAGCAGAGCAACAGTATCACAATTCCAATGGCTATGTTCAATGTGCCGTATTTTGACATTAACGCGGACTATTTCACAAATCTGGGCGGACTCGGTTCTGTCATAGCGCATGAGATAGGTCACGATTTCGATGCGGATGGTATCCTTTACGATGAGTACGGAAATTACCGTCCCGAACGTATCGGCAGTGACCGCGCTAAGCTATTGTCAGATGAAGTTGCGGAGTATTTCGGCAGCAGGCAGATCATGGGAACATTCTATATCGACGGCGAACGCACAAAGACGGAAAACGTCGCTGATCTCGGCGGTATGCAGGTGATAGCCTCAATGACCGACAATAAGGACGAGCTGAAACGTATCTTCGGGAGCTATGCGAATATCTGGGCAACCCTCAGCTTTGATACCGATACAGCGGAGCATATCGCAGATGATGTTCACAGCCCTGCGGAGATACGTGCGAACGGGGTGCTGTCGAGTGTGGACAAATTCTATGAAGCTTACGGTATTACAGAAACGGACGGTATGTATGTGCCGCCCGAAAAACGTGTAAGGGTGTGGTGATATGCGCTTTATATTGAAAATGATACTCCGCAATATCACAGTAAAGCCCCTGCGGACAGCTGTCATCGTGCTGTGTCTTGCGGCAGTGTCGCTGACTTTTTCGCTATGCCTGACCATCAGTGTTTCTTCAAAGATGGCTGTTGAGGAACAGGTGCGCAGCGGAAACGGCAGAGCTGACATTGTACTTAACAGCAGCAAGGGCTTTATGGAACTGCCTGTTCTTCCCGATGAATGTGACAGCCTGCCTGTTCTGCTTGCAAGCTCGTATTTTCAGATACACGATATCAAAAATTACAAATATGTTCAGAAGAAAAACATCATAGTCCTCGGGATTGATACTGCCAAGGCAAAGGACTTCGGTATGCTTCCCGAGTGTACCGCACCGAAAGACGGTGAAGCAGTCATCAGCTATTCGGTGGCACAGCGATACGGCTATGAGGTTGGAGATACGATGACACTGCCCTGTGCAGACAAAACAGAAGTTACTCTCACGGTCTCGGAGATCGTGCTGAACAAGGGCTTGCTTTCAATTATGCCGCAGACGGTGATAGTTACGGAGGACACAGCAAGAAGCTTTCTGTCCGAACCCGAATTAAAAGCGACAATGCTCTACATAGACGCTCCCGACGGCATGACCTCTGAAATTGCAGATCAGCTGTCGGAAATGTACCCCGAACTTACCGTTCAGCAGCTCACGGGAACAGCCGAAACTGAAGATATGATCGAAAGTCTGACAAGAACATTTTTCATTCTTTTCATCGTGACATTTCTTATGATACTGTTCATCATCACGGCTTTTTCAAAGAATATCGCTGCCGAAAGGCTGTCCGTCATCGGAACGCTCAGAAGTATAGGCGCAGAGAAAAAGACCGCGGCGTTCACGCTTCTTGCGGAATGTGCAGTGTATGGACTGCTTGGCGGAATTCTTGGAACAGTGCTGTTTTACGCAATCAAGGATATGCTTGTCGGGAATACGATACCCTCTGTGAACGGCTTGGGCGGCAGCGTTTCCGTGCCTTATTACATACCGCTGACGGGACTCCTGCTCTCGGCGGCGATTAGCTGTACAGTCTCGCTTTCAACTGTTATAAATACATCAAAAACGCCCATAAGGGACATCATTTTCGGCGGTAAGGACAGCGTATACCGCCCCAAAAATGCTACGGCAGTTATAGGCGTGGCACTTTTCGTTTGCGCACTTATACTGTACTTTTCGCAGACAGGGTCTATCTCTTTTATCGTTGGACTTGCGGCGTTTGTGATCGGTCTGTGCCTTATTGTTCCGAAGCTGCTGTCCGCAGTATCGGCGATCACGGCATTGCACACGGACGGCGGCATTCTGCCCGTATTAAGGCTTGCTGTTATTCAGTCGGGAACGAAAAAGACAGCCGTCACGGGCACAGTCATCTGCGTGGCGACTATGCTGCTTACCTCGTCCTTGTATATACTCTCGTGCTCGGTGGAAAAGCTGTATTCGGTGAGAAATTACGGCTGCGATGCTATCGTGACCGATCTTTCCGAACGTGCAGAGCGTTATGATATCATCACCGCCGACAGCAGGGAATTTATCTATAACACCGAAGAAACGGCACAGATAAACGGTAAAACCGTGACGATAAACCTATTCGGATATGAGGGCTTCGAGATGTTTTCGGGACTTTGTGATCTGCCCGATAAACTTGCCGAAAACGAGATAGCATTTGACAGGCTTATGATGAAGCGGCTCGGCATCAATGTGGGGGATAGTGTTACACTCACGCTGAAAAGCAATACCCTTCGTCCCGTAACGCTTACCTTGACGGCAGTATCAGGCATCGACAGCATTTATTTCGATCAGCGGTGCAATGCGGCGGTCGTAAGCCTTGAAACCTACATAAACGTCTACCATGATTACCCGTCAACTCTGCTTGTAAAGGGGGATACCGAGCTTATGCGCAGGCAGCTTATCGACAACAGCGCGGAATTCCAGCTGACGGAGGAATACTATGCATCATCTGATGAGGAGTCAAAAAGCGTTACGGGACTGCTGAAAGTGCTTGCGGTCATGGGCGTACTGCTTGCGGTGATATCAGTTTCGAGCGAGCAAATGATAGGTTTCACGCAGCGCAAACATGAACTTGCGGTGCTGCGTTCTCAGGGAATGAGCATCGGGCAGCTCTCAAAAATGCTGCTCATAGAAACTATACTGACAGTGATCGTCCCGATATTGCTCTTCGTGACCGCAGGACAGGCTGTGATGCTGTTCATCACGAAAACGCTGGGCAGCCTTGATATGAATATACCGATAAGCTATAAGATAACAGGGCTTGTCGGATTTATCGCAGTCATGTCGGCAGCAGTCGTTTTGACCGTACTGATACCGATCAATTCACTCAAAAAAATGAACGTTGCCGCCGAGCTGAAACAGGAATAGGGGGAGCAGAATGGAAAATATCATCAAAATAAAAGCGATATGCAAGAGCTTCGGTGAGAAAGACAGCTGCACACAGGTACTGAACAAAGTGTCACTGACAGTCGGCAAGGGCGAGTTTATCTCGCTTATGGGCGCATCAGGCAGCGGAAAATCCACGCTCCTGTATCTCATTGGCGGACTTGATACCCCCGACAGCGGAGAGATATTTCTTGACGGCAGAGACATTTCCAAAATGCGCGACAAGGAGCTTTCAAAGCTGCGGCGTGAGGGAATGGGCTTTGTGTTTCAGTTTTTCAATCTGGTGCAAAATCTCACAGTTGAGGACAATATCCTGCTGCCCCTTATCATGGACGGCAAAAGCCCGAAAAAATACCGTGACAGGCTGGACAGTATCCTTGAAACGGTTGGACTTTCGGATAAGCGGCGCAGCTACCCGAACCAGCTTTCGGGCGGTCAGCAGCAGCGGTGCGCTATTGCAAGAGCAGTGATCTATGAGCCGAAAATACTCCTTGCCGACGAACCTACAGGAAACCTCGACAGCAAAAGCGGCACGGAAATTATGGAACTGTTCAGCCGTATCAACAAAGAAAAGGAGATAACGATACTTATGGTAACACATTCGGCGGAATGTGCGGCGTACTCCGACAGGATAATAACACTGTCAGACGGAAAGATACTGCCTTGAAAACAGGCGGCGGATGTGTTATACTGAAATAGGGTGATAATTATGCGAATAGCCGTCTGCGACGATGAGAAATACTTCCGTGATACGATCTTTGAGGAGATAAATGCTTTTTATCAAAGTCTTGATGTGCTGTGTCTGCCCTTTGCAAGCGGTGCGGAGCTGATCGCAGCTTTTGAAAAGGGGCAGCGGTTCGATGCTGTATTTCTTGACATAGAAATGCCGCCACCTGACGGTATGGAAACGGCAAGGCGGCTGCATGAGTTTTCAGCCGAACTGCCTGTGATATTCCTTACGAGCCATACTGAGCTTGCTATGGACGGCTACGAGGTGGGAGCTTTCAGATTTTTGCAAAAGCCCGTTGTCAGTGAAAAGCTGACACAGGCACTCAAAGATATCGGGCAGCTCTGCGACAGAAAAAAGACTGTCTGTATCAAGGAAAACGGCGAGGAGCATTATATTTCTCCCGATGATATCATATACGCCGAGGCTGACAATAATTCGGTGCGGTTCATCACGGCGGAGCGTGAATATCAAATGAGAATGAAGATAACCGAAGCACTCACTATGCTTGATACGGCTTCCGACAGCTTTTGCAGGGTACACCGCTCGGTCATCGTAAACCTCGCACACATCATCAGCCGCAGCGACAGAGAGGTAAGGCTTGACAACGGTATCGTTCTGCCTGTAAGCAAAAGCTACGGTGACGAACTGAAAAAACGGCTGATGGATCACATAAGGCTGAACGAAAGGTAGGTGGTGCTGATGAAAACGATTGCACATTCTTCAATTATACTGCTCGGACTGATATACGGAACGGCGTTCAGCTTCTGCACAGTCGTCACGCTGGGCGACCTGTTTTACAGAAAAGTCAAACGTGTGATATTGTTTCCGATAATTGCAGGAGTGATCTTCGGCATTGCGGAATTTTTGCAGAACTCTTTTTTAGGCGGTATCAATATACTGCCGCTGTACCTGCTGCATACGGTCGCAGCCGTTTTTCTTCTTGCTGACAAGAATAAAGAAAGTATTATTTCGCTTATCTGTGCGGAGCTGTTTTCGGGCTGTATGATAAATAGTTTACAGACGGCGGTGTTTTCGGTCACAAACGGTGCAGAGAGATCATTTATCCAGGTGACTTTGCTTTATCTGACAGGCTATCTTGCAGCTGCTCTGTTCGTATTTCTTTTGAAAAGACTTGTCCGCAGCGAGGACAGAGAACCTCTCGGACTACTGCAAATTTTATTGTTGACGGGTATTTCCTGCGCTGTCACACCGCTTGTGAGCAGAAGCTTTACCATGTCCGACTACGTTCCCGATGTTTCTCCCGAAGCGGCAATACCCTCGGTGCTTATGCTGATGTCAGTAAGCGTACTTCTCCTGCTCTCGGTAAAAGCAGAACAGGCAAAGCGTTTCCGTGAGATGAATGAACTGAACGAAAAATATATGGATGTACAGGCGAAACATTTCGAGCAAAGCAGAGCTGCCGATACCGAAATGAGAATGTTGCGTCACGATATGAAAAATCATATCACGGTGATGAACGGACTTTTTGATTCGGGCAAAACCGATGAACTGAGCGAATATCTCAAGGCGCTCGGTGATACATTTGCAGATGCGCAGTCTGTCAATATCACGGGAAACGAGATCGCCGATGCAATCATTTACGAGAAAAAGAAATATGCCGAAATGAAAGGCGCAAGTCTTGTGACCGAAGGCAGTCTGAAAGGGCTTGAGATCAGCGCAGTTACGCTTTGTACAGTCCTGTCAAATCTGCTTGATAATGCCATCGAAGCTGCTGTGCAGACCGATTCCGAGCGTATTGTAACACTTTCAGCGAAGAAATCAGGCAGCTTTTACTACATTCGTATCACAAACCCGACTGCAAATTATGTTGATATATCATCGGATATCCCCACAAGCAAACCCGACAGCGGCGGACATGGTCTGGGGCTGAAAAGCGTCAGAAAAGAGACTGAAAAGTGCGGCGGAACTCTGGAGCTGTCCTGTAAAGAAACGACCTCGGGATATTTCTTTACGGCAGAGGTCATACTGCCTGCGAAACAATAACGATTGCGGAATATATATCACTTTACCGCAGCCTATTGGAGCACCGATGAGCCGCCCGTAAAATCCAAATCAGCATTATGACATATCTCATTAACGGCACACATTGCTCCTGCAAGCACTCTCTTTTCCAAGAGGGTGCTTTTTTGTTTCAAAATCAAGCCTTTTAGAGCTTTTTTTACCACCCGTTCAAGTTGGCTTTGATCAGGAAAAAATACATATCTATCCCATGTAACCAATATCTTCTCTGTGGTTGTAATATATCTAATCAAATTATCACTGCACAAGTTTAAAAATTGCACTTTTTATACATACTGTTTCGCTATTTTAAGCCTTTTGTGTATAAAGTTTAAGACTATTTTAAGATTGGCAGTTTATTATGTAAATACATTTATTGTTTTTTTGTTTTTAGGAGGATGAAAAAAATGAAAAAGAAAAACGTTCTTGCAGGCATATTATCTGCCTGCATTGTCGGCTCGGCATCAGTCCTGACTCTCACAGGCTCAGCTGCCGACAAGGTGTACGGCGATGCCAACTTAGACGGCTCGGTTGATATGTCTGACTGCGTTCTTATAATGCAGTCTCTGGCTAACCCCTCAAAGTTCGGCACTACAGGTACAGATGAAAAGCACCTTACCCTTGATGGTGCAGACCTTGGCGACGTTGCGGACCGCGGCAACGGTATCACCGCAAATGACGCCCTCTCTATCCAGCGTTACCTTCTCGGCACTATAAAGAGCCTGCCCGAGAGCTTCGCAGAAGGAGGCAATGGCGACAGTTCCTCAAATGACGAGGCAAGCACCAAGATCCACCTCAAGGATAATGCTATCACTGTTGAAGGACAGTACGCTGTAGCAGACGGCTCGAAGGTAACTATCTCTCATTCGGGAAGCTATACTATCGACGGAACTCTCTCTGACGGTCAGATCTATGTTGAAGTTCCTGATACTAAGGCTGATAAGGATACGGTCAAGCTCATATTCAGCGGAGTCAATATCACAGGCAAGAACGCTCCTGCCGTATACATAAAGAATGCGGACAAGACCTCTATCACGATCGCTGACGGCACCGAGAATACTCTCTCTGACGGTACTGCTGCATATACGGGCGATAATGAGAAATCCGCAGTTCTCGAAGCTAAGGACGATCTTACAATAAAGGGCGGAGACAAGGGCACAGGAACACTTACCATAACCGCTAACATTCAGCCTGCTATCGAATGTAACAACGATATAAAGTTCACAGGCGGTATCACAAACATTGATACTCTCAACGAAACAGAGCCAAACGATGCGGTAAAGGGCAAGTCCTCAGTTACAGTCAAGGGCGGCAAGCTTTATATCGACTCCAAGGGCGACGGTATCAAATCAACAAAGGGAAATGTTGATCTTGCAGGCGGCGAGGTTGTAATCAAGTGCGGAAGCGACGCTGTACAGGCTGAGACAGCTATCAACATCAGCGGCGGTGATATTTCTGCCTTCGGTGATAAGGGACTTACAAGTGCAGGCACTATCAGCATCACAGGCGGCGAGCTTCTTGCAACAGCTACAGACTGCCAGTGCGAGAACCTCACGTCAACAGAGCAGAATACTCTTATGTTCGACTTTGTCAAGGAGTGGTCAAAGAACAATCCTGTTACTATAACAGATTCCTCCAATAAGGAGCTCTTTGACAGGAATACGGGCAAGAAGTTCAGATATGCAATAGTTTCATCATCAAAGATCGGCAGTGACGAGTATAAGCTCTTCACAGGCGGAATAAAGATGAAGCACAGCACAGGCAGCACCTTCAAGGCAGGCAAGCCTGCTTCATACAAGGAAGTAAATAACGATATGGAGAACGAGGAGCAGCTCTACAGCGAGCTCTTCAGCCAGAAAAAGATACACAAGATCGACGTCAAAATGGACGAAGCAAAGTGGGAAGAGCTTCTCAAAAACGCAAGCAAGGAGGAGTGGAACCCCTGTGACGTTATTATCGACGGCGAGGAATACAAGAATGTTGGTATCAGAACAAAGGGCAACAGCTCGCTTATGATGGCTCAGAACGGCAAATACAGCTTCCGTATCAAGATGGACAAGTACGATAAGGAGACAAACTACCACGGTCTGACCGAGCTTTGCATGAACAATATGCTCATGGACGCTTCCTGCCTCAGAGATATAATCTGTTACAATGCAATGTATGAGATAGGCGGTGTTGCTCCTCATGCTGCACATACAGATATGTACCTCAACGGTGAGCTTTACAGCTTCTATCTGCTGGCTGAGCAGCCCGGTACTACAGTTGCAGAGCGTTATGCTGTAGATGATGATTCTGTACTCTACAAGGCTACAGAAAGAGCAGGCAACGGCGGCGGCTGGGGCTTCGGCGGCGACAGCTACTGCTCATTCACAGAGAATATGACTCCTGACAGATTTGACGTTAAATTCGGACAGGACGATGAGTACAAGCACATCGTTGATATACAGAAAGCCATCAACAAGCTCACTCCTACCGACTACAAGTTCATTGAAGATGTTATCGACGTACCGAGCTTCCTCAAGGGCTTTGCAGTAAACTCTATCTTCTGCAACTACGACAGCTATAACGGCTCTCTTGCACATAACTACTATCTTATGTACTCAGGCGGAAAGGCATATTTCGTAGGCTGGGACTACAACCTCTGCCTCGGCAACTTCACAGGCGGCGCAAGCTCAGTAACATCTGATATCACAACAAGTCTTTATCAGTCAACTGTTGAAGACCGTCCGCTGGCAAAGCTTCTTCAGGTACCCGAATACTATGATATGTATGTGGACATAGTAAACGAAATTTTGGATTACTACAGCGATCCAGAGTCATATGTTGCTGATTATGCAAAGAAGATACGCTCACACGTAGAGGCTGATCCCCGTGCGTCATTTACACTTGATGAGTTTGATGTCAACACCTCAAAGAGTGCCGAGGGTCTCCAGTACAGCGAAGAAGATACAGGCATGGGCTGGGGCAACTGGAACGGCAACGGCGAAGGCGGCGGCTGGCAGGGCTTCGGCGGCGGTGATGCCAACGGAGGAAACGGCGGCTGGCAGGGCTTCGGCGGCGGTGACGCTAACGGAGAAAACGGCGGCTGGCAAGGCTTTGGCGGCGATGCTAACGGAGGAAACGGCGGTTGGCCAGGCTTCGGCGATGCAAGCTTCGACTGGGCTAACGTAGATTGGAGCAACATGGACTGGGGCGACATGGACTTCGGTGATATGGACTGGGGCAACATGGACTTCGGCGGCGGAATGTTCGGCGGCGGTCAGACCTCAGTTGTTGACTTCCTTATCAAGAGATTTGAGATAATACGCGAAGCACTCAAAAAATGATCGGCATATTGCTGTAAAGCGATAATACCGAAAAAAGTATAAAAAGACGGCTAATGAAGGCTTTAAAGCTTACATTAGCCGTTTTTTGAATATAAATCAGTCTATACTAAGTCCAAGTAATAATTTCTGTATGTTCAGCGCATCACCAACAGTCAGACCGTCACCGTTCATATCGCCGTTTATTTCGCCCTGCTTTGTAAGATGATTTTCAGCTGTGCCGTTTATTCCGTATTTATTCGGATTTGCAAGAGCCTGCATAATGAGAACTGCATCGCTCATATCGACCTGACCATCACAGTTGGCATCAAACTTAACGATCATTGGGATAGGCGTGTCAACTGTTACGACAGAAGTTGTGGATACAGTTGTTGTGGTAGTTGTCGTTGTGGTAGTGACAGTGCTTGTATTCGTAGTAGTTGTGGTAGTTGTTTCCTCGGGAGCTTTTCCTAAAATATCCTCAAAGAAAGACAGATTCCAAACCAAGCCTGCCTGCCAGTCAAGAGCAGGACTGTTTACCGACCATGCCTCAATGGAATCGGCATAGCATTTCTGCGGAGATGTCTTTTGGGGATTAAGACCGAGAGCGTGTACATACATATCAGGCACCCATGTATAAGGTCCGCCTGCCATTATTCCGTCAGGAGCTTTGGGGAAGTTCTTGTCGATCTCATATCCCCAGTATTCGTCCACAGGATTTTGAGTATAATATGAACCGCTTCCTGTAACATATGATATACCAAGACCGTTTCTTCCGAAAATATAATCCAAAGCCTGCAAAGCTCCGTTCAGGTACTTTTTGTCGGCTGTTGCATCGTAAGCATAAGCCATTATCAGAGCATTATTTGTAATTGTACTGTTAGAGCCAAGACCGTAGCCATATGAATCAGACGGATGGACTAATGGATCATACCAATGCATCTTCTCATACGGAACACCCATGCCATTGGTTTTCGTATCGCTTTCAAGATCAAGATATTTATTTGCAGTAGTTGTAAGGTTTTTCTTTATTGTTTCCTTGTCAGCATCTGTTGTCTTATCGCTGAGATAAAGAGACAGGGTTCCGCAGCCAATCTTATTGTTTCGGTCAAATGAAGAGAATACTCCGTAGGATTCGAGCATAGGAAGATAAGTCGGGAAACCAAAAGCATAACACTGCATAGCATCATTTGTAATTTCCTTGCTCTTGAACTCCTTCAGATAATCATAGTATGTTTCGTCACCTGTAGTTGCAAACAGCTCACAGGCTGCCCAGTAAGCATCATCTTCAACATCGGAATTATATGAATCAGTATCATGATATGAAGAAAACGGAACAAAATGAACATCTGTCTCCCATGCAGAGTCACTAAATATACCTTCTTTGTATTCAAAATCAGCTTTATATTTTATGACAGCTTCCCATGATCTCTTTGCATGGTCAAGACATTCCTGTGCAAAGTCATCATCAATGCCATTCCACAGACGGGCTGCCTGTGCTGCGCAGGCTATCATATTGAATGTAGCACTGTATGTAGGCGGACAGATTAGACGCGGCGACATTTTTTCGCCGATGTAATCAAGGGGAGCATACGGTACAGGCTCACTCCAGAGGTTCCTTACCCTGTCGTAAACAAAATCCTCATATTCTTCGCCCCATATGCTGTCCTTTTCAGAGTCAACTATCATTCTGAACATGAATTCAAGTTCATATCTGGCCTCGTCAAGAATATCAGGAGTATCAGTACAGTTTACAGTTCCGTTTGATATACTGTATTCGCTTGGAATAGTCATAGTCTTGCCGTCAGCCCATTTGCCGTCGGTCCCGTTTTTCTTTGACCTTTCGTACATATTCTGGAGAAGCCATACAGCATTACCGCCGCTTGAAATACTCTTGCAATGGTTTTCGGGATCGTACCAACCGCCCGAAACGTCCAGAGAGACTTTTTTATTTATATCAATATCAAAATCACGACCAAAATATTCATCATACCATATCGGCTGAACATAGGCTAAGTCAGTGTTTATAAAATCTTTATGGGCGATCTTATTTTTGTCACCAGATGTCACATACTTCGCTTCAACATCAGAACCCGAGCGTTTCTGATAGTAATAATTAAGCGCGTTTCTGAGTACGTTTTTATAGATATCATCACCTATGCTGAACTCATGACTGATGTGTTTATTGCCGTCCTTTTCATCGTCCATAACTATGGTATATACACCGGGAGTATCGAACTTCGAGAAATCAACTATATGGCAGTATTCTCCTGCCATCTCATCATATCCTGCTGGCTCGCTCTTGCCTGTATATACAGTATTTCCGTCCTTGTCGACCAGCTTGAAATCAACAGCTTCTTTATCCTTTTCGGTAACATATGTAGCTTTTTTATCAGCTGTTGTGTAATATCCGAGCTGATTAAGGCGTACATCGTTTTTG
Source organism: Ruminococcus sp. (assembly GCF_016283395.1). The sequence continues at coordinate 153,046 of NZ_JAEEMU010000036.1, forward strand.
GGTATAGTTAAGCCCAAATTACTGTCTCCTGTCCAGCCGCAGGTAGCAGAAATGGGATCTTCATCACAGGTAAGGCATTCGATAGACATATCATCGAACCATATTTCATCACCAGCCTTAGCATTACCCTGATACTTAGTACCTTTTGCATACTGAAATGTCCACTGACATCCTTCAATATCTTCGGTAGGTTTGAATATTCCCTCAATGGTCTGCCATTCGGTTGTGAGTTCCAACGCCTTTGCCGGCCACCGACCATCCATATGAGGTCCCATATGCATATCCGATGATTGACCGTCAAGCACGAAGTATTCTTCAAGGTCGTTTAAAGTACCGATGAACGAGCAAAGCTCCATTTTATCTCTTTTGCTTTTGACTTTAAAGCTGACTTTGTACTCATGACCTTTTTTGAAATTGAGACCTCTGTGTCTGAACTGAAGATCCCACTTTTCATGTTCTGAACCTTCGGGGACACGGATCTGGATATGGAACGTCCCGTCCTCGATATTAAAGGCTTGCTTTGCGGGATTTGATGAACAGATGTGCCATGGAAGCGACTTGTTTTCAAACGAAGTTTCTCCAAGTACCTGCACCGCCGAAGCAGACATGGGAGCAATATAAGCAGATGTTGATGCTGCTAACATTGCCAGTGACAAGATGCCCGAGATAAATTTTTGTGTTTTATTATGCATTTTAAACCCTCCCTTATAAATATGCATTGTATAACTATTATATATGTTTATGAAAAAATAGTCAAGTTTTTGTAAAAATCGGTATATGAAAATTTTGCAATGCAGCCATTAGCTGTTAGCCGTAAGCTATTAGCCGAAGAAGTTCGCATACATTTTTTAAATAGATATGCAGCGGCAAAAGAAAACGCTCGCGAATACGCGAGCGTTATTTTTATTCTGTTTTGGTCTTGTCAAAGAATGATAATTCCTCGATATCAATATGTCCCGATGTATTGTCAGCACTTAATTCAAATTTTATTTCGCTTGGTTTGGCATTTTCCATACCATAATACTTCAGTATCTCTGAAAAGTCAATTTCTCTTTCAAAGCTGCATGGTACGCCGCATTCAATGATATTTTCTGTGGGATAGAGCCAGTACACAGGTTCAAATATGTCATTTCCCTCAGTTTCCTTATCAACGTAATACTCTGTTCCGCCAATAGTCACGCGCTCCATATCGTCAGCTCCCGATAACCACCTGAGCCTATCTTTTTCATCTGCACCGTCTACAACAAACACATTGAAAGTTTTGCCGTCTTTTATGAATCCTGCAGTCAGTGTAACAGTAATATCATGGTAACTGCTGTCGTTTTTAAATACCTGATCATCAGTTACTGCTTTTCCCGAATATTTTACGCTCAGCTCGTCATAGCCGTGAAGCACCCTTGAAGATGATGCCTCATAATTTCTGACATTTTCCCATTCTGCCATAAATGTACCGTTTTCACGGAGAGCCGTTTTTACAGATTTGGAATTGCCTCCGTAAGCACTTACTATATGAGTTGTACCGTTAACTTCTTTATTAAAACTTCCAAGGTATAATTCCGTACCGATCTCAGGTTCGGGGATAGACTTTGCCTGACCGAGAACGAAACGTGTAAGAAGTACCAGATCACTTATATTGAGCTTGCAGTCTCCGTTGACATCGTGAACAGCGTCAATGGAAAAATCACTTGCATCAATGAGTTCTTTTCTCAATGCGATAATATCGAACATATCAACTGAATTATCATGGTTGATATCTCCGCGTACACGATCATCTGATGGATTTATCATCTCATTATATTTATCCGCTTCGCAGATATAGAGATTATCTGCGTAGAAATCCACAGCTTCGTTAGCTGTTACGGTGAGATAGGCTTTTGTGAAGCAATCAGCGGATACTGAAAAATGGAACGGCTCTACAGATACCCAGCGTCCTGCGGGAACGGTCCTGCTGTATTTGTCAGCGAAAAAAATGCCTCTGGTATTGTTCTCGAACATGACCTCAAAATCAAAGGTTACAGCCTTGTCCGAATTCTGGAACAGCTTTATTCCACTTACAAGATCACTGCTTCTGAAGTCATACGGATCTATCTCGTACATAAATGTACGTTTGTTATCGCCCTCAGCTGATATGAGCACTGAACGCTCGCCGCTGACAGAACGTTCATCACTGTATGAAGCCTGACATTCTTCGCTGAGTGTACCGAACTTGTCATTATCGGTTTCAAAGTCGGTATATACTGTTCTTCCTTCTTCGTCAGGTTCACCAGGTTCATGCTTTTTATATGCAAAAACAGGTCCGTAATTCAACTCAGGAGTGATCTCCTTTGTGATGTCGAGCGAGTTCAGTTTGACGCTGCCGCTGCTTCGGTAGCCTTCGGAGTCGAATCCAATATTATATATATATCCAAGCTCAAAGCCTGCTTCGGACCATGCTTTAAAATGGTCAGCAACATTGACAGTATTTTTGATATTGCAGGTACCGTCTATCTTTTCGGCTTGATTTTCCCTTGCAACGCTATAGTAAATATACTTAGGCGAGTTATTATCGCTAAAGCAGGCTATCTGAGCTATGACGCTCCTGTAAATGTCATATGTAATGCCATTTGATTCAAATGAGCCATAATCTTTGTCATCATTTCCCCGGGGACGCCAGCTTCCCCAGCTGTCTATGATATAGAAATATTTATCAGGCTCATCCATACAGCCATAAATGCCGCAGTAATTGTTCTGCCCCATATAGTCGATATCTGCATCATATGTCACATTGTATTCCTTAAGCTGGGATGCAAATATCTCTTTTCTTTCAAAGGCTTCACCTTTCATTACAAAAGAGTTCTCGATATTGCTCCAGCTGACAGAATAGCCGTTATTTTCAGTGTTTTCGTAATTGAGTTCTCCGGTGCCGTTCTGCCGCCATACCTCATAATGATAGCCGTCTATATCTCCGTCCTCGAAATAATCAGCTGCGTATACATTTGATGAAGATATGACCGACGGCAGATTTACTGTACCCAACAGACAAAATCCAGCTGTCAGGACAGCCGCTGTTCTGGCAAACGATTTATGCATAATAATTCCTCCTCACTGAAAAACAAATCAAATTCAGAAATAACATATCCTCTTTTCATGCTATCATTTTTATTCTGAAATGTCAAATCATTTTTTGCTAAAAAAGGCGGTACGTAGCCAACTGCTGTTCCATTGATATTAATTGTTCTGCAATTATGTTTACGATAAACGCAGACACAGATCAAGCGGTAATATAGCGTTGTCTGACCGCATATAATTCAAGGAAAGGGGGAGTACCATGAAGGAGAGAATATATATTAAAAACAGCTATAAATCACCAAATGTTGAACACTTGCGGAAAGCTGTCACTGAAAAGATCGAAAAGCTTATAAATCGTCAGCTCAGTAAAGCTTGCTGATAATAAGTGCAGCACATTGAAGGAGGTGAGGTCAACGCCTAAAGTGGCTATATATTGCCGATTGTCCATAGAAGACAAGGACAAAGCGAAGAACGGCTCAAGCGCAAGCATACAAAATCAAAAGGCAATGCTCCGTGACTACTGTCACGAGCGTGATTGGGAGATCTTTGACATCTACGTTGACGACGGCTGCAGCGGCATTGACCGCACCCGTCCCGAGTTCAACCGTATGCTCAGGGACTGCGAGAACGGAAAAATCGACATTGTTCTGTGCAAAGACCAGTCCCGCTTCTCACGCGATACAGTGGTTATCGAGCAGTTTATCAACGACAGGTTTTTAGAGTGGGGGATACGCTTCATCGGAGTCGCCGACAATGCAGATACAGACAGCGAAAGCTATTCCACAATGCGGCTGTTCACCAGTGCCTACAACGAGATGTACGTAAAGGATATTTCCTCGAAAATTCGGCGTACTCTCGCATATAAACGTGAGCAGGGACAGTTCATAGGCTCTTTTGCTCCATATGGCTATACTATTGACCCAAAAGAAAAACATCATCTTGTTATAGACGAAGAAACTGCACCTGTTGTGCGGCTTATATTCGATATGTACGTCAGCGGTGAGGGCTACCGCAGAATAGTTCAGCGGCTGAACGCCGACGGCATCGTAAGTCCGTCAGAGTACAAGCGTCAGAAGGGTTCAAAGTATGTTAATCTCAATGCCGATACGAGTAATGCCAAGGGACTTTGGACGCAGTCTACTGTTGCAAGGATCTTGCGTAATGAAATGTACACGGGTACGCTTGTGCAAGGAAAGTCCCACCACATCAGCTACAAAAACAAGAAGCGAAAGAAAGTGGAGCAGTCTGAATGGGTCCGTATTCCCGATGCACACGAGGCTATAATAGACACTGAAACATGGTCACGTACACAGGAACGTATTAACGGCAATGTTAGAGCAGAAAAGTGTTCGCAGGAGCTCTCTCCGCTGTCAGGAAAGGTCAGATGTGCTTGCTGCGGACGACCTATGAAGCGTAATATTTATTATAACAAGGCTAAGACTATAAAGTACTACGGACTGCAATGCGCAACTTACAAGACAGGTGCAATGAACTGTCCCAACAGATCAAGTATCAGCGGTCTTGTCCTTGAAAGGCATATTCTCGTTGAACTTAACGCTGTCGTTGAGCAGTTCTGCCAAGCTGATGAGATACAGCTCACGGATATCCACTCCGAGCAGCTAAGGGAGCTTGAACGCAGGCTCTGTACACTTGAAGCAAGGCAGAAAACAGCTAATGATCGCCTTTTGAAAATGTACAAGGACAAGCTTGACGGAATGCTGTCAGACGGGGACTACTCTGTGTTCAGACAGAGCCTAAGCGATGAGGAGAATGATCTCACGGAGCAGATAGCAGAGCTCGGGCAACAGATAGCGGACTGCCGAAAACGTCAGGAAAATGCCGAGGTGCAGAAGGCTCTGATTGGGCAGTTTACCCACTTCGATAAGCTTGACCGTATTATTGCTGACGAGTTCATCGAATATATCGAGATAGGGGAGACCTGCGAGAGCGGCGCGCGAGAAATACATATACACTGGAAGCTGTAGAGGTATGCTGTTATTTTGGAAAATCGAAGCTGCTTAGCGGATAGATCTTATGACTGTAGTTAAGACATATCCACCACATGGCGGAATAGACGGCGGCTGTACCTCTGCCGAAGGAGTTCCTGAGAAAGGGATAAACCTCGATATATTGTTGAAGCTTAGGGATTTGCTTGAAGTAAACGGATTTGAGGTCAGGGTAACAAGAGACACTGACAGATCGATACACAACGAAGGAGTGGAGGGTATAGCAGCGCAGAAAAGCTCGGATATGGATAACAGACTTGCCATATTCAACGAGAGCGATAATGCTGTGTGTATATCAATACATCAGAATCAGTTCACAGATCCGAAATACAGCGGAGCACAGATGTTTTACTCGGGCAGCAACAGTACCAGCGAAGCCCTTGCAAGGGCTTTGCAAGGGAAGTTCAGGGAGTTTTTGCAGCCTGATAATGACAGGGAGATAAAGCTGTGCGGAAAGGAGCTTTTTCTCTGTTATTACAGCAATAATCCTACAGTTATGGCGGAATGCGGCTTTTTGTCCAATCCCGATGAGGCTTCGCTTCTGAATACGGAGGAGTACCGTTCAAAGGTGGCATTTACGCTTTTTTCGGGGATAAATGATTATCTGGATCAGAAGAAATAAAACAACGGGAGCTTTTTTAGCTCCCGTTGTTGTTACATTTTTATTGTTCTGAACGATAGTACATATATCAAAACGATATCATTCGGTATGAGAAGCAGCTTTACTGATACTATCAGGTTTTGAGCTTATGCGTTTTTCTGCTTTTCATATGCTTCGCGGACAGCGAGACAGAGCTGATCTGCGCAGGAAGTAGGTCTCCTGCCGCAGGTATTACCTTTGAGCTTAGCCTCTATCTGTTCAACGGTCCAGCCGTCAAGTATTTTTGAGATAGCCTTTAGGTTTCCGTTGCAGCCGCCCACGAACGATATATTGGTGATAACATCGCCTTCTATGTGAAAGCTTATTTCCTGTGAACAGACCATATTTGTTTTGTAAGTGTAATCCATAATATCCTCCTTATTGATAATGATATGGTAAAAATAATTTATCTTGTTTTGATTTTATACTAAAAAAGCATTTTTGTCAACAGACAGTTGCTGAAAATTCTGTGAAAAAACGTTATATGACAAAACTGTTATTTTTTAAGAGTGAAATAATGTTTACAAACAGAGAAAAATATGATATTATATACTTACAGACAAAAAACGAACATAAAAATGGAGGAAACAATGTCAGAACCCAGAAGAAGGATACGTTTCAAGAGCATTGCTATACTTGAAGCGGTAATTATACTTATACTAACGATCGCGCTGATATGGATAGCGTTTATACGCGGCAGAGATGATGCAGTTGCTGCAAATTCCAAATCAAAAGGAACTGATGTGCGCAGAAGAGCGGTAATTGAGAAGGAAGAGACTTTTTACCAGCTTGACGGCAAGAAGCTGCTTATGCATGACAGCTCGCTTGGAGAAGTATTCGTACCTGTTTATGCAGATGTTCCTGCAAGTACTGTCGATGTCAATAATATTTCTATGAGGAACGGATATGCTTATTATACGGAAAACGGCGAAGTTAATTCCGAAAACGGCATAGATGTTTCGGAATTCCAGGGCGAGATCGACTGGGAGCAGGTAAAGCAGGCTGGTATCGACTTTGCCATAATACGTGTTGGCTATCGTACATACGGCGGCGGTGTTGTTACATATGATGAACAGTTCAGAAACAATATCGAGGGAGCTCTTGCACAGGGCATAAAGGTCGGAGCGTATTTCTACTCGCAGGCAACTACAGCAGATGAAGCAGTTGATGAGGCTGATGCTATCATAGATGCACTCAGCGGTTATGATATCACATACCCTGTAGTTTATGACTGGGAGCTTGTATCGGGAGATGCTGCACGTACAGACGATGTGAGCGTGGAAGCACTTGCGGATTGCTGCGTATCGTTCTGCGAAAGAATAAAGGATTCGGGATATACTCCTATGGTATACCAGAACAAGACAACAGCAATGCACAAGCTTGATATACCGAGAGTCAAGGACTACGACTTCTGGCTTGCAGAATACAGTGACAAGCCGTCCTATTACTATGACTTTAAGATCTGGCAGTACTCGAATTCGGGAAATGTTCCCGGTATCGAGGGCAATGTTGACCTTAACATATGCTTTGAGCCATACGGCGGTAAAAAAGCAGATAAAGCAGACAAATCGGAAAAAGCAGAATGAAAAAGGCGGATCATTGATCCGCCTTTTTGCACATATAAAACAACAGGGACGACCATAGGTCGTCCCTTAACTAATCACTGATTAATTATGCATTCAGATATGATCTTACAAGCACCTGTAAAAGCTCGTCACGGTCGATGTGACGAATAAGGCTTCTTGCATTGTTGTATGTTGTGATGTATGTAGGATCCTCTGAAAGGATATAGCCTACTATCTGATTGACAGGATTATATCCCTTTTGAGTGAGAGCGTCGTAGATAATAGTGAGATTTTTTTTCAGCTCTGCTTCCCTGTCTTCATTAACTGAGAACGTCATGGTTTTATCGAACATAGTATCAGCCTCCCGATTTGTGGAATACTTCTGGTGAAACGCGAATGGATCAAACAAGAAGCTTACTACTATTATAACCTAAAATCGGCGGCAATGCAAGGGTATAAAGGAATTTTTCCCGATTTGACCGAATTTCACTCTTTATTTTATGGATTTTGCACATCTGAGACAGTTTGAAAACGACATTTTCCACAGAAATCCTGCCGAAATGACATGGCTTAGCGTTAATTTTGTTTTATTATTTCGCATACGGATACTACAAATCGTTTTTCGCCGATGATATACTGTCTGAAACGGCAGTTTTCGATGTTTGTGACTATATCAGTTCCCAAAAAGCTGAATTCAACTTCGTTCATAGGGTAGGAGATACCGATGCCGATAGCCTTTACATAGGCTTCCTTGAGAGTCCATAGCTTGAAAAAGAGCAGAGCCTTTTCGCTGTCGGGAGTATTCTCGAACATTGCTTTCTCATTCTCTGAAAATACCCGTTTTACCACATTCGGACGGAAGTCCCTGACCTTTTCGCAGTCAATTCCGCACTCATAGTCTGATATCATACAAGCGGCGATGCCCTCTGCGTGGGAAAGGTTGTAATGTATATCGGGACGCTCTGCAAGGGAGGGCTTGCCCATTTTGTTTTTGGTTATGGGAGTATCTTCGGTGTAGTTTATATTTCTGAGCTTCAGGGCTTCTCTCAGCATTTTGTGAGCGTAGCCGTGGAGCTGTTTTTTTTCGGTATTTGTCATTGATATCATAAGCATATTGATCACCGTATCATTACTGTAAATTGAAATAGGGAAGATAATTACTGCGTAATAAAGCCGTTAGCCATGAGCCCTTAGCCGAAAGTGTTCGCTTACGCTCATGATATTTAAATTATTCGCCGAAGGAGACGCATTGGCTAATAGCTAATGCCTAAAGGCTAATGGCTAAGTGCAAGGGCTGGATGATAATACTTCCCAGATTCAAACATTATTATACCACATTTTACAGTATATTTGCAATAACAAATGACAAATGTCACTGAGATAGTGACAAACGATATCTTGTGGAAGTGTTGACAAAATGGTATTATAATCACACAGGGAGCTCATATGAGCATGGTTTAAGATGAGAAAGGAAAAGATATGGATAATTGTATTGATATGTTTACGGTAATGATCTTTTTAGGCGGTATGATAATGCTGATATTTGGCATAGACTGGGGCTGGTATTCGGAAGATCCGAAGAAAAAGATCAAAGGAAAGGTCATATTTGCTGTTTCGCTGATAATTTGTGTTAGTATAATTTACCTGTGGATAAAGAGTACTGCGCATGGTTCAGTTTTTGGGACCTGCTGCGGATAGGGTGGATAATAGGCAGTGTGTTTTTGCTGATACTGGGGTGTATAGTGTTTGGCTGGCTTAAATCCTGTGATGATTGTATTGTAGGCATTGGAAAAATAGGGTAATGCGAAAGGAGAATATTTATGACCGCATTATTCGTGATAATTTTATTGATAGTTGGAATATGGCTGGCTGCTGATTACTCAAATGATAAAAATAATAAGGCTGAATTGGTGGGAGCGATAATCCTGATAGGTATAGCGGCAATTATTATTGGTGCATGGCTGGTATTTCTGTCTGTGACAGTAAAATTAGGTCAAAGTGAAAGGAGCTTTTATATGATCATGTTTTTTGCGTTAATTCTGATGATACTTGGAATACGTCTGGCTGTTGATTACAGCGATGATAAAACTCAGAAAGCTAAATTGGTGGGAGCAATAATGCTGATAGTTATTGCTTTGGCTTTGGGCAGTATATATCTGGCACTTCGGGCAATGGCTGAAGCATTCGGTCAGTGCTTTGATCTTGGCTGCGAAACAGCCGAGGGTGTCGGAAGAATAGGTTAAGGAAAGGATATATTTATGTTTGTTGCATTTTTGATAACCGTGGCAGTTGTTGTTGTGTTTGTATTTATCGCATTTGTGCTGGAAAGCCTGAATATTGACCATGAAAGGCTGAAAAGAGCTGTGCTTTTCATCATCATTGCGGCAGGTGTTATATTTATATACTACATCATCGGAAAGTTCTTCATATCAGACCTTGACTCATGTAAGCCATTTGTAAGCAGAAGGCACTGATTTGGTTTATATGTAAGACAGGAGGTATGGAAAATGTTATTGTTTTTGCTTATCATAATTATTTCGATAATAGGAATTATTGCTTTGTCAGGTAATGGCTATGATGACAAAATCAGCGAAAATGAAGAAACTGACGAAAAAAGCAGATTAAAGGAAGAATTCAGGAGTGAAATAAAAGCATTTATCATTATAGGACTTATTATTGCTTCGCTCTTTTTAGTCGGTTATATGGTTTGGAGTTTTATTGCAGATGCAATGTTTGTGTTGTTCGATCCCTTTGTTGATGCGCTGCACGAAACTCAGAAGCACGGATAAGCAGAGGTGGAATATGGAGATCATTTATATTGGGGCAGTAACTTTAGCGGTGATTGGTATATGGGTATTTTTAGCTTTTAAAGATACCTCTGAAACGAGCCCCGGCAAAGATAATAAAGGCATACGTATCTTTAAGATCGTATTGATGATCCTGCTGATAGTCCTTATTTTAGGGATATTTGTTTTTATACAGGCCATTAACGAATTGGGGGATATGTTCAATTCCTGCTGTTCGGAAGTGGAGAAGATGGGATAAATGCCGAAAATCTGCCGAAATCAGACGTTGTTAACCAAATGCTACGTGGGTATTGACAAACAGAGCCATTTGTTGTAAAATATATTATGTGTATTTATACTATCAAGACCTACACTATTATAATGTAAAGGCGGAAAACAAAAATGGGTTTATTCAAAAACGTTTTTGGCGCGAACGCTTATTCCAACCGTGAATTAAAGCGTATCGAACCTATTAAAAATAAAGTTCTTGAACTGGATGAAGAGTATCAGGAGCTCTCAGATGCAGAGCTCAAGGCTAAAACAGCCGAATTTAAGGAAAGACTTGAGGACGGCGAAACTCTCGATGATATACTCCCCGAGGCTCTTGCTACTGTAAGAGAAGCTGCATGGCGTGTTCTTGAGAAAAAGCCTTATCCTGTTCAGATCATCGGTGCTATCGTTCTTCACCAGGGACGTATCGCTGAAATGAAGACAGGTGAAGGTAAAACTCTCGTTGCCTGTGTTGCTTCATACCTCAATGCGCTTTCAGGTCTCGGCGTTCATGTCGTTACCGTTAACGATTACCTTGCAAAGACTCAGGCTGAGGAAATGGGTAAGGTACTCCGCTGGCTGGGACTTACAGTAGGCTGTATCCTTCACGGTCTCAACAACGATCAGCGTCGTGCTGCATATAACTGCGATGTAACCTATGCTACAAATAACGAGCTCGGTTTCGACTATCTCCGTGATAACATGGTAACTCACAAGGAAGAGCGTGTTCAGCGTGCTCCTAACTTTGCTATCGTGGACGAGGTCGACTCTATCCTCATCGACGAGGCACGTACTCCTCTTATCATTTCGGGACGCGGTGATAAGTCCACTGATCTCTATGCTATTGTTGACCGCTTTGCAAAGACACTTACTTCAACTACTGTTGTTGAAATGGACGATAAGGTAGATCAGGAGTCTATCAATGATACTGCTGACTATATCATCGACGAAAAGGCTAAGACAGCTACTATCACACAGCGCGGTGTTAAGAAGGCTGAGCAGGCATTCAGAATCGAGAACCTTATGGATTCAGAGAATATGACACTTCTTCACCACATCAATCAGGCTATCAAGGCTAACGGTGTTATGAAGAACGATATAGACTACGTTGTCAAGGACGGCGAGATCATCATCGTTGATGAGTTCACAGGCCGTCTTATGATGGGACGTCGTTTCAACGACGGTCTCCACCAGGCTATCGAGGCTAAGGAAGGCGTTAAGATCAAGAGCGAGTCAAAGACTCTTGCTACTATCACTTTCCAGAACTTCTTCCGTCTTTACACAAAGCTGTCAGGTATGACAGGTACTGCTATGACAGAAGAGGACGAGTTCAAGGAGATCTACAAGCTCGATGTTATCGCTATACCTACAAACAAGCCTGTTATCCGTATAGATTACAACGACCTTGTTTATACTACTGAAAAGGGCAAATATGCTGCTATCATCGAGAAGATCATCGAATGTCACGATAAAGGACAGCCTATCCTCGTTGGTACTGTTTCTATCGAGAAGTCAGAGCTCCTCTCTGCTATGCTCAAGAGAAAGGGCGTAAAGCACGAGGTACTCAACGCTAAGCAGCACGCTAAGGAAGCTGAGATCGTTGCTCAGGCAGGTAAGTACGGTGCAGTTACCATCGCTACCAACATGGCTGGACGTGGTACCGATATCATGCTCGGCGGTAATGCTGAATTCCTTGCAAGAGCTGAACTGAGAAAGCGCGAGATACCTGAGGAGATCATCACAGAGGCTATCGGCTTTGCTGATACTGATAATCAGGAAGTTATCGAAGCAAGAAAGCTCTACCGTGAGCTTTATGATAAGTACAATGCTGAGGTTAAGGAGAAGGCTGTTGCTGTTAAGGAAGCAGGCGGTCTCTATATCCTCGGTACAGAAAGACACGAATCAAGACGTATCGACAACCAGCTCCGCGGACGTTCGGGCCGTCAGGGCGACGAGGGCGAAAGCTGCTTCTTCCTCTCTGTTGAGGACGACCTCATGCGTATCTTCGCAGGTGACCGTCTTGAAAATATGATGAGAACTCTTAACGTTGACGAGAATACTCCTATCGAGAGCAAGATGCTCACAAGAATTATCGAGTCCTCACAGAAGAAGGTCGAGGGACAGAACTTCAGCGTAAGAAAGAACGTCCTCAACTACGACGACGTTATGAATACTCAGCGTGAGATCATCTACAAGCAGAGATCACAGGTTCTTGACGGTGAGGATCTCCACGAGAGCATTCTCAAGATGATGGAAGATCTTATCAAGTCTACTGTTGATACATACCTTGTTGATGACGAGGTAAAGGACGACTGGAATATTGTCGGACTCAAGGATCACTTCCTTGGCTGGCTCATCGGTCCTGAGGATCTTACTTTCGAGGAAGGCGAGATCGAAGATGTATCCAAGGAAGATATCGTTAATGCTCTCAGCACTAAGGCAGGAGAGATCTATCAGGCTAAGGAAGAGGAATACGGCGCAGAGATCATGCGTGAGCTCGAACGTGTTATCCTCCTGAAGGTAGTTGATACAAAGTGGATGGCTCATATCGATGATATGGAAGAGCTCAAGAAGGGTATCGGTCTCCGTTCATACGGTCAGAAGAACCCTGTTATCGAGTATCGTTACGAAGGCTTCGAGATGTTCGATGCTATGGTAGAGTCTATCCGTGAGGATACTATCCGTATGCTCCTTACAGTAAAGCTCCAGAAGAACGAAGCTCCCGAGCGTGAGCAAGTAGCTAAGCCTGATGCTCCTAATGCAGGTGCAGGCGACGGAAGCTTTAGTGATGAGCCTGTTCGTGTAAAGAAAATAGGCGATAACGATCCGTGCCCCTGCGGAAGCGGCAAGAAGTATAAGAAGTGCTGCAAGGCTAAGGACGCAGCAAACAAGTAATACAGAGGGGCGGTTTTCTCCGCCCCTTTTCTGCGTTGATGCAGGATAGAAAGAAAATAATGATTGAATTAGGGAAGTATTATCTCAGCCTTTAGCTTTTAGGCTTTAGCTATTAGCAAATGTGTCGCCTTCGGCGAATAATTAAAATAATGTGAGCGTAAGCGAACTCTTTCGGCTAATGCCTAATGGCTAACGGCTACATTTTTCCTTTCCTATTTCAATTTACAGTATACTAAGGCTTTTTGAAAGAAAGGTATTATGAGGTGACATTATGAAGAAATATATCTTACCTGTTCTTGCACTGGCTCTCCTTACGGGCTGCGGCAAGGTAAGCGAGGTAAAGGATACAGACCGTCCTATAAATATTGTTTCGGGTACTGTTGAGGGAACTACAAAGGATATCTCAACTACAGATACAGAAGCCGATGACGATATCGTTTCGGGAACTACTACAGATAAGGCAGGAAATAAGGTATCAGGCACTACGACTACTACAAGTGCAGGTTCAAAGAAGTCTGCTGTTACCCGTGCAAACGGCGGCAGCGGCGGAGTTTACGGAACTACAAGAGCTGTACCTGTTGCTCCGAAGAGCAATAATACCAAGAAAACAACAACTACAGCAGCTCCTGCAACAACTCAGCCTGCTACACAGTCTCCGAAATTCGATCCTAAGGATTGCAGCTCTATCTCATTCGGATATTCTAACAGCACACCTAACAAAATAGATGTATCAAGACAATACAATGACGGACAAGCACGTTCATATCAGGTGCTGAGTGCAGATACTGCCGAGATACAGAAGGCTATAGAGAAGGACTCTTCAAAGACCATAAATGATTTTGTTATAAAGAACGATTATGACTTTGACGGTTATCCTGATATCTTCATAATTGAAAAGCCAGATGACCTTAACAAAACAGGTAAGTATTACCACTATGACCCGGAAAGCGGCAACTATCAGGCGTGGGCAGAGCTTAACAGCATACATCTGGAGTTTGCAAGAAATGCCGCTGAGGATCTGCTTATTACCGTTGAGAAAAAAGACGATATCGAATATGAGGAAAAGGCTTATTACTGGAACGAGCAAAATCAGCTCTCACTGAGAAGCTATACTCATAAGTACAAGGCAGGAGATACTATCCTCATAGAATATGTGGGTTATGATAATAGCGGTGCCGAGACATTCAGAGAGACACGCGATGAAAACGGAAATCTCGTAGGCGGAAATACAGGCGATCAGTCGCAGGGCGAATAAGCCTTTGCGCAAAGGAAAATGCTTTCATGGACTGTACCTTATATGGTGCAGTCCTTTGCTGTAATCAAAACGGAAGAGTGATTAAATATGAGCGGATACAGTGCGTTTGCACGTTACTATGACGAGCTTACGGCAAATATAGACTATAAACACCGAGGTGAGTTTTTCCACGGCATAATTCAGAAGTTCAAGACCACAAAGGAGAATATCCTCCTTGATCTTGCCTGCGGTACGGGAAGTATCTCCGAGGTAATGGCAGGTCTGGGGTACGATGTTATCGGAGTTGATAACTCCGATGAGATGCTGGGCATAGCTCTTGATAAGAAGTTCGACAGCGGACTGAATATACAGTATCTATGTCAGGATATGCGTAAGCTTGATATGTTCGGGACTGTGGATATTACCATATGCGCCCTTGACAGTATCAATCACCTTGCAAGTATCGGCGATGTGAAAAAGGTGTTCGAGAATGTGGCTTTCTTCTCGGAGCAGGACGGACTTTTCATATTCGATGTGAATACTCCCTACAAACACCGCGAGATACTGGCAAACAATACCTTTACATATGAGACGGAACACGTTTACTGCGTGTGGGAGAATACCCTTGTCCCCGATACCCTTGAAGTTAAAATGGAGCTTGAATTCTTCGAGCGCGAGGAGAACGGGCTTTATTCACGAAGCTCCGACGGCTTCTCGGAAAAGGCTTACAGTGAAGAGGATATCGAGGCTCTGCTTAAAGAGTGCGGGTTTGAAGTGCTGGCAAAGTACGGCGATGATACCCTTGAACCGCCCTGTGAGACTTCACAGCGTATAGTCTATGCCGCAAGATGTATCAGAAGCGGTCAGAAATATTGAAAGGATAAGTAAAATGGGAAATTTATACAGAGCTATCTCTGCTGACGGTTCGGCTTTCGCAGAGGTACTTGATGCTAAGGATATAGTTTCGGAGATAGAACGCATACACAAGACATCGGCTGTTATCACGGCAGGTCTTGGCAGACTTTCAATAGCAGCTTCCCTTATGGGCTATATGCTAAAAGGCGATAACGACAGCGTTACTCTCCGTGTGGACGGCGGCGGTCCTTCGGGACAGCTGGTCGCAGTTGCTGACAGCTGGGGAAACGTAAAGAGCTGCGTGAATAATCCTGTTGTGGAGCTTCCGCTCAATGCGCAGGGAAAGCTTGACGTAGGCGGCGCAGTTGGCAGGGACGGTACTCTGTCCGTAGTCAAGGATATGGGGCTGAAAGAGCCGTATGTGGGCGTTATCCCCCTTGTTTCGGGAGAGATAGCCGAGGATATCGCAAGCTATTACGCTACAAGCGAGCAGATACCTACTGTTTGCAGTCTTGGTGTGCTTGTAAATCCCGACCTTACTGTAAAGGCAGCAGGCGGTTTCCTTGTTCAGCTCCTGCCTTTTGCAGATGAGAAGTGTATTGATACAATTGAGAAGAATGTGGCGAATATGCGCCCAATTTCACAGATGCTGGACGATGGCATAACTCCCGAGGAGATAGCAAATATGCTTCTTGACGGACTTGAGCCTAATGTGCTCGATACTGCGTCACCTGTTTATAAATGTGATTGCAGCCGTGAGCGCACAGAAAAAGTTCTCATCAGTATCGGAAAGGACGAGCTGAAGTCAATTGCGGACGAGGGAAAGGATACCTCTGTAAGCTGTCATTTCTGCGGTAAGGAGTACGTGTTTACTCCCGATGAGATACGCGGACTGATAGGGGAATAAACGTATGAAAACGGCTGTGTTTGATCTTGACGGCACTATTGCCGATACTATTTACGACCTGGGCGACGCGGTAAATCACGGTCTTGAAAAGCTTGGCTGCTCTGCACATGACTACAAGGCGTATAAGAAAATGGTTGGGAACGGTGCGAAGAAGCTCTGTGAACGTGCGCTTCCCGAGGAAAAAAAGGATAAGGCTGGGGAGCTGCATAAGCTTTTCGGTGAGTACTATTCTCAGCATTATCTTGATAAGACAAGGCTGTATGACGGCATGAAAGAGACTATGGAGAAGCTCCAGAGCAGCGGAGTCATACTTGCTGTGGCTACGAATAAGCCTGAGGACGTGGCAAGAGAGATAGTATGGGAGCTTCTTCCCGATATTGATTTCGTGAAGGTGCTGGGCGGAGTTGAATATCGTCCCGTAAAGCCCGACAGTGCCATACTTATCGAGATATTTTCAGTTCTTCCCGATGAGGAGAACGAGGTATACATGATAGGTGACAGCAATGTTGATGTTCGCACCGCAAAGAATGCAGGGATCCCCTGTATAGGCTGTGTCTGGGGATTTCGCGGACGCGCTGAGCTTGAAGCAGAGGGTGCGGAATTTATCGCAGAAAAGCCTGAGGATATCGCGGATATTATCCTTGGATAAAAATCAGCTTTTGTAAGAGGGCTGAAATCAGTACTTTTTCAATGCAAAACCATTGAATATTGAAAAAATGTTTTTTGAGTTTTATGTTTTGTACAAATCGTGACAGCTGTTTTTGTGTATTGTTACGATCATTTTTCGGGGGGGTTATCCGCCCCCTACTTATTATAATAGGGTAAAAAAAGCCGCTGCAATTGCAGCGGCTTTGCCATTATTTTACGATAATTGTCTTGTATGTGAGATCACTGTCGGCATATCCTAAGATATAACGCTGTAGCTTCACAAGGTCTGCAACGCCCACCTCATTATCGCCGTTGAGGTCAAGCTCTGCGGACTTATTTCCTGCAACGATCGCCTTTCTCAGTGCCACAACGTCATATACGTCGATAACTTCGTCGTTGTTGATATCGCCCAGTATGATATCCTTTGTCTGTACAGGCTCTGTAGTAGTTGTGGTGGTAGTAGTCGATGTTGTTGTCGTAGTTGTAGTGGTAGTAGTAGTTGTTGTTGTTGTTGTCACTGCGGGCTTATTCTGTGGGTAGATGTTGAGGAATACGTCAAGGGACTCCAGAGGCTTGCCGTGAAAATCGAAAAGTGCCTGATTATCAAAGGAAGAACCGCCTGATTCAGTCACGTCCTTGTTGTATTCTTTTGCGTAGTATGTTGCCCAGCCTGTGCCGTATTTGTCCCAGAGCTGTTGCTGCTGCTGACGGGAGATATCGGGAACTCCAAGCCATGCAGGCTCCCAGTAGAATACGCCGATTCCGTGGCCGTTGCAGTTGGCAACAGTCTGGAATACATCGGTAAGAGCCTTTGCCTGTCCTTCAACGGATATGGGGTATCTTAGGTCTACACCTGTTAAGCCTGAGCTTACGGTGTTTCCGAAGCTGTCTCCGTCCTGATCGGTGTAAGGATAGGCTGTCTCGACTACCATTACGTACTTGTTGTACTTGTTGCCGATATCGGTGAGAGTCTTACGCAGATTATCCAGTGAGCCGTGCCAGTATGAATAATATGAGCAGGCGAATATATCATAATCAAGGTTGCATTCGTTCATTACCTGAGCGTACCAGCCAAAGTGACCGTTTCCTGCGTTTGCGAAGTGATGGGCGATAAGGATGTTCTTGTCAAAATCACGTATAGCCTTTTCACCGCTTGAAAACAGGTCGCATATCTTGTACATATCCTTTTCATCGCAGAAGAAGCACTCTGTCTCGTTGCCGACCTGTACCATGCCGATGTCACTGCCGTTTTCGGTGAGATACTTCACTACCCATGATGTCCAGTTGTATATCTCGGTCTTGAGCTTCTCATGGCTGTGGGGCTGCCAGTATTTGGGGCGGGTCTGCTTTGCAGGGTCTGCCCAGAAGTCGGAATAATGGATATCGACAAGGAGCTTCATGCCGTACTGTGCGGCACGTTTGCCTATTTTAGCCGCTGTTTCAAGGTCGGAGTGACCGCCTCCGTAAGTGTGACCGTTGCCGTCGTTAGGCTCGTTCCATATCCTTACTCTGATATAGTTTACACCGTGGTCGGCAAGTGTTTTGAATATATCCTTCTCTTTTCCGTTATCGTCGAAGAATTTAACGCCTGCTTCTTCAAGAGAAATGACAGAGGATATGTCCACACCGCGTATGGGCTCGCCGCCGTTTATGCGGCTGTCAAAGTTTGTGAATGTAACTGAGTTTATGTTTACAGCAGATGTTTTTGTTCTGATGTCGGTGCATAATGCAGAGGGAAAGGCTATCAGCGCAGCTGATGCCAGTGCGATAAAACCTTTGAATTTCATAATAAACTCCTTTTTTCCGGTAATTGAAATAGGGAAGATAATACGGTAATGAGCCATTAGTCGTTAGCCGAAAGAGTTTGCTAACGCTCACATTATTTATATTATTCGCCGAAGGCGACACATTGGCTTAATAGCTAAGGGCTAACGGCTAACGGCTTTATTATCAGTCGTTCTTTTTGCGTGTTCTTATCCACATCTTCTTGAATGGGTTTCGTACCTGCATTTTTTCAAAGTAGTGGTAGAGTATATCCTGATTGCAGCCTGCATCAGGAAGTGAATTGTAGAACTTTTCAAGTCCCTTTAAGTCCATGCCTATTTCTGACGGGAAATCAATATCCTTTGCGGAGAATACTACCGCGCCGTTTACGGGAGTTTTCTCGAAACCGCCCTTTTTCAGGTGGTGGATAACGTTATCCATGTGTGTCTTGTTCTGGAGCTGTGGGTTGTAGAATTTATGAGTCTTGCTGCCTATGTTATGAGTCAGATTTTTGCCGCTGCCTGTTACAGTGCCTGAGATACCCTTTGTTTCGACAACGAGTACGCCGAAACGTCCGAAAACAAGGTGATCGACTTCACAGGCTTTGTTGTAAAGAGGGAGATAAGCGTTGTTGATTATCCTTATCTTGTCCTTTTTGCCCAGTTTTTTCAGATATTTTCCTACCTTGCGCTCGGCAGCTCTGCCCTTGCGCTTGCCTTTGCTGAAGTGTACGGATACATAAAGAATGAGCAGAAGCACTGCGGCAGCGATCACGGCTATCATTATCCATGTTTTTTTATCAAAGGATAAAAGTGACATATTATACAGAAACATAATTTTTCTCCTTAAAAATGAATAATCCTGAATTTTGCGGCGATAATACATTTGTACCAGTGAAGAGCGGTATTTATCCGCCGTCAGTGGTTTAAAATCCCGAATAAAGAGGTGTTCTCAATATGTGGGACAAACTTGCTCTTATTCTTCTGATTATCGGAGGAATAAACTGGGGATTAGTCGGTATTTTTGAATTTGACATTGTAGCATGGCTTTTCGGCGGTGCTGACAGTGTCATAAGCCGTGCAGTTTTCATACTTGTAGCTATCTCAGCAGTATGGTGCATCTCTCTTCTCTTCCGCAGAGATGAGGAGCTTGCTGTTCAGAATATCGACCGGTAACCCCGTTTGACCGCTCCTTTGCCGATGCCGTAAGGAGCGTTACATATGAATATGCAAAAAGGGAGGCATAATGCCTCCCTTGAATTTTATGATTAGTCGCTGATGTAAGGAAGCAGAGCGATGTGTCTTGCTCTCTTGATAGCAACTGTGAGCTCACGCTGGTGGTAAGCGCAAGTGCCTGTTACACGTCTTGGAAGAATCTTAGCTCTCTCAGTCATGCACTTTCTGAGCTTAGCGAGATCCTTATAATCGATCTTCTCGATTCTGTCAGCGCAGAACATACATACCTTCTTGCGAGGCTTCTTTGCCGGACGGGCATTTCTTTCCTTTTCCATGACTTTTCCTCCTATCGTAATAAAGTAAAGTTAACTGACTCAGAACGGTACATCGCCGTCACTGAGTATTTCCTCAAAATCGCTGAGGTTGCCGTAAGACATACTGTCATTAGCGGGCTGCTGTGGAGCTGCCTGCTGTGGAGGAGCGGAATAATTGTTATTGTAATTGTTCTGGGGAGCACTGTAGCCGCCATTATTCTGATAACCGCCGCCGTTGCCGCCGCTTTCGCTCTTGCCGCCTACAAACTCGACATTATCTACCTGCACATCTGTTGTGTAGTGTGTTATGTCGGGGTGGTTCTTATCCTGATAATTGTTATTTCTGAGTGAGCCCTCTACACAGATGAGCTTACCCTTGCTGAAATATCTTGAAACGAACTCAGCAGTCTGTCTCCATGCTGTACAGCTGATGAAATCAGCCTGTCTTTCACCTGTATTCTTGTCGGCAAATCTTCTGTCGCAAGCTACGGTAAATCTGCATGAAGCTATACCGCTCTGAGTCTGTCTCAGTTCAGGATCAGCAGTGAGCCTTCCAATTAAAATGACCTTATTCATCTGACCGCCTCCTAATTAATGAAGTAGAATTATTCAACAACTGTTACGAGTGAACGAAGAACGCCGTCTGTGATGTTAAGACGTCTTGAAAGCTCAGCAGGATAATCAGGCTGTGACTGGAATGTGTAGATCACGTAGTAACCCTCAGTCTCGTCCTCGATAGGATATGCAAGCTTACGCTTACCCCAATCCTCGTTGACTTCAACAGCTTCAGCGTGACGCTCGATTCTTTCCTTGAACTTTTCTACGAGAGCCTTCATTGGCTCTTCGCCGTTCTTGAGGCTGAAAACAACCATTACTTCATACTTAGCGGATACCTTTGCCATTTAGCACACCTCCTTCTGGGATCATGCCCGACAACTTACTGCGGGCAAGGATAATAATAGTATCTGTTGCACAAGATACTCAAATATTATACCATTTCATTGACAGCTTGTCAAGCATTTTTTTGAAGTTGTTTCAAGATATTTTTCAAAAAAAGTTGACATCTGACAAACCTCATAGTATAATAAGGATATATGGGAGCGGTGGTGCTCCCTTTATTTACGAAAGGATATGGATATGAATGGAAACTTATAATATCCTCAAAGACCTTGCTATCATATTTATATGTGCAAAGGGTGCGGGACTTCTTGCAAGAAGGCTGAAAGCACCTATGGTCGTTGGAGAGATCATCGCAGGTCTGCTCATCGGACCATGCCTGTGGAGAGGACTTGTCCAGCCCTCTGATTTCATAAGTCAGATGGCGGAGATAGGTGTTATACTTATCATGTTCTCGGCTGGTCTTGAAACGAATTTGCAGGAGCTGAAAAAATCGGGCTTTGCGGCGTTTATGATAGCCTGTGTGGGAGTATTTGTGCCGCTTGTGGGCGGAAGTCTGCTGTATATGTGCATTTACGGCTTTTCGGAGTTTGGCTCGGACGAATTCTTCAAGGCTGTGTTTATTGGCTGTATCATGACGGCTACGTCAGTAGGCATAACGGTAGAGGTACTGAAAGAGCTTGGCAAGCTCAAGACCCGTGTGGGACAGACTATACTCAGTGCGGCTATCATTGATGATGTTATCGGTATGATAGTGCTGACATTTGTGCTCGGTTTCAAAGACCCGAACAGCAATACTCTCGTTGTTACGGGAAAGATAGGTCTTTTCCTTGTGCTGTCGCTGGTCCTCGGCTACATAATCTATAAGCTTTTCAGGTTTTACGATGAGAGACATACTCATACAAGACGTATACCGATTATAGCTATAACTCTTTGCTTCATCATGGCTTATATCGCTGAGAAGTATTTCGGTATCGCTGATATCACAGGCGCATATATCGCAGGAATCATCCTGTGCAATGTCCGTGATGCGGAGTATATCGACCGCCGCGTAAATATCAACGGATATATGTTTTTTGCTCCTGTGTTCTTCGTTGGTATCGGACTTAAAACCGATTTCAGCAACGTTG
Organism: Ruminococcus sp.; assembly: GCF_016283395.1. The sequence goes on from NZ_JAEEMU010000036.1 coordinate 175,180, forward strand.
ATTCGAGCATGATAGTGTTCTCAGTCGGATTTGTTATCGTTGCAATGCTCACTAAGGTCATCGGCTGCGGATTTGTATCTAAGTGCTTTAAGTACAGCTGGAAGGACTGCCTTAAAATCGGCGCAGGAATGATGACACGCGGTGAGGTGGCTCTTATCATTACCAATAAGGGTCTGGGACTCGGAATTATCGACTCGTCATACTTTACGGCGGTAATACTTCTTATTATCGTATCAAGTATAGTAACACCAGTGGTGTTGAAACTGCTTTTCAGCAAGTCGGAAAATGAAGAAGAAAAAGTTCTTGAAACAGTGGAGAATAAATCATAATTTAGCTGCGTCACGCTGCGAAAGGAGAATCAATATGTTCAGAATAGGTCACGGTTACGATGTACACAAGCTGGTTGAGGGCAGAAAGCTCATTCTCGGAGGTGTGGAGATACCTCATACTACAGGACTTCTCGGACACTCGGACGCAGATGTTCTCGTTCATGCGATAATGGACGCAATGCTGGGAGCTCTCGCAATGGGCGATATAGGTCATCTTTTCCCCGATAACGATGACAGCTTCAAGGACGCGGACAGCATGAAGCTCATGGAAGAGGTATGCCGCAGAGTCCGCGAAGCAGGGTGGGAGATAGGCAATATAGATGCTACTGTTATTGCTCAGGCACCTAAGCTTGCTCCACATATAATGACAATGCGCGAGAATATCGCAAGAGTGTGCGGCTGTGATGTTTCGCAGATAAGCGTTAAGGCTACCACTGAGGAGCACCTTGGCTTTACAGGCGAAAAGCTGGGTATGTCTGCTCATGCAGTTGCCCTTATGTATAATAAGTAATAAGTACACATATGCAGCAAAAATGGCGGATATTGTCCGCCATTTTTTGTGTATTGAATTATCTATGCACTGATCACTAACTACTAACCACTAAACTCATCAGAGCGGTACTTTCGGGAGCTTTATAGATTCTTTTTCCTTTGTGGTGGCCATTTCCTCGGTCGGTGGCTGAGTAGCTGCTTCCGTTGCTGCTGTTGTGGGGGCAGTTTCCTTTGGTACGTTAAGCTCCGTAACTGTCTGCGCTGCGGCTGTCTGAGGACTGTCTGTGCTTTTGGCAGTTGTGGCAGAAGCGGCAGTTGTGGTCGTAACAGTTGTCGTTGATGCTTTGCTCGTTGTTTTTTCAGCAGTCGTGGTCTGCTCGGTAGCCGTTGCAGTAGTCGTTTCGGCAGACGTTACAGTTGTAGTCGCGGACGATGATGCGCCTTTGTCCGATGAATCGTCGTTTTTACAGCCTGTCAGCACAAGAGCGGACAGCAGCAAAACGGGTAATATCCTTTTCATATCTTCTCCTTAAAACAACAGGCAGCCGCGTGGACTGCCTGTTTATTATTTATATTCCGTCTGTTTCAGGAATACTTGTTGTGATTACGTCTTCTGACTCGAATTCGATTATTTCAAGCTCTGGGCTGATATACTTTTCCATTGTGGCTTACCTCCTTTGGTCAAATCTCAAAGATCATTATGCATTATAAAACTGATACATACTTATAATATTCATATGCAGCCTTACCCATGTTTTGAGTCTTGACATCTGTAGAATTTATTGCGCGGAAACAGTATGAAAGTGCAGAAGCCTTGTATTCATTTCCGTTGTAAGTTATTGTCTGTACTTCGTCAAAATACTTTGGGTAAAGGAATGTGCTTTCAAAGCAAGCCTTGTCATTCTTACCATTTTGTGAATATATTGAAGTTTCGCCATCACTGTCTTTGAGATTAGCTGCCTCAGGTACAGTAAGACCATCAATGTAAACTCTGAACTTAGTAATTGAATTAAGTAAGAGAGATATCTTTGCAGATGTATCTGTTCCGAAATCAGGAGCATATGCACTGAGATCATAGCTATCTTCCATGAATGTGATAGCTGTATCATTATTGTTGAAGTAGTTGTCAGATGCGATACCGAGGTTTTTAAGTGACTTTGCTGCTTTCTTTTCTTCATCTGTATAATCAGTTGAAGAACCTGCTTCTACAGCATCACAGTATTTATTTACAGTATATGTGAAGCTTGCACCCTTATCAGCGATATTTACAACAGTATCGCCCTTCTTGAACTGGATAGTAACATCCTTACCAAGCTGTGTTGGGTACAGATCATATGAATATGTATAGGTGGTTCCGTCATCAGTAACAATAGGATCAATATCACCGTTAGGACCTGAGATAACAACACCATCAACACCTGCTGCATCTACTGAGCTTTTTGATGCAATGAAGTCAAGAGTGATAGAACTTGTAAGCTCTACCTGTGCAGCTGTCAGTGTTACCTCGTTTTCAGCGGCACTTGCTGTGAGGACAGTTGGGAAAACTTCAGTACCGAAAGCTGCCGGTACACCGCCGACAACAGCCAGAGCACAAGCTGCTGCCATTGCTTTTTTCATAAACTTGTTCATAAAAAACCTCCTTATAAATAAAACAACCGCATTGGGAAAAAATATCCCGAAAGCGTTTTTTAACTGAATTAAGTAGTGTGTATATAGGAGCAGCAGATTTTTACTATGGTAAAAAAAATAACATAAATAACCGTTCCCATTACGTGATCTCTTTTTATTTATACGTGAATTATAACATAATGGAGAGTATTTGTCAATAGATTTCAGAAAGTATATAAAAAAATTATGTCTACAACCAGTACAAATAATTGTGGTGAGAGTTATTCACTAAAAAAGCCATAGTATACCGATAAGTTCAGTAATACTATGGCTTTTTGTTTATTTCGGATCGAGATTGTCTATCTTGTGGAGGAGATACTCCTGTATGCGCAGGGCATCGTTTGAAGTAACGCCCTTGCTTGAAAGATCGACGTCAGCATTCACCTTTCCATGCATAGTGATGTGATGCTCGTCAGTGCCGTTGATGTCGTACTTGTTGGGATTTGCAAGTGACTGCATTATCAGTACGATATCCGACATATCAATGGTGTTATCGCAGTTTGCGTCGCCGTAAAGTGTATCACCCATTGCAAAGCTTGTAGTTGCGGTAGTTGTTGTAGTCTCCTCAGATGTGGTCGTAGCTGATGTAGTAGTTGTGGTCGTAGTAGTGGTGGTTGTTGTAGTTGATGTGGTAGTTTCCTGCTTTTCTTCTATTGGAGCCATGCTTGGTACACCGTCGCCCCACCAGTCCCAGCGGTTTGAAGTACGGTATTTATTGATCTTTTCGCCGTTTGCAGATGTCCATGTGAACACGTTGTCGTAGAGGTGTCCCTCGTAGTAGTAGAACTGCGCCATTGCACATATCTCGTCTGCATATGTAGCGTATGCACCATCGTCCTCAGCCTTGGTACACCAGCCTGTGTTGAAGCCTTTAAGGCTGTTTCTTATTACCTGATAGTCGTTCATTCCCTGCTCGTTTATGCATATCTCGGCAAAGTGGAGTATCTTTCTGATACCCATATGATTGGATATTATGCAGTCATAGAAGTTGGACTCTGTAAACGAATACTGGTACATTTCGGGTACGTTGTCCTCGGGCATGAACTTAGGATCGCAGTCCTTGAATGCTGTAACGGCAGTCTGTAACGTACCGTATGCGTGAGCGGAGTTTACTCCCCAGCCGTCCTCATAGGCTGTTTCATGGTCTGAACCTATCTTGCCCTCGCCGAGTGTGGACTCTCTTGAACCGAGTCCTAAAAACAGGGCATACATCTTTTCACGGTCAGTCTGACCGAGACGAGTGGAGATAAGGTCCCAGTGCTCGTCTATCTCCTTGTAGAGTGCGTACTTTACTTGCTGTACGGTCATCTTGTGATTGATAGCGCGTATCTCCGCTGTAGAAGCATCGGCAGGAGTGTTTCTTTCGCCGAAGTTAAGCGGATTTCCCACGCCCTCTTTCTGGATATCACGTGAAGTGTCATGGAGAGGTTCGCAGGTATCTCCTGCAAAGCACCATTCGTCTGCGGAAGCGTGGAGCACAGGAGCAGTTTTATCTGCTATTGTGGGCACGCAGGCGGCTGTACATATGGCAAATGCGGTCAGTAAGCCGCAAATTCTTTTGAATTTCATTCGTATCACCTCAGAAATTTGAACCGTTCCAGCCCCATTCATTGGTACTTGTGTACTTTACATACACACGGTCGGACGGTATGCCGATATTGTCTGTGAGAATGCCTGTGATATGGCTTGTGAGAGTTACAAGAGCATTTGAAGAAGCACTGCCGAAGATAGATACCTCTACCATAGCGGCAGGAGCGTCCTCGCCCTTGAACCAGAGGTCGTACTCAGGCTCGATGCCTACCATGAGCCAGCCCTCTGACTTGCCGGGAATAGCTGTGATAGCGCGTCCCATAGCGGATTTGATGGATGTTTTCTGTTCGTCGGAAACAGATACGTTTGTTTTGACATTGATGAATGGCATGATAATTCCTCCTCATTGATATTTTAGCCGTTAGCCATTAGCCGTTAGCTGTTAGCCCGTTGTAGGGGCGGCGTTCCGCCGCCTGATAATAATGTGGCAAAGCCGTTAGATCTTGATGAGTCCGTCAGAGAGCATTTCCTGTGCTGCAAGCATTACGCCAAGCTTGCCGCTTGTGTAGGTTATGCCGCCCTGCATCCAGACTGCATATGGTTCACGAAGCGGTGCATCGGCTGAAAGCTCTATTGATGCGCCGTTTGTAAAAGCTCCTGCTGCCATGATGACCTGGCTTGAATAGCCGGGCATATCCCACGGCTCGGGAGTTACGAAAGAGTCCACGGGAGCACCTTTCTGTATTCCGCGGCAGAATGCGCAGAGATGTTTCTCGTCACCAAGTTTTACGGCAGTTATGATGTCGCCGCGTGGCTCGTCCTTGCGCGGTGAACACTCAAATCCCAGAAGTGTGAAAAGCTCGCTTGCGAAGGTACAGGTCTTGATAGCATTAGCTACAACATCTGGAGCAAAGAAAAGTCCAAGAAGCATTTCGCGGTTCATACCGAGGGTGCAGCCTACTTCCTTGCCCATGCCTACGCAGGTAAGTCTGTATGAGCAAAGCTCCACAAGGTCGGCTCTTCCTGCGATATATCCGCCTGTACGTGCGATACCGCCGCCTGCGTTCTTGATAAGTGAGCCGATGATGATATCAGCACCTACGGAAACTGGCTCGCGGTCCTCAACGAATTCACCGTAGCAGTTGTCCACCATTACGATGATGTCGGGATTGCCTTTTTTTGCGGCAGCTGCCATTTTTTCGATATCCGCAATTGTGAAAGCTCCGCGGAGAGAATAGCCGCGAGAACGCTGTATGTAAGCGACTTTAGCTCCCTTTACAGCTTCGGTTATCTCGTCAAGTTTGGGAGTACCGTCATCGTTAAGGTCTACCTGACCGTATTCAACGCCGTAGTCCATGAGTGAGCCTTTGCCTTTTCTGCCGCTGATACCGATAACTTCTTCGAGGGTATCATAGGGCTTGCCTGTGACAGATACTATTTTATCGCCTGTTCTGAGTACACCGAAGAGTGCAACGGAAAGAGCGTGAGTTCCCGAAACAAAGTTGAAGCGCACGAGAGCGTCCTCTGCACCGAGTGCCTGAGCAAATACCTTGTCGATCACATCGCGTCCCATATCGCCGTAGCCGTAGCCTGTTGAGCCGTAGAAGCATGGCTCGCTGACCTTGTTGTCGGAGAATGCTTTGAGTACCTTTGCTCCGCAGTATTCAGCATTTGCGTCAATTCTTGCAAATGCCTCTGCGCAGTTCTTTTCAGCCTGAGCAGCAAGCTCTGTGAGCCTGCCGTCGAAGCCGTATATCTCGTTTATCTTTGTGTTCATTATTTATCCTTTCGTTTTAATCAAAATTTAGCAAAGCTAAATTTTGATTTAGTTGAGAGTTTAGAGTTTAGAGTTGACAGTTATGGTGTCGCCGCAGCGAACATATTAACTCTCAACTCTCAATTCTCAACTCATAACTTAATTATAGCGTTTTTAAGTGCTTGTGTCAACGTGTTTTCGCGGAAAAGTCCTCAGACTTTATAGTTCTCCGCTTCCTTGATGAGCTTTACATCAATGAGTGCGTCGATGAGAGTGCCGTTTTCAGCGTATTCCTCGGAGAATATCTTGCCGTCTTGTCTTATTTTGCCGATAAAGCCGCCTTTATCATATGGAACGAGCAGCTTCATGCGCTTTGCAGTCTCGGGCAGATTTTTCATTATACATTCAAGGAGCTTATCAAAGCCTGTCTGCTCCTTTGCACTTATCATAACTGTATTGTCGTCCTCGAATACCGTATCTGTGAACGGTGCGGCATCAGCCTTGTTCATAACGTATATCTGCGGTATGCCTTCGCAGCCAAGCTCGTTGAGCAGACTTGCTGTGACCTCTGCCTGCTCTTTTATCTCGGGTGAGGATAAGTCCTGCACATTCAGGATTATATCCGCAGCAGCTGCTTCTTCAAGTGTGGACTTGAATGCTTCTACAAGATTATGGGGGAGCCGTCTGATAAGTCCGACTGTATCTATGAGCATGACGCTCCTGCCGTCGGGAAGCTCTATTGAGCGCGAGGTGATATCAAGTGTGGCAAAAAGCTTGTTTTCGGCAAGAACTCCTGCATCCGTCAGTGCGTTCAGAAGTGTGGACTTGCCTACGTTGGTATATCCGACAATAGCTGCACACAGTACGCCGTCCTTTTTTCGGCGTGAACGCGAGAAGTTACGGTGCTTTTTGAGTTCCTCAAGCTCGGCTTCAAGGTAGCTTATGCGCTTGCGGATATGACGTTTGTCTGTTTCGAGCTTTGTTTCACCGGGACCTCTTGTACCGATACCGCCGCCCAGTCTTGAAAGGGCAGTACCCATGCCTGTAAGGCGGGGGAGGCGGTATTTCTGCTGTGCAAGCTCGACCTGCAGTTTACCTTCTTTTGTTCTTGCACGCTGGGCGAAGATATCGAGGATAAGAGTGGTTCGGTCAATAACGCGCACATCCAGTATCTGCTCGATATTTCTCACCTGTACGCCTGTGAGCTCATGGTCGAATATGACTAGCTCGGCTTCGAGGGTTTCGAGCTGTTCTTTAAGCTCCTCCAGTCTGCCTGCGCCCATGCAGGTGGCAGAGTCATAGGCAGGACGCTTCTGTATTATAGTTCCCACTACATCGGCATTAGCCGTAGCAGCCAGTTCTGCCAGCTCATTTATGGAGACTTCCGCGTCGAATTCACCTGTATCAACACAGGCAAGGACGGTTTTTACGGGGAGGTCTTCAGTCTTGTTTTCGTACATATATTACTCCTTGTCAAAGGTCTCACGGGTATATTTTTCGGAAAGCTCCGTACCAAAAAGCTCTCCAAAGCAGCTGTTGTCAGCAATAATCTTCAGCTTTTGCGCTTTGGAGAGCTGCTTTATTCGGTATTCGAGCTTTGATGCGAGACTGCGGTTTTCACAGCTCCAGAGAGCTTCGAGAGAGACTGCCTTGTGTGAGCGGGTGTATTTCGCACATTTTTCCGTTCTGCCGAAATGCTCGCTCATGCGGCGTTCCACATCGGTGGTAATGCCTGTGTACAGCAGGTCTCCCTCACATTTTATGATATAGATATAGTACATTGCTTATACCCAGAATGCGAACATCCTCTGGACTTCATAAGCCATTTCGGGGAATTCTCTGTTGTAGATATCAAAGCGGAATGCCTGATTGAATTCCTGTACGCCGCCAACTATAAGTCCCCACATCACCGAGAACCACATAAAGGCGGATATGAGCTTTTTCTTTGTGGGATCGTCAAGTCGGCTGTAGATGAAGAATATGATAGTGTATGCGCCGAGAAGTGACTGCCATGCGAAATCCACCATATATCTTACTGCATAGCCGCTTTCCCATACGGAAGCAACGATGCCGAATGGTATGAACAGGCATGGGATAGCTATGTATGCTGCGTGAAGGATCTTCTGCTTTCTTCCACCGCGGACTTTTTTCAGAGCCTTGCCCGAAAGCAGATATGCGAACATAGGAAGTGCAAGGAAGAAAAGTCCCGAGGTATTTGCTGTGGAATTAAGGTCGGCGTAGAAATAGCCTCCTGCGTTCATAAACTGGAACTCAGTGCCGATTATCGGGTAATAAGTCTTGAAAGCAGGCGGATTGAGGAAGTAGTTGTACAGAGCTGTCCATGAAAGTCGGCTGTGGAACTGAGTCTTTGTAAAGTCATTGATAGTAAGTGAATACTGTATGCCGAATTCAAACGGCGAGCCGAAACGGTCGTAGTTATACCACATCTGTGTAAGACCTATGCAAGCCATTGGAACTATGGCACAGAGCAGATAGCGGACTCCCGAAGCGGTGAAAAGCTTGCTTTCGCCCTTTTTGCCCGATGCTGATACACGGGGAAGTGCAAGCATCATGAACAGTGCTGCGGTTATGCAGTAAAGTACAAGTGTAGGACGGCAGAGAACTGCTATGGCAAAGAGAAGCGAAGATATTGCTGTTCTGCTGAGTATGGGCTTTTCTGTACCTATTATGTTGGCGGAGAACATGAAATATACCGCCCATGTAAGCGTTGCAAAGCCAGCGGACATAGCCACCTCGTAGAAAAGAGGTCTGCCAATGCTGAACCATATGCCGCTTACTGTCTGAATGAGGATAAGTCCTGCTATTGCTATGCCTGTTGGAGTTTTAGGGAAGAACTTCTTGAGGAACTCCTTGTAGAGCTTGGTAAGTCCGATCATACCAATGATAGCAAACAGGAGAACTGCCATAGAATCGGGGAAGAAATATCCCGTCAGAAGATGATACGGCAGGAATACCAATACAACAGGAGCTATACCGTAATAGCTGAAATACTGCTGGTTGAAGTAAACATGATCCCACTGATAGCGGATATGAGCTTCATCAAGAGCATCACTGTTGTAAGGAGTAGGGAAGTTGTTGAGCTCGTCAGTAGGCTCGGTGAGCAGGTGAGTACTGCCGTGTTCAAAGGCTTCAACAAGCTCCTGAGTCATCTGGTTTCCTGTGGGACGCTTCATTATGTCGATGATAGAAGTGTTGTCGAGCTTTGTGAAGGTTATGAGTACTGCCGCAAGACAGGCGATATCAGTTATGATTACGCAGGCAAGACGGAATATCTTTTTATTCTTGGTAAAGCTGTACTGCATGGTCTTGCTCTTCATCATGAGCTGCCAGAAGCAGGCTGCAAATACGATAAGGAACAGTCTTGCCCATGAGATGCTCATAGGTATCTGTTTGTTGAAGGTGATGCCTTTAATATATACCATGCCCTCATCAAGGGGAGATACCGTAAGTTTAAGGTTGCTCACATCGCCTGAAAGGTGGAGCTGTATATAGTGAGAATGGGGCTTGCCCTTGACAAGAGTACCCTCGGCTATCATCTCTCTGTAGCTGTTTGACTTTGTTTCGTCCATAGCATCAATGGATACGTTTGCTGCCTTTGTGTTTTTGCCGAAGTCGATATCCACGTAAACATCTGCAACTTGTTCATTGATGCCCTTGAATGTGAATGTAGTTGTACGGTCGCCGATAACAGCTATATCGTCATTCTCGGGACGGTATTCAATATCGCTGCCGTCAGAAAGCTCCTGTGCGGAAAAGCTCATTTCTCCGTAGCTTCCGAACCAGAGACGGAATGTGGGGATACTGAATATGGTGGCTTCAAGCACAGTGGCTATGAGCAGGGCTTTTACGAATGTTTGAACGGTGTGGTACTTTTTCTTTTTGTTGACAGTGCAGGCAAGCATGGACAAGCCTGCTGCTGCACCGAGCATGAGGAAAGCACCCTTGTATTCGCTTATATTTATTATGCCGAAAGCTTCTGCGGCTGCTATGAAGCTGAGAAGTACCGCAGCACCTCTTGCAATGCCGCGCAGGCTCTTTGTCTTTGAACTTATCTTGCTGTAACCGTTGATGTCGCATTTTATCTCATGCAGAAAAACAGCGGTCACTGCGACAGAGACCGCAAGCATTAAAACAAACAGGAACGTATTCATATAAACTCCGTATTATGGCGTTATGCCGTGATATTATATTCTTGTGGCGAGAAGCTGGGAATATTTTCCGCGGAACTGCTCGAAGCGGTCCTCGTCAATGGCTTCGCGTATCTTTTCGGTGAGCGTATTGTAGAAATAGAGGTTGTGCTGTACTGCAAGTCTGCCTGCAAGCTGTTCGTTTGCCTTGAACAGGTGGCGTATATATGCGCGGCTGAAATTGCGGCAGGTCGGGCAGTCACACTGCTCGTCAACAGGGCGCGGATCAGTTTCGTAGCACTTGTTGTTGAGGTGCATTATGCCGCTCCATGTGAAAACAGTAGCGTGACGGGCGTTTCGGCTTGGCATTACGCAGTCGAACATATCCACACCTCTTGCTACAGCCTCGATTATGTTTGACGGAGTTCCTACTCCCATGAGGTAGCGGGGCTTATCTACAGGCATATAAGGCTCTACTACATCGATTATGCGGTACATCTCCTCAGTTGCTTCACCTACGGCAAGTCCGCCGATAGCGTAGCCGTCAAGGTCAAGCTTGGCGATGTCCTCCATGTGCTTGATGCGCAGGTCATCGAATGTTGAGCCCTGATTTATGCCGAAAAGCATCTGGTGCTTGTTTATGGTATCGGGGAGGCTGTTCAGGCGAGCCATTTCCTCCTTGCAGCGTATGAGCCAGCGAGTTGTACGCTCGATAGAGTCAGCAACATATTTATAAGGAGAAGGATTTTCGATACATTCGTCAAACGCCATTGCTATTGTTGAGGCAAGATTTGACTGTATCTGCATACTCTCCTCAGGTCCCATGAATATGCGGTGACCGTCGATGTGAGAAGCGAAGTATACGCCCTCTTCCTTTATCTTTCGCAGCTGCGCAAGGGAGAATACCTGAAATCCGCCGCTGTCGGTAAGGATAGGCTTATCCCAGTTCATAAACTTGTGCAGACCGCCCATTTGCTTGACTACGTGGTCGCCGGGGCGGAGGTGCAGGTGGTAGGTGTTGCAGAGCTCTACCTGTGTTTTCAGCCCTTTAAGGTCAACTGAGGATATGCCGCCTTTTATGGCTGCGGCAGTGCCTACATTCATAAAGCAGGGGGTCTGGAAAGTGCCGTGAACGGTCTCAAATGTACCTCTTCGGGCTTTATTGTCTGTTTTAAGAAGTTTGAACATAGCTTCTCCTTTGTATTTTAAGTTATCTGTTATCAGTCAAGGTCGAACATTTTGCCTTCATCGGGATTTCTGTACTCGCGTCTGCCGTAAAAGCCGATAAGCTCTGACTTTGAATTCCTTATTGCAAGTATATACATATCCATGTTATTATGATCGTCATGCAGTGCAAATACCTTATTGTTGTTCTTGTCCTCTTTGAACCATTCAACGCTCATTACGACTTTGCTCATCATTTCATCGTCCATATAAGTTTCAAGGAGCTTTCCTGTAAGAGGTGAAGCAGGAGCGTAGTATTGGATAGCGGCAGGATTCTCGTATATTATCCTGTAATCCATATTGCAGATGACGATAGGTCCTTCCTCTGAATCAATAATTCCTTTAAAAAAATCCAAAAGTTCAGTGTCAGTCATTTTTCTTTTTCCCTTCAATATTATTTTCAAAGTATACACATACTGTCGCCGAAGCTGAAAAATCTGTATTTTTCTTCGACCGCTGTCTTATAAGCTGTCATTGTATTCTCGTATCCCATGAAAGCTGAAACAAGCATTATGAGCGTACTTTCGGGAAGGTGGAAGTTTGTTATGAGTCCGTCTATGCATTTGAATTCATAGGACGGGTAGATGAATATGTCCGTATATCCCTCGTGTTCGGAAATATCTCCGTAAAAGCTTGCCACGCTTTCAAGTGTGCGGCAGGTGGTAGTTCCTACAGCTATAACTCGTCCGCCCTTTGCCTTTGTCTCGTTTATAAGGTCGGCAGTCTCCTTCGGGAGATAGTAATGCTCGCTGTGCATTTTGTGGTCGAGTACGTTATCTTCCTTGACGGGGCGGAATGTACCCAGTCCCACATGGAGAGTTACGAAAGCAGTCTTTATGCCACGTGAGCGAAGATCGTCAAGCATTTCGGGAGTAAAGTGCAGACCTGCTGTGGGAGCGGCTGCTGAACCAAGCTCCTTTGAATATACTGTCTGATAACGTTCGCGGTTTTCGAGCTTTTCCTTTATGTAAGGCGGAAGCGGCATCTGTCCCACATCTTCGAGAGCTGTGAAGAAATTGCCCTCGCACTCGAACTGAACGATGCGGTTGCCGTCGTCCTTGACTTCAACTACCTCAGCGACCAGCCTGCCGCCGCCGAATGAGAAGCGTGTGCCCACCTTGGCTTTTTTGCCAGGACGGCAGATTATCTCCCAGCGTTTGTCGCCCTTCTGCTCCAGCAGGAGAAACTCGATAAAGGTCTGGTTGCCCACTTTTTCACCGTAAAGTCTTGCAGGGATAACTCGGGAATCGTTCATTACCAGCAAGTCACCTTCCTTGAGGTGATCGCATAGATTATAGAAGTGGTCGTGTGATATTGCTCCCGTTTTGCGGTCAACGCACATCATTCGTGAGGCGTTTCGCGGCTCTATGGGAGTCTGAGCGATGAGCTCCTCGGGAAGCTCATAGTAAAAATCGGATTTGAGAAGTTCCATTAATATCTCCTTTTTGTCCAGTGATCAGTTGATAGTGATTAGTGCTTAGCATGGAGTATTTTCAACTGACTAATCACTATGCACTAATAGCTAACAGCTGAAATCAAAATTTAGCAAAGCTAAATTTTGATTTCTTGGAATAAAATTTCAATTATGTATTGACAATAGCTGATTTAAGTGCTATTATAGTTACAAGGTAGAGGCGCGGCTGCGAATAGTACCTGTACACGGGACGACCCGTCCAATGGTGTTCAGCGAAAGGCAATGCCGCCGAAGAGCTGTCTTTGGTAAATTCAGCTCTGGCTGCACACTCAACAGGTTTGCAGCTGTCATCATGCTTTTGATGGAGAGCTATCGGCATATTTTATTTCTGATATGTCAACATTTCTATTATAACGCATGATGA
>NZ_JAEEMU010000050.1 GCF_016283395.1 Ruminococcus sp.
GATATGGGTGGTGCATATCCCAGAGTGCAGCCACCTTGCGGCTCTTTACTCTGTCAAGTACTGCTGCAAGACGTGCTGTGTCTGAATATACGCCGTTTGTCTCTACGAGAAGTGTAACATTGTACTCCTCAGCGATAGGTACCAGCTTCTGGAGTGCCTCAACGATATAATCATCGTCTATCTCATCAACAGGAGCCGGATCAAGATCTGCCAGTATTCTGATATAAGATGCATTGAGCTTCTGTGCAAGCTGTGCATATGCCTTTATCTCGTCCTCAGCTGCCTGATACTTATCCTTGAATTTAAGGCAGGCACCTGATGAAAGACATGGTATCTCTAGTCCCAGTGATTTTAGCTTAGAAATGGTATTTGGTAGCTGTGCTTCTGTGAAAGGCTGAGCCTTTACAGAAAAAATCTCGTTGCCGAGTCCTCTGATCTCAATTCCGTCAAATTTGAAATCCTTTGCCATTGAGTAGATGTCTGTCCACGACCATTCGGGACAAGCCAGAGTTGAAAATCCGATCTTCAAAATAACCATTCCTTTACATTATAAATAGATTTTTGCCTTATATGTTATGGCATTGTTTATTTCCAATAATTCAGCTTTGACTTTCTTTTTATCGAAACCTGAGGACACTATATATGCCTCAGCGACCTTTCGCGTGTTGAAACGTCTTGCATACTCCGCACGGTACACAAAAATCTCAGAGATACTTCATACATTCCGTCAGTAATATGCTTTATTACCCATTTCACATACTATTGTCCTCTATCCGAATAATTTATAATAAACAACGCCAAACCATTCACGTACCCAGTATGTGGGCACAAGATACCATGATGTATAGCCTGAGATGTTATACGCTTTGATGTCCTGCTTTTCAGCTATCATCTCTGCACGAAGCTGGTGGTAGCTGTCTGTTATAAGTGTGATCTTGTCTGGAAGTCCCTCTGCGGATATTATCTCCCTCGAAAAGCGAAGATTTTCCTCTGTATTAACAGATCTGTCCTCCATATATATCCTTTCGGGAGCGATCCCCTTTTCTATGAGCCATTCCTTCATGCACTGAGCTTCGCTGATAACTTCGTCATCGCCTTTGCCGCCTGAAACGACCGCACATACGCTTTCGTGCTGTGAAAGATAATCATAAGCTGCGTCAAGCCTGCGCCTCAGCATAAGACTGGGTGCGCCATCCTTTACCTTGCAGCCGAGAACTACTACTGTTGTATTCTCGTCCTTTGGCGGATCATCGGAAGCACGTATCATAAGTACACTTATGACGACGGCAAGAATAACACCTATGACCGCAAAAGCACCTATTAAACAAAGAATAACTTTTCCAAAAGGCTTTTCCCAGCACCTTCCTATGAACGTGCCGAATCTGCCCCAGAATATGAATATCAGCGTCAGCATCCCACAGATGCCCATGCCCGCACAGTTTCCGAGATTGATTATCCCAAAGCCCAAAGGCAGGACAAATATCAGAAAAAGTCCAAAGCACAGAAGTGCAGGTATCACTTTTATTTCCATAGGATCACCTCTTCTGAACTGTCGCTTACTTCATGCTTGCGGCAAGCTTCAGGATCCTGTCAAGATTTTCCTTTGTTGTAGTCTCACTTCCAAGATGTGTCGGTACTTTATTATATAGTCCGTGGAAGTCAGAACCGCCTGTTTCAATAAGATCGTACTTTTTAGCAATAGCCGAAAGCGTCTTGCGTGTCTTCTTGTCAGCTGAGAAATGTCCTACCTCTACGCCGTCTATCTTGCCTTTCTTGGCAAGCTCTTCAAGAAGCTCGATATTGTTGTACTGTGCAGGGTGAGCCATTACAGCAACGCCCTTAGCTGTATGAATCAGGTCTATTACAAAATTTACGTCAGGGTACTCACGCTCTACGTAGCATGAGCCCACCTCAGGATTGAACAGCTCTCTGTCAAGATCGCCGTAGAATTCCAGTGCGTAGCCGTAATCTATAAGGGCACGCATTATATGCTGTTTGAATATGCTTTTGGAAGCAGTGGTACGCTTTAAAATGCTCTCCTGCGTTATAGGGAATTTCTCCATGACCTTTTCGATCATTTCTCTTGAACATTCCTTTCTGATCTCACAGGATTTCATGCAAAGGCCTTCAAGTCTGTTTGGCTTTGAGGGTGCATAGCACAATATATGTACCTTGCTGTTTCTTTCCTTATCCCATGCCGATAGCTCAACGCCGTGGAGTATCTTTATCCCGGCACGCTCGCCCAATACATCAGCTCTTGAAAAGGAAGCCATAGTATCGTGGTCGGTTATCGAAAGCCAATCGATATTCATGCGTTTCGCCTGCGCAATTACATCTTCTATGCCAAGCGAACCGTCGGAAAGAGTCGTGTGACAGTGCAGATCGCAAATCATACATAACCTTCTTTCGCCGTATTTCTGCGGCAGAATATTTTTTATATTTTGTATTGATAAGGCTCTTTTTTTATAACATGGTTACAAAAAACTCTAACAGTAATAATAACGCTAATAATTATATCACAATACTATGCAAATTTCAAGTATTTTAGCCTAATTTTCACATTCTTATCACTTTTTTGCACTATCGCAATAAAGTATTCCTACTAAAGTAATGCGTAAAGTTCGCTCTTTCGGAAGCCTGTTTCCTTTGCAACTGCCTTGCAGGCATCTGTTGGCTTTTCGCCCATATCTATGAGCTTTCTCACCTGCTCCATAGCTTCTTCTATGGTAAGCTCGCCGCCGCTGTTCTCCTGTGCTCCTTCAAGTACAAGTACATACTCGCCGCGAGGCTCATTTTCATTATAATAAGTAACAGCCTCGGCGAGCGTCAGCCTAAGAACTTCCTCGTGTATCTTTGTAAGCTCCCTGCAAAGCGATATCCTGCGTTCACCACCGAAAAACTCCGCAAGGTCAGAAAGTGTTGTCTTTAATTTGTGAGGAGCTTCGTAAAATACCATGACCGCAGTCTCACCGCGGAGCTTTTCAAGTCTCTCGGCTCTCTCCTTTTTCGGAACAGGAAGAAATCCTTCAAAGGTAAATCTTCTTGTACTAAGTCCCGAAACGGCTACTGCCGATACTACCGCACTTGGTCCGGGTACTACCTTTATGTCTATGCCGCTGTCAGCACACATCTTCACAAGCACCTCTCCCGGATCGGAGATACAGGGCATTCCTGCGTCTGTGACTATACCGCAGCTCTCTCCTGCAAGCAGTCTGTCGATAATATGCTGTGCATCGGCTTTGGAGCTGTGCTCGTGAAAGCTGACGAGCTGCTTCTTTATCTCAAAACGGTTCAGGAGCTTTAGTGTTACTCTTGTATCCTCTGCGCATAAAAAATCCACTTTTTCAAGTGTATCAAGCTGCCTGAGAGTAATGTCTTCAAGGTTGCCTATAGGTGTGCCTATTACGTAAAATGTTCCGCTCATGCCTGCTCCTTTCCTGTGTCGTATATTTTTTGCAGCTCTTCCGTAAAGCCGTTTTCGCTTCGTATGTAGAGCTGAGGCTCAACTTTCATAAACGGCTTCGAGCCTTTCTTGCCCTCTATTAGAAAAAGCCACGGAGCTTCTTCTGCGTTCTTTGATACAAAGCGAAGCCTTTTGGGCTCTATGTCATGGCACTTCATTGCATATATAACATCGCTCAGCCTCTCGGGACGATTGCAGACACAAAGTCTGCCGCCGAATTTCAACAGCTTCTGTGCTGTCGCACATACGTCATCAATGGTGCATAGTATCTCATGGCGGGCTATTTTCTGAGCAGTTATAACGCTCTGAAAGCCTGCATTGTTCACCTTATAGGGCGGATTGCAGGTAACGAGATCAAGCTGTCCGAGAGGTGCGCCCTCCCATAGTTCCTTTAAGTCCGCACATATGGGTACTATGCCTTTAGTCTCGCTTTTTTCGAGTCCGAGGCAAAGCTGTTCGATAGCTCCCTCCTGTATATCAACTGCATATGTTATCTGTGGAGGAAGCTTCTTCTGCATAATAAGCGGTATTATGCCGCAGCCTGTACCGAGATCACAGGCTTTGTCCTTTGCGCGGTACTGTGAGAAGTCCGCCAGCAGAAAGGCGTCCGTACCGAAGCGGTGGTCGCTGCTGGCGCAGACGTAAATTTTATCGGTGAGTTTTTCGTATTTGTATTCCATATTTTTCCTTTTTATCTTTTCATCATCACAAGATATTCAGTAGTTCCTTCTTCGTATTTCCTTATATCTGTAAGTTGAAAACCATGTGCTTCATAGAAGCGTATAGCATCAATATTCTTTTCTATTTTCCAAAGAAAATTGACTGAATAGTTTTCTTTGGCATATTCGATCAATTCCGAGCCTATTCCCTGCCCCTGAAAGAAATGATCAACATATAATTCGAGTATCTCTTCTTTCTCTATGCGGATAAGCCCTTTTATGATCCCGTCATCATACAGGAACATATTGTTGAGAAAACCATTTTCAATGTAGTTTTTTGCAACAGGAAGTACCTGTAATTCTCCAAATGAATATGCGTCGTCATTAAATATCGAGCGATACTTCATTCGTTTTGCAAACACAAGTATCTCCGCAATTCTCGAAGCGTCTTCTTCTGTAGCCTTTCTGATATGTGTCTCATTCACATTGCTGAATTTTGGCATATCATCGCTATTGCTTATCATTTCAAGGACTTCCGCCATTTTTACGCATTTTGCATACCTGTTCTTCCACATGAATTCGTTGTAGTAGCGGTAGGTCTGCTCACCTGTCATATGATTATTGCTGAACGTGGTGTTGCAGTTTTCGGGAACTATTACCTCAAAGCCGTGCTCAAATCCGCACTTCACTGTAGCATCTATGCAGTAATCAGTCTGCAAGCCTGTTACTATGAGCTTCTTTACGCCCTTTGAACGCAGATACTCAAGGAGTCCGCTGTCACGAAAGGGACTGTTTACAGTCTTGTCGAATAACTTCTCGCCTGCTTTCGGTGCAAAATCATCGGCTACATCATAACCATCTTTCCCCTTTGAAAGTGGCTTGCCTGCTCCGTCGTCGTGGCGGACGTATATCACTTCGACATTGTTCTTCCTTGACTCGGATATGAGTTTTTGGAGGCTGTCTCTGAAAACTGTAAAGTTATACAGCGTATCAACTGTTATGAGCTTCTGTACATCTACTACAAGAAGTACCGTATCTCTCATTTTATAGTACCTCCGCCTACTACTATATCTCCATCGTACAGTACCACAGCCTGACCGCTCGTTACAGCTCTTTGCGGCTCGTCAAATTCCACCATATACTCACCATTTCCGAGATATGTAACTACAGCAGGCTGTTCCTTCTGGCTGTAACGTGTCTTAGCTGTTACACGCATGGGTGCTTCAAGATTTTCTACGGAGATAAGGTTGAAATCGTCAGCTATAAGGCTCTTTGTGTAAAGATCGCTTTCAAGTCCGAGTGTTACTGTGTTTGCATCCATATCCTTGCGGACAACATATGCAGGATGTCCGAGGGCGATGCCAAGTCCCTTGCGCTGTCCGATAGTATAGTTTATGATGCCCTTGTGCTCTCCGAGGACCTTGCCGTCTGTGTCTATAAAGCTGCCGCATGGCGTTTCACAGCCTGTAAAACGCTTTATAAACGAGGCATAGTCGCCGTCTGGTACAAAGCATATATCCTGACTGTCAGGCTTGTTTGAGTTTACAAGTCCTGCGGACTCTGCAAGCTCTCTGACCTGTGTTTTTTCAAGCTCTCCCAGTGGAAAAAGCGTATGTGACAGCTGCTCCTGAGTAAGTGCATAAAGGACGTAGGTCTGATCCTTGCTGCGATCTTTTGGGCGTTTCAGCAGCCAGCGTCCGCGGCTCTCGTCATATTCATTTACAGCATAGTGTCCTGTGGCTATATAGTCATAATCCAGCTCCAGAGCTCTGCGCATCATCTTGTCGAACTTTACGTGGCGGTTGCATTCGATACATGGATTTGGTGTACGTCCGCTGAGGTAGCTGTCTGCAAACTGCTGCATAACGTGCTCGCGGAAAACCTCTCTGAAATTGAACACAAGATGCTCAAATCCAATCCTTATGGCTACGCTCCTTGCATCCTCCACATCGGAAAGTGCGCAGCAGGTCTTGCCCTCTTTTTTAGCCTCGGAGATATCCTCGTCCGAGAAGAGTTTGAGGGTTACTCCCATAACATCGTATCCTTTATCTCTGAGCAGCATTGCAGCTACGGAGCTGTCAACTCCGCCGCTCATGCCAACCATTACTTTCTTCATCTGTATGCTCCTTTTAAAACAGCATGGGACGAACCAAGTCCGCCCCTAAATTATATTTATTATCTCATCAAGCGATCTTACGTAGTGATCGCATATTTTCATTATATCTTTACTGTCAGCTTCGGAAACAGGATCGTATACTCCCACTGTTACAAAGCCTGCGGCTTTGGCAGTCTCTATGCAGTGGAGAGAATCCTCGACAACAAGCGTATCGCAAGGCTGTGTTCCCATCATTTCTGCTGCTCCGAGGAAAATATCGGGGAAATTCTTGCCCTGTGGGTATTCCCTGTCAGTCAGCAGAAAACCTATCCTGTCATATACTCCGCAGCGTCTGAGTGCGGCTTCGGCAAGCCCTTTATATGTGGCTGTTGCTACGCCGTAGAGTATGCCGTGACTGTCAAGGAAGTCCATAACTTCGGCTGCGTGAGGTTTCAGCGGTATCTTGTTTTCGTACCTGTCCCGCACCATTTCTTCGATGCGGTGTATGACATATTCCTTTGTACAGCTCAGTCCGAAGCGGTCTATGAAATACTGAGATGACTCGTCAACCGTCATCTTCTTGACTATATCCGATATATCGGGCGGAATGTCTTTCACGCCATTCTCATCAAGGAATTCCCTGTCGATACTGCTCCATACAGTCATTGAATCAAGCAGTGTTCCGTCAAGGTCAAATATAACGCCTTTTATCAATTATTCCTGTTCCTCCTCGGCAGGTATTTCTACATCAGGCTGTGGTTCAGCTTCTTCGGGGGCAGGTTCAGTTGCAGGACCTGCCTCGGCAATACGCTTAGCTTCTTCCTCAGCCTTGCGTCTTGCTTCCTCTTCTGCCTTTATCCTTGCAGCCTCTTCCTCCTCAGCTTTTCGCTGAGCCGCATTACGGCTGAGTATCGGTGACTTTTCTCTTTCGCGCACAACGAATTTGCCTTTTGTCTCTGAGTTTCCGCATATGAGTACAGCCTGATTCCCCATAAGCTGGTATGTGTCGTTAAAAGCTTCCATTGCATACTTTACGTTTCCTGCAAGCGGATCGGCTACGGAAAGCGTTCTTTCATCAAGATCATATCCGTAGATCACCATACAGTGCTGTAAGCCATTGAACCACATTTCCTCACCGTCATTAGTGTCCCAGAAATACTCTGTCGGCATTACCATAAGGTCGATAGTGCTCCACACTATAACAGGTCTGCCCTGTGCCACCTGATAAAGCAGCTCCTTTAAAGAGCGTCCTGTCATATTCACAGCATAGCACGGTGAAAGTATGGACTCAAAATAATCATCGGCTGTCTGTACTATTACAGGTGCGCCGCAGCCAAAGCCCTCTTCCGATTTAGGATCACCGATATATGCGTGCATCATTGTTGATACGCCGATGTTGTCCATTGGCATGAACTCATCGGCAAGTGTCACCTTGTCTATGTCAAAGCCGAGATAATTCAACAGTCCGCAAAGCGAAGTTACTTCACAGCCTGTGGGAAGTTCGGGATTTTGCATAAGTGCCTTGTAATCAGGTATCTCAAATTTATTCGGAAACGGTTCGCCTTCCTTTATGCTTATATCAACAGTGAATACCTGTTCGTCTTTATAACTGTAAGTATCTTCTGTCTCAGTTACAGACTCAGCTTTTTTTGAAAAGTCTGATGAATTATCCTGTACATACTCTGTTGTACTGCCGCATGATGTAAGCGCAATTGAAGCTGCTGCACATACAGCAACTATCATCGGAAAGCCACCGTTCATATTACTTACTCCATATCTATCATAATTTTCGCCCTGTAGTCCTTCTGCGCAGAAGTAACAGTCTCAAGAGCAAGACCGTATATATCAGACGCCCTGATCTCAAGTTCCGCAAACCTTTCGGCAGTTTCCCCAAGCTGTGATAACTTTGCTATGGACGATGCAAATGGTATCTTTGTCGAACCCTTTGCACGGGCAAGTATCTCCCTGCCGCGCTCGTTGAAAGCAAGTATCCTGCCGTATGGCGGAAGCTTTCTCATATCCTCTTTGGTTATCCCTATCAGTAATGCAAGGATTATTCGTCTTATCCTTGCCATTGTGTATCGTTTCGTCTTTACGGTAAACAGCAGCTCATCAAGTGAGCCTGCCATTCTTGCGCCGTATATACGATGTTCAAGCCCCTGTCCTACATCGTATATGTGCGCTATCTCATCTGTTGTACTGCTCCGCAGCTTGTATAATATGACCCTTTCGAGCCTGCTCATGGAAGCTATCTCTCCCTTTGACATTGCCGCTGTTATGGCAGCTGCCCACTCGGAAGTGGTGTATTCCGAGATATTCGTCCTCTTCTGTATCCGTTCTCTCAGATAAGAAGCACTTGCAAAGCCGTTTTCCGCAGTTTTTCCGTCATGCGCCGCATTTTCGCGCTTCACTGTAAACGGCTTTATACTGCTGTCAAGCTTTTTCAGTGCCCTGAGATATTCAATTGCCAGAAGGTTATTGGGCTCGGATATTATGGAAGCAGCCTCTCCGTCTATGCCGTTCACCACCGAGCTCAGCGCACGAGGGTAGGTATAGCCCTTTTCCATTATGCTCCTTATCTCGTCGGAATGTGATACCGCTATGGTATTTACAGTATCCATTGCTTCAAGAAGCTTCGATACATCGCCGCATTCGCTGCCGAATGACAATTCATCGACTGCTCCGAGAGCATCGAGAAGATATACAGCTCCTGCTGCAAAGCCCTCAGCTGATGCAAGACTGTACTGTACGGGAAGCTCTATCACAAGGTCTGCTCCGCAGCGGACTGCAAGACGCGCTCTTTCAAGCTTGTCGATGACAGCTGTATCTCCCCGCTGTACAAAGTTTCCGCTCATAACCGCCACGATATGTGTAGCTCCGTTTTCGCGTGTCTTTTGTATGTGGTAAAGATGTCCGTTATGGAACGGATTATACTCGCATATTATACCGCTGACTTTCATTTTACTACCTCTTTTCATAAATTTCAATGTTTTTCATCAATTTTCAATCAACTTTACAGAATATTTATTCAATGTTGTGGGGTTTTCGGCATTTTGCAGTACCAAATAACGCGCTTTTGCAAGCATTTCGTCCTTTTTACAACGGTAAATTTGAAAAAAGGACTTGCAATTTTCAAAAAATAGTATATAATAATATATGCAAAATATATTTTGAAAGGAATTTACATAATATGATCATCTTAGTTGTTAATGCAGGAAGCTCTTCCCTGAAGTATCAGCTCATCGACATGAGCGATGAGAGTGTTATCGCAAAGGGTAACTGCGACCGTATCGGAATTGACGGACATATCAATCACAAGACTGCTGACGGCAGAGTTCTCGATGAGGACTGTTCATTCCCTACACATACAGAAGCTTTCATGAAGCTTGTTGACTGCCTCACAAAGGGCGATGCAAAGGTTATCGACAGCATGGACGCTATCTCTGCTGTTGGTCACAGAATAGTACAGGGTGCTGACGTTTTCGACAAGTCTGTTCTCGTTACAGATGAAGTTATCGACAAGATCGACGAGCTCCGCGAGCTTGCTCCTGTTCACAACCACGCACACGCACTCGCTCTCAGAGCCTGCAAGAGCGTTATCCCTGCAAACGTTCCTCAGGTCGTTGTATTCGATACTGCATTCCACCAGACAATGCCTCCTAAGGCTTATATGTTCGGTCTCCCCTATGATGATTATGAGAAGCTCCACGTAAGAAAGTACGGCTTCCACGGCACATCACACCGTTTCGTATCTAAGGCTCTTGCTGACGCTATGGGCAAGGACGTTAAGGATCTCAAGATCGTTTCATGCCACCTTGGCAACGGTTCTTCTATCACTGCTGTAAACGCAGGCAAGTCTGTTGATACTTCTATGGGATTTACTCCTCTTGACGGTGTTGTTATGGGTACAAGAACAGGTTCTGTTGATCCTTCTGCTGTAACATTTGTTGCTGACAAGCACGGCTTTACACCTTCACAGATGAGCGAATATATGAACAAGAAGTCAGGATTCCTCGGTGTTTCAGGCGTTGGCTCAGATAACCGTGACATCCAGGAAGCTGCTAACAACGGCAACCAGAAAGCTCAGCTCGTTTCCGATATGCTCACATACGAGATCCAGAAGTACATCGGTGCTTACGCTGCTGCTATGAACGGCGTTGACGCTATCCTCTTCACAGGCGGTATCGGTGAGAACTCATGGGAAGTAAGAGAAGCTGTATGCCAGAACATGGACTACTTCGGAATCAAGATCGATGAGGCTCTCAACCGCACTATCCGCGGCAAGCTCACAAAGATCTCCACACCTGATTCAAAGATCGAAGTATGGATCGTTCCTACAAACGAAGAGCTCCTTATCGCAAGAGATACACTTGCTCTTATCTCTAAGTAATTGTAACATATATACAGGAATAAATCAATGTATAGCAGAGCCTCGGCGCATTTATTGTGCCGAGGCTTTTTTTACGTTCATCGTGACCGATCATTCAGTTTTTTTCGGCACAGATTATCTTTGTTCTTGTGATGTCGACCTTGTCCTTTTCAAGTATCATCTCACCTACGGAAGATGCCTGTATTATGCCGCAGGTAGGATTTTTGATACTGTCTATGTGTCCTCTGATATCTGCATTTACCGTTGAATACTCAAATGCAAGGTCGGTATTCGGCATCTTGCAGTTCCTCATGCTGAGATTTTCAATATAGCACATTCCCTGATGGCTCTCGACGATACAGTTCACAAGAACGATATTCCTCGAATTCCAGCCGAAATAATCTCCCTTTATGTTAGAATCGTAAATTATAACATTCTCGGTGTTCCAGAATGCATCCCTTGAGTTTATCACGGAATTACGGACAGTTATATTCCTTGCGCCGTCAAAGCAGTGGTCGCCGTCAAGCTCAAGTCCCGACACCTCCATACCGTCGCAGTCCATACCCAGATAGTCACCCTTTACCTTGACATTGTACATACGGATATTGTTGCATTTCCATAATGTCTCGCTGCTGTTGGTGAACTGGACATTGCGCAGGCTTATGCCCTTGGAGCGGCGGAAAGTCTTGGGAGCATCTATCACAGTATCGGAAATTTTCACATCGGAGGTATACCACATTCCCTCACTGCTGCTTTCATCGATCCTGCAATCCTTCAGCTTTATGAAATTACTGTACCAGAGATAATATTTGGACTTGAATGTGCAGTCGGAAAGTTCAATATACCTGGTGTGTTTGAGTGGAGCTTCGCCGTCATCAAAGACAGTTCCGCTTATTCTGAGTTCATTGTCCTGAAATAGAGCTCTTTCCCCCGTCAGAGTCTCGTTGAGTATTTCTTTCATAATCTCACTCCTTATTGAGTTTTTCTACAATTATAACACAAATTTATTAATAAAGCAACATTAAAAGTAAATTTTTACCAAAATATTAATTTCCTTTATTTTATTGCATATTCCGCTTATCAATAATTTTATAAAAATCATTTTTCAGTGCACCACTTTACATTCACCTTCCGTATGTGTATAATGAAAGCAAACGTATACGGCAAAATGCTTTCATGTAAGGAGGTGGGATATATGACCGATAATGAGATAAAAGCGAAGCTCAGGCAGTCAGCTGAAGAAGGCTTCAAGGCTCTGTTTGACGAATACTGGAGCTACTGCTACACTATTGTTTTCAGCGTTCTGCGCGGCATTGGCTCTCAGAGCGACATCGAGGACTGCACTTCGGACGTTCTCAGTGATGTGGCTATGAATTGCAACTCCATGTACGAGGGCTCGCTGAAGGCTTATATTGGAACATCTGCAAAAAGACGGGCAATCGATGTTAAACGCACACTCAGTTCACATACTTCAAAAAATATCCCACTGGAAGATGATATCAGTTCATCTCTCACCTCCGCTGACAATATAGAAGCTCAAACGGAGGATGCCGAGCTGTCGGAGATACTCCTCGAACGGATAAGCTCCCTCGGTGAGCCTGATGCTTCTATTATAATACATAAGTTTTTCTATGAACATAATTCCTCCGAGACCGCAAAAATTCTCGGAATGAACCCAATAACCGTGAGAAGCAGGCTGAGACGTGCTCTGAAAAAGCTGAAAGCTCTTCTTGTGGACCTGGATATAACTTTGTAAAGGAGGTAAAACTATGAAAAAGAATATCTCTGATATCCTGCACAGTGCAGGCGATAAAACTATTGAAAACATAGCCGACAACTATACTGCCGCTGATAAAAAGACAGCACAGCGCATTTACGCGAAAAGTCTTGAGAAAATGAACCTGTCACCCGAAAACACCGAGACATTCGTTGCAGAGCGTGTCAGCCGCTCCCCTGTACTTCATCCTTTCCTTATAGTTGCAGCCTGTATGTTCGTAGTAGGCGGCGCAGTGTTCGGACTGCTTAAAATGAATGCTCCTTCGCCTAAGCCATATGTGGAAGAGCCAGTGGTTGTGGCTACTGCTACTACGGTAGCAGGAACTGAGACCGAAACTACGCTCGCAGATGATGATAATTCAAAGGATACGGGTACGAAAAAGGTGCAGACAACAAGCACAAAAGCAGATATTACGGTAAAAATGGCAGGAAACTCCAAAACTACAGGTGCAGCAAAGACCAATACCACAAAGGCAAATGCTTCAACTAAGCGCACCACAAAATCTCCCGCAAAGACTATAACTGCTGCGAAAACAAGCGGTACTACGACTGTAAATGCCAAAAATATGTCTCTTGCAGAGATAGAGGAATGGGAAGACAAGCACTGGGCTTGTTTAATGGTGCGTGAAAGAGCTATACTCAGCGGCGAGATAAGCGCAGATTCGCCTCGAGTCACACTTGCGCAGGTAAAGCAGTTCATTGCTGAAAGTTCCAACTTCGATGAAATATACAAAAAAATCAGAAATGTTCAGCTATACTGTGATATCAACGGTGGAAGCGGAGTCAGCTACATTGAATACTGGGTCGGCGGAAACAGAAACGACATAGTTATGATAAGCCCAGAGTTCAGTAACATATCCCACATCACCTGTACCGACGGTGATATCTACGGAAATACAGCAAAAACGGAGGAACTGTACACAGAAAAGGCTGTAACTAAGCAGCCAACTGTAGAAAAGCCCGAATATGCAGGTGTTTTTACAATCGAAGAGGTATTGAATATAGCGAAAAACAGTAATTATCTGAAAATAGAGGATTTCCGAAAATACTGTTCTTATTCAAATTATTATGACAACTCGCATATGAAATTTAAAATTTCCGACCGTGACAACTGGTATCTGAATATATCTGCCAACTATGACGGCAGTATCGCTGCATGCAGTATTGTGGACAATGTCGGTCACAACAGCGTTGATATCCGCGTAACACAGTATCAGCAAGTTCTCGAATTGGTAAATGACTGGACATTGACTGAGGCGATAATGGCAGCTCCCACAGCAGGTACTATAACCCTTGATGATGTTGTACGTCTGCATAATGAAAAGGGAGAGGATCTTGCTCCTTCGGACTTCAGTCCGTACCTCAACAGGACATTTATCTCAAATAAAAGCGATGTTATGAAATTCAGAGTCATAAACGGAGATACCTACAGAGTATCAAAAGGAAATGTCGTATATCTGACCCTGATGCCGGGCTACGGCAGACCGCTTATAAGTGCTTTCCTGCATAATGCCGATATGTCTCTTAGTACGGAAATATTTAATACTATAAATCCAAACGGCGATTATAAGACCGAATTTGACCTTGTAATGGCACTCAACTCTGAAAAGCCGTGGTTCGTAGAGTAAAACATTAGAAAGCTGCTGTGAAAACGGCAGCTTTTTCTTTTCCACATATTGACAAAGGCATTTATTTGGGGTATAATCAAAAATTGATGAATACATACTGAAAGAATGATGAACATGAAAAAGATCGTTTCTATACAGGACATTTCCTGCTTCGGAAAATGCTCCCTGACAGTGGCTCTGCCTATAATTTCTGCTATGGGTATAGAGACTGCCGTTATACCTACGGCTGTGCTGTCTACTCATACAGGTGAGGGGTTCAAGAACTATACCTTCCGCGACCTTACAAGCGATATCCCTGCTATAGCTGCTCACTGGAAAAGCATGGACTTAAAGTTCGATGCAGTATACACAGGCTATCTCGGCTCACAGGAACAGGTGCAGATAGTATCGGACTTCTTTGACGACTTCGGCACTGACAACAACTATATCATTGTTGACCCCGTTCTCGGTGACGCAGGTAAGCTGTATGCAGGATTTACGCCCTCTTTCGTTGCAGAAATGCGCAGACTATGCTCAAAGGCTGATTTCATTCTCCCTAATATGACAGAGGTGGCTTTTCTCCTCGATATCCCCTATACCGAGGAATACGATGAGGACTATATAAAAGATGTTCTCGTAAAGCTCTCGGAGCTTGGCTGCAAGACTCCTATCATTACGGGAGTACACTTTGATGACAAGCTACAGGGCGCAGCTGCCTATGATTCAGTAAACGATAAATTCTACTTCTCATTCGGCAAGAATATAAACTCACGCTTCCACGGTACAGGTGATATCTTTTCAAGCGTTTTCTCGGGTGCCTGCGCTCTCGGCAAAAATATACAGCAATGCCTTGATATCGCTGTAAAGTACACCTTCGACTGCATAGAAGCTACTATCCCGCATATGGAGGAAACATGGTACGGAAGCTGCTTTGAGCTATGTCTCGGCAAGCTTATCGAATATGTCAAGGAGTAACTATGATAGTATTAATTAAAGAAACTGCTCGATTTATCAAGGACAACAGCAAAACCCCTGACAGTCTGTGCTGCGCAGAAGCTTTATACGGAATAATCAATGGCAGTATGTCAGAAGCTACTGCCATTTCAGCAATATCTTCAAAGCTTCTGAAAAAAGTCTGGATATACGATAATGTTCCAAACTGTGCTACAGCTTTTGTCGTCACTACAATAAAACTGCTGAGAGATATCCTCGTAGCTCAGCACTACTGGATAGCTCAGGATATAGCCGATCTCCTGATCGCTATGCCAAGCAAGGAAAAACTCAGCGACAGAAATGCCGTCTTTGATTTCAATGCTGTAAGCATAAGATCATTTAATCAGAAGTATCCGTTCCGCATACCCGATATAGTTATTTGAAGGAGCAGTAAAAGCTGCTCCTTTTTCATACCATTTTTTACCTGTGATTACAATAATGCAATAAGGCAATAATATTCTCGTAACCACTTTTACGGAGGATATTTTCAATGGCATACAATAAAGTCGTTATCGCAGGGATAAATACCTCGGAGCTTACCGTACTGAAAGAAGATGAAAAGATAGCTCTTCTCAAAGAAATACGTGCCAGCGGCAGCAAGGCTGCAAAAGATAAGCTCATAAAAGGCAATCTGCGCCTTGTTCTCAGCGTTATACAGCACTTTACTGGGCGTGGCGAGGATATAGATGATCTTTTCCAGATAGGCGTTATCGGACTTATAAAGGCTATAAACAACTTCGATCTCACAAAGGAAGTGCGCTTTTCCACCTACTGCGTTCCAATGATAAGCGGTGAGCTCAGACGTTATCTCAGAGACAGCAGCCATGTCAAGATAAGCCGTTCGCTGCGCGATCTGGCTTATAAGGCTATACAAGCCAAGGAAAAACTAACGAATTCTCTCCAGCGTGAGCCGAATATTGATGAGATATCAAAGGAAATAGGTGTCAAACGAGCAGATGTAGTTATCGCTCTTGAAAGTATAAGTGATCCTGTGTCGCTGTATGAGCCTGTTTACTCGGACTCGGAGGACAATCTCTACATCATGGATCAGATAAGCGACCTGAATGATGTTGAAAGCTGTATGGACGAGCTTACTATCCGCGATGCCATAAAAGATCTTGGGAAACGCGAGAAGAATATCCTGTATCTCAGATTTTTCCGCGGCAAAACTCAGATGGAAGTCGCAAGTGAGATAGGTATATCTCAGGCTCAGGTCTCACGGCTTGAAAAAAGTGCTATCAAACGGATAAAAAGCAGCATATAATAATGGAACTCAGCCTTTAGCCATTAGCCCTTAGCCGAAAGAGTTCGCTTACGCTCACTTTATTTAAATAATTCGCCGAAGGCGACACAATTGCTAACAGCTAACGGCTAAAGGCTAAGGGCTTTTTTATTTACATGGACGGATAATGCTCCGTCCTTTTTATTTTGTTTGAATTTACTATTTTTCTATTGATTTTCAAGCGTAAATGATGTATAATTACTGTAATATCATTTATCCGGGATCTGAGAGTATGAAAAAAACATTTTTAAAGATCGCAGCTGTATGCTGCGCAATGTCACTCTCTGCCTGCTCGGCAAAAAAAGTACACAAAGTCACTAAGCCAGATGGGACACTTGATAAGTGCAGCCTGCGCTTTTCATGGTGGGGCGGTGACGACAGACACGAAGCTACTTTGAAAGCCATTGAACTTTGGAACAAGAAGCACCCTGATATCACCATAACTCCCGAATACGGAGGCTGGGACGGCTGGTCGGAAAAGGTCACTTCACAAGTAAAGGGTGGCACTGAACCCGATATCATGCAGATAAACTACGACTGGCTCATAACTATGTCCCCTGACGGGAACGGATTTTACGACCTTGATGAACTGAGTTCACAGCTTGATCTTTCTCAGTTCGATGACGAGGTGCTTTCATTCGGCAGAGTCGGCGGAAAGCTCAATGCTGTCACGGTATCGGTAAGCGGAAGAAGTCTTTTCTATAATTCCGAGGTTTTCAGCAAAATGGGGGCTGATTACCCCGAAACATGGAATGACCTTATTGCTCTCGGCAACAGCTTTGGTGCAGACGGGCTTTATCCTCTTGACCTCGATATACAGTCGGGAGGTACTGCATGGTATCTGGCAGTGGTGTACGTTCAGCAGCAGACAGGCAGACAGTTCATTACCCTTGACGGCAGGCTCGGCTTTACCGTCGAGGACATAAAAACTGCCCTCAGCTTCTATAAGCAGCTGGAGGAAAGCCATGTCATACGTACTGTAAGGACACGCACTGACGAGGACGGAAATGCTGCTCTGTATCAGTCCCCTGAGTTCATAGGCGGAAGAGTTGCGGGTGTTCTCGAATGGGGCAGCGCAGTTGGAAAATATGAATCGGTACTTGCTGAGGGGGTTCTTGAGGCAGGTCCTCTGCTCAGTAACGATAAAGGCTGCTCTGACGGCTGGATGATAAAGCCGTCGCTGCTGTATGCTGTATCTAAAAACACAGAACATCCCGATGAAGCGGCTGCTTTCATCAATTTCCTGCTCAATGACGAAGAATGTGCGAAAATACTTGGCACTACACGCGGCATACCTGCATCACACAAAGCAGAAGCCGCTTTGAAAAACAGCGGTGAGCTGAAAGGGCTCTCAAAGGAAAGCGACGATATCCTCCGCAATGCCGATACTGTCACAATAAGCCCTTACATGGAGCTTTCGCGCATGAAGGAATTCTATAACGAAGCTATAGAATCCGTATCCTACGGGACTGCCGATATTGACAGTGCAGCACAGCAGATGTTTGACTCAGTGAATAATTATCTGGAGAAGCTAAGAAAATGAAATCCCGAATTTACCGAAACCCTGTGGGCGTAAGCAAATTCACAGGTCTTGTATTGATACTCCCGTTCATTATTGGGGCGGTGCTTTTTATCCTGTATCCTTTTGTATGTTCCTTTGTTGTGGGACTTACCGATAACAGCGGTAGCCTGAGTTTCGGGAACTACAAAAATATCCTGTCTGACAGGAATTTTCGTCAGTCTTCAATGGTAACTCTTAAATATACAGCTGTACTTGTGCCGCTTAAACTGGTCGTATCGCTGCTTGTGGCTCTGCTGCTCAACTGCGAACTGAAAGGTATCGGAATATTCCGTACAGCCTTATACATACCTTCTATATTAGGCTCTAACCTTGCGGTCATAATAATGTGGCAGTACCTTTTCACCTCAGACGGACTGGTAAATCAGCTGCTTGGTGTATTGGGTATCGCTCCCGTAGGCTGGTACGGCGATACAAATGCCGCACTGTTTATAATAGTTCTGCTGAGAGTGTGGGAATTCGGCTCGACTATGGTCATATTCCTTGCCGCTCTCCGCGATATCCCAAAAGAACTGTACTATGCTGCAAAGGTGGACGGCTGCGGCAGGATAAAGGCTTTTTTCTACATAACTCTCCCACAGATCAAAAATATCATCTTCATAAACCTTGTACTGCAAATAATTGCCGCAATGCAGGAATTCAACGCTCCTTATATGATAACAGGCGGCGGCCCACTGGGAAGTACCCGAACTATAGGTATGTACATTTATGATGAGATGTTCAGATACGGCGACGACGGAACTGCAAATGCTGTTTCGTGGCTGCTTTTCGTTATCATAGGCATTATCGTTATGCTGATGTACAAGTTTACTGACAGACTGAGGAGGGACTGACTATGAGAAAATTCCTTCTTTATCTCATACTTGCCGTCATAAGTATCATTATGCTGTATCCACTGCTCTGGCTGTTCGGTGCGTCATTCAAATCAAATGACGAGATATTCACAACTATCTGGTTCATGCCGAAAAGCTTTGACACAGATGTGTACAAAAAGGCATGGGAAACCGTTACACCCTACACTATGGGGCACTATTTCATCAATACTTTTCTGATAATCATACCAAAGACCGTATTTGCCGTGCTCTCCTCAGTGCTTGTGGCTTACGGCTTTGCAAGATTTGATTTTCCGATGAAGAAATTCTTCTTCGCGCTCCTTATATGCGGTATGCTGATGCCGTCTATCGTAACTATAATGCCGCAGTATTATATGTGGAGCAAGCTCGGTCTTCTTGATACATATGTACCTCTTACTCTCCCCTCTCTTTTCGCCTGTGAAGGTATGTTTGTATTCATACTTATACAGTTCATGAAAAGAGTGCCCATGGAGTTCGATGAGGCTGCACGCATGGACGGCTGCGGTACTTTAAAAACCCTGTTCTTTGTACTATTGCCTTGTATAAGACCTGCTGTTGTTTCCATTGCAGTCTTTACATTTCTCTGGACAATGAACGACTTCCTCTCACCTCTCATAATGATCCAGTCTGTTGAAAAATATCCCCTCTCCCTTGCGCTGAGACTATCCGTTGACAGTACGGGACAGGGATATGAACAGAAAAAAATAATCGCTATGTCAGTGATAGGTCTTATACCTTCTGTTGCAGTATTTGCTCTTGCGCAGAAAAAATTTATCAGCGGTATCACCGCAGGAGGACTCTCGGGATGACAAGACCTGATACTATCATAAAAAACTATATCGAAAACCTCATATTGACCTCTGAGCCGCTTTCTCCGCTTTGGAACGTTGAAAGCTCCGTTTATGGTAAAGCTTCCAAATGGAACTATATCGACAACTGCATGATAACAGCTCTTCTTATGCTGTACGATCTCAGCGGAGATGAAAGACTTCTCGGCTATTCCGTAAAATTCACGGATACCTATGTGAATAAGGACGGCAATATCCCTACAATAAACTACGCAGATTACAATCTCGATAATCTCAACGGCGGAAGAAATCTTATTAACCTCTGGAAACTCGCAGGTGCTGAGCATTACCGTCTCGGCTTTGAGAAGCTCTGGAACGAACAGGTGCTTCGTCAGCCCCGTCTCAGCTGCGGAAGCTTCTGGCATAAGGCTGTATATCCCGATCAGATATGGCTTGACGGAACTTACATGGCTCTGCCTTTTATGGCAGAATACGGAAAGCTCCACGATCTACGCGGTGTTATTGACGATGCGGAAAGACAGCTCTGCGACATCAAACGAATATCCCGCGATCCGAAAACAGGTCTTTACTATCACGGTTATGATGACACCAAAACTATGATATGGGCTGACAAGATCACAGGTCTTTCGCCGGAATTCTGGCTGCGCTCAAACGGCTGGCTGTGCGCCGCGCTGGCTGATACTTTTGAGATACTTGCGGATCAGCGCATAGGCAGACAGCTTGCGGAAATGCTGGGCGATATAACAAAATACTGCCGCGATGACGGTATGCTGTATCAGCTTCCGCTGAGGCCTGAGCTTGAAGGCAATTATCCCGAAACAAGCGGTACTCTCCTTGTGGCTTATGCTGCTCTGAAAGCTGCAAGGCTGGGTGTATGCGGAGACGATATTCGTCAAATCGGACTAAAAGCCTTCAACACCATTACCGAAAAATTCATTAACACAGAGTCGGAGATACCCGTCCTCGGAAATATTTGTCTCGTCGGCGGTCTCGGCGGTGAAAACGAACGTGACGGTTCACCCGGATACTACCTTAGTGAAAAGATAACCGAAAATGATGCAAAGGGCATAGCTCCTTATATCATGGCATTTACAGAGATTAAAAAGATGTAAAAATAATACTCTCCGAACAAAAATATTTGTTCAAAAACCAGCACTTATACTTGAAAAGTTCACACTTTTGTGATATAATATTTCCTGTAGGGATTACTACAAATATTTTTTTGTGAAAGGGGGTCTCGTTATGGGTGTTCTGTTTTGGGCTTGTGCTGTTGTAGCTTTCGTTGTTGCCGAAGTCATCACCGTTCAGCTCGTTTCGATCTGGTTCGCTGCGGGTTCTATGGTAACTCTTCTGTTCAGCTATTTCTATAAGCTTAACGCCATTGAACAGCTTGGAATATTTATTATTTCTTCTTCAGTCTTCCTGCTGCTGAGTGTACCGTTCTTGCGAAATCGCAGAAAGAAAAAAGACTTCGTTGCTACCAATGCCGATCTTGACATAGGCAGGCACGCAACCGTTATTGAAGTTATAAACAGCGATAAAGGTACAGGACGAGTCACTTTAAATGGGGTAAGTTGGAGTGCCGTTCCTGAAAACGAAAACGAAATCATACCTGAGGGTACGATCGTTATCGTAAAACAAGTTATGGGCGCAAGACTACTCGTCGCACCAGAAGAGTAAAAACTAAATTCACTATTATTATTGGAGGTCTTAAAAAATGGATCCATTCAAAATCATTGTTTTGTTAGTAATTGTATTCCTGTTATTCGTTATCGTAAGATCATTCAGGATAGTTCCTCAGGCTCACGTATTCGTTATCGAGCGTCTCGGTTCTTTCCATGCTGAATGGGATACAGGTCTTCACATTCTCGTTCCTTTCATCGACAGAATCGCAGGTAAGGTTTCACTCAAGGAAAAAGTCGTTGACTTCAAGCCGCAGCCTGTTATCACAAAAGATAACGTTACCATGCAGATTGATACTGTTGTATTCTATCAGGTAACTGACGCTAAGCAATACATCTACGGTGTTGAAAGACCTCTCGCAGCTATCGAGAACCTTTCAGCTACAACACTCCGTAACATCATCGGTGAAATGGAACTCGATGCTACTCTTACTTCAAGAGACGTAATCAACTCAAAGATCACTGCTATCCTCGATATGGCTACTGACCGTTGGGGTATCAAGGTAAACCGCGTCGAGCTCAAGAATATCCTTCCTCCTCGTGAGATCCAGGACGCTATGGAAAAGCAGATGAAGGCTGAGCGTGAGCGTCGTGAAAAGATCCTTCAGGCTGAAGGTGACAAGAAGTCTCAGATCCTCGTTGCAGAAGGTGAAAAGGAATCTCAGATCCTCCGTGCACAGGCTAAGAAAGAGTCTCAGATCCTCGAAGCAGAAGCTCAGAAGCAGGCTATGATCCTCAAGGCTGACGCTGTAAGAGAGCAGAAGATACTTGAAGCTACCGGTGAATCAAAGGCTATCGAAATGGTTCAGCAGGCTCTTGCCGAGAGTATCGTAAAACTCAATCAGGCTAATCCTAATGAGAGAGTTATCCAGCTCAAGTCTCTTGAATCCTTCGCAAAGGCTGCTGACGGTAAGGCTACAAAGATCATTATCCCAAGTGAGATACAGGGTCTTGCAGGTCTTGCTATGGGACTCAAGTCCATCGTTGAAAAGGACACTGTTCCTGCAAAAGGCAGCAGCGAAACAAATTACCATGATTATCAGGCAAACTGAACTTAAACTTTCAAAATGCTTCCCTATTCGGGAAGCATTTTTTATTGCTCAATTAAAGAAAGTTTCATTGTCTGTCAATATGATCGCATAGATTTCAGCCAGTAACTGATGATATAATGGTATAAGGAGTAGTATTCACATCTTCCTGTTCTAAAAGGAGGTATCGCATATGAAAAAATTCATTTCTGTTATCACCTCAGTACTGACAGCTTTTTCTGCATCTTCCTTAAATGCTTTTGCCGACGGTTCACTTGATTTTTCGGATGATCTTATCACGCATAACACACACACAAGAATAGTTGGCGACCTTAATGAAGATGGAGAAATAAGTGTAGGCGACCTTGTTATAATGACACATATCATGCACGGAAACAGATCAGACGATTATAGAAGATATTATTACGACGAACTTGGGTATTCCGATCTGAATTTCGACCTTTCTACCGATATTTTTGACCTTATTGAACTCAGAAAGCTTGTAATATCTCCAGAAAAAGCCTTTAAAGTTGTTAGCGATGTCGATATTTTATCCTCAGCAAACAAAGCGACTGATGTCGCAGCCTTAATGAGGTCACCCGAGGATATAACTTCCTATCTGTCAGGCATAGGAACAAGCGAGGAAGAAATACAACAATATCTTGATATCTACGATGACGATTTCTTTAAGGATAGCGATGTTATCTTCGGCACACTTGTTCAGGAATACGGCAACGGCGTACATTTCTGTGCCCCTGACGCAGCTTTTATATTTGGAAGATTTGCAGAGGTTTTTGAACTTACCGAGGAATCAAAATTTGTACAAGCAGCCGAATTTTTTAATGTGGACATTGAAACTCTGAAAAATTCCAATATTTACACTCTCTTAACAGAACAGACGTATAATGAACACCCTATGCTTTATCCTAAAAACGATAAAATAATTCTTTTCCGTACAACCGTTCCAAAAGATATATATAACCAGTCAAATGGATTATGTTTTGTTTGGGATTTTGAATTATTCAGTCCTGAATATTATGCACACAGAATTGATTCGCCTGACGGGAAACATCATATTTATATTACCGCTGAAGTAAGTACTTTTATAGATGAATACTGTCGATATATATTTTTCTGGATAAATGGCGACGGAACATATGAGTACTATTGCTCTTATCATGGTGCCGAATGTTGCGATAAATTCAACTGTGACTATGTCCAGACAACAAATGATGAAGGTTTTATCGTTTATAAATTCAGCGATGACTGCAAGATAACATGGAAATATGGCGAAGCAATATTTGATTTAGACGTATATGGTTATGATTTGCGTAATGAATATAATTTAATTCATGAATTCAATATGTTTAATCCTTATTGATATGTTTTTTTACAAGAATCCCCTTTTTGAAAGGGGATTCTTTTCTGTCAAAAACTCAGCATAAAAAAACATCTTTTTTGTAGTTTGATACGATTTTTATAAAAAGTTGTTTATTTTTGAAAATCAATGTCATTTTCGCTTGCATTTCCACTGCTTTTGTTGTATAATATTCTGTGCAGGCTTGCAATGGTCTGTACGAGTTTTCAACTTTGATAATACTTTTATTACTTTACATTGCTCCGCCTGCTTTTACGCGGTATTACTACAGATAGATATAAAAAGATTATTTGCAACAAGGCGGTAGAACAATGGTTTTTTCGAGATTATTCTTTATATATATTTTTCTTCCTCTGTGCCTGCTGTGCTATGCTGTGGCACGAGGAACAAAAGCTAAAAATACGGTGTTGATCATTTTCTCACTTGTTTTCTATGCTTGGGGAGAACCCGTGTATATCTTCCTTATGCTCATTACTGCTGTCGTTAACTATTCAGCAGGTCTGCTCATCGGGAAGTATCAGGGTAAAAAGGGTGATACTGCGGCAACAGCAGCTGTTGTCGTTTATGACCTCCTCATGCTTGGAGTATTCAAGTACAGCGGTTTTATCGTGGAAAATATCAACGCCCTTTTTTCGTCCTCAATACCAGTTCCTGATATCAAGCTGCCTATAGGTATAAGTTTTTATACCTTCCAGACCATATCATATATCATAGACTGTCACTGGGAAAAGGTCAAGCCGCAGAAAAGCTTCAAGAACTTCCTGCTTTTCCTTACACTGTTCCCTCAGTTAGTGGCAGGTCCTATCGTAAGATACAGCACTATCGAAAAAGAGATCGAAGAACGCACTATTACTCTCAGCGATGTTTCATACGGTCTTAACAGAGTTGCACTGGGTCTCGGGAAAAAGGTGCTTTTAGCAAATCAGCTCAGCATTATCGCAGACAGCTTCCTCGGCAATATAGGAAACTCAACTATGCTGGGTGCATGGTACGGTGTTATTGCTTACGGCTTGCAGATATACTTTGATTTCTCGGGATATTCCGACATCGCTATCGGTCTCGGAAGAGTTTTCGGCTTCCATTTTGACGAGAACTTCAAGCACCCCTTCATATGCAAGGATATTACCGAATTCTGGCAGCGTTGGCACATATCTCTCAGCACATTTTTCCGCGACTATGTACTCTATATCCCTATATTCGGCAAGCGCAGAAAGTACGGCGGACTCTTCCTCGTATGGCTCTGCACAGGTATATGGCACGGTGCAAGCTGGAATTTCATAATATGGGGGCTTTATTACGGTATCTTTGTTTTCATCGAAATGAAAATAGGCAAGAAAAATATGAAGAAGATACCTATTGTTATCCGCCATATCTACAGCAAATTCGTTATATTCGTAGGCTTCGGAATATTCTATTTTGAGGAACTTGGCAAACTCGGCACATTCTTCAAAACTGCTTTTGGTTTCGGCAAAAACGGCTTCATCGCAGTACAGGACAAAATATCTCTCATGAACAATATGTACCTTATGATATTGGCTGTTATCTGCTGTTTCCCGATACTGAGCAGTATCAAAAACATTTCGGACAAGCATTATGTAACAAAGGTGACTGTTTCTTCGGCAGCTGCAATTGCTGCTGCTTTGCTGCTCATAGTTACAAGTGTTATGCTTGTCGATGCTACTACAAATCCGTTCCTTTATTTCAGATTTTAAAGAGGAAAACAACAAATGAGTGAGAATAATAAGAATACAACGTCCGAAAAAGATAAAAACCAGGACGCTGAAAAAAACTCTGTCCGTCCTGAGCCTGTTATATCAATAGCAGCTTCGGATCGTGAAAATACAGAGATAGATATACCTGTAAAGGCTAAAAAGCTCCGCAGAGAACGCAGAAAAAAGACCATGAACACTATCGCGCTCTCCAATATTATCCTTATGGGAGCTCTCCTTGCAGGCGGTTTTTCATACATGACACTGCTCCCCCATGAGACAAAAGCTGATGACGAAAACCGTATGCTGACCAAATTCCCGAAATTAACTGCAAAATCGTATGCAAGCGGTCAGTATACAGAGGGAATTGCTGATTATTTCGATGATACAGTCCATAACAGAGCTAATATAAAGGAGTTCATCGCTGATAATCTTATGCCGCTGAAAGGCAGAAAATACGGTGACGGTGATGACGGCGCAGAGCTTTACGGAAGCAGTGCCAAGAAAAATAAGTCCATGTCTGTCACTACGACAGCAAAGCCTTTTATATCCGAAGTCACAACAGCGACTACTGCTGTACAGGAGACGACTGAACCTGCTACGGAAGAACCTGCTCCAGCTGAGGGTGAGCTCACAAACAATATCCTTATCGTGAATAAACGCGGTATAACCCTCTACGGCGGCGGATGGGGCACAGAGCTGGAATATGCTTCGTATCTGAACGCTTACAAGGAAAAGCTTGGAAATGTCAACGTTTATTCTATGGTGCTGCCTACTTCCAGCTCATTCTATCTGCCTGACAACTATAAAGACCTTGCACACAGTGAGAAGGAAGATTTCGATAGCATTGACGGGGCATTGCAGAACGTTATGTCAGTTGATGCATATTCAGCCCTTATGGCTCATAAGGATGAGGCTATCTACTCACGTACAGATCATCACTGGCAGCCGCTCGGTGCTTATTACGCTGCTGAGAAATTCGCTCTCACCGCAGGTGTGCCGTTTGCAGACCTTTCAGAATATGAAACAGTTACGCTTCCAGGCTATGTCGGTACACTGTATATGTATACCCAGAGTGCTACCCTCCTCAATAATCCCGAGGACTTCGTTTACTACAAGCCAAAGGCACCTGTAACAGTAACTCAGTACGATACACATTTCCAGAATCCTGTTGTGGCTAATCTCCTGCTTGACCCGTCAAGTATGCCGAATTCGGGATACTATATGGTATTCGGCTCTGACGAGAGAATAGTCCATGTGAATACAGAGTGTAAGAACGGAAGAACTCTCGTTATTTTCAAGGACAGCTACGGAAACGCTCTCCTGCCTATGCTCACAAGCTCATTTGAGAACATCTATCTCTGCGATATCCGCTATTTCGAGCTTAATGCCATTGATTTCATAAATCAGGTGGGAGCTACAGACCTGCTGTTCTCAATGTGTTCGTTCTCAGCTGTCGGAGTAAACAGAAACAGTATATACAACAATCTTATCAGATAAGGAGACATAATGAAAGAGCTTGATTTTCCTTTTGATGCTGCCTATATAATGAGAAAAAAACGCGGTCTGCGCAAGGAGCTCCTCGGCGACGGCAGCAAACGCATAAAGAAAAAGATCGCTGTTCTCGGCGGCTCGACTACCGATCATATCGTTTCAGCTCTTGAGCTTTTCCTGCTGAATTCAGGCATTGAACCTGAGTTTTATCAGTCTGAATACAATAAATTCTACGAAGATGCTGTTTTCGGCAATGAAGAGCTTGACAGCTTCTCCCCTGATATAATCTATATCCATACAACTTCAAGAAATCTTACACTTATCCCTGACAGTCCTACGGAAACTGCCGAAAGTGTACAGTCAAAGCTCGATGAGCAGGAAGATATATTCAGACAGGTATGGGAAAGCCTCGAAAAGCGTTTCTCCTGCCCTGTTATACAGAATAATTTCGAGCTTCCGCTATTCCGCCGCTCAGGCAGCTTCGACGGCTGGAGCACCTGCGGACAGGCTGCTTTTATCCAGCGCATGAACGTTTTTGTGTCGGACTGGGCGCGTACACACAAAGGATTTTTCGTGAATGATATCAACTACCTTTCATCAGTCTGCGGACTAACAAAGTGGCATAATGCCGATGACTGGTATCTCTATAAATACGCCATGAGCACGGAAGTTATCCCTGACCTTGCCCACAGCATCGCCTGTATCATCAAGTCGGTATACGGCAAAAACAAAAAGGTCATTGACCTTGACCTTGATAATACCCTATGGGGAGGCGTTATCGGTGATGACGGTCAGGAAGGTATCGAGATAGGCCCTGAAACTGCCACAGGACAGTCATTCAGCGAATTTCAGTCATTTCTCAAGGGATATAAGGACTACGGCGTACTTCTTGCTGTTTGTTCCAAAAATGAAGAAGAAAATGCTCTTCTCGGATTAAAACACCCCAGCAGTATACTTGCTCCCGATGATTTTGTGTCCATAAAGGCAAACTGGCAGCCAAAAGATCAGAATATTGCAGAGTCGGCTGACGAACTGTCACTCGGTATCGACTCATTTGTGTTCGTTGACGATAATCCTGCGGAATGTGCCATTGTTGAGGGACAGCTGCCGTCAGTACAGACAATTCCCGTAACAAGCGTCCACGATGCTATGTATATGCTTTCAAGAAGCGGATTTTTCGAGATTACTTCCCTTTCCGCCGATGATATGCACCGCTCGGAGATGTATGCTGCAAATGCCAAAAGAGCTGCTCAGCAGAAGCAGTTCGGAAGCTATGCCGATTATCTGCTCAGTCTCGATATGACGGCAGAAATAAGCGGATTTGAGCCTGTTTACATTCAGCGTGTGACTCAGCTCACCAACAAGAGCAATCAGTTCAACCTTACTACAAGACGCTATACTGAAAATGAGATACAGCAGCTAAGCATCAGCAGCGACTATATCTGTCTCTGCGGTCAGCTCAGTGATAAATTCGGCGACAACGGTATAGTTTCGGTCGTTATCGGAAAAATAAATGGCAACGCCCTTGATATCGAGCTGTGGCTCATGAGCTGCCGCGTTTTAAAACGTGATATGGAGCTTGCTATGCTGGACGAGCTTGTAAGTCAGGCTAAGGCTAAGGATATCACAAGGCTCAACGGCTATTACTACAAAACCGCAAAGAACAATATGGTATCGGAGCTTTACGGTGATTTCGGCTTCTCTCTTGATGAAAAAGCCGAAAACGGAGACTCTGTATGGCACCTTGATATCACTGACTATAAAGAGAAAAATAAAGTCATAAAAACAAAAGAAAAGGAGCTTATAAAATGAATACTAACGAAATAATCCCAAGACTTAATGAGGTTTTCCGCGATGTTTTCGGAGACTCTTCTATCTCAGTCACAGCTTCTACTACAGCTGATGATATAGATGACTGGGACAGCATCGAGCATATCAACCTCATCGGTGCTGTTGAAGCTGAATTCGGTATGCGCTTCAAGATGCGCGAGGTATCAGGCATGAAG
This sequence comes from Ruminococcus sp., assembly GCF_016283395.1. The sequence goes on from NZ_JAEEMU010000050.1 coordinate 28,784, forward strand.
AATGTGGGAGAAATGATAAACATTATTTCAGAAAGAGGAAAATAATGGGTAAGAAATTATCCCCAAAAGCTAAAAAAAGACTCAGAATACTCCTTATACTGTTTATTTTCTATGTTATCCTCACTGCATGGGGATATGTGATGCAGACTGTAAAGTACAAGGTAAAGTCCGACAAGCTTGACAAAGGGCTGAGGATAGTATTCATCTCCGATCTGCATAACTGCTTTTACGGCGGTACAGATCAGTCGGCTCTCATTGACAGAGTACATGATGCCGCTCCCGATATCGTTGTATTCGGCGGAGATGTCATTGATATGTGGGGAGGTACGAAACACGCCCTCACCCTTATGAGAGCTCTCAGCAACGAGTATCCCTGCTTCTATTCCCCGGGCAACCACGAGGAAATGAGAAGCGATATCGAGGATTTTTACAATGAAGCAAGAAAGATATGTCCCGTACTTATGGGTGAAGATCACGCAGATATCACTGTAACCGGACAGGATATACGTCTTTTCGGTGCTATAAATGCTCAGGTCTGCTATAAGTATTCAACTCAGCTTCAGGAGTGTTTCGATGATCTTGACGATGAACATTACAATATACTCGTTGCTCATCAGCCAGAAGATATCGACTACTACCTCGGCGAAGGCTTCAATACCGATAAGGATTTCGACCTTATACTCTCGGGACACGCTCACGGCGGTCAGTGGAGGATTCCAAAGCTCCTCGATCAGGGACTTTATGCTCCGCAGCAGGGATTGTTCCCGAAATATACCACAGGTATGTATCATTACGGCGACACTGTACATATAATAAGCCGCGGACTTGCAAAGCCCCTCAGAATGATATTCATACCAAGAATTTTCAATCGTCCTGAGTTTTCTATCATAGATATAAACAGATAAAAATGCCTGTATTTCCGAGAAAAATAAAAAACACTTGTAATTTCAGACGAATAATGATATAATAGGAATGATATTTCGTTTTAAGTAAGTATCACAAAACACAGAACAAAAGGAGCATGGGCAGCTTTTGTGCCCTCTGTAAGATATGGAAAAAGAGAAAAATACTACAGAAGCGTCCGAAAATATAATATGCGGACGTAATCCCGTTATCGAAGCACTTAAATCAGGTGCTAACCTTGATACTATATATATCAACGGTAACGGCGGTAGCCTCGGTGTTATCCGCCGACTTGCAAAAGAAAAAGGCATCGTAGTAAAAGATGCCGATGATAAAAAGCTCTCAAGACTGTCAGGCGGTGCTTCTCATCAGGGCGTTGTTGCCGAAGGAGCCTGCGGTGAATATGTTTCCGTTGAGGATATCCTCGCTGTTTCACAGAAAAAAGGCACTAAGCCTTTCATCATCATCTGTGATGAGATCGAAGATCCCCATAATCTCGGTGCTATTATCCGTACTGCCGAAACATCGGGAGCTGACGGCGTTATTATCCCGAAGCGCAGAAGTGCTTCCCTTAACGCTACTGTTTTCAAGACATCAGCAGGCGCAGCAAATTATGTGCCTGTTGCAAGAGTCTCAAATCTTGCAAGCTGTATCGACACACTCAAGGAAAACGGCGTGTGGATATACGGCACCGATGCCTCGGGCACTGATTACTCAGAGACAGACTTCACAGGCGGAGTCGCTCTTATTATCGGCTCTGAGGGCTTCGGCATGAGCAAGCTTATACAGAAAAAATGCGATTTTATGATAAAACTCCCTATGCTTGGAAAAATAAATTCACTCAATGCTTCCGTCGCAGCAGGTATCTTTATGTATGAGGTGCTGCGTCAGCGCAGAGGCAATAACTAAGGAGATAATTATGTCGGAACAGAAACCATCGCTGGAGGCTATTCTTGACGAGTACTCTCCCGATAACAACGAACCAAAGACTAAAGTGGGCAGAGTAGATGCCCAGAAGATCATAAATTCAACTGTAGACTCACCCGACATCGTTCAGAAAGCAAAATCAAGACCTCCTGTTTCGCACGAGAAATCCGCGCTTTTTGACAACGCGCTCCGCAACGAACAGCCTGCGGACGCAGTCAAGCCTGCCGACCTTTCACGGCACAAGATAGCCGTTGTAAGCTCGGACTCAATGAGCGAGATACGGACAAATCCTCAGCGAAAGGTCATTCCGTCAGGTGTTGTCACCCCGGTACAGATGAATCCCGATGAAGCTCCCAAGATAAGGCGTATGAGTGAATCTACCCGTGCCAAGGAAGCTGACGGTAAAAAATATAAAAAGAAGCGCAAGGGCAAAAAGGATAACGACTATACCTACGCTAAGGAAACTCCTGACGGCGAGTATATGTATTCTCCTCCTGAGTTCAAAAAGAAAAAACGTACAAGGATACAGATAATACAGGCTGCCGAAAGTCCCGAGGGACGCAAGCAGATAACAGATATCGTTCCGTCACCTGCTGCTGTTGAGGCGGCAAAGCCTGTTGAGCCTGCTCCGAGAGCTGAGCTCACAAGCATCAACCTCAGCGAAAAGGCACAGATAGACGCAGGTCAGCTCGATGTACACATAACTCAGGAAGCTGACGAGTATATGTCGGTACATTCAAAGCGCAAACGAACAAAACGTATCGTTGACTTCAATTATTACGGCGATGTTGAAGATGTCGGACGAGATATATATGAGCTGAAAAGCACTATTTCCGTCAGAGTCGTAATTCTCGCTATGACGGCTTTTCTGAGCCTGTTCATCACTATATCCAATCAATTCCAGCTGCCGCTGCTGGATTTTCTGAGTATGTCGCATATAAAGACATACCTCACCACACATCTGGTGCTGGGAGTTATATCCATACTCTCATCAATGGCAGTAATAACAAAGGGCGTAAAAAAACTTGTCAGCCTGAAAGCAGACAGCGATTCCATGACGGCAGTTACAGCTATTTCCTGCCTTATCGCTTTGATACCTGCATTTCTCAGACCAGATCTTGTCACGACCGAAAATATACACATCTATATGCCAGTGGGTATCCTTGCTCTGTTTATCAACGCAGTGGGCAAGCTCCTTATTATAAGGCGCGCAGCAAGGAATTTCAAATTCGTTTCAAAGAATTTCGACCGTCACGGCGTTACCTATGTTACAGATGAGGATCGTGCAGAACGTATAACACGCGGAACTCTCGGAGACTTCCCTATCCTTGCTTCCATGAGGAAAACGGACTTTCTCACCGATTTTCTGCGATATACCTATTCATCTGATATGACCGATGAATACTGCAAAAAGGCTACTCCTATATGCCTTATTGCTTCAATTATCGTTTCATTCTTCCTTACATTCTTCTGTAAGGGCACTTTCTTCAATCTTGACTCGGCTGCATTCGGTTTTTCAATATTCAGTATGCTCATATGCGCTACTTCATGTATCGCTATGCCTTTCGTAGTCAATATACCGCTGGAGAATGTTTCAAACAGTGCGATCAGGAACAAGGGCATAATGCTTGGATATCAGAGCGTAGACGACTTCTATGACACTAATTCCATTCTTGTTGACGCAGGCTCTCTTTTCCCTGAGGGTACTGTAAGACTTGACGGTATCAAGGTATTCTCGAATACAAAGCTTGATGAAGCACTTCTTGAGGCTGCAAGCCTTACTGCTACGGCAGGAAGCATAATGTCACAGCTCTTCACAGACGTTATCGCAGGCAGAAACGGTGTGCTCTACCCTATTGAAAACTACTCCTATGAGGAGGGTATGGGAATGTGCGGCTGGATAAACAACAAGAGAGTCCTTTTCGGAAACCGCGAGCTTATGACGAGCCACAACATCGAAGGAGTACCTACAAAAACTCAGGAAGCAGAAATGGTGGACGGCAAAAAGGACGCAATGTACCTTTCGATATCAGGCAATCTTGCTGCGATGTTCGTAGTTGATATAGTTGCTGACCGCTATGTGAAGAAATGGTCAAAGAAGCTCTGCAAGAATAAGATATGCTTATTCGTTAAGAGCATTGATCCATGCATCACTGTTAAAAAGCTCAATACGCTTTTCGGTATACCAGAGGATATGTCAAGGATACTTCCCAAAAAGCTCCATGAGGACTTCTACGAGGAGACCAAAAAGGCTGTACGTCTCAGCTCTTCAATGGCTACTACAGGTAAATTCTCCTCACTTGCCGAGCTTCTCATCGGCACTAAGGTAGTTCATACATCTGCTATAATAGGTCTTATCCTACAGACTGCCTCAATAATTCTCGGCTTCGGACTGTGTATGCTTCTGATACTTTCAAAGGCATTCCGCTCCAATTATGTGTATATGTCAGCTACCGCACTGACCGTCTATAATCTGGTTTGGGCTGCTGTCACATACATTGCCGTAAGCATCAAAAAAACATAAATAACCAAAGAACCTGTATCTTCCGCAACGTTGATACAGGTTCTTAAAGCATAGAAAGGACACAACCATGCCAAACAGATATAATGGCAAAAACCATGACGAAATAAAAAATACTGACGATGAGGATACAATGCTGCTGCCTGATGATCTTAACGATTACAGGCAATATCAGCAGCCCCGTCAGGAGCTTCCTCACCTGAGAAAGGTTGGAAGCACTCCTCAGCGTCCACAGCAGAAAAACGGTGAGAGGGTGTATACTTCAAATGATCCGCCGCAGTTCCCGCAATCAGGACAGCCACCTCAGTTTCCTCACAGCTCTGCTCCCCCACCGCCTATGCACCAGCAGTCAGGACAGTATTACGACTATAATCAGCAGCCGCCTCAGAACTACAGCGGATATTCTCAGACTCCGCCGCCTGCTGCACCTACAGCTCCGCCACCGCCGCAACGTCCTGCTTCACAGAACAGACCTGCCGCAGCTCCCGAGCCTGAACACCAGCCAAAAAAGAAAAATCGCAAGCATAAATCTCTTGCAAGAAAGATAATCGGCAGAGTAATAAAGTCATTACTTGTTCTTTTCCTGCTGTTATTCGGCATCTATTCATGTACATCTTTAAGCCTTATCAGCAAAATGAACCATGTTGAAACAGGCAACCGTACTCATTACGCAAATAATACAGGCAGAAGCCATGTACGCAGCGTACTTGTAATAGGTACTGACGGAAGAACAGATGACGACCGCGGACGTTCGGACTCTATGATACTTGTTTCCCTCAACAGCAAGACCAATGAGCTTATTATGACATCTTTCATGCGTGATTGCTATGTTGAGATACCAAATAACGGCTGGAACAAGCTCAATGCAGCTTATGCTTTCGGCGGTCCTGAGCTTCTCATGGACACTATCGAATATAACTTCGATGTACGTATCGACGATTATGTTTCTGTGGACTTTGCTTCATTCGTATCCGTTGTTGACTCAGTCGGCGGTATAGATATCGAAGTCAGCGATGAAGAAGCCGAGGAGATCAACGTTATCCTCATATCTGAGGTAAACGAGCTTATGGGCGATGACAGAATGTCAGACCTTCTTGACCACGGCGGAAAACTCCACCTTAACGGCAAACAGGCACTGTCCTACTCTCGTATACGTAAGGTGGGCAACAGCGATTTCGAGCGCACACAGCGTCAGCGTCGTGTAATGTCCCTTATCATCGCAAAACTCAAGTCATTCAGACCTTCAATGTTCAAGCGCCTTGCTTCTGACGTTATACCCGATGTTTCAACAAATATGTCAACTCTCGACGCTTATCTGCTCTCACTGAGACTGCCTTTCGCAGCAAGATACAAGATGAAGCAGATACAGATACCTGCCGAGGGTACATTCTACGGCGCAGATGTTGAAGTCGGAAACGTTCTGCAAGTTGACTTTGACGCAAATATGGACGTTATCGAAAGAGAAGTATTTGCAAAATAATCCAGAATACACCAAAAGCCATAGTAATTAAAGAATACTATGGCTTTTTTATTGACACGGGCAGCATATTGAGATATAATTCTTATTATAATGATATATGATTTGAGGTGCTGCTATGACTGAACTATTTTCAACAGAAAGACTGACTGTAAGAAAATTCACTCCAGACGATCACAGTGATCTTGCTGATATACTTACAGATAAGGAAGTAACATATTTTGAACCATATGAGACCTTCACAAGAGAAGCCTGCGTGCAGGAAGCTATCAACTTCTCGGAAAGTGATGAATTCTTTGCTGTTGTGCATAACGGCAAGGTCATAGGGAAAATATACTTTTCACCAAGAGAATGTGGAAGCTATGAAATAGGATATACGTTCAATCTCTCTTATCAGGGACATGGATTTGCTTCAGAGAGCTTACGCGGAATGATCGCTTATGCCTTTAATACTCTCGGTGTGCGACGTATATTCGCTACTATCGACACAAGAAACGAAAAGTCATGGCGTTTAGCAGAAAGACTTGGTATGCGCAGAGAAGCGGAACATAAGGAGCTTTATCCACGCAAGGAAGATGAATCTGTTTACAACGATTTCTATGTTTATGCCATACTGAAAAAAGAGTTTGCATAACAGAAAACTCCCGAAACATCGGGAGTTTTGTTTTTTTATTCAGCAAGAAGCTTTTCAGCTGCTGCAATCTTTACGCATATCACAAACAGCTCCATTGCCTTTGCAAGATCCTCTATCGGAGGATATGTAGGAGCAAGTCTGATGTTCTTATCCTCTGGATCAACTCCGTATGGGAAAGTTGCACCTGCACCTGTAAGTGTTACACCTGCGTCCTTACAGAGCTGAACTATTCTCTTTGCACAGCCCTTAGGTGCATTGAATGAGATGAAGTATCCGCCCTCAGGTGTAGTCCATGTGCCAATACCGAGAGGTGCGATCTCACTCTGGAGCTTATCGCATACAAGACTGAACTTAGGAGCAATGATAGCCATGTGCTTCTTCATATGCTCAACCATATTTTCGTATGTACCAAAATACTTAACATGGCGCATCTGGTTCATTTTATCAAAACCGATGATGCTGATACCGAGGTACTTTTTAAGCTCTTCGATATTCTCCTTGCTTGCGCCCATTACTGCAACGCCTGCGCCTGGGAATGTCACCTTTGATGTAGAACCGAACATATAAACGATATTCTCGTTGCCGACCTTCTTGGCTTCATCAAGTATGTTGAGAATGTATTTAGGCTTATCTGTAAGATGATGTATACAGTAAGCATTATCCCAGAATATCCTGAAATCCTTTGCAGCAGGCTTGAGTGCAGCAAAACGCTTTACTGTCTCATCGCTGTATGAGATACCGTCAGGATTTGAATACTGCGGTACACACCAGATACCCTTTACAGCTTCGTCTTTTACGAGCTCCTCTACCATGTCCATATCAGGACCTGTTGAAGTCATAGGTACATTTATCATTTCTACGCCGAAGAACTCAGTCACCTTGAAGTGTCTGTCATAACCGGGTACAGGACAAAGGAACTTGATCTTTCCGCACTGTGACCACGGCTTGCTTCCGAGAATTCCTTTATTGAAAGCGCACTGCATTGAGAAGAACATTGCATTAAGGCTTGAATTACCGTAAATGATGACTTCATCAGGAGCAACGCCCAGCATATCCGAAAACAGCTTCTTTGCTTCGGGGATACCGTCAAGTATACCGTAATTGCGGACATCATTTCCGCACTCGCTCATAAAGTTTCCGTCATCGAAAGCCCTAAGCATATCAACGCTCAGCTCAAGCTGCTCCTTACACGGATTACCTCTTGCCATATTGAGACAAAGCCCCTGACCTTTAAAGTCGTTGTAGAGCTTCTCGTTCTCACTCTTGAACGAAGCGATCTCATCTTTTGTCATCTGGGATAAATTCATTATAAGGATCTCACCTTTCAAATATTTATGGTGCATAACAGCACAAAATCTCCAAATAAAAGTATATCACAGCATTGACACATTTTCAAGAGACAATATAACAAATTATAATCCTTGAAAACTTGTTTTTTTGTTGTTTTCGGCATTTGTGCCTATATATAGCGATATTCTCTTTTGGTATGGCTTATAGAACTGCAAAGTTAAATGTAAATGTTTAATGAAAAATCAGTAAAACCCATTGACTTTTATAGCAATTTTGTATATAATATATGTATATAGAAAAAGAATACATAGGGGATGGGAATTAATTGCTTCAATAGGAGGTATCTTTATGAAAAAATTAATCTCATCGACGATCTCTGTTATGACATCTATGGCTATACTTGCCTGCGGCTGCTTTAGCACAGCGTTTGCTGCCGGCGATTGGACATCAGACAATGCAGATATTATTGAGAATGAAACGTATCTCGGAGATTACGACATCTTCAAAGTTCAGCTATCGGACTATCCAGAACTGAAATCAAACTACTCAAGCGACTCTTACAATTACGGTGATATGCTTGACGAGAACAATCTCGCTGTATACGATGCCGTAAAAAATCTGACTGAGCCAACCAATCAGGGGTTCACGGTAACACTTCCGAATCCTGTCAGCGTAAAGCTGTCGTCCTCACCTTACTCAAGGACTTTCAAGGACGAAGATGCAGAAAAGCTGCAAAACGCATTCATTGAAAACTGCAAACCCGGACTTGACTGCGCATTTTTCGATATGCCCGAGCTCTACTGGGTAGACCCTTCACTATGGTCTATAGCTATCGGAAAAGACACAAGCTTCACTCCAAACTGGCCGATATCATCAGGCTATACCGCTCAGATATACAAGATCACTATCTATCCTGCTTATATGAGCTGCTTTGACTCAGCAGATGAAGCTAAGGAATACGGAGAAAGACTTGAAGAGGCTCTTGAAAAAGTTGATATCTCAGGCGAAACAAGATATGAAAAACTGAAAAGTATCCATGATTACATAGCTAATTTCACTAATTATGATACTGAGGCAAAATTCAGCAGTTCAGCACTTGGTGCTCTTGTTGAACCGGGAGTAGTTTGCGAGGGATATTCCGAAGCATTCAAACTCATATGTGACAGGCTTGACATCCCTTGTGTATGCGTTTTCGGTAATCTTAACGAAGAAGAACAATCCGCTCATATGTGGAATTATGTCAAAATGGAGGACGGTATCTGGTATGCCATGGACGTTACATGGGACGACCTTGACGGCAAGAACGGCCGTCAGATAAAGTATGATTACTTCCTGAAAGGCTCGAAGAACTTTAACAAAAATCATACTCCTGAGGCGATCTATACTATCACTCCTCTGAATTATCCCGAAATATCTGAGACTGATTATGTTTATACACCTCAGATAACTTCTTCAACCACCACATCTGCGACAACGACTACCACAACGACCACATCAAAGCTGACAACAACAACAACTACTACTACTACTTCAAAACCGACTACTACAACCACAACTACGACCACCACGACTACATCAAAACCTACCACTACTACAACTACAACTACATCAAAGCCTACGACAACGACAACAACGGTTACTTCTACAGAAACTTCCACATCTGCAACAAATACTTCGTCAGCTGCATCAACGACTTCAACAACTTCACAGACTACATCTACCACAACAACTACTGTGAAACCCGAAAAGCTCGTTGGCGATATCAACCATGACGGTGAAGTCAATATTGCAGACCTTGTTTACTTGCAGAGAGCTCTGCTTGGCAAGGTAAGACTACGCTCTATGTGCGACTGCAACGAAGACGGCGTTGCTGATGTTTTTGACCTTGTATTTTTAAGAAAACTTGTTATCAATCAATAATTGTTCTTCCATTTCAAAACGTCAGAGGCTCCGAACTTCTATCGGAGCCTTTGTACGTTAATGCCTCTTTACAATTACAGTGTTTTGTGTTATAATCCCTTGGGGTAAAAGTATTTTGCAATGCATAACAGCTGTTATGCAGCTCCCTGACATTCGGATATACAGGCTGTTTGCCGATACCTACTTTAAGAAAGGGCTTCATTTTATGAAGTATGATAGAATATGAAAGAACCTTCTCCAAAAACTAATAAGTATATACTTATTTTCACTTCATTATTCATGCGATGGGCAATTATGTTCATTATCATCTTTTCGCTGACATCTCTTATTGATATCATCAGCGGACAGAGATCCAATACTATAGCCTTTCGCGTGGTGTTTGCTGCAGTTGGCTCTGTGATAGCCAACCTTATAGCGCGGCTCATTATTCTTCCTCGGCTGAATAAGCAGTACAGCGTTTTCCGTAAGATACTGCAAAAGATAGCCGATTGCGGATACTCTGACGACGTTATCTCAAAAATGGAAGAGCAGCTCACATTCTGTCGTGCAGAACCGCGGAAATATACCGCCTATACCAATCAGTATGCCATGTTTCTTGCGGAAGCATATATGTCTCTGAGACAATTCGACAAAGCTGAGGAAAAACTTGAGATAGCCGACATTGACTTCATGCAGTTACAGGCTAAAAATCCCGAGTCTCTGCCTGCACAGCACAATATCGTAATGCTTTGCGTACTCTGGGTGCAGCTCTATGCAGGACGCAATGACAAAAAAATGCTGGAGGATCAGCTCAGGAACAGTGAGCGATATTTCGCAAAATACCGCGGCATGAACGAGATCACGGATTATTTTATGGATACGGCTTATTTTGAATCGCTAATGATACACGAGCAATACGAAAATGCCTTAAAGCTTCTGGACAAATATACCAAAGACGAGCAGCTTTCCTTCGGCGTTTTCCTCGATAAAGCCCGCTGCCTGAAAAAAATGGGCAGGCACGAAGACGCCAACTCATATTTCGATAAGGCTTACGAAACAGCCACTAATGACTGGCGCAGAAAAACAGTCGAATTAGAACGCGGTGTATAGCCACCTAACTATGACACTTAATATAGAAATTTAATATGAAATTATCGGGGAAAACCTTTCTGAAGAATGGTTCTTCCCCGAACCCCTTTCCAAAGACTTTTAGCTGATTTTTTCTATAACAGAGCCCCTTTGTAAGTATCTACAAAGGGGCAGCTCTTTTTATATGGCTCTGTTAAAGAAAAAATTAAATAACGGTCTTAAAAGAATCCAGAGAAATACTTCTTCAAAAGTTTCCCTAAATAGCTCATGTAAAAAAATTCTATATAAGTTCCACGGTTAAATGGAGGCATTATCAGTATTCAAGTCCGAAGCCTTTTTCTAACCAGCATTTATCCGTACCTATCTGGTCAACAGACTCATACCACGGGCTCGGAAGCTTTCCTGTGAACTTGCTTCCGCCGCAGAGCACATCTGCTACACCCTTGCCCTCAGAGCCCGGGAGATAGCACATTACCACGCTGTCCCAGCTGTCAAGGTCAGCCTTGTCGAGTATCACCTGTCTGCCTGCAACGATACAGGTAACAGTTGGTTTTCCGAGCTTTTTTGCTTCGTCAATAGCCATACGATTCTTTTCAAGTCCAAGCTTGCCGCAAAGCTCCATATCCTCTGTATCGCCGTTCCACTCGGAGTAGACCTGTTCACCCACAACGTTTACAACAACATCTGCTTTCTCGGCTTCCTTTGGATTTGTTATAACGGTAATACCGTACTCCTCGGCAACTTCCTTGAAGCCTTCAAGTATGGTAGTTGCTCCCGGGATATCCTTTGTGTAGCTCTCAGCCCAGTCAAGAGTCCAGCCGCCGCACTGTGCGCTTGCATCGTCGGAAGCAGGACCTATAACATATACAGATGAACCGCTCTTTATAGGAAGGACACTATTCTCATTTTTCAGCAGCACAAGACTCTCCTCAACAAGCTTTTCAGCCACCTCTCTGTATTCCTTTGAGCCTGTTTCCTTCTGCTTTGTGGCAGACTTCTCAAACAACGGATCATCAAAATAACCGTAGTCCTTCTTTACCTTGATTATACGTGTAACTGCATCGTTTACACGCTCCTCGGTTATATCACCGTTTTTAACAGCGTCGATGATAACATCTCTTGCTTCGTCAAACTTGTTTGGCTCCATGAGCATATCTATACCTGCATTTATAGCAGCTATGACCTGCTCCTCATATGACTTGTCAGGTATATTCTGGATAGACTCCCAGTCGCTGACGATAAAGCCCTCAAAGCCCATTTCTTCCTTGAGCATCATTATGTACTTCTTGTTCTCGTGCATCTTGACACCGTTAAGTGAAGCATGGCTTATCATTATAGTCTGTGTACCTGCGTCTATCATATCCTGATATACTTTCAGAAGCTTGTCTATCTCATCATCTGAAAGTGTAGCCTCGCCGCGGTCGATAAGTCTGTCAACGAACTGTTCACCGTTCATTGAGTCCTCACCTGTACCGTATGCGGCACTTCCCTCTGCAAAGAAGTGCTTTGCACAGGTAATTCCGCCGCCGTCGATATAGCCCTTTATGTACGAAGAACCGAGCTTTGATATGATATCAAGATCAGAGCTGTAGCACTCGTATGTACGTCCCCAGCGAGGATCAACAGAGGGGGTGACCACAGGGAAGAAATTCCACGGGATATGACATATTTTTGCTTCATCAGCAACTATCTGTCCCATTTTATATGTGAGTTCCTCATCGTTGGCTGCTCCGATACCGATATTATGTGGGAATATTACAGAGTCAAGGCAATAATTCACGCCGTGAGCGTGATCCATTCCGTATATGAAAGGTATACCTGCTTCTGAATTTATAGCACCTTTCTGGAGCTCATTCGTCATCTCCTGCCACTCCTGACAAGTGAATTCCATACCCGAAAGCTCACCGAGAACGCTGCCGAAATCCTCCTCTTTCATAATAGCTTCGGGCTCATCTGCGACCATATATATAGCAGGCTGAACCATTTGAGCTGCTTTCTGCTCAAGAGTGAGCTGTGCAACTATCTCCTCGGGAGTCATGGAAGCATACTTTTCATATTTTAACTGCGCATCACTGCTTTTTTCTGTTGTAACCTCAGCAGCAGTCGTTGTTGTTTCAGCAGCCTGTGTTGTTTCAGCATTTTCAGTACTGTTTTTGCCTTTTTCGTCTGAACATGATGCTAAAACCGTTATCATTGCAAGTGATAATAATAATGAAACGACCTTTTTCATAGTTTTTCTCCTTTATGATAAAAACGAACTTAAATAGTATATAAATTATACCATGAGCAGGAATTTTTGTCAAACAAGTTATGTTCACAGAATGTTTACATTCAAAGCCGCACATCTCCCCTTCTTTTACGTTAATGTATATGAAAAGTGAATGATTTCGCTAAAGTAAATAAGAGGAGGTTTTTATATGAAATTCATAAAGCTCATTTCAGCAGTTATGGCTGCTTGTATTGCAATTCCAGCAGGTATCGCAGGAACTGTCAGCGCACTTGAAGAGCCGATAAAAGGCGATGTAAACGGTGACACTTCCTTCAATCTTGCTGACATGGTAATGTATCAGCGTTGGCTCAAAGGCAGCGGTGAACTCAAAAACATCAGCAATGCCGATGTAAACGAGGACGGCGAACTTGATATATTCGACCTTAGTGCAATGAGAAAAATGCTTATCGAGTGTATCGGCAGTGTCCCCGTGCCGAGTTATGCTCCAAATTCAAGAAATCTCTGTGCAGGCATAAACAAGTCCGCTGTAGAAGGTAAAGACGCTGACGAAAAATTCATCGAAAGTCAGATGAAATTCACTGTAGATATGCTGAAAGCCACTACAAAACAGGGCGAAAACAGTATGATCTCTCCTTATTCCATAATGCAGGCTCTGGCAATGACAGCCAACGGTGCTAACGGCAAGACTCTTGAAGAAATGGAACAAGTCCTCGGCAACGGAATGTCCATAGAGGAACTTGACCAATACCTGCTTGCTCAGCGCAAAAGAACTATTAACCCCAAAGAATCAGAATATAACAAGTGGTCAATGAGTACAGCTAATTCTATCTGGGCTATCAACAATCCTTATCGTATACAGGCACGCCCCGAGTTTATCCAGAAATGCGTTGACTACTACGATAGTGAGTACTACGTAGCACCTTTCGATGATACAACTCTTGATGACGTAAACGGCTGGGTAAACGAAAAGACTCACAAGATGATACCGAGTATCCTCAATCAAATCAGCGATGACGATGTTATGTACCTTGTTAACGCTGTTGCTTTCGAGGCAGAATGGATGGAGCAATACGAAAAATATCAGATCAAAGACGATAAATTCACTGCTGCCAACGGCACAGAGCAGGAGGCTAAAATGCTTTGCAGCGATGAAGTCTATATCGGCGACGAAGATACCGACGGTATGCTGAAATACTACAGCGGCGGAAAATATGCCTTTGCAGCTCTTCTCCCCAAAGAAGGCACTTCCGTTGAACAGTATGTGGCAGACCTTACTCCCGAAAAGCTCAGCAATATCCTCGGCAGCTACAAGGATAATTACGAAAAAGCTCAGGTAAAACTACCTAAGTTCAAATGCGAATACGGAGAAGATATTTCAGACTATCTGATAAACATGGGTATGCCAACTGCTTTCAACAGGGGTGATGAAACTGCTGATTTTACAAATATGTCTGCTATTGCAGACGTACACCCTATCTGCATAGGCTATGTAATCCACAAGACATTCATAGACCTTGACGAAAACGGCACAAAGGCTGCTGCTGCGACCCTTGTGGCTATGCAGGACAATGCAGTATCCATAGAGCCTAAGATCAAAAAGGAAGTTATCCTTGACAGACCTTTTGTTTATTGTATCATAGATACACAGACATCAATCCCTGTTTTCATCGGCGTACTCAATTCACTCTCATAAGCTGTAACTGCACTTTGCAGCTTTAATAAAACATATCCTGTAAGGGGGATAATCAGAAGGGGGACTTTTTTCAAAGTTCCCCTGTTTTTAAGACTGCACAACTGCTTATTAAGCAGTATTGCCGCTGGTTAACCGGCATTAACACTATATATTCGTCCGTATAGGCGGACAAAATAATTCCTAATTACGAAATTTCAAAAAAATTCTCTCCTTGGTTGCTTTATTTATTATTATGTGTTATAATGTAATAATGTATAAAATTAAGACTATGGAGGAGGTGTCTCTTTGGCATTTGATATTGATGAACAATACGATAAAATATACCGCTACTGTTACCTTAAAGTAAAGCATAAAGAGACTGCTGAGGATATTACTCAGGAGACATTCCTCCGTTACCTTGAACACCCTCAATACAGCAATATCGACAAGACATTACAACTCCTCTACACTATCGCAGGCAACCTTTGCACTGATGAATTCAGAAAGCATAAGACCGATGAACTGACAGATACAGAAGCTTCATCGGAAAATATCGAGGAGAACGTACTCTCTGACCTCGAACTCAAAAACGCTCTCACACAGCTTTCAGAGGACGACAGAGAACTGATACTTCTTAAATATATAAATGAAGTACCCGTAAACGTAATGGCTAAGCTGTATAATATCTCGCGTTTCGCACTTAACCGCAGGATAAATCGTATCCTCGGTACGCTGCACGAGTATATGGGAAAGGAGGAGCTTAAATGACAGATAAAGAAAAGAAAAAACTGCTCGAAGCTTTCGACATACCCGATCCTGACAGAAAAAAACAGTTTTCAGACGAATACAGAAAGCGCAAACCCGAAAAGATAAAGAAGCCCATATTCCCTCTCATTATGCGTACTGTGGCTTCTGCCGCAATGCTTACACTGGTAATTGCCGCAATAACACGCATACCTAAGCCCGATCCGGATATGTTCAACGATAATAACACTATCGAAACTACAACGGCTGCAACTTCCATAGAGGCTTCTGTACAGACTACTGCTGACAATTCGTCAGCTGTCACAACAACTGCTGTGGGCAAGGATAAAAGCAAGACCACAACTGCTTCCAAGGCAGTTTCCACCGATCCTGCAAAGACAGATGACGATAACTCAACTGTCACAACAGAAGCAGACGATTCTGAAAATAATGAGCCCGAACCGACAGAGCATACACAAAAACCTGCAAGGACAACAAAAACTCCAAGCGTAAGAATTACTACAACACGCGAATCCCAGCATCATCTAACTACTACAAAGCCTGCTCCTCAGTCTCAGACAACAACTGTTACCACATCATCAAAAGCGAGTGCAGGTGAGGTCGAATCGGGAGCAACTGGAAAAGATATGACCGTTGACATTGATGTAAAATATGATGTCCGTGATGAAATACTGCCTGTTGAAGCTCTTTCATCAGGCAACGGCGTTGGCAGAGACGGAGAAGAAAAAGGCGGAAACTCTTATACTCCTGTTGACGAAAAAATACGCGATATGTTCAGTGAATCAAATGCAGTTGTACTTGCAAAAGTCAACAAAATAGTGTATACTTCTATTGACGGCGAAGCTTATACTGCCGAAAATATCACTATCACAGAGGTATTTAAAGGAAGTCTTACACCTGATGACAGAATAACTCTTTTCGTAAGCGGCGGATATATCAACGGAGAAGAATATATAAAGCATCACAGATATGTTCTCCTTCCCGATGCCGAGAATTATTCCATATATGACGGCGGCGGCTGCGCAGGAAAAGAGTACGTGGGAGATACTTATCTGTTTTTCATCAAAAACAGCAGCTCTTCATTCCCTCATGGCTCATTTGAGCTCATAAGCCACGGTGACGAAGCTGTATTCAGACAGGAAGATGACAGTTACGTATCTATGCATGACGATTCACTTTCACTGGAAATTTCTTCACTATACTGACCTTTTATGCATGATTTTTTCGCGTGACAGAGCGAAAAAAGCCTTTATATCAAACATAATACCAAAATTTGTTCAAAATGGTAAAAATCTTTTTTCGTTTTTTTGTCACATTTCTGAAAAACTTTTCGTTATGTTAATATAGAACGCAAAACAACCCATGAAAGGAAGATATTTATGAATAACAAAAAGCTGTTGAGTTTTGTTCTCTCAGCTGCTATGGCAGCTACATCAATATTCCCTGCAACCGTATATGCAGCTGTCAGCGGTGACATCAACGGGGACGGTTCTATCACTTCCGCCGACCTCGACATTTTACAGGGATATGTGCTCGGCAAGCACGACATCACAGAGGAGCAGTTCAAGGTCGCTGACATCAACCTCGATCAGGTCGTTGATGTTTACGATGTAACCGCACTCAGGAAGCGTATCCTCACAACTGACAGAACACTTAGTTTCAAGTCCGTTACCGAAAGGATAAATGACGGTATCACAGATACTCTTAAAAAGCTTGATATTCAGGCTGGAGGTACTGTGGTGAAATCAACAGCTGAACTCAAAACAGCTCTCTCACCTTATTTCTCGGAAGAATTAGTAAATAAGTACACAGCGAAGTACAATGACGACTTCTTCAAGGACTCTGTTCTCCTTGTAAAGCCTGCTTACTTTGATCCTGCCAAGTACACAAAGAACGGTACATTAACAAAGCTCAGCTGCGGCTGCAGCAATTCATATGCAGGTCTCTATACAACAGGTCCTACAGTAGATCAGGGACTTAATGTCAGAAAAGAACACAGTGCGGCTTCTGCTATACTCGCAACCATATCTCCCGGTGAAAAGTTCAATATAACTTATGCAAACGGAACAGCCGACGGAAACTTCGGTCATGTTACATATAAGGGTATATCAGGTTATGTTAATATGGGATACGTTACAAAGCTTTCAAGCACAGCACCTGAAACTATAGCTGTTCCCGATCTCAGAGTTGACTCAGTCAAGTACTCAAAGGGTACTGTAACAGTTTCGGCTACTGAATACAATGCAAACTCAACTGTAAGCTTTGCAGCAGCTGTTCTTGCTCAGGTCGTAGTGCCGAAGAAGGATTATTACGCTTCAAAGGCACAGTGGACAGTAACTACAACTACGACAACAACAGCCACTACGACTACAACTACTACCTGCGCTTATCCTCTTGCCAAGGCAAGAATGGAGCAGATGAACATAAAGACTCTGAAAGACGCTTTCATTGACTGCTCGAACAAGGGTATAACAGCTGTATATGTAGAGTGGGAGAAGGACGCAAGCAAGCTCACATTACAGAAGGCAGCCGATTACGGATTTAACTCACGAAACGGAAATGCAAACGCTGTAGCAAAGGGCAACTGCTATGTTCTTGCTGCTATGTTCTGCGAAATGGCAAAACTCCTCGGTTATGACGCACATCTCATAAACGGTCAGGTACCGCTTAAATTAGGCGGATACGGACCTCACGGCTGGGTAGAGATAATCGAAAACGGAGCAACTTACGTATATGATCCTGATTATACATTAGAGACAGGTAAAAACGGTTTCGCCCTTACTTACGGTCATACCGAATGGCCATTACAGAAATTAGGCGAGATCAAGTAAAAGGAGATAATATTATGAGAAAGAAAATAGCAATAATCGCTTTCATTTCTGCACTTGTGCTCACAGGCTGCGGAAGTGTTACACAATCTGCAAATATACCTGAGGCTACTACATCGGTGACAACTACTGCAGAGCCAACTACAGAGGCAACTACAGTTGCTGAGGAATACAAGCTTATCGGTAAAAAGGCAGAGGGTTCAGATGTATTGGTCGCTGACCTTGAAAACAAGACAGACAAGGAGATCGTAAGCTTCACAGTAAAGGCTGAAACAGAGGAAGAGTATCCTGAGAATATGCTTGAAGAAAAGGACTCTTTCGCAAAGGACGAAAAACGCACACTTTACTATGTGCCTAAGAAGGTAAGTGACATAACATACGGTGAGTCCGATAAGATCGCTACTCTCCAGTACTCTGTAAAGATAGAGTTCGCTGACAAGACAGAAGCTGTTCTTCATAACTTCCCATTCGATGACATCGACAAGCTCGCTGAGATCCGCTTTGAGGACGGCATAGCATTTATCAAGTACACTTCAAAGAGCACAAAGGAAAAAGTAGATACAAAGAAGGCAGAGGAAATGGCTGCTATTCTTCCTGAGTCTACAGAAGCTATCCACGAGCTCGATCCTGATGCAAACAATAACATAGACGCATCATACGTTGAAGAAACAACATATGCACCTGCTCAGCAGCAGGCTCCTGCTACACAGACTCCCGATACAGGCTGCGGAAGTGGCTTTGCAACAAATCCCGACACTGGCTGTGGAAGCGGCTTTGCAACAAATCCTGATGCAGGCTGCGGCAGCGGCTTCGCAACAAATCCCGATGCAGGCTGTGGAAGCGGCTTCGCTACAAATCCTGATGCAGGCTGCGGCAGCGGCTTCGCTACAAATCCCGATGCAGGCTGTGGAAGCGGCTTCGCTACAAATCCCGACGCAGGCTGCGGAAGTGGTTTCGTAACAAACAACTGATAATATATGAATAACAGAATACTATATCTGAGCCGTCTTAAAGCTTTAGCCTGTATTGCAGTAACTGTTCTCCACACATTCCTTGCAGCAAATATGTATTCCTCTGATATAAGTTCTCAGGGAGCTATGATGACTGTGAGAAACTGTATGATGTGGGCTGTCCCCTGCTTTGTAATGGCTTCGGGAGCACTTCTGCTGGACAGCAAACGTGTGCTCTCGATGAAAAAGCTCTTCGGTAAATACATACTGCGAATGGCAGTTGCACTGGTAGTATTTTCGATACTGTTCGCAGTATTCGACGGTGTATTTATAAAAAAATGCGGCGTGGGCAAAATGTTCACTGATTCGATCGACGCTATCTTCTTCGGCAGCGGCTGGATGCATATGTGGTACATCTATTTACTCTTCGCACTGTATCTTATGCTGCCAATATACAAGATGATCAGTGGAAATGCCACAGCAGCACAGCTTAAATATATCCTGCTCATCTATACGATATTTGCTTCGTTAATACCGTTTATAGAAACAATCGCAGGTAAAAAGCTGCCGTTTTACATATGTGTATATACCGTTTATCCGCTTTACTTCTTCTTAGGTCACGCTCTTCATACGGGAATAATAAAGCTCCCGAAAAGAGCAAGCGGACTCATGCTTGTGATTTGTCTCGGCATAATCGCAATGCTTACTGTACACGCTTACAATAATTCAGAGGCTGCACCCGAAACAAGCGGCAAGATGATAAATCTTCTCGGAGTTTACTCCTTCCCACTGTATGTTGCAGCAGCTGTAGCTTTATTCGGATTTCTCAGAAAGACGAAAAATCAGCCCGTGCCTGTTATTGATAAGATCGCCGCAGAGCTTGATAACTGCTCATTCGGCATCTATCTTCTGCACATGGCAGTACTCAGATATATATTCTTAGTTATGAAGTTCAATCCATTTGAACACGGCGGTACGATATCTACTATTGGTATTTGCCTGCTCACCCTCGTTATCTCTTATCTGATAACAAAGGGGCTGAAATTCATACCGTACGTGAACAAACTCATATAACTCAAAGCTCCCGAAACGGGAGCTTTTAATTATCTCAGAGGTGATAACATGAAAGAAATACCTGTTTCAGAATACAGCCGATTTTTAACACTTGCCCAGGACTCACCTTTTTGCAGAGTCTATCCAATGGCAGTGACGGAGGGCAGACAGAGCGGCTGCATATACACAAACAAAAGCGAAAGCGTTGTACTCATACGTCACAGGGGCAATTTTACTTTTATTTACGGAACTCCCGATGAAAACGATATCCGCGAGATACATGAGCTCATAATATCCGAGCAATTTAAGTTTCTATGTCAGGACAATACACTGGCAGATAAACTCCTGCAATATGGCGGAGTGGAGCTTATCCCACGAGATGAATACTGCTATCCCCATGACAAAGCTCCCGATTTTGATATCCCTGACGGTTATTCCCTGCACAGTATAGATGAGAAGCTCTTCAACAGGCTCACGGGAAGAGTCGTACCCTCGTTTTACTGGAAAGACTACGCTGAATACAGCAAAAGCGGCAGGGGCATATGCATTATGCACGGAAACGAGCCTGCGTCGTGGGCATTTTCGGCTGCTTCAAGCAGCTTGGAATGTGACATCGGTATCGAGACTGCTGAAGCCTATCGCCGCCGCGGAATGGCTTTTATCGCCGCAGCTGCTGCCATAAGGGAGATGCTCCACGAAAAGCGTCCTGCATGGACTTGTCAGCGTTCAAACCTCGGTTCAGCAAGAACAGCCGAAAAACTCGGCTTCATTAAATGCGGCAATTACTTTTTGATACGAAAACCTTTATAAGCTCCCTTTTCGTAACCACTCACCTGCTTTGTGCATATAATAACAGGAAAGGAGTGGTTGAAATGAAAACACCCGAGATGATCGCTATAATAGTTGTTGCTGTTATAGCCGCAGCCGAACTCATATGCCTTTTTATATGCTCAAAACACAGAGGCAAAAGCTATCCCCTTTGCACTGTACTGCCTATTTTTTCTCAAGATAGCGAGCTTTCTGAACGGCTTGACTACCTTTCCACCATAATCGAGGACGGAAGTCTCATAGCTGATACTATCCTGCTCATAGACTATTGCGGAAGTGCCGAGCAATTGCAGCTTTGCAACGAGTTCTGTGACCGCTACCACTCCGCAAAGCTTATATCACCCGATGATATTGAACCATATCTAAAAAAGCCGTATAAAAAATAGGCATCTTTTTTTCTCCGCGTCTGTTGCTATTTTCTGAATTATGTGATATAAGCGGGGAGCCCCCGCTGCCTTTTCCGCGCTACACTCAAATATCAGGCAAATTTTTCTCCGCGCCTGTTGCTATTTTTCTGCTTTTATGTTATAATATAAAATGTATTTTTATGTGCAGAGGTGAAAAACGTGGAGCATGAGGTCCTTCACATTGAGGGCACAGTCGAAAATGTCCTTTATAAAAATGAGAATAACGGCTATATCGTCCTTGACCTCGATGCAGGCGGCGAGCTTATCACAGTTGTGGGAGAGCTTGGCGACATTGAAGAGGGCGAAGGACTTATCCTCGAAGGCAACTACATCACTCACCCACGCTTCGGCACTCAGTTCAGCGCAGTTTACTGCGAGAGAAAACTCCCTGCAACTGTTGTGAATATTGAGAAATATCTTGCTTCGGGAGCTGTCAAGGGCATAGGTCCGGGACTTGCAAAGAAAATAGTGGAAGTATTCGGCGACCGCACACTTGATATAATGGAAAATTCCCCCTTCAGACTTGCGGAGATAAAAGGCATATCACCAAAGAAGTGCGACGAGATAGCCGCAGAGGCACAGAAGCTCTTCTGCCTGCGCAATCTCATGTCATTCCTGTCACAGTATGAGGTCAGGTCAAGATATGCAATGAATGCCTACAGGAAATACGGCTCGGACGCGATGACACTTCTCAGGCTCAACCCTTACCTGCTCTGCACTGACTACATCGAGCTCGACTTCAACAGTGCCGACACTATCGCTCACGACCTGCATATACCGCGAAATGACAACAAGCGCATTATTGCAGGCATACAATATATACTCCGCGCTAACGGCGGCATAGGTCACACCTGCCTTCCTCTTGAAGTCCTTGCACAGAAAACACAGTCCACTCTCGGAGTGTCCGAAAGTGACTTTTACACAGCTTACAACGCAGCTCTCGATGATGACGAGCTGTTTGAATACATAAAAAATGAGATAGAATTCGTCTATCTCCCCGATTATTACTATGCTGAAAGCTTCATTGCCGACAGGATACACATTCTCAAAGACTTCTCCTCACCCGAGGATTTCAACTATGATACCCTCATTGATATCGAGGAAGAGGAGCATAACATCAAATATGAAAAGCTCCAGCGTCAGGCTATAACGACTGCGGTATCATGTGGACTTATGGTGCTTACAGGCGGTCCGGGTACAGGTAAGACCACTACCCTCAACGCTATAATATCCATATTTGAGAAACGAGGTATGAAGGTACTCCTTGCTGCTCCTACAGGACGAGCTGCAAAGCGTATGTCCGACTTGGCAGGCTGTGAGGCAAAGACCATACACCGTCTCCTCGAAGTAGTCTACGACTCGGGCGACAGGCTCACCTTTGCCCATAACGAGAACAATCCCCTTGACTGCGATGTGCTTGTTATTGACGAGATGTCAATGGTGGACGTTGTGCTCTTTGAGAAGCTCCTCCGCGCAGTAAGACTGGGTTGCCGACTTATAATGGTGGGCGACAGCGATCAGCTACCGTCAGTTGGCGCAGGAAATCTTCTCGGCGATATAATCGACAGCGGTATAGTTCCTGTTACTGAGCTGAAAGAGATATTCCGACAGGCTCAGAAAAGCTGTATAGTTACCAATGCACATAAGATAGTTGCAGGAGAATATCCAGACCTTACGCGAAAGGACTCGGACTTTTTCTTCTTCAAGCGCACCGACTATCAGCAGGCACTCCAGCTCATAGTTGACCTTGTAAAGACAAGACTGCCCAAAGCCTATAAGTACTCCCCAACTGAGGATATACAGATACTCACGCCTTCACGCAAAGGCGTTACTGGTACTGTGGAGCTTAACAAGCTTTTGCAGGATCAGATAAATCCCCCTGCAAAAAACAAGCAGGAGAAAAAAGGCTACGTCTACACCTACCGTGAGGGTGACAAGGTAATGCAGACACGGAACAACTACGACATCACATGGTCAAAGGAAGGCGAACAGGGCGCAGGCATATTCAACGGTGATATCGGGCGCATCATAAGCATAGACAACCGAAGCTCACTTGCTGTCATAGACTTTGACGGCAGAAAGGCTACATATACATTTGACCTGCTTTCACAGGTAGACCTTGCCTACGCAGTTACAGTACACAAAAGTCAGGGCTGCGAATTTGAAGCGGTCATACTCCCCATAATGGGCGGATTTGACAAGCTGTGCTACAGAAATCTGCTGTACACAGCCGTTACAAGAGCAAAAAAGCTCCTCATAGTCATAGGCAGTGAGGAGAATATATATAAAATGGTAGACAACAACAAGCGCACAAGGCGGTATACCTGCCTGCGCCATATGCTTGCAGGGACAAAGAAGTCACCTTCCCCCTTTGAGCAGTAAGAAAGGAAGAGAAAAATGGCAAACACTGATATCGGTATCGACCTCGGTACTTCCAATATCGTTATGACAATGGGCAATAAGGGAGTAGTTCTCAGCGAACCCTCCGTTATCGCTTACAATACAAGGACTGAAAGAGTTCTGGCTGTCGGCAAGGAAGCCTACGAGATGATAGGCAGAAATCCCGATTATATCGCTGTTAAGCGTCCTATAAGCGAAGGTGTTATCTCAGACGATGACCTTACTCACAGCATGATACGTGAGTTCATACTTAAAGTTACAGGCAAGCAGCTTGTAAAGCCACGTATCGTTATATGTATCCCCTCTTTCATCACTGATATCGAGAGCCGTGCAGTTGTAGAAGCTGCAAAGAGCGCGGGTTCAAGACAGGTATATCTTATACAGGAGCCAATTGCGGCTATGATAGGTGCAGGAGTAAATATCACAAAGGCTAAGGGACACATGATAGTCGATATCGGCGGCGGTACTACAGATGTGGCTATCGTTTCTATGAACGGCGTAGTCACTTCACATACCGTAAAGGTGGCAGGCAACGCTATCGACCGCTCTATCATCAAGTATATGCAGAACAAGTACAAGCTCCTTATCGGTGAGAGAACTGCCGAAAAGGTAAAGATAGAACTCTGCAACCTCTACGACCCAAGCGATGAGATGACATATATCGTCAAAGGCAGAAGCCTCCTCAAGGGTCTGCCTGCACAGGTGCTTCTCAGTGAAACAGAGCTGTTTGAAGCTATCGAGGACGACACATTCACTATCATGGAAGCTATCCGAAAGGTGCTTGAAGATGCTCCACCTGAGCTTGTAGGAGATATCTACGATAACGGACTCCTTCTCACAGGCGGCGGCGCACTTTTAGGTGGACTTACTCAGCTCATCAAGCGTACACTGGGTATAAGCTGCAATATCGCCAAGGACTCAATAAACTGCGTTGCAAAGGGAACAGGCATGGCATTCGGAAGAATGACAACTCTCCTTGACGGCTTCGAGGCAGCAACAGTCTATAAATATAGATAATTCATAATTGTAGGGGCGCACAGTGTGCGCCCTTTTTTCTTACATGATTTCACGAGTTATTTGTGATTAGTGCATAGTGATTAGAATTTGTAGGGACGACCATTGGTCGTCCGCTCCTTGATTAATGTTGTATGTTTGCGGACGCCCAGTGTGCTTCCCCTAAACATAGCAAAAGGGCGGATAATCTCCGCCCTTACTAAAAACTATGCACTAAGCACTATAAACTAATCACTTTTCCATTGAAACTATCTTCTCGGCAGCTTCTGTAAGCCACTCGCCCTCGAAGAGCTCTATAGTACCCTGATCGCAGAGCTTTGCAAGCTGTGGGTCGATAGGAAGCTTTGCAAGTACAGGTATATCGTACTGTGCAGCTATCTCCTCGATATGGCTCTCACCATATATGCTGTGACGCTTGCCGCAGTCAGGACATTCAAAATAGCTCATATTCTCGATGATACCGAGTATTGGTATATTCATGAGCTTAGCCATTTTTACAGCCTTTTCAACTATCATTGATACAAGCTCCTGAGGAGATGTAACGATAACGATGCCGTCAACAGGAAGAGACTGGAAAACAGTAAGCGGAACATCACCTGTTCCCGGAGGCATATCAACTACGAGGCAGTCGATGTCCTTCCAGATAACGTCTGTCCAGAACTGCTTTACAACTCCTGCAATAACAGGTCCTCTCCAAACTACAGGGTCGGACTCGTTTTCGAGAAGAAGATTTATAGACATGATGTCAAGTCCCATTTTTGTCTTAGCAGGGATAATACCGAATTCACATGCATCAGCCTTCTGATGTATACCAAAAGCCTTTGGTATAGAAGGTCCTGTGATATCAGCGTCCATGATTCCAACATTCTTGCCGAGTCTCTGCATAGATACTGCAAGAAGAGAAGAAACGAGAGTCTTGCCGACACCGCCCTTACCGCTGACAACTCCGATGACCTTGCCGATATTGCTCATTTTATTAGGTTCTTCGAGAAAGCTCTGAGGCTCCTGTCTACTGCTGCAATCGCTTCCGCAGCTTGAGCAGTCGTGTGTACATTCGCTCATTAAAAAACACTCCTTATGATGTAATATAATTATTATACCCCAAAAAGTGTTTTTAGTCAATAGCATATTGACAAATGTATAACATAGTGATATAATAACAGTTGAGAGTTGGCAGTTTAGAGTTGACAGTTATTTTATCGCCTAACGGCGATGCTATTTAAATAAGTCTGCGCAGCAGACACATTAACTCTCAATTCTCAACTCTTAACTCTTAACTATAAATTGATCTTCGGGGTTAGGTGTAATTCCTGACCGGCAGTATAGCCTGCGAGCCTTATGGGTTGATTCGGTGAGATTCCGAAGCCGACGGTAAAGTCCGGATGAAAGAAGATAGACCGCGCACAAGCGCAGTAATAAGTATTTACGCCCCGAGTTACGGGGCTTTTTCTATTTTTAAATATAAGGGGGCTTTACTGTGAAGAATATCCTGCATAACGTATTCCTTTCCATTGGTCTCGGAACGGTCATTTTTGTTCCTATGCTCATAATCGACAAAGGACTTAACGATACTATGGTCTCAGTCCTTATATGGTTCGGAGCTTCAATACTCTACGGGTTATCGTTTACGCTCCTGAAACTCAAAACAAAGCTTCGACTACCTATACACATTCTGTCCTGCTTCCTCTTAACACTTATTGTCAGATGCGGATATTCGTATTATTCAAAAGGCAGTATCGACTTCACAAGACTTATCCTCATAACCATACCAATATTTATAATGGTATATATGGTGATGTACTTCTACATGAGGTATTTCGGAAATAATAATTTCAGAAGCAACAATAATGAAGAATAAACTCAAAAGGTAAATAACATGACTCACGAAGAATTTATGCTTGAAGCCCTTGAACTTGCGCAAAAAGGCATGGGCTTCACATCTCCAAATCCAATGGTAGGAGCTGTCATAGTCCGCGACGGCGAGATAATAGGAAGCGGCTATCACAAAAAATACGGCGATCTCCACGCAGAACGCTCTGCATTTGCATACTGCGATGAAAACGGTATAGACTGCACTGGAGCTGATATGTATGTCACTCTCGAGCCCTGCTGTCATCACGGCAAGCAGCCGCCCTGTACCGATGCGGTAATAGCTCACGGCATAAAGCGCGTATTCGTTGGCTCATCTGATCCAAATCCTCTTGTTGCAGGCAAGGGCACTCAGATACTCCGCGAGCACGGCATTGATGTTACCGAGGGAATACTCAAAGACGAATGCGATGCGCTCAATGAGATATTCTTTCACTATATCACAACAGGTCTGCCTTTCGTTACTCTTAAATACGCCATGACACTTGACGGAAAGATAGCATGCTATACAGGACAGTCCAAATGGATAACAGGAGAAGCCGCCCGTGAACAGGTACAGTTGGAAAGGCTCAGACACAGTGCTATCATGGTAGGTGTCGGAACTGTTCTTGCCGATGATCCTATGCTCACCTGCCGACTTGAAAACAGCAGGAACCCTGTACGTATAATCTGTGACTCTGCTCTCAGGACTCCCTATGAATGTAATATAGTAAGGACTGCAAAGGAAGTCCCCACTATCATCGCTACCGTTTCGGACGATGAAGCAAGCGCGGAAAAGTTCAGAGAAGCAGGCTGCCGCGTTATAAAGACGTCACCTGTAGAAGGCAGAGTCGACCTTAAAGAGCTTATGAAGATACTCGGCAGCGAAAAGATAGACAGTATCCTCCTTGAAGGCGGCGGAGAGCTTAACTGGTCTGCCCTCAGCAATGGCATAGTCAGCAAGATACAGGCATATATTGCTCCTAAGATATTCGGCGGCAATGGCAAGTCACCTGTAGGCGGCGAAGGAGTCCCCTTCCCCTCAGCTGCCATAATGCTCGAAAAGGGCAACATCGTCAGAATAGGCGATGATATCCTCATAGAAAGCAGGTTGAAGAATGTTTACGGGAATAATTGAGGAGATCGGCACTGTAAGCTCCGTAAAGCAGTCAGGCAGTTCATCGTTCATTGAGATACAGGCAAAGAAAGTCCTTGAAGATGTCCATATCGGCGACAGTATCGCAGTTAACGGTGTATGCCTGACAGTTACGCATTTCGGCGGCGGAGTCTTTCGCGCAGACGTTATGAACGAGACACTCAGCCGTTCATCACTTGGCAAGCTCACATCGGGCAGTCCTGTCAATCTCGAACGTGCTATGGCAGCAAACGGACGCTTCGGCGGACACATAGTATCGGGACATATAGACGGCACAGGTACTGTCACCGACATAAAGAATGACGGTATCGCCGTATGGTATACTGTCTCGGTAGCACCCGAGCTGCTGCATTATATCATTGAAAAAGGCTCTATCGCCATTGACGGCATAAGCCTTACGGTCGCTAAAGTGACGGAAACGTCCTTCAGCGTATCCATTATACCTCATACTGCCGCTCAGACCATTCTCGGAAGCAGAAAGGTGGGCGATATCGTTAATCTTGAAAACGATATCATAGGCAAGTATGTGGAAAAACTGATGAAGCCTGCGGAATCTCCCAAAACAGGCGGCATCACCATGGAATTTCTTATGAAAAACGGATATTAAAGGAGAAATCAGCTATGAAAGCAATTAAAGCATTGTTGGCATCGTCACTTATCCTTTCGGCTGTGCTTACAGGCTGTGCCGACAAGAAAAACGAAAGCTCGGGCACTGCTCCCGCCGAAGTTACTTTAGATACAGAAGACCTCGAAAGCAAATATAAAATAAACACCAGATACATGAACAACTATTTGTTTGATACTCCTGAGGAAGTATCAACTGCAACGGTAGAGATTCCAAACGGCAAGATAGTTATCGAGCACTCAGGCGACAACAAGTCGGGTTACTCTGTCATCTATAATATATATGGCGATACTCAGGAGATCTTGGACGAGATAAACACTCACATCGACATCAAGTCCGAGATAAAGGACAATGAGCAGATAATGACGCTTGTTGAGGCAAACACAGGTGAAGATATAGACACATGGTTCAGTAAAAACTATCCCGACTGCTATATCGTTTATGATGCTTATGTAACTGTTCCATCATACGTTACCGATTACAAGGCTGTCTGCGGTACGGGAGATGTGGATTTCGAAAATATATCAGGAAGCTTTACTGCTGATGTAGGCGTAGGTAATATCACATTCTCGGATATTGAGATCACAGATGCCTCAGAGATAAAGTGCGGCACAGGCAATATCACCATGAGCAATATTACCTATAAAGCCAATACCGACATAAAGGCTGAAACCGGAAATATAACCTTCTGTCTGCCGCTCAACGGCTCAGACGGGGCAGATATCAGCGTCAAGGCTGATACTGGAAATATCGAGGTAACAGGCATAAAGAACTACGATGTCAAGGACGAAAGCAAAAAAGATGCTTCCCAGAGCCTGAGCATCGCAGTTGAAAACTGCAATATCGGCTTCTCGGTCAAAACAGGCAAGATCAAAATTGATAAGGAGTAATTTTAATGTTCAAGTACAACACTGTTGAGGAAGCCTGCGAGGCACTCCGAAACGGCGAGATCATCCTCGTCACTGACGATGAGGACAGAGAAAATGAGGGCGATATGATATGCGCTGCTCAGTTCGCAACTACAGAGAATGTAAACTTCATGGCAGCTCACGCAAAAGGTCTTATATGTATGCCTATGAGTGCGCAGCTCTGCGATAAGCTGCATCTGCACCAAATGGTAGACTACAATACCGATAACCACTGCACAGCATTTACGGTATCAATAGACCACGTTGACACCACAACAGGCATATCGGCTGCTGAACGCGGCTATACCGCACGTATGGCAGTATCACCCGATGCAAAGCCTGATGACTTCCGCAAGCCCGGGCATATGTTCCCGCTCATGTCAAAGAAAAACGGTGTCCTCGAACGTGAGGGACACACAGAGGCTACAGTTGACCTTATGCGCCTTGCAGGTCTTGAAGAATGCGGACTGTGCTGCGAGATAATGCGTGACGACGGCACTATGATGAGAGCTGCCGAGCTACAGGAAAAGGCTCAGGAATGGGGCATGAAGTTCATCACCATACAGGCTCTCAAGGACTACAGAAAAGTACACGATCACCTGGTAGAGTGCGTTGCAAACACAAAGCTGCCTACAAAATACGGTGAATTCCGTGCTCTCGGCTATGTTAACAAGCTCAACGGTGAACACCATGTTGCACTTGTAAAGGGCGATATCGGCGACGGACAGGATATCCTCTGCCGTGTACACTCCGAATGCCTTACAGGTGACGCTTTCGGCTCACTTAAATGCGACTGCGGGCAGCAGTTCGCTGCGGCTATGTCGCAGATAGAAAAAGAAGGACGCGGAATACTCCTCTATATGCGTCAGGAAGGACGCGGCATCGGACTTATCAATAAGCTCCGCGCCTACGAATTGCAGGACAAGGGCATGGATACCCTTGAAGCTAACCTTGCTCTGGGCTTCCCGGGAGATATGCGCGAATACTATATCGGCGCACAGATACTCCGCGACTTAGGCTGCAAGACACTGAGACTGCTGACCAATAATCCCGACAAAGTATACGGACTCAGCGGCTTCGGACTAGAAATAAAGGAGCGTGTCCCTATACAGGTGGACGCTACCGCCTACGACCTGTTCTATCTAAAAACAAAAAGAGACAAGATGGGACATATTCTTAATTACTGAGGTGTTTTTTCATGAGTACATTTTTTACAGTTATTCTAATAATTCTCTGCACAGTCACTTTTGTATATGATATATGCTGTTTCATTTCATGGTCAAAGGCAAAGGAAAAGGTTTTCATAAGCAATATCTGGTCATTCGGTCTCATAATTATTCTCGGTGTCAACGGTTTTTTCTTCATAAATAACACCGTCCATTCCGTTCTGATGGTATTGCTTGCTATATTTCTTATCCCCTTCGTTGTAATCTGTCTTTCACCTG
Organism: Ruminococcus sp.; assembly: GCF_016283395.1. Next base: position 59,653 of record NZ_JAEEMU010000050.1, read on the forward strand.
AGGGCATGAGAAATGCAATTTTTGCCAATAAGGGAATAACTCCCGTACAGAGCCTGAGCTATGAATACGGCAAGGGACTGTTCGGCATGGAAAAGCTTGATCTATTCATGAACGATAAGAAGTTCGCAAACGGCTTCAATCTTGGCATAAAGAGGAAGAAAACAGTAAAGATGCTGGCTGACTGGTACGGCAAGCACGGCTACGAAAATCCGCTGACAAAATAAGGAGAAAGCAATATGACCATGAAAAACTTCTGCATAGCTGCACTATGCATAATGTCGGTGGTGTTTGTAGCTGCTGTAGTCGGATATTTCGTATTCTGCATAAGAGTAAAAAGCGAGAAGCACGCAATAAAGATCAAACGCCGCCTGAAAAAGAACTGTATCTGGTGGTTCTGCTGCTGGCTCATATGGGTAGTTGTATTTATCCTGGACTGGAGCGGCGCAAAGATACTCGGTGACGAGTACAACGAGATAAACTACAAGCTGCTCTCCATTGCAGGCGGACTTCTCACCATTCTCCTTGTGCTAAACTTTTTCGTGTGCAGATACTCCTACATCACATCACAGAGAGTATATCAGCCAAACAGCTTCGGCTTTGCACGAAACAAGAAAAAGGTGACGTACATTATATCGGGAGATAGCCTGAAACTTTGGTTCAATAACGCTATAATGCCAAAGGAATACACAATTATGGGTGATAAGGAAAAGCTTGAGCAGATGCTCAAAGAAAATTACACCAAAAATAAGCTTTAAATATGCTTTAATTGAAATAGGAAAGAAAAATATCAGCCATGAGCCGTTAGCCGTTAGGCATTAGCCGCAGGCGACACATTGGCTAATAGCTAAGGGCAAAAGGCTAAAGGCTGAGTTTTATATTAAGTATGAATGAAGATAATACTTCCATAATTCGATCATTATTAATAAAGGAGTTATAATTATGAAAACATATGAAGGAAAACTTGTATCCAAGGACATAAGAGTAGGTATCGTTGTTGCACGTTTCAACGAGTTCATCACATCAAAGCTTCTCGGCGGAGCTGTTGACACTCTCAAGCGTCACGATGTCAACGAAGCTGCTATAGACATAGCATGGGTACCCGGTGCATTCGAGATACCGCTCATTGCTTCAAAAATGGCTAAATCAGGCAAATACGACGCTATCATATGCCTCGGTGCTATCATCAGAGGAAGCACATCACACTATGACCTTGTATGCAACGAAGCTGCAAAGGGCATCGCACAGGTTTCTCTACAGAGCGATATCCCTGTAATGTTCGGCGTTATCACTACTGAGAACATCGAGCAAGCTATCGAGCGTGCAGGCTCTAAGGCTGGCAACAAGGGCAGCGAGTGCGCTGAGGGTGCTATCGAGATGATAAACCTCATCAGAGAGATCGAGGCATAATGACTAATCTGATCTTTGATTACGATGGCACTATCCATAATTCGATACTGACATACGCCCCCGCATTCCGCGATACCATGAAATGGCTCTCGGATAACGGCTATATCGCCCACCGTGAATACTCCGACAAGGAGATAAGCTACTGGCTCGGCTTCAATTCAACGGATATGTGGGGACAGTTCCACCCCGAGCTCGACCCTGAGATACGTGAAAAAGCGCGTATAATGCTTGGACAGGATATGGCGCAGCGCGTAGACCGCGGCGAGGGCGCACTGTACGACGGTGCTGAGGAGATGCTCACAGAGCTAAAAAACAGCGGCTATACCCTTATCTTCCTCAGTAACTGCCGCTTCCACTACCTCGAACGCCATAAACGAGTATTCGGGCTCGACCGTTTCTTCGACTATTTCTACTGCTGCGAAGCCTTTGACTTTATACCAAAGTATGAGATATTCCGCAAAATAGCCCCTAACCACCAAGGTGACTTCATAGTTATCGGTGACCGCTTTCACGATATCGAAACGGCTGCTCAGAACGGTCTGCCGTCCATTGGCTGCGGATACGGCTTCGGCTCGGACGAAGAACTTGCAAAAGCTGATATCATAGTAAGGAAAATACAGGATATACCCAAGGCTGTTAAAGAACTCCGTACCTGAACAAGAAAGGAGCAATTATGAGACCTTCACGCATTTCCGCACTGCTTACCGCAGTAGTCCTTTCCGTTTCGATGATCTCATGTTCTGACAATAACTCAGATTTGCCCAGGATACAGCGAGAGCGAAACAAGGACGAGGAATTCAGGATAGGACAGTCCTACGCTGTTGACGAAGAAGATATTCCCGATGATATAGAGATCCCCGATGACGAGATATGTGATATCTCAAACATCGAGAAAGAAGTTCAGCTTCTCATCTCCCACATAGACGACAAAGAAGATGAAGCTGTTATCAAAGAGGATATACAAAATCTTCTTGATATGTACGATCTTATTTATGACGCTCATACCGACATGGAAATAGTCTTTTACAGAAACTATACCGATAAGGCTCTGGAAAGCGAATACAACAAGTTTTACCGCGCAGCTTTTGTTGCACAAGACCTTATCGACTACGGTTTCGTATATGGCTACGACAGTAAATACAGCGACCTTTTTAAAGACTTAGTGGACGAAGAAGATCTGAACGAACATGAAGGCGAATACGATCTTGAGGCTGCACGTCTTGAATCAGAAGCAAGCTTTGAGGAAAGATCTGAGGCTATCAGCAGCTATTACGATGTCACCAACGATAAAGACCTTACTTTCAAAGAAAAGCAGCTTGAATGTGCTGATATACTCCTTGATCTTCTGACTGATTATGATACCGATTCGCTTTATTCGCAATATGACAGAGACTATACAGGCGATGAGATATTAAAACTGGGCAAGACAGTAAAATCAGAGCTTATCCCTGTTTACAACAAGCTGCTGGACAAATATTTCGACATTCCCGACTGGTCGGCAGCATTTTTCAATGATGACAGCTCTGATCCATTTGAGATAATACGTTCCTATGCTCCTCGCCTGTCAGCTGATATAGAAAAAAGCGCGAACATCATCTGCGATGAAAAGCTATACACTATCTGCAATAATGCCTATGCATTTTCAGGTGCGTTTACTGACGATCTGCCAACAAAGAACAGAGCAAGGATATTTATAGGAAATGTGGGAAGTGAGAATATACTCGGCTCTGCCATACATGAATTCGGTCACTTCCATGCCTGTCTCTACGATGAGACTCCCTCATATCTCTTCAAAAACAATATGGATATCGCAGAGATACAGTCACAGGGACTTGAACTCCTGTTCTTGCAGTTTTATGACGATATTTACGGAGACGGAAGCGATGCAAATAAGCTGAGCAAGGTGCTTGATCTCCTCGACTCGGTAATATGCGGTTTTCTTCTCGGTGAATTTGAATACACTGTGGTAAGGGATAAGGATAATATGACTCCACAGGAGGTAGTTGACCTTTTCGACGAACTGTTCAACAGCTATAATCCATATATAAATATCAGTGATATCCCACACTTATTTGAAAGCCCGGGATACTATATAAGCTATGCAACATCTTCACTTGCTGCCTTTGACATATTTGAAGATCTAATGAAAGATCCGCAAAAGGCACTGGAACAATACGAAAAGATCGCTAAAACATCTTTCAACTCAGGTGAATTTACATTTAAAATGGCTCTGAAAGAATGTGGCTTCAGCGATGTACTCACAAAAGAGTATATAACGGCTCTTGCTGATGAACTCAGTGATTACGCTGACAGCTTCTGAGCTATAACATAAAAAAGGACTGCTTTATCCGCGGTACTCATATAGAAAATTTTATGCTGATTATTGAGAGAACCCCTTTTGAAAAAGGGGTTCTCTCAAACTCTCTCCCGAAAACTTCTGTTTTTATTTTTTTCCGGATAGGGCGCGACCTGTATACTTGCAGGTCTTTTTTATTATTCGTACGCGCCCTATCTGGAAAAAAATCAGATAAAAGTCTTTGGAAAGGGGTTCGGGGGATAACCTTTCCTCAGAAAGGTTTCCCCCGATAATAACTATAAACTTCTATATAAGGATCGCGGTTAAGCAGTCCTTTTATGTTATTCAGTTCTGAGAGCCTCAACGGGATCTTTTCTTGCTGCAACGCCTGACGGGATAAGTCCTGCGATAAGTGTAAGGAGCATACTGATGACAATCAGTATCACAGCTCCCACAACAGGAACGTGAGCACGAAGTGTATCAAGACTCGTTACACGGTGTATTATTGCGTTTATAGGTATAGTAAGAAGTACTGATACTCCTATACCTATAAGACCTGCCGCAAGTCCCACAAGAAGCGTTTCGGCGTTGAATACCGTACGTACATTGTGCTTTGAAGCACCAATGGCACGAAGTATACCGATCTCTCTTGTACGCTCAAGAACGGAGATATATGTTATAATTCCGATCATTATTGAGGATACAACAAGTGATATTCCGACAAAGGCAATAAGAAGATATGATATACCGCTTATAATACCTGTAATTGACGACATAAGAAGTGCGACAACATCGGTATAGTGTATAACGTCAGCCTCCTTTACGCCCTCATTGTAACGCTTTATAGCGTCTGAGATATCGTCCTTGTCCTCAAAGCTTTTTGCAAAGAGTCTTATGCGTGACGGGTCAGACTCATCTGCAACACCGAGAAGTTTAAGATTGTCATCGTAAGTTGACTTTGATATCTCCTCGGGAGTATACTTCTCAAATACAACAGCGTAGTTTTCATCGCTTATAGGAGTTGAGTCGAGGAGCTTTGCAAGCTCAGCATTTGTAAGTGAACCAAGCTGTTCCTGAGCCATCTGTGCGTACTGCTGTGCTATCTGCTCTCTGATAGCCTGCTCGGCATAACCTTTAAGCTCTTCATCGCTCATAGCCTGAACGAAAGCTTTTACCTGCTCTGCATCAACACCAAGCTCAGATGAATACATCTGTGTTATCTGATCAAGGAACTGCTGACGGTCAAAATCCTTCATTGCAGCTGCTACCTGTGCATCTGCCTGTGCAGGATCAGGCTGTGATATAACAAGACGGTATATGTCAGCCTTTGTATCTGTATCTGCTTTCTTGATGAATTCCTTTGCTGTTTCAGTCTTTTCCTTGAGAGTTGGCTCAACATAATCGTCAGACATGAACTTTGTACCTGTTATAAGGTCATTTTCCTTGTCCTCGATCTGCTTTTTAATAAGCTCACTCTCATTGGTCTTGTTTATAACATAATCAGTAAGCTGGGCAGTATAGCATACATAGCCCTTAAGCATCGGAGCTTTTACGTCTTCCTTAGGCTGTATGAAACCGACTACCTTTATATCTGTTCCGATATCTTCTGCATTGAAAAGGTATTCAAGACCTGTCTTTGTGGCTGTAAGGTCTACGCAGCCATTGCCAAACTCGTTATTCTGGTAATACTCACAAGGAAGTATCATCTTGAACTTCTTGCCAAGGATATCGTCTATGCTCCACTCGACCTGTCCATAATCAGTTATCTCTTCGTTGCTCATTGCAGCTTTGAGTTTATCAGCAAATCCGTCCTGATCTTTAAGTCCCATTGCATAGGTGATGATATCTGGAAGCTCGTTATTCTGTGTGAGCACAACAACTACCTCATCATAGCTTTGAGGCCATTTACCGTTGACAAGCTCATACTGCTCCTTAACAAGATCGTTTACAGGCTCACCATTTCCACCAGGTAGAAGCTCTTCCATTACGTTGAGTCCGAATGCCTGCAATTCCATACCTGCCATAGGATTATTCATGGAAGCAGCCATCAGATCTGACTCGCCCATTCCCATAGCCTTGCTGTACATATCCATAAAGTCTACCTTGATTATCTCACCTGATGGTGACTGAGTGAAAACAGGCATCTTTACATCATAGGAATAGCCAATGGCTGTTGCCTTTTCAGCTATTACACTGTCATTTTCAAGGAATGTCTTGAAGTCCTTCATATTATTGATCTGCTTTGCAGAAGAATTGAATGAATTGAACATATCATAGACCTGAGTATTAGCGTACACCTTATCATCTTCAAAGGTACGTGCTTCATACTCTTTCTGATTTTTCATAAGAGCTTCAATCATACCTGATGTATCAGTATTCTCACGCATTATTTCCAGAGGATATGAAGAAAGAGTCTCCTCCTGTATATTGTCGATATATTCATTTATACCCGTTGCAAGTGAAAGGATAAGGGCAATACCGATTATACCGATAGAGCCTGCAAAAGCAGTCAGAAGAGTTCTTCCCTTTTTTGTAAGGAGGTTATTGAGAGAAAGCGATACAGCCGTACCGAAAGACATAGATACTCGCTTTTTCTTCTCCTTGTCTGCCTTTTTATCAGCTTTCTTATCCTTGGACTTTTTAGCTTTTTTCACTTCAAACGGATCGCTGTCACCTGTGAGCTTACCGTCCTTGATCCTTATTATACGTGTAGCGTACTGGTCTGCAAGCTCAGGGTTATGAGTAACCATGATTACCAGCTTATCCTTGGCGATCTCTTTGAGAAGCTCCATTACCTGTATGGAAGTCTCCGAGTCAAGAGCACCTGTAGGCTCGTCGGCAAGGAGTATATCAGGATCATTTATAAGCGCACGGGCAATTGCAACACGCTGCATCTGTCCGCCCGACATCTGATTAGGCTTCTTGTGTATCTGGTCTCCGAGACCGACCTTTTCCAGTGCTTCCTTAGCACGTTTGCGGCGTTCTGATTTGGATACGCCTGAGATTGTGAGAGCGAGTTCAACGTTTGAAAGAACGGTTTGATGTGGTATAAGATTGTAGCTTTGAAAAATAAATCCGATAGAATGATTTCTGTATGCGTCCCAGTCTCTGTCCTTGTATTCCTTTGTCGAAACACCATTGATGATAAGATCACCCGATGTGTAGTGGTCAAGTCCTCCTATGATGTTAAGAAGTGTAGTTTTACCGCAGCCCGAATGACCGAGTATAGCTACAAATTCGCTCTCACGAAAAGTTACGCTGACTCCGTTGAGAGCATTTACGACGTTATCACCAACGCCGTACTTTTTCACGATGTCTTTCAGTTGTAACATTGAATCTCCCCTTCGTTATTATTTTTACCTTTAAATCCCTTATGTAAATTAAAATTTACTGATAATATTATAGCACTTTGACGAATAATTGTCAATTCGATTGTTATTTTTTCACAGCGACTTCACATAAATTTCACAAATAAACAAGGCATTGTTTGTTAACAATGCCTTATCAGTTAAATATTTATTTCATGCCGTATTTTTTGAGGAGAGTCTCTATCTTTGTGTGAGGATCAATGATCTTGCTGATAGAAACATCATGGTTGATAGCTTCAATGAAATATGCGATATACTTTGATACGTCAACCTCATGGAACCAAGGTCTGCTAAGGAGCTCAGGTGTTCTGTAAGTAAGGTTTGTACCGAATACACCGTCGATGATGCCGTCCTCATAAGCCTTGTCGAACTTCTCAAGACCGTTTGTGAAGATAGCATAAGTAGCATAAGCGAAGAATCTGCCTGCCTTCTTTTCCTTGAGTGCAGAAGCAACATCAAGCATTGATTCACCTGATGAAATTATATCATCTGATACGAATACGTCCTTGCCCTCAACAGGGTTTCCGAGGTATTCGTGAGCAACGATAGGATTGCGTCCGTTTACGATAGTGGAGTAGTCTCTTCTCTTATAGAACATACCCATTTCTACGCCGAGAACTGATGCGTAGTACATATTTCTGTTAAGAGCACCCTCGTCAGGGCTTACTACCATGAACTTTTCCTTGTTGAAGCTGATATCCTTGATATCCTTGAGCATTGCCTTGAGTACCTGATAAGTAGGCATAACGTTATCAAAGCCCATGAGCGGGATAGCGTTCTGAACTCTCGGGTCGTGAGCGTCAAATGTAACGATGTTTGATACGCCCATTGCCTCAAGCTCCTGAAGTGCGCAGGCACAGTCAAGAGACTCACGATAGCTTCTTCTGTGCTGACGGCCGCCGTAGAGAGTAGGCATAATGACAGTTATACGGTGAGCCTTACCGCTTGCAGCCTGGATTATTCTTTTAAGATCCTGAAAATGATCGTCAGGGGACATTGCGTTCTGCATTCCAAAGTAGTCGTACTTGATGCTGTAGTTGCCTACATCAATAATGATGAAGAGATCCTTACCGCGGATAGTTGACTTGATGAGACCTTTGCCGTCACCCGATGAAAAACGTGGGCATTCGCTCTCAACGAGGAATGAATCCACATTGATACCGCCCTTGCCTGCCCAGTCAACGAGATAATCGTCGATCTTTCTGCCAAGCTCGGTAACGCTGTTCATAGCGATGATGCCGATAGGGGCAACATTTGAATCACTGCCGAATAAAATTTCACTTGAAGCTGTCATAAAACCTTTTCTCACACGTAAAACGCGTGATCTCCTTTCGCATTTTAGTCATTTTCGGTCAAAACCGTGCATTATTTACAGAAATTCTCAATATAGCGTTCGATATCTCCGCTTATGATCGTTTTTGCAACGTCTGCATGATCGACCTCGTTAACGGCTGTTGTTTTGTTTTCAAGTTCCTTGTAAACTGTGAAGAAATGTGTCATTTCATCGAAAACGTGCTGTGGAAGCTCTTCGATATCCTTGTACATATTGTAATTAGGATCTTCAAACGGTATAGCAATGATCTTGTCATCGAGGTGTCCATTGTCAAGCATTCTGATAACTCCGATAGGATAGCATCTCACAAGAGTAAGAGGCATAAGCTGTTCAGAACAGAGAACCAGTACATCGAGTGGATCGTTATCGTCTGAGTAAGTCCTTGGAATAAAACCGTAGTTTGCAGGATAATGAGTGGAAGTATAAAGGATACGGTCCATTTTGATAAGACCTGTTTCCTTGTCAAGCTCATACTTGATCTTGCTACCCTTGCCGATCTCTATCACAGCAATAAAATCTTCGGAAGTTATTCTCTTAGGACTGATCTTGTGCCAGATATTCATAAATTCCCTCCGCAGCATCTCTGTCCGCGCGGTCTGCACGGCAGAAGATTATTTTGATAAGCCATTTAATGACGTTATCCCCTACATTTTAGTATACCATTTTTTTGAGATTTGTCAATATACCGTTCAATTTTCGGCATTTATGATAAATTATCCCAAAATCAAAGCTTTTTTTCGTCTTTTCGTCCTTTTTTCATTTTTGTAAGATTTACCCAATTTTTTACAGCCAGTAAAGCAATATTAATAAAAAGTGAATATCAATAATGAATATTATAATAAAATTCTATTGCTTTTTTTTAAAGAATATAGTAAAATATATGTATGGTTAGTTTTTTGAGACTTTTGACAGAGAGGGGATAAAGATGAGTGGATACAGAATAGCTGTCATCATTGAAGAGATCGGACAGAGCTATCAGAGCTCTATCCTTGATGGCATTTCTTCTGCTGCCGATGAATTCGGACTTAATATACTTGCATTTACATCATTCAGCGGCGATATGGGCAACGCTCGTCACGATGTTGGTGAATTCAATATTTTCAATCTGCCTGATTTCAATGATTTTGACGGTGCGATCCTTCTTACGAATACTATATACTATAAACCTGTGGGCAACATAGTTCTTGACAGAATAAAAAAAGCAGGTATCCCTGCTGTGAGCATAGATAAAGATGTTCCGCCGTTCTTTTACATCGGTATAGATAACAAGACAGCTATGCGCAAAATAACCGAGCACATGATAAATGAACACGGTTTCACTCGATTTGCGTATATATCGGGACCTCCCGGCAACACTGAGAGTTCAGACAGACTTGCAGGCTTTTCTTCCGTACTTGAAGAAAACAAGCTAAAGATCACCGAAGATGCTATATATTACGGAGATTTCCGTGCTCCCACAGGCAAGCTTGCCGTTGAGCAGTTCATTGAGTGTCTCCCTGAGATGCCGCAGGCTATCATATGCGCTAATGATGTTATGGCAGCGTCGGCTATTACGACTCTTACCTCACACGGATACAGTGTGCCCGATGATATTGCTGTAACAGGCTTTGACAACACCTACAACAGCCATAATTATCAGGTAGAGCTTACTTCCGTTGAACGTCCGCTGGGACTTTCGGGACGGCTCGCCTGCAAGATGCTTTATAATCACCTGCGCGGCATATCTCAGGAACGAAGCGTGATACTCAATATGTCCACCTGCTTCACCGAAAGCTGCGGCTGCGGTCATAATGCGCTTTCAGACCTGTCAGAGCTTAAAAAGCTCAATTACAGGAACTATTCAAACTTTGAAAGCATACAGACCTATATGTCCATACTTAACCGAATATCCACGCAGCTCCTCGCCTGCAACAATTTCGATGAGTATATCTCGACCCTCAAACGTGCAGCAGTAGAGATACACCCCGATGAGTTTTACTTCTGCCTTTGCGATAACTGGGACAGTGAAACGACAGTTGAAAACTCCACAGGCTCAGACAGTTCCTCTGAAAAAGTGCCTGTGACATTCACTGAAGAAGTCATAGTTCCTATAGCGTATGTAAACGGCGAATTCATAAACTGTGGAAAATTCAAGTCCAAGGACATTATCCCTCCTTCTGTTAATACAGGAGACAACGGCAAGCTTTTCTTTGTAACGCCTCTTCATTTTGGTGAGAGATGTCTCGGATATATGGCTATCAGAAGCACTAAGCTTGCTTTGCAGAATATAATGTTCCAGTCTTTCTGTATAAACATCAGCAACTCTCTTGAAAATATCCGAAAGCTCATGTGCCTTGAATATGCTATTGACAGACTTGGCAAACTCTATGCACAGGATACTTTCTCGGGAATATATAACAGAAACGGCTTTGTTCTGGCAACTTCCGAGCTGTACGACAAGTGTACGGAAGAACAGCTCAGCATAATGCTGATGTTTATTGACCTTGACGGACTCAAGGGCATAAACGATACCTACGGTCATAATACAGGAGATCAGGCCATATGCAATATAGCCGATGTTCTCAGAGATTCATGCGAAAAAGAGATATTCTGCCGCTTCGGCGGTGACGAATTTATAATTTTTGGTGCAGACTATACCGAAGAAGCTGCCAAAAATCTCACTTTAAGGATACAAAATAATATTGAAAGGATAAATAAGAGCAAGATAAACCCGTTCAAACTAAGTGCAAGTACAGGTTTTATCATTGCAACACCCAAAAAAGGAGAGGATATTTTTAATTTTGTTACAGAAGCGGATAAGCAGATGTACAAAGAAAAGAAAAAGAAAAAGCTCTCCAACTATCTGAAATCATAAAAAACCGCAGCAAATGCTGCGGCAATTTTTTTATTTCGGAGAATACTCCTCTATTAACTGCAAAACGTCTTTCTCGTAGAGATTACCGTTCAATGCACTGCCGTCGCAGCTGATGCAAAGCGAGCGGATATCATAAGGCGATTCTTCATAGGGATTTGAAACAACTTCGCCCTCATTGAAATACTCGCCAAGATACTTCAAAGCATTTCCCTGCGGAAAAATTACATTACCACTACCTATTTCAAAGCCCTTTGCAGCAAACTTCCCAAGTAGTTCAGATGTTATAGCATTGTAAGGATTATCAGCACTTCTGCCAACCAGCCATGCAGGACTTATCTCAACATAAACACCGTTTTCTTTTAAGATGTCAGCAAAGAACTCCACAGGCTCAAGAGGTATAGTTTCCTGATGAAAAGCGTCCACAGAGAGCATAACCCGCTGTATATGGCTCTCACGAAGCATTGATGCCACTTGTTTGACCCTGTTCTTATCCTTGCTGAAATAACCATTTGTTATGATGTCGCGCTGAGGGATACCCATTTCATAGGCAGTCCTGTGTATAGCAGTAACAGTTTCGGGATAAAGCAGTGGCTCGCCGCCGAAAGTCATCAAAGACCTGATATCATATCTGCTGCATACGTCCTTAATTGATTTTACAGCAATATCCGTGTCAATATGAGGAGAGCCTGCTGTGTGCTCCCCTTCGCTGCAATGCTTGCACTTGCCTGTGCAACACATTGTAACAACAAATTCTATCCTGTCAAGATATTTCAAATATTCATTCATAATAACTGCTCCTTTTTAAATTATATCAATAATCGGCGCAGTACGGGAACAATTCTTACTCGGTGTGACGTTCCCTCTCCTACTGCACCGAGCAGTTAATTCGTTTTGGTTTCATATCTAACACCTCAGACTGAAAGAATTATATCCTTGCCGCTTGGCTGATACTCTTCCACCTTAACTCCGCATTTCTCAAAAAGAATTGTGGAAGCCTTAACGCTGTCAGTATTGGCGTACTTATTGCATTTATAAACCACACGAGTGATACCGGACTGTATTATAGCCTTTGCACACTCATTGCAAGGATAGAGTGTAACATAGAGAGTACAGCCGCTGAGACTTCCGAAACTGCTGTTAAGGATAGCATTCAGCTCAGCATGGCAGACAAATGGATATTTGGTATCAAGTGTGGACTCGCCATCACGCTCCCACGGCATATCATCATCAATGCAGCCTGTGGGCATACCGTTATAGCCTACAGAAACGATCTTATGCTTATCATTTACAATACACGCACCTACCTGAGTTGAATTATCTTTGCTGCGCTGTGCAGACAATAGCGCAATACCCATAAAATATTCATCCCAGGATATATAATCAGTCCTTTTCATAGTGATCTCCTTAACACGGTCAAATATAATATGTAAGTATTATAACATACATTTTTGCATAAATCAATAAAAATAAAAGAAAAAGCTTTCAAACATATAGTTTGAAAGCTTTCCGTGGTGGGCCATTAGGGACTCGAACCCCAGACCGTCCGGTTATGAGCCGGATGCTCTAACCAACTGAGCTAATGGCCCTCATAAATTAATCGGAAGCTATTTTTAGCTTCCGATATTTATTTGTGTCGGCACTGATTTAGTTTCCCGAGCCGTCACCAGCCAAGTATCGTCAACGCGAATGAGCTTAACTTCCGTGTTCGGAATGGGAACGGGTGTGACCTCATTGCCATAAGCACCGACTAAATATTATTGAAAACTTTTGAAGGAATAAAGCGTAATGCGAGGCAAGAACAAAGAAGTTCAGAAGTAAAAAGGAAAAGCCCTCGACCGATTAGTACTCGCAAGCTGAACGTGTCACCACGCTTACACTTTGAGCCTATCAAACTCATAGTCTATGAGAGGTCTTACTCTTACGAAGGGATATCTTATCTTAAGGTCGGCTTCACGCTTAGATGCCTTCAGCGTTTATCCGTTCCGCACTTAGCTGCCCAGCTGTGCCATTGGCATGACAACTGGTGCACCAGCGGTGCGTCCATCCCGGTCCTCTCGTACTAGGGACAGCTCCTTTCAAATATCCTACGCCCACGACAGATAGGGACCGAACTGTC
>NZ_JAEEMU010000061.1 GCF_016283395.1 Ruminococcus sp.
GAAGGAAGTAAGCAAGCTTACTCTCGAAATCGAAAAGCTCGAAAAGTTCCTCGGCGGTATCAAGACAATGAAGAAGCTCCCAGGCGCTTTATTCATCGTTGACCCAAGAAAGGAAAAGATCGCAGTTGCTGAAGCTAAGAAGCTCAACATCCCGATCGTTGCTATCGTTGACACAAACTGTGATCCTGATGAAGTTGACTACGTTATCCCGGGTAACGACGACGCTATCAGAGCAGTAAAGCTCATCGCTGGTGCAATGGCTGACGCTATCATCGAAGGCAGACAGGGCGAACAGTCAGCTGAAGCTGCAGAAGAAGCAACTGAAGAAGCTGCTGAATAATTCAAGTTTAACATAAAAAATACAAACCCGAATGGCAGTTTAAGTCCTGTAAATATGGAGAATATCTGAAATTCGGGTTTTCTACTGTAAATATTCATATACTGGAGGTAATAACAATGGGTAAGGCATCCGTTGCAGAAATTAAAGAACTTATGAGCGCTACAGGCGTTGGTATGATGGACTGTAAGAAGGCTCTTGAAGAAAACGACGGCGACAGAGAAAAGGCTATCGAATTCCTCAGAGAAAAAGGTCTTGCTACACAGGCTAAGAAGAGCGGCAGAGCTGCTGCTGAAGGCGTTGTTACAGCTATTGTAAACGGCAATGTCGGCGTTCTTGTTGAAGTAAACACAGAAACAGACTTCGCAGCTAACACACCTGATATCAGAGAATTCGTTGCTGCAGTTGCTAATACAATCATCGAAGCTAACCCGGCTGATGTTGATGCTCTCAAGGCATGCAAGCTCAGCGGAAGCGACAAGACAGTTGATGAAGTTCTTACAGAACTCGCTGGTATGAAGATCAGAGAAAACATCGTTATCCGTCGTTTCGTAAGATTCGAAGGCAAGCTCGCTTCATACATCCACAACGGCGGCAGCATCGGTGTTCTTGTTAAGATGGAAACAGAACTCCCTGCAGATGCAGTTGCAGTTATCGGTAAGGACGTTGCTATGCAGAGTGCTGCTCTCGGCGCTGCTTACGTAACAAGAGAAAACGTTCCTGCTGACGTAATCGAAAACGAAAGAAAGATCATGAAGATCCAGATGTCTGAAGATCCTAAGATGGCTAACAAGCCTGATCAGGTTAAGGACAAGATCATCGACGGTAAGGTAGAAAAGTTCTTCAAGGAAAACTGCCTCCTCGAACAGGCATTCGTTAAGGATGACAAGCTCTCAGTTCAGGGCTATGTTGATGCAGAGGCTAAGAAGCTCGGCGGTTCTATCAAGGTTGTTGACGTTATCCGTTACGAGCGCGGCGAAGGTGTTGAGAAGAAGGAAGACAACCTCGCTGACGAAGTAGCTAAGATGATCAAGTAATTATAAGTACAAACATAAGCGGCAGTTCCTATATAAGGCTGCCGCTTTTTTTATTAAAGGGTGGTTATGATGAAGAAAAGTTTTATATATAAGGTTATGGCAGTCGTTTTTGGAATTGCTATCGTTGTTCTTGGCATGAAAGATGTAAAAATGTACCTTAGCGGTAAGGTGCTCGATCTTAACACAGCTACAAGGGACGATTTCAAAAAGGAATGTATCGTTGAAGGCGATATAAACTACGTTGTCGGCTCTTTTGCAGTATATGAGGAGAAGGACAAGACACTCGGAATTACAACAAGTAAGCGCGAGACAAACTATTACATAGTTGAAAACCTTTCAATGGACTATCTGAAAAATCTCTTTTCAGAAGACGATGTTGCAGAACCGGATAATTACTTTGCTTATGTAGTTTCAGCAGGCTCAGATGATATGAAGGCTGAACTTGACGCTAACGCTAATGGTTGGATCAAATATCTTGACGGCAAGACTGATAAAATGCCTGAGCCTGTTCATTTTGAAGGAAAGCTCTGGAGCGAGCCCACAGAGAAAAAATATGCCAATTATAAAAAGCAGGCTCTTGATGAATGGGGCTTTGATGAAACGGAATTGGCTGACCTCAAGGCAATGGACAGCCGTCCGGGAAAATCATCTATACTTGTAGTTGTTCTCGGTGCTGTATTGGCTCTGGGTGGACTTGCTTTCCTTATTGTTCCTCTTATTTTGGGCAGAACTAAGAAAAGTGACATTGAGTACTACTAATAAATATAAAACTGCCTGCAATGGTTAAATTGAAAAAATCCCGAAAATATTTTTTTCGGGATTTTTTATATACTTTTGCAGACCGATTATTATTAGCAACACTTCAAGCAGCCTGTTCTGTTGCTGATACCGCCTGATACAGGAAATTCGGGAACAAAAATATATATTTTCCCACATATGTTAGTGTGAGTTATTGTAAGATGTTACAATAATACAGTTCTTTTTTCGTATGGTTTTCCCTTGCAGTAATTTGTGAAATATGTTATAATAGTTTTAATTGGATAATATTCAAGATTATGAGGTAAGAATTTATGAATAGTAATGTCAGCAGACTTGCAGGCTCCGTCGGAAAAGTTATCGTTGGAAAGCAGCAGACGGTTGTTAAGCTTATAGCCGCACTTCTTTGCGAAGGTCATGTACTTCTCGAAGATGTACCTGGTGTAGGAAAGACTCAGCTCATAACTGCACTTTCACGTTCTATAGGCGGTAAGTTCAACCGTATACAGCTTACACCTGACGTAATGCCTTCTGATATAGCAGGCTTTACAATGCTTGATTCAAATAAGGGGGAATTCGTTTACCGCGATGGTGCAGTAATGTGTAATTTTCTTCTGGCTGATGAGATAAACCGAGCTTCGCCAAAGGTTCAGTCCGCACTTCTTGAAGCAATGGAAGAGCGTCAGATAAGCCTTGACGGAGTTACACATAAGCTTCCGCGTCCGTTCCTTGTAATGGCAACGCAGAACCCTGTTGAAACATATGGTACTTTCCACCTTCCCGAGGCTCAGATGGACAGATTTTTCATGAAGCTGTCTATGGGCTATCCTTCAATGGAAGAAGAATTTGAAGTGCTCGGAAGGACGGAAAACTATAATCCTATCGCAAATATCACCGAACCTGTAATGACTGTTGAGGATATTGCAGCAATGCAGGAAGCAGTCAAACGTGTCAGAGTTTCCGACGGTGTTAAGCAGTACATCATAAATATCGTTTCATCGACTCGTCAGGACAGAAATACTGTTCTTGGCATCAGTCCGAGAGGAAGTATCGCACTTTTCAAAGCAGCAAAGGCTTTTGCCTATATCTTTGACCGCGATTATGTAACTCCCGACGATGTAAAATGTACAGCCGTATCCGTACTTGCTCACAGAATAATCCTCTCTCCTCAGGGAAAGACGACATTCGGCACAGGTGAGGCATATATCGAAAACGTTATCAGGAACTGTCCTGTTCCTTCAATGAGCTAATGGTTAAACATATAAAAAGCATTGTAAGTGTTATTGCTGTTGCTTTTCTTGTATACATTTTCACTTTCTATGTTGACGGTGAAATGGGCATCATATTGCTGGCTTTTGTTGTATTTGCACCGCTTGTATCTCTGTTTTTTGCTCTTTATGCGCAGAAAAGAGTCAAGGTCTCATTTGACTGTGATGCATATGTACTTAAAGGCAGCTATCTCGAAGTAACAGTTACTGTCAGAAAAACAGGTGGTTTTCCACTTGCAATTCTTGAGATCTGTCCCTATGCAAGCGAAACATTCGCGCAGAATGTAAAAATACGCAAGCTTACGATGTTTAATGAAGAAAAGCGAACTTTTACCTTCAGGCTTGACGCTGTTGTGGGCGGAAACGGTGAGGTAGGCATATACGCTGTATACTCCTGCGGATTTCTTGGATTTATGAGATTTCCCATGAAGGCGAAGCTGCCTGATCCTGCTTCTGTAGGTGTTATTCCGTCGCTGCCTGACATCAAATCGTCGTCTGAACTTTTCCGTTCTATCGCTGATACTGTACTTACAAGCGATGAGGAAGAGGAAAATGATACAGCTATGCTCTTCTCTGCAAATACTACACCGGGATATGAGCATCGTGAATACGTGCTCGGCGATCCTATGAAGCGAATAAACTGGAAGCTTTCTTCCAAAAAGGCAAAGCTTATGGTAAGACTTGATGAGGCTGTGGCTTCGGTGCAGCCTGTTATAGTACTTGACCTCTTCCGCAGAAGCAGTGTTCCTGCGGAGAATGCAGTAAGGGGAGAGGAACAGCTCCTTCGTGCTGTGTTCGGGCTTCTCTTTTTGCTTGTAAAGCAGGGTATTGCATGTAATTTCATATATCGTGACGCATCAGGAAAATCTGTTATGGAAAGCGTTGATAATCCCGATTATCCTAATCAGCTCCTTCTGAAAGTGCTTTCAATAAGGGTCATACCCGATAAAAGAGTTGATATTTCGGAGGTCGGTTCATCTGTATGTTCGTGTGTTATTGCGACTACAGATGCCGGTGCAGGTTTTTCGGCTGTGACCGATAAGTTGGAGAATAAAGAAAATGTAAGTTTGATCGGTCTGTCCGTAGCGTCTGCGAATTCCACATCGCTGCCGCTGTGGTACCTGGACGAAGAAAACAACTTTAAAATGGTATAAATATGAATGAAATCAAAAAGACAAAATCCGGTCTTAGATCATTTCTGCTGAGAACTCTTCTTGATCCTGTTCTTTGGTATACTGTATTTATTATGGTATCACTGATGTTCCATTACCGTGATCGTGTAAAGGAGGACAGTCAGGGATATTTCTTTGCTGCAAAATGGGGAGTTGCTGCATATATAGTCGGCTGGCTGTTGTTCAGGATATTTGACTATATGCAGAAACACCATATTATCGGCTTTGGTATATATGGAGCTCTTATGGCGTTATTCGGCTTCGGTGTCCGCACATCTATTGATAAGGGTGCTGAAGAATATCCGATCTCGTGGCTGCTTTGGTTCCTTACACCTCAGGATTCGGTAGAATACAACAGCTGGTATACCCTCGGATTTTTCATTCTTTTCTTCCTGTTCATGGCTTCGGTAATATATTATTTCACTCATGTGAGATACAGGATATTTATGAATTTCCTGATTTTTATTATACCGTTTGCTATATACGGTAAGGAATATGAGAAAATGCCGACATTGTTCATAATCTTTCTTGCAGTCGGATATATACTCCTCATGGTGTATTACAGGCAGCTGAAAGATTCTGAAACAACAGAATTCGTTGGCAGAAAACGCTCATGGAAGGTCATTGCTGCATATGCTATGGCATTTGCATCTTTAGCGGCGATCTGTCCCAAGCCTAAGATAACAGCTAACAGAACTTACCTCGAAACACTTATCAACGCAGATAAGCTGACTGACAGGCTCGATGCTATGCTGAATGTTTTCAGAAACACATCTTCTGGACAACAGTTCAGATCAAGTCAGGTCTGGGGAGTATATAACGCTGTAGCTGACGGACCTCTTCGTTTGAAAACGGAGACATTTACAACATATAGTTTTGAAAAAGATGAATGGCACACCGAACTGGTGGACCGTTCCTACAGTGACAATACGGAAGGTTCTCCAATTGATATAGGTTCAAGAATGGGACTGGCTGATGCTTTCCTTGAAGCTGCAAGGCTTGACAGTTCTTTTGCCGATAAATACGGTCTTGAAGAATATGTTGAAAAGGGGCTTAATGTTCCCGAGCTTAAACACGCAAAGTTTTACAGTATGGCTGGCATCATAGGTGCTTCAAAGGGCGGAGATACCGCTCCTGTTCCTCAGTTTGCTGTTAAGATGACTGAATGTACACGAAAAGGATTTATAGGCAGACTGCGCGGCGGAGTTATCGACGCAGGAAATAATAAGTCGTTTTCATCTACAGAACGTTTTGAGTTTGACTATAGCGAAGATACTTTTTTTGAGAGTTCTTACAATCGTGATTTTATAGCGCAGATAAACAGATCGGATTACGAAACGCTTCTCAATGATACAAAGGATATACTTGAAAGATATTCTCAGGAAGACTTTCCTGAGAAAAGTGAAGAATTCGATCAGATATACAAGTATTTCTCATCTGAATATGTGGTATATGAGGAATACCGTATAGCTCTCCTCGATTACAGCAACAATCAGCGTATAAAGGAGCTTGCGGAACAGATAACCGCAGGATGCGAAACAGAGTATGAAAAGGCATTCAGACTTGAACAGTATTTTTATAACAATGATTATATATATGATCTCGGTTATAAAAAGAAAAAAGGCGAAAATGCCGAGAACTTCCTCTTCGATACTCATACAGGCGTATGCTATGAATATGCGACAGCAATGGTACTTCTCGCAAGAGCGGCAGGTATACCTGCAAGGTACTGCGAAGGATACAATATGACAAATCGTGAAAGCGATCTTACATTTGCGGACGCGAATTATTATGTAACAACGCAGGACGCTCACGGTTTCCCTGAGCTTTACATCAAGGGATATGGTTGGGTAAGCTTTGAGCCGACTATTACTGATGAGGTAATAACAACCAAAGACGGTTCAGCTACAGAGATGCTTTCGAGAGCAGGTCTTGTGATCCTTTTGATAGGATTGCTTGCAGTTCTGTTCCTGTTTGTATATCCTTGGCTGACACATAAAATATTCGTTTTCAGGAGTAAAAAGCGATCACCGAAGGAACTTGTAATGGCTGTAATGCACAGGATATGCAAGGTCTACGATATCGAAGACGTCAATACATCAAAGGAGGTCTGCGGTCTCGTACATGAGGCAACAGGCGTTGATATCGAAGAGACCGCAACGTTATTCGACAAATCCGTTTACGGTGAAAAGCCGATAAATGAAAACGAAAAACAAAGAGCTCTGGAGGATTACATAAGGGCGTATGAAGCTTTCAGAGAATCAAGAAAAAGGAAGGGCATAACAAACCGATAGTCTGAAACGGAGGTTATATTATGCAAAAGGCAAAAGAAACAGGAATACGATGTCTCCTGCTTGCACTTCTTATGGTGATAGGAGTGTTTGCAGGTGTGTTCACCCCACGCAGATATGCCTTGGCGGCAGAAGATTTCCGTACTTGGCGTCAGCTTGATGAACGCTGGGGGGATACTGCTATGGGCGGTACGACTGTGCGCAAGTCAGGCTGTTATATCACTTCGATCGCTATGGCAGCTGTAGCTTCGGGAGCTCGTGATACCAAAGACTTTGACCCTGGCGTATTCGCCAAGAAACTCAATGATATGGGAGCTTTCAGCAGCGGAGGTGCGCTTATAGCTTGGGCATCGGTGAATAAGGCTGTTCCTGAGATAAGTATTGCAACTGCTAATCTTTACTTCAAATCTTCAGATCAGAAGGGTAAAGCAGCTGAAATGAAGGAATATCTTGATAAAGGTTTGTATGTCATATGTAATGTAGGCGGACATTGGGTATACGTTGACGGCATCATAGGCGATGACGTTTATATGGCTGATCCTGCAAAGGACGATATCCTTATGTTTAAAGCCTACAACAACGCAAGTATTACCTGTTTTCAGGCGTTGAAAGGTAAAAATCCGTACAGCGGTTTTACTCCGCTGACGATAAAGGAAGAAGTGTCCGAAACTTCTTCGACAACTTCACTTTCAAGCACAACAACTACTGCAACTTCCACTATAACAACAGCTAAAGCTGCCTCTGATTCTTCAAGCAAGACAACGACTGTAACAAAGGCGGCTGTAACTTCAAAGGCAACATCTGTTTCTGCTGTAAAAAATACAGCAGCTGTAAGTACTTCAAAGGCTGCACCAAAAGAATATCTGGCAGGCGAGTATTACTGCACAGCTAATGAAAAAGTTGATGTATTTGCGGATATGAAAGATCAAAAGACTTCAATAGCTGCTCTTGAGTACGGAAATATCGTAAACGTTGTCAGCGTCAACGGAAGCTACGGAGAAGTTAAGATAGGCGGAAAAAAAGGCTGGATAGACCTCTCGAAGCTTGAATACGCAGGTTCAGCTCAGAAGCTTGAAGCGGGTGATATAAACAGTGACGGCTCGGCAGATAAATACGATCTCGCACTTGTAAACGAATATATCACAAAGAGTGAAAAACTTCCCGAGGGAGTTTCTGTACTTACAAGTTGGGAAGTAAAAGCTGCTGATCTCAGTGGTGACGGAGTAATAAATAATACAGATGTGCTGTTATATCTCATGCGCATCTGCAATTAAGGAGAAATATAATTAATGGAATGGACAGAAGTCAATATCTACACTACTACGGAAGGAATTGAACTGCTGTGTTCAAAACTGACCGACATCGGAATAAAAGGCTTTTCTATAAAAGACTCCGAGGATTTCAAGGAATTCCTTGAAAACAAAAACGGTCAGTGGGACTACATAGACGATGATCTCATGGGACTGTCTGAATGTGAGACATGCATAACAGTGTATATCCCTTCAAACGGACAGGGCGCAGAAATGCTCCTTGCAATAAAGTCTATGCTTGCTGATATGAAGGCAAACGACAAGGACGGAGCTTACGGCCGTCTTGAAGCAGAAATGTCAAGTATCCGCGAAGAGGACTGGGCTAATAACTGGAAGCAATATTTCAAGCCCTTCAAGGTAGGCGAAAAGCTCGTTATCAAGCCCTCGTGGGAAGAGTATGACAATACCGACGGCAGGATAATACTTGAAATAGATCCTGCATCAAGCTTTGGTACAGGCAAGCATCATACCACAAGGCTTTGTCTTGAAGTGCTTGAAAAGTACCTCAACAAGGGCGACAAGCTTCTTGATATGGGCTGTGGAAGCGGAATACTTTCCATAGGTGCTATGCTTCTCGGTGCAAAGAGTGCCGTTGCTGTGGACATCGAAGAAAATGCCGCTGTTACAGCTCTTGAAAATGCAGTTAAAAATCACATCTCACCTGATGTTTACAAGACTTATTTCGGCAATATCCTAACAGACAGCGAGCTTGCCGATAAGATAGACGATAAGTACGATATCATTGCAGCAAATATAGTTGCAGATGTGCTTATCGCAATGAAGGACAGCTTCCGCAGATACCTTAAAGACGGAGGAATACTTATAGTTTCGGGTATCATTGAGGAGCGTATGGACGAAGTCATAGATGCTCTTGTGTCAGCAGGCTTCAAGGAGCCTCAGCCTGAGGTAAGAGAAGGCTGGGCTGCCGTAAAATTAACAGTTTAATATTATGCAGAGCATATATTGATAATTATTTTTAAGGAGAATAGAAAATGGGACTTTTTAAGAAGAAGAACAACCAGAAGGAAGAAAATACAACAGTTGCAGATCCGAAGGCAGAGATCAAGCAGATGGTGCTTAAAGCTCTTAATGCAAAGCTGAACGGTACTCTTTATGATGACTGTGTTATCATGCCAAAGGGCTTTACAATAGATGTTCAGATCGGCAGAATGGACGAGAGCGAAGGCATAAAGATCCTTCAGACTATCTTCATTATCACAAATGATGATTTCGATGAGCCTCTTATCGAGCCTGTTGACTCACAGGGCAAAGATGAAGAAGAGGCTGCAAACATGGCTGTTGAGATATTCAACGGCGGTGTATGGCACCCGCTCGATCAGTCAATGACAAAGAAGAATCCTCACCATATCTCTGTTGACTTCCTCAGACAGCACTACGATTTCGATATGTACGCTCAGTCTGTAGTAAGAATAGGCGTAAAGGATAAGCAGCCTACTATGCTTATAAACTTCATAATGAACGAGATACCAAAGTATCTTGGCTCAAAGAAGTATTACTGGCTCAGAGTATACCTTGCAAAGTTCAAGGAGAAGAAGATCATCGAAGTACGCGTAAACGGTTCTGTATGTGTAGAGCTTGCAAAGTATTTTGAACCATACGTTGCAAACGAAATGAATGCGGAAGAGGCTTTTGTTTCAGAAAAGCAGTATGCTATATTTGTTCAGCGTGAGGACGATCAGTGCCCGTTCAAGAAGGACTTCGTTATGAACGCTGCAAAGGAAACTATAAAGATGATGTCAAACATCAATTCTCAGGAAGATTACAAGAATATGCTTACTAAGCTCGAAGAGCTTACAGAAGGCAATATGAACCTTGCTTCCGAGATAAGAGTATTTATCCCTGAGATATTTGCAAAGCTCACACTGGGCTACAGAGAAGGCGACAGCCTCTTCCTCCTCGAAGGTGAAGGTGAGGAGCAGCAGAGCATAGAGTTCAAGAAAACACAGCTCCGTTCATATTTCTATATGCAGCAGGCTGTTCTTGAGTATCTCGGCGGAAAGCCAACTCAGGAAGAGGTATCACGTATAGTTACTAACAGTGTTGCATTCAGAGAGCTTAGAAAGGCTATCGAAGCTGCCAAGGAAAATGGTCAGGAGATCAAACCTGATGATCTTTATGTTCCGGGAACTTCCTACAAGATAGGTCACGAGGGCTACAGAGTCTGGTAAACTGAAAAATTCTTCCCCTGTGCGATACAGGGGAAGTTTTTTAGGAAATATTGCAAAAAATGCTTGACAAAAAGCAGCGTTTGTGATAAAATATTATTGCCGCTTGTAAACAGGCTTTAAAGTTGTGCTGCAACGCCTGTAACAGCGAGTTTATTGAAAAGGCAGGTGCCACACAATATGTACGCAGTTATTGAAACCGGCGGAAAGCAGTATCAGGTAAACGAGGGAGATATCATCTTCATCGAGAAGCTCGCAGTTGAGGCTGATGAGACAGTTACTTTTGACAAGGTAGTTGCTCTCGGAGCAGACGATGGACTTAAGATCGGTACACCTTATGTTGACGGTGCAGCTGTAAGCGCAAAGGTTCTGAAGAACGGCAAGGCTAAGAAGATCACTGTTTTCACTTACAAGCCTAAGAAGGGTGAAAAGAAAAAGCAGGGACACAGACAGCCTTACACTCAGGTCAAGATCGAAGCTATCAAGGCTTGATCATGATCCGCGCAGAATTTTATGAAAAGCAGGGACTTCTGACAGGCTTTAAGTTCAGCGGCCACTCAGGCTATGCCGAGAGCGGAAAGGACGTTGTCTGTGCGGCTGTTTCATCAGCGGTACAGCTTACTGCAAATATCCTCGATGAATTCGGTTTGAAACCACAGGTGACTGTGGGGGATAACGTTATCGAATGTATCTGCGGTGACGAGGGAGAGATACCTTCGCGTCTGCTGAATGTTTTAAAACAGCACTTTGAGGCTATACTGGAAGAGTACCCTAACACGATCAAAATCACTATTTCGGAGGTGTAAGTATGTTTAAGATTAGTATGCAGTTCTTTGCTCATAAGAAGGGCGGCGGATCCACAAAGAACGGACGTGACTCTGAGGCTAAGAGACTTGGCGTTAAGAGAGCAGACGGTCAGTTTGTTAAGGCTGGCAACATTCTCGTTCGTCAGAGAGGAACACATATCCACCCTGGTAACGGTGTCGGCATCGGTTCAGATGATACATTATTCGCTACAGTAAGCGGTAAGGTAAAGTTTGAGCGTTACGGACGTGACCGTAAGAAGGTTTCTGTTTACGAGATTGAGCAGTAACAGCCATAACGTGACAATAAATCCCGAGCTTTCGCTTGGGATTTTTCTTTAGAAACGGAGGACGGAAATGTTCGTTGATCAGGCGAAAATAATGATCAAAGCAGGTGACGGCGGCGACGGCGCTGTATCGTTTCACCGCGAAAAGTATGTAGCGGCAGGCGGTCCCGACGGCGGCGACGGCGGACGCGGCGGAGATGTGATTTTTCAGGTCGATGATAATTTCTCGACTCTGATAGATTTCAGGTATAAGAGGAAATATGTGGCTGACCGCGGGGAAAACGGCAGCGGAAGAAACTGCACGGGAAAAAGCGCACAGCCCCTTATTATAAAGGTGCCAAGAGGTACTGTAATACGCGACGCAAAGAGCGGCAGGATAATGGCGGATATGTCCACGGACGAGCCTAAGGTCCTTGCAAGAGGCGGACAGGGCGGCAAGGGCAATGTCCACTTTGCTACCTCAACACGCCAGATACCAAAATTCGCAAAGCCGGGCTATCCTGGCGAGGAGTTCGAGGTGACTCTGGAGCTGAAGCTCCTTGCTGACGTAGGACTTGTAGGATACCCCAACGTCGGAAAATCCACACTTATCTCTGTTGTCAGCGCAGCAAAGCCAAAGATAGCAAATTACCATTTTACTACTCTCACTCCTGTTCTCGGAGTTGTAAGGGTAGAGGAGGAGAAGTCCTTCGTAATGGCTGATATCCCCGGACTTATCGAGGGCGCAGGCGACG
Source organism: Ruminococcus sp. (assembly GCF_016283395.1). Next base: position 12,182 of record NZ_JAEEMU010000061.1, read on the forward strand.
GCGTAGGACTGGGACATGAGTTCCTCAGACACGTCGAGCGCTGTAGGCTCATAGTCCATGTAGTCGATGTTTCAGGCATTGAGGGACGTGATCCATGCGAGGATTTCGACGTTATAAACGCGGAGCTTGCCAAGTTCAACGAGGAGCTTGCAGAGCGTCCTCAGATAGTGGCTGCCAATAAATCAGACATGGCGACTGAGGAGCAGATAGAAAAGTTCCGCAAATATATAGAGGACAAGAATATACCATTTTTCTGCATATCGGCTGCAACAACTCAGGGCACATCGGAGCTTGTGAAAAAGATATCCGAAGTGCTTGACACACTGCCGCCTATAAAGGAATTCGAGGCAGAGCCCATACCGCAGGAGGAGCTTGACGAGATGCTGGGCGTTGACAAGAAGTTCGAGATAACAGTCGAGGACGATGTCTACTTCGTTGACGCACCGTGGATACAGCCTATCATGCGTACTGTTGATCCCGACGACTATTCGTCGCTCCAGTATTTCCAGCGTGTGCTTATCAACAGCGGCATTATCGCAAAGCTTGAGGAAATGGGCATACAGGAGGGCGACACCGTAAGCCTTGAGGGCTTCGAGTTCGACTTTGTAAACTGATATGAGCACAGAAAAACTTACCGAGCGTGAAGCTAATTCATACAGTCCGCTGACTCTTGCATTTCTGGGAGACAGCGTTTACGATACCCTTGTGAGGGAGTATCTGCTTCGTCGGGCAAATATGCCTGTTGCTAAGCTCCATTCCGCAAAGATAAAGCTTGTTTGTGCGGAGTTCCAGTCAAAGGCGTATGACCTTGTGGCTGAGAAGCTCAGCGACCATGAGCTTGCGGTGCTGAAAAGAGGCAGGAATGCCACGGGAAATACAGTTCCCAAGCACGCCGACGCTGCGGAATACCGCAGAGCTACGGCGCTGGAGTGCCTTTTCGGCTATCTCTATCTCACAGGCGGAAATGAACGTATTAGGGAACTGTTTGAACTTATTATAAATTCAAATTTAAACGAAAATGAACAGATAGGAGTGTAAACTATGTCAGGTCATTCAAAATGGAACAATATCAAACGTAAAAAGGAAGCTACCGACGCTGCAAAGGGCAAGATCTTCACTAAGATCGGACGTGAGATCACCGTTGTAGTTAAGGAGGGCGGTCCCGATCCTAACAACAACAGCAAGCTTCGTGACCTTATCGCAAAGGCAAAGTCCAACAACGTGCCTAACGACAATATCGAGCGTATCATCAAGAAGGCAGCAGGCGACGGCGACAAGAACAACTATGAGAACATAACATACGAGGGATACGGTCCTAACGGCGTAGCTGTTATCGTAGAGTGTCTTACAGACAACAGAAACAGAACAGCAGGCGAGGTTCGTCACTATTTCGATAAGTTCGGCGGAAACCTCGGTACTATCGGCTGTGTATCATTCATGTTCACAAACAAGGGTATCGTTATCCTTGAGAACACAGGTCTCGACGAGGACAAGGTAATGGAAGACGTATTTGAGTTCGGCGGCGAGGACTTCGACATCAACGAGGAAACAGTTGAGATCGAGTGCGCTCCCGAGAGCGTTCACGCTCTCCGCGAGGGACTTACAGAAAAGGGCTATAATGTTATTTCTGCCGAGTCTGAGATGATACCTTCTACTTATACAACTCTCACAGACGAGGATCATATCAAGAAGATGAACCTTCTCCTTGAGCACCTCGAAGAGAACGACGACGTTCAGAACGTTTACCATAACTGGGAAATGCCTGACGAAGAATAATGACATAAGGGACGGTTTGCGCCGTCCCTTTATTGTTTTTATATGCTAACTGTAATATATTGACAGGCAATAAAATACAATGTATAATAAGCATTGTTATGTGAGGGAGTAGTTAACATACGAAAGTGTGCGGCAAGTCGACATACTAACGCGAAAGCGTTCGGTTTTGCCTTAAATAATGAGACTCATGTACGGCTTTATCGTCGTACCTGAGTGAGGTTCGGGTACAATGGTATCCGAATTTTTTTTATGAGAGGACGTTTTTTATGAGTTTAGTCGAACTTCTGCTTATCTCCGTTGGACTTGCAATGGACGCATTTTCAGTATCGGTCTGTAAGGGGCTGAGCATGAAAAAGCTCAATTTAAAGGGCGGAGTCATAACAGCTTTGTTCTTCGGAGTATTTCAGGGGATAATGCCTGTTATAGGATATTTTCTCGGGAGCCGCTTCGCAGACATAATAAGCTCGTTCAGCCATTGGGTGTCATTCGGACTTCTTGCCTTTATCGGCGGAAAGATGATAATTGAAGCTATAAAGGACGATGAGCAGGACGACACAGACAAGGAGTACAGGCTCGACTTAAAGGAACTCACACTGCTTGCCATAGCAACAAGCATTGACGCGCTTGCGGTAGGAATAGTTTTTGCCGCAGAAAAAACAGACCTGTTGTTCTCGGTCACTATGATAGGCGCGATAACCTTTGCTCTTTCACTTGTGGGAGTTTTCGTCGGTCACAAGTTCGGCAGCAAATATGAGAAAAAAGCCGAGATAGCAGGCGGAACTATCCTTATACTCATAGGCTTGAAGCTTCTTCTCGAAGGTCTTGGCGTTATATAAAAGAAAAAGGACTGCAAGGGGAGCCCCCTTTGGCGGAATCGCAGGTTACCAAATATGAGCCGTTACTTTACGGCTCGGTAGCCCGCTTTTTCCGTTAAGGGGAGCGGCCTAAAAGCAGTCCTTTTTTGTTATGTTTATTCGGGTGAAGAAGTCATTTCCGCCTTGCCTGTTATGTCACAGAGACCGAGGAGATACTTCTGGATATGGAGTGCGTCCTCAGTTGTGAGACCGTCGCCTGTGTTCCATACATCGGCATTTGTTCTGCCCTTTTCAGTGATATGGTTGTCATCTGTACCGTTTATATCGAACTTGTTCGGGTTTGCAAGAGCCTGCATGATAAGAACTACATCTGACATATCAACATTTCCGTCGCTGTTGGCGTCGCCGTAAGTTATCTCAGACTTTGTGAGATACACATTATGGTAGATGATGTGCTGAACGCCGTCGTCCTCTGTAGTGTAGTCCTCTTTGCTGAATGTGTAAGGAGAACCTTCCTTAACGCCGTTTATACTGAAGCTGCAAACCTTAGCGTCCTTGTACTTCTCATAGCTTATGATAGCAGGATTAGCTGCGGAGGTATCTATCTGTGAGATAGGACCTGTAACTCCGCCGTCCTCATATACGATATTCCATGCTCCCATAACGACAGCGTTGTTTACGAGCTCCTTTGTTGCCTTGTCGTAGACTCTTACAACGTGTGAATAAGGTCTTACATCATCGGGATATACCTTTTTAGCGACCTTAACTGTGTAATAAGCAGTACCGTCCTTTACCTCGCTTGTGATATCGTCCTCATTGAGCTTATACGCAAAGCCGTTGTAGATATTCTGAACTATCTGGAAATCGCTTATATTTGTAATGCCCTCAAAGTTTTTGATACCCTTGAAATCAACTTTCTTTGGGTTTGCTGATTCTGTATCCACAGGGAATTCGGATACTCTTGAAAAACCGTTTTCAATAATGGTATCCTTAGCGCTGAGGTAAACGTCGTTGATAAGCTTGCCTGACGCCTTGTCAACAACGCTTATCTCGTAAGCCATTACAGCTGTTGTAGATGTTGTTGAAAGGATTGGACTTGTAGCCGTAGACGTTGTTGTCACAGATGAAGTTGTGGTGGCAGTTGCAGAGGTGGTAGTTGTTGTAGTCTCACTGCCCTCAGCATTCCATACAGCCTTGAACGAGATACCAATGCCAGGCTGTGCTCCCTCAATAAGGAAATCCTCGCCTGCCTGATATATCTTATCATCTCTCTGCCAGCCGCCGAATGTATAGCCGTCTCTCTTGACTGTACACTCCGGAACCTGTATTGTTGTATCTGTCTTGCCCTTTACTCTGATATCGTCTTTGCTTGAGACTGTATTAGCAAAGAATACAATAGTGTAATTGATAGGGTTCCAGATAGGAGTCATAACAACATCGTTTGCAGGCATAACGAACTTCTGGTCGCATTTGTAATCCTGACCGTCAGTTTCGCAGTGCCAGCCGATGATATTGAATCCGCTTCTGGAGAAACGGTCGTTGCTCTGAAGATTTACAGCGCCTGTTTCCATTACCTCATATTCCTGCTTTACAGCGCCGTTTATTCTGTCGGCGTCTCCGACGGTGTAGGTAAGCTTGTACTTCTTGCACCAGTTTGGCTCAAGAGTGATGTCCTCATCGCCCACAACGATGTACTGCTGACCTGCAAAGACGTGGGTGCCGTCTGTCCAGCCGCTCTGAGTATATCCGCTGCGTGGGAAAACGTTCATAGGTATCTCTACAAGAGCGCCTGCACGGACTTTCTCGCCGGGAACCATTTTCTCATAGTCCTCGCGTACTTCGCCGTCGATAACAACGCTGAATTTTACGGTGTGGTAGACCTTGTCATCTTTTTTCTGCCACACAGGGGTGATAGTAACATCGTGATCGGGGATATGGTAAACTCGTCCGCCGATATAGCCGTAAACATTATCGTCGGTCCAGCCCTTGAAGTAGTAGCCCTCTCTTTGGAGCTCGGCTGTAGGTATTATAAGGGTAGAATCAAAAGTGCCTTCTCTATCCTTGATATCGGGTACATTTCCGTCGTCGTCGGGAACGATAGTTACATCGTCGCCCAGCTCAAAATGTACTTTATATGTCTTTTCTTCGGTGTCAGCTCCGAAGCTGTAATTGAAGCCAACGGAGCACACGGCGATAACTGCGGAAGAAGCAGCCGCCGTCAGTTTTTTGATGATCGTGTTCATAAGCCCTCCCATTCGGCAAGAAGCCGACTGAGTATCCGCGTCAGATCAAACGAATCAGCTAAGACGGGATACTATCTGAATGAATTAGTGTTTGGATCATATACATAACCTATCTTTTCAAGCTTTGAGCTGATATCGTCCGCAGAGGTGCAAAGACTCTTGCACAGCTCCTCAAAGGATGGGTATTCGTCACGAAGAAGCGTATTGATATAGCTTAATAAAATAACGGGATCATTCGGTAAACTCATAAGTTCCTCCTTGTCTGAAACGGCGATGTCAATGTTTAACAGAACGCAGTGCAGGACATTCTGTCATGAAGCTGCCGGGCTTCACCTGACATTTTCTGAAGTGATTTTTTTCTGTCTTTTATCAGGCGATAATGGCTAAGCATCAGCCGAAAAAACGTGCGTTATGTATATATTATAAGTTTACTATACAATACTAAAATTGATTTGTCAATAAAATGAAGAGCTTATGTTTTGTGAATTTTATGTAAATAAGTATTATCTTGTAAGTTTTGATTTTGCAAGCTTTTTTTCAAGCCGAGGGGAGATTATTTGGGGTATAAATACTTGGTAAAACGTTAAAATCAAAAGAGCTCATAATTTGTTCATAAAAGAATCAAATTAATATTTCAGAAAACTCTGACATTTGTACAAGTGGGGATACTTTTTAACTAAACCTATCGGCACACTAAGAGACTTGACAGTTGTAAACCTTATTTTGCGCTGAGTGGTCACTATTAGTTATAATTGTGCAAAATATACAGTAATTTTGGGGCTAATTAGGCTAAAATGGCGATAGCAATTTTTCGCGTTTTATGTTATAATACATAAGATATGTGAGATATGATATTTTGTCTCATAAATTTTTTATGGTCGACATTGTTACATTTTTCACAGCTAATACACAAGGAGGTCCATTAAATGAATTCAGCTAAATCAACTGTTCCCTTCAAGGGTACTCCAGAGCAGGAGGCTGAGCTCCTCAAGGTCATCGAAGAAAAGAAGAACGACAAGGGTGCTCTTATGCCTATCCTTCAGAAGGCTCAGGAAATTTACGGCTACCTTCCAATTGAGGTCCAGGCAATTATTTCCGACAACACAGGTATCCCGCTCGAGAAGATCTACGGCGTTGTAACTTTCTACGCTCAGTTCTCACTGTATCCAAAGGGAGAGTACACAATCTCTGTCTGTCTCGGTACAGCTTGCTATGTTAAAGGTTCAGGAGATATCTACAATAAGCTTCAGGAAAAGCTTGGAATAGGCGGAGGCGAGTGCACTCCAGACGGTAAGTTCTCACTTGACGCCTGCCGCTGCATCGGTGCCTGCGGTCTTGCACCTGTCCTCACAGTAAACGAGGACGTTTACGGACGTCTTACTGTTGACGACGTAGATAAGATCATTGAAAAATACGCTTGATTCCAAACATTACCATTTAGGAGGTTAATTTATGAAAACTCTTGAAGAACTCAAGGTTGTCAGAGACAGCATGAAGGGCGAAGTTGCTCTCAGAACACATGGCAATGCTTCTTCAAAATATGAAAGACACGTCCTTGTCTGCGGCGGTACAGGATGTACATCTTCAGGCTCACCAAAGATCATTGAGGAGCTCGAAAAGCAGTTTGCAGATAAGGGACTTACAGATAAGGTACAGATCGTTAAGACAGGATGCTTCGGTCTCTGTGAGCGCGGTCCTATCATGATCGTATACCCGGAGGGCTCTTTCTACTCACGCGTTAAGGTAGACGAGATCCCACGTATCGTTGATGAGCACCTCATCGGCGGCAACCCTGTTAAGGAGTTCCTCTATGAGGAGACAGTTGCAGGCGACGAGATCAAGTCTCTCGACGATACTTCATTCTACAAAAAGCAGCACCGTGTAGCTCTCAGAAACTGCGGTGTTATCAATCCTGAAAATATTAACGAGTACATAGGACGTGACGGTTATGAGGCTCTCGGTAAGGTCCTCACAACTATGACTCCTGAGGACGTTATCCAGACAATCCTCGATTCAGGTCTCCGCGGAAGAGGCGGCGGCGGATTCCCCACAGGTATGAAGTGGAAGCTCGCCCGCAACATCGTTCCGAACGCTGACCAGAAGTACGTTTGCTGTAACGCTGACGAGGGCGATCCGGGTGCATTCATGGACCGTTCAGTACTCGAGGGCGACCCCCATGTTGTACTTGAGGCTATGGCTATCGCAGGTTATGCTATCGGCGCAACACAGGGTTATATTTATGTCCGCGCTGAGTATCCTATCGCTGTTGAGCGTCTTAACATCGCTATCAAGCAGGCTCGTGAGAACGGTATGCTCGGCAAGAACATCTTCGGAACAGATTTCTGCTTCGATATAGACCTCCGTCTCGGTGCAGGCGCTTTCGTTTGCGGTGAGGAGACAGCTCTTATGACATCTATCGAGGGCAACCGCGGCGAGCCCCGTCCAAGACCTCCTTTCCCAGCTGAAAAAGGTCTTTTCCAGAAGCCAACTATCCTCAACAATGTTGAGACATATGCTAATATCCCACAGATCATCCTCAATGGTGCGCAGTGGTTCGCATCAATGGGTACTGAGAAGTCAAAGGGTACTAAGGTATTCGCTCTCGGCGGTAAGATCAAGAAC
>NZ_JAEEMU010000037.1 GCF_016283395.1 Ruminococcus sp.
ACATTATTCGCAACAGTAAGCGGTAAGGTTAAGTTTGAGCGTTACGGCCGTGACCGTAAGAAGGTTTCTGTTTACGAGATTGAGCAGTAACAGCCATAACGTGACAATAAATCCCGAGCTTATGCTTGGGATTTTTCATTAGAAACGGAGGTCAGAAATGTTCGTTGATCAGGCGAGGATAAAAATCAAAGCAGGAGACGGCGGCGACGGTGCGGTATCATTCCACCGTGAAAAGTATGTAGCGGCAGGCGGACCCGACGGCGGCGACGGCGGACGAGGTGGAGATGTGGTCTTTCAGGTCGATGATAATTTCTCGACCCTTATTGACTTCAGATATAAAAGAAAATACGTGGCTCAGCGCGGCGAAAACGGCAGCGGAAGAAACTGTACAGGCAAGAGTGCTCCGCCGCTTGTAATCAAAGTGCCGAGAGGAACTGTTATCCGTGAAGCCAAAAGCGGCAGAATAATGGCAGATATGTCAAGCGATGAGCCAAAGGTCATCGCAAGAGGCGGTCAGGGCGGCAAGGGCAATGTTCACTTTGCTACTTCTACCCGTCAGATACCTAAATTTGCGAAGCCCGGATATCCCGGAGAAGAGTTTGAAGTAACTCTCGAACTGAAGCTTCTTGCAGATGTAGGACTTGTGGGCTATCCGAATGTGGGCAAATCAACACTTATCTCAGTAGTAAGTGCTGCCAAGCCGAAGATAGCAAATTACCATTTTACAACATTAACGCCCGTTCTGGGAGTTGTCAGAGTTGACGAGGAAAGATCATTCGTCATGGCTGATATCCCAGGACTTATCGAAGGTGCAGGAGACGGCGTAGGACTCGGTCACGAGTTCCTCAGACACGTTGAAAGATGCCGCCTTATCGTCCATGTAGTCGATGTTTCGGGGATTGAAGGGCGCGATCCCTGTGAGGACTTTGAGGTCATAAATGCCGAGCTCGCTAAATTCAATGAAGAGCTTGCAGAGCGTCCTCAGATAGTAGCTGCCAATAAATCGGATATGGCTACAGAGGAGCAGATCGAGAAGTTTCGCAAATATATCGAGGATAAGAATATACCATTTTTCTGTATTTCAGCTGCAACTACTCAGGGAACAGCTGCTCTTATGGACAAGGTTTCAGAGGTGCTCGATACACTTCCGCCTATAAGAGAATTTGAGGCAGAGCCTATCCCGCAGGCAGAGCTTGACGAGATGCTCGGCGTTGATAAGAAGTTTGAGGTAACAGTTGAGGACGGTATCTACTTTGTAGATGCTCCGTGGATACAGCCTATCATGCGTACTGTTGATCCTGACGACTATTCGTCTCTACAGTATTTCCAGCGCGTACTTATCAACAGCGGTATCATTGCTAAGCTTGAAGAGATGGGGATTCAGGAGGGCGACACAGTAAACCTTGAAGGTTTCGAGTTCGACTTTATCAACTGATATGAGTACAGAAAAATTAACTGAGCGTGAAGCTAATACATATAGTCCGCTGACACTTGCATTTTTAGGTGACAGCGTTTACGATACACTTGTGAGAGAGTATCTGCTCCGACAGGCGAATATGCCTGTTGCGAAGCTCCATTCGGCAAAGATAAAGCTTGTATGCGCAGAGTTCCAGTCAAAGGCGTATGACCTTGTGGCTGAGCAGCTCAGTGACCATGAGCTTGCGGTGCTGAAAAGGGGAAGGAATGCCACGGGAAATACCGTGCCCAAACACGCAGATGCTGCGGAATACCGCAGGGCAACTGCTCTGGAATGTCTTTTCGGATATCTTTACCTCACAGGCGGAAACCAGCGTATAAGGGAACTTTTTGAACTTATAATAAATTCTGATATCAATGAACAGATAGGAGTGTAAAAACAATGTCAGGTCATTCAAAATGGAATAACATCAAGCGTAAGAAGGAAGCGACCGATGCTGCAAAGGGTAAGATCTTTACAAAGATCGGACGTGAGATCACAGTTGTTGTAAAGGAAGGCGGTTCTGATCCTAATAACAATGCAAAGCTTCGTGATCTTATTGCTAAGGCAAAGGCAAACAACGTGCCTAACGACAATATCGACCGTATCATCAAGAAGGCAGCAGGCGACGGCGACAAGAACAACTATGAGAATATCACTTACGAGGGATATGGTCCTAACGGTGTAGCTGTTATCGTTGAGTGTCTTACAGACAACAGAAACAGAACAGCAGGTGAAGTTCGTCACTATTTCGATAAGTTCGGCGGCAATCTCGGTACTATCGGCTGTGTATCATTTATGTTCACTAACAAGGGTGTAGTTATCCTTGAGAATACAGGACTCGATGAGGACAAGGTAATGGAAGATGTATTCGAGTTCGGCGGTGAGGACTTTGATATCAACGATGAGACAGTTGAGATCGAGTGCGCTCCCGAGAGTGTTCACGCTCTTCGTGAAGGACTTACAGAAAAGGGCTACAATGTAATTTCTGCTGAGTCTGAGATGATCCCTTCAACTTATACAACTCTTACAGACGAGGATCACATCAAGAAGATGAATCTTCTCCTTGAGCATCTCGAAGAGAACGATGACGTTCAGAACGTTTATCATAACTGGGAAATGCCAGACGAAGAATAATGACATACAATGGAGAATAGAGAGGATATCTTTATTCTCCATTTTTTATAAGGAGAAGATATATGGCTGTAACAATAAACAAGGTGAGCAGCGATACAGAACTGAAAGAAGTAGCTGTACTGGCTGACAGCATATGGCATGAGTGCTTTGTTGATATAATAAGCACAGGACAGATAGATTATATGGTGGAAAAATTCCAGTCGTATGAGGCTATGACAAAGCAGATAAGCGAACAGGATTACAGGTATTATGCAGTTCGTGATGAGGGGGAGCTTTGCGGCTACATAGGCATGAAGCCCGAAAAAGATGAACGCTTTTTCCTTAGCAAGCTTTACCTCAGAAGTGATAAGCGCGGAAAGGGAATAGCTTCCCAAATGCTTGAAAAGGTATTTGAAGAGGCGAGAGCCTGTGGAAAAAAACAGGTCTATCTTACAGTAAACAAGCATAACGATCACGCCATAGCTGTGTATAAAAAAACAGGCTTCAAGGTCATAGATGAAGTCGTTACCGATATCGGAAACGGTTATGTTATGGACGATTATATCTTTGGATATGATTTTTGATGTTTTTATGTGCTAACATTCATATGTTGACTTAATGCTCGGTATAATGTATAATAAAGTTCGTTATATGAGGGAGTAGTTAACATACGACGTATGCGGCAAGCCGACATACTGACCGAAATCGGTCCGGTTTTGCCTTAAATAATGAGACTCATGTACGGCTTTATTGCTGTACCTGAGTATATGTTCGGGTACGCAGGTATCCGAATTTTTTTATGAGAGGACGTTTCTATGACATTAACTGAACTTTTATTGATATCCGTCGGACTTGCAATGGACGCATTTGCTGTATCGGTCTGTAAGGGGCTGAGCATGAAAAAAATAGACCTGAAAGGCGGAGTTATAACAGCTTTATTTTTTGGTGTATTTCAGGGAGTAATGCCTGCGATCGGTTATTTTCTCGGAAGTCGTTTTGCCAATGTGATAAGCTCCTTCAGCCACTGGGTATCATTCGGACTTCTCGCAATTATCGGCGGCAAAATGGTATTTGAAGCTATAAAAGGTGATGACGAGGACGAAGGCAGCAAGGAGTACAGACTTGATATAAAAGAGCTTCTGCTGCTTGCAATTGCTACAAGCATTGATGCTCTTGCTGTAGGAATAGTATTTGCTGCGGAAAAGACCGACTTGTTCTTCTCTGTGACAATGATAGGCGTTATAACATTTGCACTTTCACTGGCAGGAGTATTTATCGGACACAAGTTCGGAAGCAGATACGAAAAAGGTGCAGAGATAGCAGGCGGCTTTATACTTATAGGTATAGGCGTAAAGCTTCTGCTTGAAGGCTTTGGCGTTATATAAAGAAAAGGACTGCAAGGAGAGCCTCCCTCTGGCGAAATCGTTGCAAAAAATTACCGAGCCCATACTTTCAGGCTCGGTAATATTTTTTCGCTAAGGGAAGCTAACTTAAAGCAGTCCTTTTTATCATTATTCGGGTGAAGCAGTCACTTCAACTTTTGCTGTTATCTCACAAAGACCGAGGAGATACTTCTGTATATGGAGTGCGTCCTGTGTTGTAACACCATCGCCAGTATTCCATACATCTGCATTGGATCTTCCTATAGAAGTGATGTGATTTGCGTCAGTACCGTTTACATCATACTTGTTTGGATTAGCAAGAGCCTGCATAATGAGAACTACGTCTGACATATCAATAGTTCCGTCGCAGTTTGCGTCACCGTATGCGACTTTGGCAGGAGTTACCTTGATAGTGTATGAAGTGATCTCTGTTTCCTTGTCTTTTTCAGCAGTAACATCGTTTTCGGTAAAAGTATATCTGCCGTCCTTTGAAGTGAAATTGCCGAATGTATAAGACTTGGCACTCTTTGGTATCGTGGGGATATATACATAAGGATCGTATTTTGATGTATCAATATCCACATTTCCTGTGAATTCTCTTCCATCTTCGAGTATGATAGTTTCTTTTCCGACGATAGCGGCATCGTGTACAGCCTTGCCTGTTTCCTTGTCTACTACAGTTACGGTATATGAACCGTTAGGCATCTCGGGCTTAGCTCTTTTAGTAAGCTTTACAGTATAATAATGGATATTATTTGTGTCATCGTTTTCATAAGAAATATCATTTTCATCAAATGTATAGTATACATGCTGACTCATGCTTCTTACAGCGAGTGATACTACCTTAGCGTCTTTATACTTTTCAAAGCTTATTACAGCAGGGTTTGCATCTGCGGTGTTGAGTGCCTCTAAAGGACCTGAGGATATTTCCTCACCGTTTAGTTCGTATCTGATATCCCATGAAAGAATGAAGTTTGCATCGTTTACAAGATCGCCTGTTTCCTTATCGACAGCTTTTACAACGTATGAATAAGGCAGTATCACAGTTGTGGTTACAGAAGGGGAAGAAGTGGTAGTTGTTGATGTAGTAGTAGTAGTAGTAGTAGTAGTAGTAGTAGTAGTAGTTGTTGTTGTTGTTGTTGTGCTTGTGGTAGTAGTAGTGGTTTCTCCGCCAATATCCGTACTCCATACAGCAGTGAATGCGATACCCATACCAGGCTCTGCACCGAGGATGACGTACTCTTCACCCGGCTGTATAATAACATCACCGTACTGCCAGCCGCTGAACTTTGAATTTTCCTTTACTACAGTACACTCGGGAGCAACAATAGCAGTATCTGTATAACCAGGTACTTTGATATTATCGGAAGAATTTGAGTTCTGCTTGAATACAACCACATATCTGATAGGCTCCCATATAGGCATCATAATAACATCGTTTCCTGGCATTTCAAAATAAGAATTAGGATCGTAATCCTTGCCGTCAGTCTCACAGTGCCATTTTGACATTTTGAAACCGTTTCTTGAAAAACGTGTATTGCTCTGGATATTGGTTGAATCGCCCTCAGCGATCTCGAATTCGAGTTTTGTTACACCGTTTATTCTGTCAGCGTCACCGACAGTATAGATAAGATTATACATCTTTTTGTAGTTTGGATAAAGAGTTATATCCTTATCGTTGACAACGAGTTTGGTTTCGGGCAGAAACTCGTTAACACCGTCTGTCCAGCCTCTTTGTTTGTATCCCGGATTATTGAAAACGTCCAGCGGCACTTTGATTATACGGCCTGTGAGTAATTTTTTATCAGGAACTCTCAGTTTTGCGTCCTCATCTTCTACGCCGTTGATTATGACTTTATAAGAGATAGTGTGGAATTCCTTGTCGTTTTTATCTACCCATACAGGGTGTAGAGTTACGTCTTTATCACTTATGCGGAATACGTCCGATGATTCATAGCCTCGTATGAAGTCCTCGGTCCAGCCTGAGAAAGAATAACCTTCCTTTTCAGGGATGATATCCGTTAAGAAGACGCTTGAGTTAGGTGATACACTGATGTCTTTAAGTTCCTGAACATTTCCGTCCTCGTCTTCAGGAATAGTAACTCCTTCTTCACTAAGATCATAGTGGAGCGTGCAGGATGTTTTTTCTTCCGTTTCAGCTATGCAAGTCAGACCTGATGTCATCGAGCACACAGCTATTGATGCAGAAGCTGTAAATGCTGATAATGATTTCAATAATTGTTTCATATTGCCCTCCCAACTGATGCAGAAGCATCATTATGTATCCGATATCGACGGATACTACCTGAATGAATTGGTTTTCGGATCATAGACATAACCGATTCGGCTCAATTTTGAACGGATATCCTCCTCGGGTGTGCAGAGACTCTTGCAGAGTTCCTCAAATGTCGGGTACTCGTCACGAAGAAGAGTATTGATATAACTAAGTAAGATCACGGGGTCGTTAGGTAAACTCATAAATGCTCCTTTGCCGTAATGGCGGTGATATCGTTTGGAATGCAGTGCAGGACATTCCTTGAACTGTGCGGAAACAGCGTTGTTCCGCTGATTATGTATATGCTATAAAAATAATATACAATAATAAAGTCGGTTTGTCAATAAATATTCTAAAAAGTAAAGCGTGAATTTTACGTAAATATGTTTTATGAAATAATGTAAATTCGACTGCATATAATAGCGCAAAAATTGCACAGGCCATAACGGCAAAAGGGCAAAAATCACGTTTTGACAACAATAAATAATTAGAAAAGTATTAAACAAATTAAAAAATAATCAAAAACTTGACGAAGCGTAAGTTATTACCGCTGCATTACTATGCCTATGCGTATGGTCAGAGCGTTGACAGTTGTAAATGTTTGCAAAGTCTAAACACAGATGATTATGCAGTATTGTGCAAAATGTACAGTAAAAAAGAATTGAATTAGGCTAAAATGGAGATAGAAATTTGTCTTTATATATGATATAATATTAAGGATATGTGAGATGTGGTATGTCATCTCATATTATTTATGTGTGACATTGTTACATTTTTCACAGCTAAATTTAAGGAGGTCCATTTAATGAATTCAGCTAAATCAACTGTTCCCTTTAAGGGTACTCCCGAGCAGGAGGCTGAGCTCCTCAAGGTCATCGAAGAAAAGAAGAACGATAAGGGTTCTCTTATGCCGATCCTTCAGAAGGCTCAGGAGATTTACGGCTACCTTCCGATCGAGGTTCAGGCAATTATTTCCGACAATACAGGTATCCCTCTCGAGAAGATATACGGTGTTGTTACCTTCTACGCTCAGTTCTCTCTTTATCCAAAGGGCGAATACACAATTTCAGTCTGTCTTGGTACAGCTTGCTATGTAAAGGGTTCCGGAGATATTTACAATAAGCTCCAGGAAAAGCTTGGAATAGGCGGAGGCGAATGTACTCCCGATGGTAAGTTCTCACTTGACGCTTGCCGCTGCATCGGTGCTTGCGGACTTGCACCAGTACTTACTGTCAACGAGGACGTTTACGGAAGACTCACTGTTGATGACGTTGACAAGATCATCGAAAAATACGCTTAATTCCAAACATTACCATTTAGGAGGTTAACTTATGAAAACTCTTGAAGAACTCAAGGTTGTCAGAGACAGCATGAAGGGCGAGGTTGCTCTCAGAACTAAGGATGGCAATGCTTCTTCAAAATATGAAAGACACGTTCTTGTCTGCGGCGGTACAGGCTGTACATCTTCAGGCTCACCAAAGATCATTGAAGAGCTCGAAAAGGAGTTCGCAGCAAAAGGACTTACAGATAAAGTACAGATCGTTAAGACAGGCTGCTTCGGTCTTTGTGAGCGCGGTCCTATTATGATCGTATATCCCGAGGGTTCATTCTACTCACGCGTTAAGGTAGAAGAGATCCCACGTATCGTTGATGAGCACCTCATCGGCGGCAACCCTGTTAAGGAATTCCTATATGAGGAAACAGTTTCTGGCGACGAGATCAAGTCACTTGACGATACATCATTCTACAAAAAGCAGCAACGTGTAGCTCTCAGAAACTGCGGTGTTATCAATCCTGAGAATATCAACGAATACATAGGTCGTGACGGTTATGAGGCTCTCGGTAAGGTCCTCACAAGCATGACTCCTGAGGACGTTATACAGACTATCCTCGATTCAGGTCTCCGTGGACGTGGAGGCGGCGGATTCCCAACAGGTATGAAGTGGAAGCTCGCAAGAAACATCGTTCCTAACGCTGATCAGAAGTACGTTTGCTGTAACGCTGACGAGGGCGACCCGGGTGCATTCATGGACCGTTCAGTTCTCGAAGGTGACCCACACGTTGTACTCGAAGCTATGACTATCGCTGGTTATGCTATCGGTGCTTCACAGGGTTACATCTACGTTCGTGCAGAGTATCCTATCGCTGTTGAGAGACTTAACATTGCTATCAAGCAGGCTCGTGAAGCAGGTATGCTCGGTAAGAACATCTTCGGTACAGATTTCTGCTTCGACATCGACCTCCGTCTCGGCGCAGGTGCGTTCGTTTGCGGTGAGGAAACTGCTCTTATGACTTCTATCGAAGGTAACCGCGGTGAGCCTCGTCCAAGACCTCCTTTCCCTGCAGAAAAAGGTCTTTTCCAGAAGCCTACTATCCTCAACAATGTTGAGACATATGCTAATATCCCACAGATCATCCTCAATGGTGCACAGTGGTTCGCATCAATGGGTACTGAGAAGTCAAAGGGTACTAAGGTATTCGCTCTCGGCGGTAAGATCAAGAACACAGGTCTCGTTGAAGTTCCTATGGGAACAACTCTCCGTGAAGTTATCGAAGAGATCGGCGGCGGTATCCCGAACGGCAAGAAGTTCAAGGCTGCTCAGACAGGTGGTCCTTCAGGCGGATGTATCGATCCTTCAAACTTCGATATCCCGATCGACTATGATAACCTCATCGGTATCGGTTCAATGATGGGTTCAGGCGGACTTATCGTTATGGACGAAGATAACTGTATGGTTGATATTGCTAAGTTCTTCCTCGAATTCACTGTTGACGAGTCATGCGGTAAGTGTACACCATGCCGTATCGGTACAAAGAGAATGTGGGAGATCCTTGACAAGATCACAAAGGGTAAGGGAACTCTCGAGGACCTCGACAAGCTCGAAGAACTTGCTTACCACATCAAGGCTAACTCACTCTGCGGACTTGGACAGACAGCTCCTAACCCTGTTCTCTCTACACTCAGATGCTTCCGTGACGAGTATATCGCTCACGTTGTTGATAAGAAGTGTCCTGCAGGCGTATGTAAGGACCTCCTCAGCTTCGAGATTGAAAAGGATAAGTGTATCGGCTGCGGTATGTGTGCTAAGCAGTGTCCTGCTTCCGCTATCACAAGAACAGATTACATCGCTCCAGGCAAGAAGCTTGCTGCAATGGAGATCGACAAGACTAAGTGCGTGAAGTGCGGTGCTTGTATCGCTACATGTAAGTTCAAGGCAATCATCAAGAAGTAAGCGGAGGATTAGTAATGGAAAATATTACAGTAAAAATCAACGGTGTTGAATTAGAAGTCCCCAAGGGCACTACTGTTCTTGAAGCTGCTCACATGGCTGGATTTGAAATTCCTACACTTTGCTATATGAAGGAGATCAACGAGATCGGTGCCTGCCGTATCTGCGTTACAGAAGTCAACGAGGGCAGAGGCTTCCGTCTTGTAGCAGGCTGCGTATATCCATGTTCAAACAATATGGAGATACTCACAAGCTCACCAAAGGTTATCGCTGCAAGAAAGAAGACACTTGAGCTTATCCTTTCAACACATGACAGAAAGTGTCTCTCATGTGTAAGAAGCGGTAACTGTGAGCTTCAGAAGCTTGCTAAGGACTACGGCGTTGAAGACGCTACAGTATTTGACGGTGTTAAGAACGAGTATGAGGTAGACAATTCTGCTGCTCATATGTATCGTGACAACAATAAGTGTATCCTTTGCCGCCGTTGCGTAGCTGTATGTGCTAAGACACAGGGCATCGGCGTTATCGGCGCTAACGAGAGAGGCTTCAAGACATATATCGGTTCTGCATTTGACATGGGACTCGGCGAAACAAGCTGTGTATCTTGCGGTCAGTGTATCGCAGTATGTCCTGTTGGTGCACTTTCTGAAAAGGATTACACTAATGAAGTTCTTGCAGCTATCGCTGATCCTGAGAAGACAGTTCTCGTTCAGACAGCTCCTGCTGTACGTGCTGGTCTTGGTGAATGCTTCGGCAATCCGATCGGTACAAACGTAGAAGGTAAAATGGCTGCTGCTCTTCGCAGACTCGGATTCGATAAGGTATTTGATACAGACTTTGCTGCTGACCTTACAATCATGGAAGAAGCTACTGAGTTCCTTGATCGTTTCAAGAACGGCGGAACACTTCCTCTTATCACATCATGTTCACCAGGATGGATCAAGTTCTGTGAGCACTACTATCCTGATCTTCTTCCACATCTTTCAAGCTGTAAGTCACCACAGCAGATGTTCGGTGCAACTGCTAAGACATACTATGCTCAGAAGATGGGTATTGATCCTAAGAATATCGTTATGGTATCTATCATGCCATGTACAGCTAAGAAGTTCGAGATCGGCAGACCTGATCAGAGCGCTGCAGGCGTACCTGATGTTGATTATGCTCTCACAACTCGTGAGCTCGGCAGAATGATCGAGCGTGCAGGTATCCTCTTCAACTCACTTCCTGAGGAGAAGTTTGATGATCCGCTCGGACTTTCAACAGGTGCTGCTGTTATCTTTGGTGCTACAGGTGGTGTTATGGAAGCTGCTCTCAGAACAGCTGTATACACACTCACAGGCGAAAACGTAACAGATCTTCCTGAGGTTCGTGGTACAAAGGATATCAAGGAAGCTACATACAATGTTGCAGGCACAGATGTTAAGGTAATCGTTACAAGCGGTCTTGCTAACGCAAGAAAAGTTCTTGACGATATCAGAGCAGGCAAGTGTGATGCACAGTTCATCGAAGTTATGGCTTGTCCTGGCGGCTGTGTAAACGGTGGCGGTCAGCCACAGGTTCCAATGGGCGTTAGAAACTTTGTTGACATCAGAGAAGAGAGAGCTAAGGTTCTCTATAATCTTGACAAGTCAATGCCTCTCAGACAGTCTCATGAAAACCCTGCTGTTAAGAAGGTTTATGAAGAATTCTTCGAGAAGCCGGGCAGCCACAAGGCACATGAGGTTCTCCATACAACATATGTAAAGAGAAAAGT
Organism: Ruminococcus sp.; assembly: GCF_016283395.1. Next base: position 11,213 of record NZ_JAEEMU010000037.1, read on the forward strand.
TAACGAAATATAATGAATAGCTGAATTCATTAAGAGCGGACTTTATGTCCGCTCTTTTTTATGACGGTTTATTGACATAAACAGAATAAAGTGTTATAATTAATATGAGCTTAATAATCGTTTTATGGCGGTTAGTGCCTCGAATGAAATTCGGGGAGCGCAAATTAATTAATATAAAATAAATTTGCGCATCACATTAATTAGGAATAATAAAAAATGGGGGGAAGTAAATGGATAAGGTGTGTGAATTCTGTGCCGCAAAAGTGGTAACAGGTATACTGACAACTCCATATGCTGTTCAGTTTTATCCTGAGGGCGAGGAAAAAAAATTAAAGCCCAAAAGAAGTCAGGTCATCTGTGATGCTTGTCCGCAGTGCGGACATATTCAGAATCTTCGTCTGAAGGATCCTGAAAACATTATGAAGTATCGTTATACTATTCTTGATGACTGATCAAGTTGGTTTTACGTTCAAAGCGGAAATAAAGTTTATGTGATGAATAAAATAAATCTGCATGAGCAATAATACTTCCAAAAGGAGGTAATCATCATGCAGACTAATTTTAACGACAGTCAGACAAAAGTAAATCTTATGAGAGCCTTTGCAGGTGAATGTCAGTCCCGTCAGCGTTACTATCAGGCAGCGTTGAAAGCGCAGCAGCAGAATCTTGTGGGACTTGAGAGAATGTTCCGCTTTACTGCTGAGCAGGAGGAACGTCATGCTTTGGTATTCTGGAAACTGATGAAGGAAGCAGCAGGGCAGAGCATTGATATAAGTGCAGGATTTCCTGCGGACGTATTCGATGAGGTTCAGCAGCTTCTTGATGCATCAGGAAAGGAAGAGGAGAAGGAGTATTCTGTGGTTTATCCTGATTTTGCACGTATTGCTGCAAATGAAGGATTTCAAGATACAGCCTCTAAATTCAGAATGATCGCAGAGATCGAAGACAGTCACCGTAAACGTTTTGCTTACTATGCAAAGCTTTACCGTGAGGACAAGCTTTTCCGCAGTGACGATACTGAGCAAAGATGGATATGTCTTAATTGCGGACATATCCACACAGGTACGGAACCTCCGAGGGATTGCCCTGTGTGCAATGCTCAGCAAGGATATTTTATACGTGAAACGGAAGCGGCTTTTACGTCATGTGATATCATAGGCAAATAGTTTATACCCTTAGTGTATAAGAATAAGCCCGAAAGCAGTTCAGAGACATTGCTTTCGGGCTGTTTATTTGTATTACAGTTTAAGACGCTGTTTTTTTATTTTTTTCATAATAACAAAGAATACGATTATTTCGACGGTGAATGTCATTGCCCATGATATAAGATATGAAAGATACAGGCTTTTGAGAGTGTGATACTGCGGTATCCTGAAAACTATATATATCCAGCCAAGTCTCATTCCCACAACACCTGCTACAGTGATAAGCATAGGCAGTACAGAGCGTCCCAGACCTCTTATAAGACCTGTTGCAACGTCCATAAGACCGCACAGGAAATATGGTATCATAATATATGTCATACGAACGATACCGTAATCAATAGCTTTTTCCGAGTCTGTTATATATATGGAAAGAAGAGGTCTGCCGAAGAAAAGTGCTGTTAGACCTAATACAAGTCCTGTACAGAATACGGATATGAGACACACCCATGTTATCTTGCGTATCCTGTCGATTTTTCCTGCACCGTAGTTCTGACCTGTGAAGTTAAGCGCAGTCTGACTGTAGGAGTTCATTGAAGTATAGACAAAGCCCTCTATATTCTGTGCAGCTGCATTTCCTGAATTTGCAATAGCTCCGAAGGAATTTATTGACGACTGTATTATTACGTTGGATATTGCAAACAGAGAGGACTGTATGCCTGCGGGGAAACCTATCTGTAGAATTCTTTTCAGCTGCCTACCGTATATGTGCATCTTTTTCAGTTCAAGCTTGCAGGCATCGTCTCTTCTCATCAGTGCTCGTATTATCAGTGCAGCCGAGAGAGCCTGAGATATAACTGTTGCAAGTGCAACTCCCGAAACATTCATTTTGAAACCGATAACAAATATCAGGTTCAATACAACGTTCAGTATTCCTGCGGCGGTAAGATAATAAAGCGGACTTTTTGTGTCTCCTGCGGCTCTTAAAATAGCTGAGCCGAAATTATAAAGCATACTTGCGATCGTTCCGCAGAAGTATATCCTCATATACGAAACAGCAAGGTCGAGCTGGTCGGGGTGAGTATGCATAAGGCGGAGAAAAGTCTCGGAAAAGACAACGCCCACGACGGTCAGTACAGAACCGCATATCAGAGCTGTAGGTATGGCTGTATGAACTGTCCTGCGGACATCTTCACTTCTTCCCGAGCCTATACCGTGCGCAACTGTTACGCCTGCACCGACAGAAAGACCTATAAAAAGGTTGACCATGAGATTAATGAGAGCACCTGTAGCTCCAACCGCTCCAACAGAATTGCTGCCGTTGCACTGTCCTACAACAACAAGGTCGGCGGCATTGAATAAGAGCTGGAGGATACCTGTCAGGATAATAGGTATGGTATAGAGTATGACTCTGCTTACCAGAGGTCCCTCGCACATATCATAGGATTTGCTTTGCATAAAAACTCCTAACTGCCGCACGAATGGCGGCGATATAAAAAACGGCGCAAAAAAGCCCCCGAAGGGACTTTTTTAATCATTGGTGTTTTTTCTTATTCTTGCGATCTCCTGATCTTTTTTCCACAGGAAGCTTATATGTGCTTCTGTACCGTTCTGGATACGTTTGAAGTTTTCAATGTGCTTGAATAGTATTACAAGTGATATTACTGAAAGGATAGAAGTACCTATTGGATCGCCCGTCATAAGAGCATAGGCAAGGGTGAATATGACCGAGCCGGTTATGGGGACTACACATACATAGTCCAGTGAGAAGCCGAGAAAGATCTCGAACATGAGCATAGTAATAAAGAGTATGGGATTAAAAGCAAGAATAGTACCGCCAAGTGAAGCAAGGCCTTTTCCGCCGTGGAACTTCATGAGCACAGGGAAAATGTGACCGAGTATGCAGCAGGCTCCCGACAGTATCTTTGCGAACTTTATCTGCGGAAACAGATAATAGGCGATAAGCGAAGCTGCCACAGCCTTTGCGATATCGAAAAGTGCCACAAAAAGACCTGCTTTTTTTCCTATTGTAATAACAGCATTTGAAGCACCCGCATTACCTGATCCTCTTTGCCTTATGTCAAAGCCTTTAAATTTCGAGAGAATGAATGCGGGATTGATGTTACCAAAGAAGTAACCGAGCAAGGCGCAGAGCATGATCTGCATAGATGATCCCCCCTATAAGTGCCGTAGTATATAAATCCCTTGTTAAAAAAATATCTAATGACCTTTATTCAATATTATATTACCATATTTTCACGAAAAAGTAAATACCCTGAAAGAAATCTGAGTTCTGCATAAAAAATATTTGAAAAAGTTGTTTCGGTTTGAAAGAAATATACGATTAGAGTATATGAAGGGACAAAAAACAATGCGCATTGAAAAGAAATATCCTGAAAAATCCGAGTTCAGCTAAAAATTTGAAAAAATTGTTTCGGTTTGAAGTAAATTTACGATTAGAGTATATGAAAGGGAAAAACGATGCGCATTGAAAAGTAATACCCTTAAAAAAATCCGAGTTCAGCAAAAAAATTGAAAAAGTTGTTTCGGTTTGAAGTAAATTTACGATTAGAGTATATGAAAGGGAAAAACAATGCGCATTGAAAAGTAATACCCTGAAAGAAATCCGAGTTCAGCAAAAATATTTGAAAAAGTTGTTTCGGTTTGAAGTGAATTTACGATTAGAGTATATGAAGGGTGGAAAAACGATGCGCATTGAAAAGTAATACCCTTAAAGAAATCCGAGTTCAGCAAAAAAATGAAAAAGTTGTTTCGGTTTGAAAGAAATATACGATTAGAATATATGAAAGGGAAACAATGTGCATTAAAAAGAAATAGGAGAATTAATTATGAATGATAATGAATTACGGCAGTTGATTAAGTCGTATCCCGAAAAGGGACAGAGAGCATTTTATGACAAATACTTCAACTATGTTTATACGATCGTCTTTTCGTATTTGAAAAACTGTGGAAGAACAGAGGACGTAGATGAATGTGTGGGAGATGTATTTGCACAGTGTTTTCTGTATTTTGACAAGCAGGAAACAATTGAAGGAGATATGAAAGCTCTTGCAGCATCAATAGCGCGTCGCAGGGCAGTGGACACATACAGAAAGCTTGTTAAGCACAGCGGAAATATTTCCATAGAAGAATGCGAAGAGGAGCTTCGTTCGTCCGAAGATGTTGTTGAAACATCGGAAACGTCTGAACTCAGACAGATATTATACAGCAAAGTCAAAGAGCTTGGTGAACCTGAAAGTACTATAATCATACATAAGTACTATTACGGCAGAACATCTACTGAAATAGGTGAGATAGTATCAATGTCGGGAGATGTTGTGCGTGTAAGGTGCAGCAGGGCAATAAAGAAATTACGCGAATTGCTTGTAAAAGTAGGCATAAATGGATAAGGAGGAAAATACTATGAAAGATGAGTTTGATATTATGTTCAGCAGAAAAGAAAGTGATATTGAGAAAATAGCCAATAACTATCCTGCGGCAGGACAGAGAGAAAAAGAAAAGATATATGAAATATGCAGAAGAAAGTATAATATACAGAAATCAGAGGAGAAAGCGTCAGATAGTGACGGTTTTATAAAGCAGGCAGAGGGCGTTGAGGTGTATAAGCGACCTAAGTTATACCGTTTCATCAGTGTGGCAGCAGCAGTTGCTATCGTTGCAGGCGGAGTCGGCGGTTATGCATTTTTGAAGAACAGAAATTGGAACAATTTCGGAGCAGGCTCTAATGACCCTGTGCAGACAGAGCCTGGAGTGCCGCAGGAGCTTATCGACGAGCTGAACGCTGTAACAGATGAAATGCTCAGCAAGCTTGAAAGGTATGAAGCTTTCCATTATGGCGTTGGAGTAGATACAGAGGATTGTTTTAGCGGTTCCGTTGCATTGACAGATGATCCTTCCGTTGATGCTGAAAAGTTACAGCTGAGATATTGCAAGGTCACAGATGAAGAACTGAACAGTATAGAGAAAATGGAAGCTTTCAGCAAGTCTTTCCTTACAGCAGATCTGCGTTCTAATGATTTTGTCTCAGTAAAAGATGATGGAAACGATGAAGAAAACATTTCTTTGATATATCCTGACACATTTTTAGAAAATCACACTTGTTTTGATTTCGTAAGCTATAATGATTCATTATACAGCCTTGACAAAACATCAGATGAGATCAGCGTTTGCCTTACAGAGTTCAGCAAGTATGAACTTGTAAGCTCTGAATTCTATGATGAGAACGATGCAGGCGAAAGAACGTCCTTGCTCGGTTACGGCTCTGATGTTATCAAGTGCGAGCGTGTATATAAAATGAGCGATGACAGGTTCGTTACAATCGTTCTGGATATTGTTAAGGAAGACGATGAGAACGGTGCAGCATGGAAAATAGATAAATGGGACATCTTCGAGAAAGACAGCGAAGGTGAAGTGCTGACACGTAAGAAATCAAAGAACAGCTTTAATCCCGAGAATATTGAGAATGTTACAAACGCTGATGCTGAAGGTGAGTTTGCAGAGTTACAGCTCCATGAAATGAAGATATATCATTCAAAAGATGAAGCAGAGCAGGCTTTTGTAGAGTATCAGGATGCATGGAAAAATCATACATACGAATTCAAGAAAGTCGATGTTGAAAAGTATGCAGACCAGTTGCTTTCAGCAGCAAATGCAGAGAAACTCAACACACTTGAAAACAAGAGCTATCTGTATCATATTTGTGCAAATGTGTTCCATTATTATGATACAGCAGAGGTGAAATTCGTCATTGACGGAGAACAGCTGGCACTTAATTACCACGAAGAGTATGAACGTGTTTTAGATAATAAACAGCTCTATTTTTACAATAAGATCACAAGCAGAAGTGATAACGAATACGAAAAAGTAAGCGTGTATGTTCGTGACGGAAATGAGGGTGTAAATTACTACCCGACAGATAAGACATATAGTAAACAAACATTTTCTGAAGATGATATAAAAATGGCAGGAGCATATATCCCTGATAATTACAGAGTAGCTTACTGTGATGATTATGAGAAGCCTGGAGTACAAGAAGCTTGGGAATTCGGCAATACATTCGGAGAATTTAGTAATTTGGATAGCTTTGTATTACTTAGTGATTTTGATCAGTGGCATATTGAGGGCGTAGAAAATATCCTCGGAAGAGACTGTGCTCATGTAAATCTCATTTATAATGACGGTTTTAATGAAAATACCGTCGATAGATGGATAGACATCAGGACAGGTCTGGTATTGAAGTCTTCAACGAAAAGTGATGTTTTATCACAAACTACTGAGGTCACTGAATTAAAGCTCAACGAACCTGTTGAGAAAGTAGATTATGATCTTACAGGATATACATTCGTAGAGAATGAAAGAGGAGGCTTCTGATACTCAAAAATATCCCCTTTGCGTTATGCAAAGGGGATTTCTTATTCTTTGAATAAAAGAGATAAACTCTCTGATCTTATTAATATATATGCCATATTTTGTATAAAGAAAAAAATAAATAGAAATTCTTTAAAAATAGTAGCTTTTTATTTTGAAGTGTGATATAATAAATCTGATTTGGGATTTTTTACAGAAAAGCATTTGACTATAAAAAATTCATATAAATCACTATGTATATTATATCTGCTTTGCAGATTTATTTTTGAGGAGGCTTGTACATGAAAAAAGTGCAACTGACAGAAACCGTTTTACGTGATGCTAATCAGTCACTGATGGCTACACGTCTTCCTTATTCAGATTATGAGGGTATTCTCTCAGATATGGATAAGGCTGGATACTATTCTATCGAGTGCTGGGGCGGAGCAACATTTGACTCATGTCTTCGTTATCTCGGCGAGGATCCGTGGGAGAGACTCAGAAATCTGAGAAAAAATCTTCCTAACAGCAGACTTCAGATGCTTCTGAGAGGTCAGAACCTTCTTGGATATAAGCATTACCATGATGACGTTGTTGAGAAGTTCATCGAACTCTCAATAAAGAATGGTATCGACGTAATTCGTATTTTTGACGCTCTTAACGATTTCAGAAATATCGGAACAGCTCTTGAAGCTACAAAGAAGTACGCAACAGAGAAAACTATCGCTTCAGGCTGTATCTCATATACACAGAGCCCTGTACATACAGTTGATAAGTACATCGAAATGTGTAAAGAGCTCAAGACTATGGGCTTTGATACTATCTGCCTCAAGGATATGGCAGGTACTATGTCTCCATATGAGGCTGAGCACCTTATCAAGGGCATCAAGGACGCTATCGGCGATATGACACTTATCCTCCATACACACTGCACAACAGGTATGGCTTATATGACTCTTACAAAGGCTATCGAGTCAGGCATTGACGTTATCGACACAGCTACATCATGCTTCTCTGGCGGTACATCACAGCCTGCAACCGAAACAATGTTCTATGCTCTACAGCAGTATGGCATTGAGTCAGGTCTTAATGAGGATATCATCAATAAGGTAAACGATTACTTCAAGCCGATCAAGCAGAAGTATATCGACAACGGTCAGCTCAATCCAAAGAGCCTTGGAACTGATGCTCAGGCACTTGTATATAAAGTTCCCGGCGGTATGCTTTCAAATATGATCGCTAACCTTACAGATATGCACGCTATGGACAGATTTGACGAGGCACTCGCTGAGATCCCGAAGGTAAGAGCTGATATGGGTTATCCTCCGCTTGTTACTCCTCTCTCTCAGATGGTAGGTAATCAGGCTGTAACAAATGTGCTCGTTGGTGAAAGATATAAGAACATTTCCAAGGAGATCAAGAACTATATCAAGGGCGAGTACGGTAATCCTCCTGCACCTATCGCACAGGAGCTGGTTGACAAGGTACTCGGTGACAGCGAAGCAGTAGATTGCCGTATCGAGGATCAGAAGCGCACAGGCGAAGAATTCGCAGCTGCAAGAGAAGCACTCGGCGATCTTTGCAGAAGTGAAGAAGACGCTATGAGCTATATCTGCTATCCTGATCAGACTATCAAGTTCCTCAATGACCGTAAAGCTAAGGAAGAGAACGAAGCTGTTTACACTATCGAGGAAATGTAAGGGGGCAGAGCTATGTTTGATAATATCTTAGTTTCTGCTGCTGTTGAAAAGGCTGATGATATGTCTATAGCTGAAGCAGGTATAACAGCTGTTTTTGGTTATGCTGTCGTATTTACAGGTCTTGTAATTCTTATGATCGTACTTTACTGTACAGGTGCATATTTCAAATCCAAGGACGCTAAGGCTAAGGCTGCTGCTGATGCAGAAGCTGCTAAAAAGAAAGCAGCTGCACCTGTTGTTGCTGAAACAAAGCCTGAACTCCCACTTGCACCCGGTTCAGCCGGTCATGTCAAGCTCTTTGACGTTCCTGACAAGGAAGCTGCTATGATAATGGCAATAGTTGCCGATAAAATGCAGAAGCCGCTCAATGAGCTGCACTTTATTTCCATTAAGGAGGTCAAATAATCATGAAGTATAAAGTTACACTTAACGGTAAGACTTATGAGGTCGAAGTAGAGCAGGGAAAAGCTGTTCTTCTTGATGAATATGAGGCACTTGCTCCTGCACCGGCAGCCGCTGCTGCACCTGTTGCTGTTGCTCCTGCCGCTGCTCCCGCAGCTGCACCTGCTGCTCCTGTAAACCTTGCAGCAGGCGAAACTGTTACAGCTCCTATGCCGGGTAATATCATCAGAGTTGATGTTGCTCAGGGCGATACAGTAAAGGCTGGACAGATACTTGTAATTCTCGAAGCTATGAAAATGGAAAATGAAATAGTAGCTCCTAAGGACGGTACAGTTGCTCAGGTAGTTACAAGCAAGGGTTCTGTAGTTGACACAGGTGCTCCTCTTGTTGTTATAGCATAAGGAGGGCACGTAAATGGATATTCTTGAGACCCTGAAAACTTTGTGGAACGATTCGGGTTTCCAAAGCTTTTTCGTAAACGGGGGCTGGAAGAATCTTATCATGATATTCGTATCGTGCGTTCTTCTCTACCTCGGAATCAAAAAGAAATTTGAACCGCTCCTCCTTGTTGGTATCGCATTCGGTTGTCTGCTTGTAAACCTTTCTTACTTTGGCAGCGGATCAACAGATGCTCTTTATCATCTTGATCTTTGGGATAACTTCCTTAATCCCGAACATGAAGATTATCACAGCTACGGAGCTATAATGGCTCATGGTGGACTTCTTGATATACTTTACATCGGTGTAAAGGCAGGTATCTATCCTTCACTCATCTTTATGGGTGTAGGTGCTATGACCGACTTCGGTCCGCTTATTTCCAACCCTAAGAGCCTCCTCCTCGGAGCTGCTGCTCAGATGGGTGTATTCCTTGCATTCTTCGGAGCTATTTGTCTTGGATTTAGTGGAACTGAAGCTGCTTCTATCGGTATCATCGGCGGTGCTGACGGCCCTACAGCTATCTTCCTTACAACAAGACTTGCTCCTCATCTCCTCGGACCTATTGCGATCGCAGCTTACTCATATATGGCTCTTATCCCTATGATACAGCCGCCTCTCATGAGACTCCTTACAACAAAGAAGGAGAGAGAGGTAAAAATGGAGCAGACTCGTGTAGTTTCAAAGACAGAGAAGATAATCTTCCCGATCATTGTTGCAATGTTCGTTATCCTTCTTCTTCCTTCAACAGCTCCACTCGTAGGTTGCCTTATGCTTGGTAACCTCTGGAGAGAGTGCGGAGTTACAGAGAGACTTTCAGATACAGTTCAGAATGCTCTTATGAACATCGTAACTGTATTCCTCGGTATTTCTGTTGGTGCTACAACAGTTGCTGAGCGTTTCCTTTCACTGGAGACTATCAAGATCATCGTTCTTGGTCTTACAGCATTCTGCTTCTCAACAGTCGGCGGACTCCTTGTAGGAAAGATCATGTATAAGCTCTCAGGCGGCAAGATCAATCCGCTTATTGGTTCAGCTGGTGTATCAGCTGTTCCTATGGCTGCCCGTGTATCTCAGATGGAAGGTCAGAAGGCTAATCCTTCAAACTTCCTGCTCATGCACGCTATGGGACCGAACGTTGCAGGCGTTATCGGTTCTGCTATCGCAGCAGGCTTCCTTCTTGCAGTATTCAAGTGATAAAAGTATGAAAATACCCGAAAGCTGTCATAACGACTTGCTTTCGGGTTTATTTTTATATGTATTTGCTTGCTTCCTTTATGCTCAGATCAGAAAGTTCATCTTTGTACTTGCTGATAAAGTTTCCGACCCATTCGGGAGCTGCTTTGGAATACTCTCTTAAAGCCCAGCCGATAGCCTTATTGATAAAGAATTCATCAGTTCCGAGACAGTTACAGATTATTTTTTTCAATAATTCCGTATCTGTTTTGCCTTTGTAAGCTAATTGGTGCAGGATAGCTGTTCGTTTGAGCCAGATACTATCACTTACTGACCATTTTATCATAAGCTCACTAACTCTTTCATCTCTCAAGCCTATATCACCGATGACCTTGCAGAGAAAATCTATAGTGTCCCACCATGACTTTGTAATTATAAACCGCTTTATTTTGTCAATATCTTCAAAAGAAAGATATTTCTTCATGGCGAGCAGATAATCGTAAACAAGATACTGCATTTCTCTGTGGTCATCTTCATGGCATTTATCAAGGAAGTCCCAGTCAATGTCTTTTGAAGCTTTTTCGCTTTTCAGCAAGTCTTTATACAGTTCTTTGCGTTCGGGCGAGGGAATACCGTAAAAATCAAACTTATTTTTCATATATTCGGACATTGCAGCAGCGTTTTCGGGATTTTGTGCATTTTCAAACACTTCTTTTACTAAATTGAATTTACTCATTTTTATTACCTCATATTCTCGTATTTAAGAATTTGATTTATAAAGATTATACTTGACAAAAACTGCTTTGTCAATAGAGAAATTGTTGCTTTTAAGATCGAAATACCAAACTGATATGGCATTTTTTCTATATAATAGCCTGTCACAAATATTTTTCATGTTTAACATGAAAAATATTACGGAAACGCTTGCAAAATTTCTCAGAATAGTGTAAAATAGAAATGTACGTTGTTAATATTATAACAACAGCTTAGAATGTATTTTATTACGAAAGGATGTCATACCCATGGCAGGATTAAACAAGGTTACTGTAGAAGACATTAACGTTAAGGGCAGAAAGGTACTCGTAAGAGTTGACTTCAACGTTCCTATGAAGGACGGCGTTATCACAAACGATAACAGAATCCAGGCTGCTCTTCCAACTATCAATAAGCTCGTTGAGAATGGTGCAAAGGTAGTTCTTTGCTCACACCTCGGCAAGCCGAAGAATGGTCCGGAGGCTAAGTTCTCACTTGCTCCTGCAGCAAAGAGACTCGGCGAACTCGTTAAGACAAACGTTATCTTTGCAGCTGATGATACTGTTGTAGGCGACAACGCAAAGAAGGCAGTTGCTGCAATGAAGGACGGCGAGATCGTAGTTCTTGAAAATACACGTTTCCGCGGCGACGAAGAGACAAAGAACGGCGAGCAGTTCTCTAAGGAGCTTGCTGATCTTATCGATGGCGAAGTATTCGTTATGGACGCTTTCGGTTCAGCACACAGAGCTCATGCTTCAACAGCAGGCGTTACAAAGTTCGTTAAGGAAACTGCTGTTGGTTACCTCATGCAGAAGGAGATCCAGTATCTCGGTAATGCAGTAGAGGTTCCTGAGAGACCTTTCGTTGCTATCCTTGGCGGTGCTAAGGTTGCTGACAAGCTCAACGTTATCTCTAACCTCCTTGAAAAGTGTGACACACTTATCATCGGCGGCGGTATGGCATATACATTTATAAAGGCACAGGGCGGTTCTATCGGAAAGTCACTGGTTGACGAAGAGAAGCTCGACTACTGTAAGGAAATGCTCGCTAAGGCTGAGAAGCTCGGCAAGAAGATCCTTCTCCCTGTAGATACAGCAGTTGCTGATTCATTCCCTGATCCAATCGACGCAGAGATCAGCGTAGATTATGTTGATGCTGACAAGATCCCTGCTGACAAAATGGGTCTTGATATCGGACCTAAGACAGCTGCTATCTTTGCTGAGGCTGCTAAGAACGCTAAGACAGTTGTTTGGAACGGACCTATGGGCGTATTCGAGAACCCAACTCTCAAGAAGGGTACTGTAGCTGTTTGTGAGGCTCTTGCACAGGCTGATGCTACAACAATCATCGGCGGCGGTGACTCTGCTACAGCTGCTATCCAGCTTGGCTTTGCTGACAAGATGAGCCACATCTCAACAGGCGGCGGTGCTTCACTTGAATACCTCGAGGGTAAGGTACTCCCTGGCGTTGCAGCTATCGCTGAAAAGTAATTGAACTTATAAACAGGGCGGGTAGAGATATTCGCCCTTGTTTCGGTATCAAGTAAAGGGGCTGACAGTAATGGATTCGATCGAACAGTTCAAAGAGGAAAAGGGCGAAAAGGCTTTCCTCTATATGCTTATAGGTTTCCTTGCAGGAATAGTTGTAGGATTTATAGCATCTCCTGTAAAAAACGGCATTGCCATTGGAAGCTATAATGGTGCGAACAATAAGTTCAAGAACTCAAATAATGGCGGAAACAGAGCTTAAACAGCTAAAAAATATATAAGGAGTAATCAGTAATGAATAAGTCTTTAAGAAAGGCAATTATTGCCGGAAACTGGAAAATGAATAAAACTCGCCCTGAGGCTAAGGCACTTCTCGAGGCTATCAAGCCTCTCGTAGCTAACGCTGAGGGCAAGATCGAGGTAATCGCTTGTGTTCCTTTCACAAACCTCGAAACAGCTATAAATACAACAGCAGGCAGCAATGTTAAGATCGGTGCTGAGAATGTACACTTTGAGAAGAGCGGTGCATTCACAGGTGAGATCTCAGCTGATATGCTCACAGAGCTTGGCGTTGAGTATGTTGTTATCGGTCACAGCGAAAGAAGACAGTACTTCGGTGAGACAGATGAGACAGTAAACAAGAGAACTATTGCTGCTCTTGAAGCTGGTCTCAAGCCTATCGTTTGCGTTGGTGAGCTCAAGTGGGAGCGTGAGTGCAACATCACTGAGGAAGTTATCGCTCGTCAGATCAAGCTTGATCTCTGGTCACTTACAGCTGAGCAGGTAAAGAACGTTGTTATCGCTTATGAGCCTGTATGGGCTATCGGTACAGGTCTTACAGCTACACCTGATCAGGCTGAGGAAGTTTGCGGATTTATCCGTGCTCAGCTTGCTAAGCTTTTCGACAAGGCAACAGCTGATGCTGTAACTATCCAGTACGGCGGTTCAATGAATGCAAAGAATGCTGCTGAGCTCCTTGCTAAGCCAAACATCGACGGTGGTCTTATCGGCGGTGCTTCACTCAAGGCTGAGGACTTCAACGTTATCGTTCAGGCAGCTGTAGAAGGCTAATAAAACTAAAGGGGCGGATATTATCCGCCCTTACCCATGAAAGGAAATAGATATGTCAAAGAAACCTGTAGCACTTATAATCATGGACGGCTTCGGTTATAACCCTGATACATACGGCAACGCTATCGCTGCTGCAAAGAAGCCTAATCTTGATAAATATATGGCTGAGTGCCCTAATACTATCATCGGCGCAAGCGGACTTGATGTAGGTCTGCCTGACGGACAAATGGGCAACTCAGAGGTAGGACATACAAATATCGGTGCAGGACGCATTGTTTATCAGATGCTTGTTAAGATATCAAAGGATATCAAGGACGGTACATTCGAGAGCAACAAGGCTATCCTCGGAGCTATGAACAACTGCAAGGAAAAAGGAAGTGCTCTTCACCTTATGGGACTTCTTTCTCCCGGCGGCGTTCACAGCCACATGGAGCATCTTTTCGGTATAGTTGAAATGGCTAAGAAGAACGGTCTCGACAAGGTATATATCCATGCATTCCTTGACGGAAGAGACGTTCCTCCTTCATCAGCTGCCGAGTATATGGAAGAAACTGTAGCCGAACTCAAAAAGATAGGTCTTGGCAAGATAGCTACTATCTCAGGACGTTTCTATGCAATGGACAGAGACAATGCTTGGGACAGAGTTGAAAAGGCTTATTCTGCACTTGTTTATGGTGAGGGCGTTAAGGAGACAGATCCTGTACAGGCTATAAAGAACTCTTATGCTAACGAAGTAACAGATGAGTTCATGCTTCCTACAGTAATTGAGGGCGGCGCACAGATAAAGGCTGATGACAGCGTTATCTTCTTTAACTTCCGTCCTGACAGAGCAAGACAGATCACACGCTCATTCGTTGATCCTGACTTTGCAGGATTTGAGAGAAAGAACGGATTTTTCCCTGTTAATTTCGTATGTATGGCTCAGTATGACGCAACTATGCCTAATGTATCTGTTGCATATCCGCCTGAGCAGCTTACAATGACAATGGGCGAATACCTTGCAAAGCTTGGAAAGACTCAGCTCCGTATCGCTGAAACACAGAAGTATGCACACGTTACATTCTTCTTCAACGGCGGTGAGGAGAAGCAGTTTGAGGGTGAGGACAGAATACTTATAAAGTCTCCTGATGTTCCAACATTTGACCTCAAGCCTGAAATGAGCGCGTATGAAGTATGTGATGCAGTATGTGAAGCGATCGACTCTGACAAGTATGATGTTATCATACTCAACTATGCTAACTGCGATATGGTTGGTCATACAGGCATATTTGATGCTGCTGTAAAGGCTGTTGAGGCTACAGATACCTGCGTTGGTCGTATGGTAGATAAGATACTTGCTAAAGGCGGTGCTGCTCTTATCACAGCAGATCACGGTAATGCTGACAAGATGATGGAACCTGACGGAAGTCCGTTTACTGCACATACAACAAATCCTGTTCCGCTTATTGCTGTTGGTGTTGAGGGTACACTTACAGAGGGCGGCGTACTTGCTGACCTTGCTCCTACAATGCTTGATATTATGGGAGTTCCACAGCCTGCTGAAATGACAGGAAAGAGCTTGCTTAAAAAGTAAAATAAAGCGGATCTTTGATCCGCTTTTCTCTTGAAATTATGTTTGCTTGTGATAACAACTTTGCGTTTACGTTCTGATACCTATATAAAAGGCTTTATATTGGCGATAGAGAAAAAACAGGACAGTTTTATCGGCAGGGTGTTGCTGTTTCCTTGAAAATATGTTATAATATTTTTAGTTTGTTTTAGGAGATTATATATGTCTGGTAAATTCAAAAGTCTGACATTGATACTTTTTTCGTGCTTCTTATTATATGGCTGTAGTGAAAACAGCAGCACAAAAATAAATGAAAATATAACAGAATCTGCTGTACGCGATGTATTTGCAATGGATACATTTATGAGTTTGAAAGCTTATGGAAATGATGCGGAAAAAGCGGTCGATGATGCTGAAGAACGCATTTATGAGCTGGAAAAAGAGCTGTCCGCAACGTTGGAAGACAGCGACATTTGGAAGCTTGATAACTCTGGCGGAAAAGCTGTTGAGGTATGTGATGATACGATCGCTCTTATAAAAAAAGCTAAGGAAATTGGCGATAAGACCGGCGGAGCACTTGATATTACGGTTTATCCCGTACTGAGAGAGTGGGGCTTTACAACAGGTGAGTATAAAATACCCGAACAAAGCAGGATAGATGAACTGCTTGCAAATGTGGATTACCGTAAGATATCCATTCAAGAAAACAGCGTGGCTCTTCCCGAAAATTCGCAGATAGACCTTGGAGCACTAGCAAAAGGCTATACAGGCGACGAAATAATGAAGATTATGGAGTCTCATGGTGTTACATCTGCTATAGTAAGCCTTGGCGGAAATGTTCAGTCACTCGGAAGCAAGACTGACGGCTCTCCGTGGAAAGTAGCAGTAAGAGACCCGTTTTTAGAAGATAAAGATATGTGCGTAGTTGATATAATCGACAAGGCAGTTATAACATCGGGAAACTATGAGCGCTTTTTTTATGGTGAGGACGGTAATAAATACTGGCACATAATTGACCCAAGTGACGGATATCCTGCTGATAACGGACTTGTATCCGTAACGGTGATAGGTGATAACGGTCTTGAATGTGATTCGCTGTCTACAGCTTTATTTGTACTCGGATATGACAAAACAGTTGAGTACTTACGTTCAAATCCTCAGTATGACGTTATAATGGTGACTGATGATAAGAAGATATACTATACAAGCGGTATTGGAGACTCTTTTCAGAATATAAGTGATATGCCTGCGGAGGTGATATCCGTTGACTAAAGGCGTAAAAATACTTATTATTATTGTAGCAGCTTTGTTTATCGGTTCTGTAATATGGGTAATACTGAGCTACAGGACGCCTGATAGCACATATGTGGAGATAGTACAGAACAATAAAGTATTATATACTATTGATCTTTCAAAGGAAAAGGACAGAACTTTTCGTATAGAGAGCAATGACGGCGGCTGGAACGAAATAAAAATAGAAAATGGAAAGATAAGTATTTCCGATGCGGATTGCCCCGACCATACCTGCGTTAAGACAGGTGTTTTAAGATCAGAGACTATGCCCATAGTTTGTCTGCCTCACAAGCTTGTTATACGATATGCAGAGAAGGAGCAGAGTTGATATGAAAACAAAAAGACTCACCGAACTTGCTCTGCTGACTGCTATTGCGCTTATTATATTTATAATAGAACTGCGTATACCTAACCTTGTTGCTATTCCCGGAGTCAAGCTCGGACTCGCAAATATCGTAACAGTTTATGCTGTGTATAAATACAGCGCGAAAGAAGTAGCAATGGTAGTATTTGCGCGTGTTATGCTTGGTTCGATATTCGGAGGAAATGTTTCAGCTATAATTTACAGTATGGCAGGTGCTGTATTCTGTCTTATAGGTATGCTTGGTGTAAAGAGGAGAGTACCTGTAAACTTCATATGGCTGAGCAGTATTATTGGCGCAATATTGCATAATACAGGACAAATTACTGTAGCGATCATCATTATGAGATCATTTGCGGTGCTTTATCATTATCCCTATCTTATAATATCAGGCTGTATAGCAGGTGCATTTACAGGAATATGCGCACAGTTACTGATCAAAAGAGGGTTTATGGGCAAAAAAGTTGAGAAAAATAAGTAAATATGGTATAATACTTATTGAGGTGAAAAAAATGAATCCAATGAATGTATTTAAGCTGAAATCGCTTTTTGAAAGATTTAAAGGAAATCATCCTAAAGTACCACTTTTTTTCAAAGCGGCAGTTGGCAGTGTTCAGGAGGGGAGTATAATTGAAATAAAAGTCATAACTCCTGAAAACAAGTCGATCGTTACCAATATGAAGATAAATCAGGAAGATCTTGCTTTGATAGAGGAATTAAAGAATATGCTGTAAAAAAGGCTGCCGTATTATATGCGGCAGCCTAATATTCTATCCCCTTGCGGGCATTGATACCTTTTTCATATGGGTGCTTAACAGCTGTCATCTCAGTAAGATAGTCAGCTTGTTTTTTCAGCCATTCACTGGGCAATCTTCCTGTAATAATGATCTCGCATTTATCGGAACAGTTTTTAATAAAGTCGTCAGCAAGCTCTGTATCAAGGAGCTTTTTATTATATGCATCGAGAAATTCATCAAGCACTATGAGCTGCACAGCTCCGTTATTCAGCATAGAATAAGCTTTTTTCAGCATTTCGTTATGGCAGTATTCCACATTTTGCTTTTCAGTATCGTTCATCTGAAATGTGAATTTATTACATTCTTCGCAGCATATAACATTTATATTCTCCAGTGTTCTAAGAACATTTATCTCTGATGAGCTTCCGTTTTTCAGAAACTGTAAAAAAGCAACTTTCATTCCTGCGCCGCAGGCTCTTACAGCAAGTCCGACTGCTGCTGTAGTTTTTCCTTTTCCATTTCCATAATAAATATGTAACATTCTGATACGCCTCCCAAAATATTATAACATCTTAAACTTGTTTAATCAAGACTTGACACTTTTTTGTCAAGGGATTATAATATAAAAGATGTAAAATTCAAGGAGTGTTTTAATGAGTTCAATAATATTTTTTGACATTGACGGTACTCTTGTTACAGAGGACGAGAGAGCCATAATCCCTGACAGTACACGAGAAGCTGTCAAAAGAACAAGAGAGAAGGGAAATCTTACTTTTATAAACTCAGGCAGAACAGCTTTCAATATCAGTCCGAGAGTAAAGGAACTGGGATTTGACGGATATATATGCGGCTGTGGAACTTATATAGAGTATAACGGCGATGTTATTCTTTCGCGTACTATTGAAAAAAACAAATGCAGAGAGATAGCTGAACTTATGCGTGAGTGTAATGTAACTCCTGTTTATGAACATTCGGCAGGCTATTTTTTCGATGATAAAGCTCCTATGACTGACGGATTAAAGTACTTCATGGAAGTATTTGTTGATTCGGGAATTGACGTAAGCGGCAGGGTAGAGGACGATAATTTCGGATTTGATAAGTTTGTTATCTGGGAAAACCCAAAAAGTGATATGGAAAAATTCAGGAACGAAATAGGTAAGAAGTTTTCGATAATCGACAGAGGAGGCGGATTTTTTGAGAATGTACCGCTGGGATTTTCTAAAGCTACAGGTATTCAGCATATACTCAAAAAGCTTGATATCCCAATGGAAAAAGCTTATGCAATAGGTGACAGCATGAATGATCTTCCTATGCTTGAGGCTGTTCCGAACAGTATAGCAATGGGCGGAGCGGAAGTAATATACCCCTATGTTTCCTACATAACTACGCCTATTGAAGAGAACGGAATAGCAAATGCACTTGCTCATTTCGGGCTTATTTGATTTTCAATATGTCATCATATTGGGCGTTTATTGCTATTCTGGTCAAATATTGCGATTTTTTGATAGTTTTTTTTGGATTTTATTTGAATTGAAAAGTGTAAAGTGCTATGTTATAATAATATTAAAGCCGAATGGCAAATATTATGAGAGGGTATGACTGAGTTCGGGATATACTCAGTCGAAAAAGTATTATGAATATAGCAGTTGCACAGTCAGGAGGACCGACTTGCGCTATAAACGCTTCATTGGCAGGTGTTTACAGTGCTGCACAGCGTAACGATGAGATCGACAAGGTCTTTGGAGTTCTTAACGGTATAGAGGGTATCATCAATGAGGAACTTGTTGACCTTTCGGAAAAGATCACAAGCGATGTAAGCTATCAGCTGTTGCTTAGAACTCCGTCAGCTGTACTTGGTTCATGCAGAAAAAAGCTTCCTGATCACAGGGAAAAAAGTGATATATATGAACGTATAACAGAAGTTCTGAGGAAGTATGAGATCGGTATGTTCTTTTATATCGGCGGAAATGATTCAATGGATACGGTTGCTAAGTATTCAGCATATCTTAAAGATATGGGAATTGACGATATAAAGATAATAGGTATCCCTAAAACTATAGATAATGACCTCTGCGAGACAGATCATTCTCCGGGATTTGGTTCTGCTGCAAAATATGTTGCAGCGACTGTGCAGGAAATAACAAGAGACAGTAACGTTTACAGTATCCCGTCAGTTACTATCATCGAGACTATGGGACGTCATGCAGGCTGGCTTGCAGCAGCTTCATGCTGTATAAGAGCAAACGGAGAGTCTGCACCGCATCTGATATATCTGCCTGAGACTACATTCAGCATTGAAGGATTTCTTTCAGATGTTAAGGCTGAGATGAAGAAGTACAGGGCGGTTATAGTCGTTGTATCGGAAGGTGTAAAAACAGCCGAGGGTAAGTTTGCTGCCGAAGAATATCAGTCTGGACAGAAAGACGTGTTCGGACACAGTTATCTTTCGGGAATAGGCAAATTCCTTGAAAAGCTTGTTGCTGCTGAGATAGGTTGTAAAGTTCGTTCCATCGAGCTTAACGTAATGCAGAGATGCAGCTCTCATATAGCTTCTCTTGAGGATATAAGATCATCAGAAGCTATTGGTATGGCAGCAGTTAAAGCAGGTCTTGACGGACAAACAGGCTGTATGATGACATTCATCAGAGAATCGAATATGCCTTATAGCTACAGGATCGGCACTGTTGAAGCTTCAAAGGCTGCAAATTCGGAGAAATTCTTCCCACGAGAATGGATAAACGAAAAGGGAAATAACGTTTTATCGCCTGCGTATGATTATCTTATGCCACTTATACAGGGTGAGCTTCATGCGATTATGAAAAACGGAATGCCTTTGAATTTTGTAATATAACATTTATCAAAAACGCCCTATGTGATACATAGGGCGTTTTCATACAAAAAAGCGGCTCAATTGAGCCGCTTTTTAACTATTAAAGTGATTTTACATTGCCTAGCAGGAATTCCTGAATTCTGAGTGCGTCGTTTGAAGTAACGCCCTTGCTTGCTGTATCAACGTCAGCATTCTTTTCACCCTGCGCTGTAATGTGGTTCTTATCTGAACCCTTTAAGCCGTACTTGTCAGGATTTGCAAGTGACTGCATGATAAGAACGATATCGGACATATCTACCTGACCATCGCAGTTTGCGTCACCTGCTGAAGGATTAGGTGCAACCTCATCTGTTTTAGAAGGATTAGCCTTTGTAGTAGTTGTGGTTGTTCCTGCTGGAGCAGATGAATTACCTGTTGTAGTAGTTGAAGCTACTGGAGCTACATCTTCAGCAGTTGTACCGTCAGGCTCTACACCCCAGATAAGCTTATCATCAGCATAAAGTGTTACCTTATTTGTAATAGCTGAAGCAGCGTTATCATCTTCAAAGCTTACGAGATCATCGTAGCTGTAGTCGTTTGAAGAATCCCACTCAGGGTAGATGTTTGTCTCAGGATCCATCTTTGTTGTAAGAGCGAACTGATATACACGGCTGCCGTAGAACTTACAATCCTTCCATGTTACATCAACGTAATATGTACCCTTATCGTCGTACTTGACAGGTTCTGAGAGAACAGCGTGTGACTTGTTGTTTGTATATCCTGCCTCCTGATCGTAGTCGATACGAGGAACGATATAATCAATGCCGTAGCCTTCGTCAAGGAGCTCCTTGATATTGAAGTAGTATCTTGCCTTAACGTCACACTCAAATCTTGGAGGATTTGTTGTTCTGTTGTGGAGAACGAGCTTGAGCTGGATACCGTCTTCCTTTTCCTGAGCCTTACCTGCTGATACAAAGTATCCTACAGGAAGCGGATTGCCGTCCTCGTCTACCTGATCGTAGCCGATAGCGTTTTCAGACATATTGAAGTCTTCGATTATGTGGTTTTCCTTTTCGTCTACCTTGCCCTTAGTACCGTAGTAGTGGTAAAGACCTGCAAGGTCTCCGCAGAAGCCTGCGTTATAGTCGTCGGTAACTTCGTTGTAGATATAGTCCTTTGTCTCATCAACGTGGTTATCCTTGAGGTCAGGACCGCCAACGAGAGCACCCCAGAGGGTATGTACCTGAACTATCGGATCGTCCATGCTCTGTGTAGCTGAGCAGTGTGATGAACGGTGATGCGGATGTGAAGCGAAGTTGTATTCATAACCTACTTCGTAAGCATAACCCATTGGGTTGTTGCCGAGGATGTATTCCATCTGAGCTCTTGCCCATGGGAGGAATGTTTCATCGCCTGTAGTCTTTGCATATACGCAAGCACAGAGACCGGCAGCTGTATTGTAACGAGCTGAACCGTAACCTGAAACGACTGCCCAGCCCTTAGGTGATTTAGCTATAAAGTCGCCGCTTGTCTCACTGTCAGGGAGATCAGCGATCTTATCGCAAGTCATAGGCATATTCCAGAGATAATCGTCTCTGCCGAAATACTTATGACCGTGAACAGGCTCATAGCCCCATTCAGAGCAATCAGTTGTCTTGGAGCAGCCTGACCAGAATTCAAGGTTGTAACGGAAGATGTACCAGTCACGTGCAGTATTTGTAATAGGAGCAAGCTTTGCGAAAACTCCGCCCCAAACTGTATCCCAGCAGTGAACCCAGATGTTCTGCCAGCAGTTACCTGTATCAGTAATGATACGCTTCATATAGCCTGTGTAAGCGTAAGAAGGCTGCTGACCTGTCTGAGCCTCTGCATCAAATGAACCACTGTCAGAAATTGGCTTAGAATCATCAACTGCGATAATATCATCGATATAATCGTAGTTTTCAGTACAGTAGTAAAGCCATACAGCAGCCCATGCAAGTTCATCGTAGTCATAGCTTGATGTATAGAAGCCACCATCGTAGCCAAGGCTTGAGTTACTTGGTACCATACCCGGCTTCCATTCCTCAATGTGTGTCTTTACAGCGAAATCGTAAAGAGCCTTTGCATATTTGAGGTTTTTCTCAGCGTACTCGGGATCTGTATCCTTGAAGTTGAGGTAGTTTATAGCCAGTGAAGCGGCAGCACCTGCGCACTGGTCAGAAGCTGGCATTTCTTCTGTAGCGAAATAAGCAGGACGCTTAACAGCACAAGATGATGAAGCAACCATTGTGTTATCCTGCTGAAGCTCAGGAGGACACCAGTAGTTATGGTCGTTATTACCCTCTCCGACCTGATAACAGTAAGCGATTACGTTACCGTCATCGTCCATAAATGTTGCTTTCATGAAGTAGTCATTGATCCAGCGAAGTTCGTCTTCAACGTGCTTCTGGAGTCCGAGTTCTTCATAAGAATCACGGAATTCATAATAACCCCAGCCCACTGTAGAAGCTGAATAGCTTCCCGGGAGACCGAACTTTACGTGGTCACCGGCATCGTGCCAGCCGCCTGTAAGATCAAGAGTGCCGTTTCCGTCTGGATCAAGGTACTTCTTGTTCTTTTCGATGAATGACTCACTCATATTTACGCCGACATAAAGAGTAGGATCATCGTCGCCAAGATTTGGCTTTGTTTTACCGTCATCGCCTGCGCCAAGTCCCTGATCTGTCTTGAGCTGATCATCAGTCTTGCCCTTGCCGACTGTAGGCATAGGACTCATTGGCTTGAGCGGGATCTCTGCATCGATAACGTGACAGTTTGAACGCCATGAGTAGTAACCGTCATCAGCTACCTCATCACCGCACTTGTTGGCATCATAGAAACAAAGCGCGAGCTGCAATGCCTCTGCGTAGTTGTGATAGTTGTTTGTCTTGCCCTCAGTGATAACTGCGGCATTTGCGCTTGTGATGATACCGCTTGTAAGAATAGTAGCGGTAGCAGACAAGCAGGCTAATGATTTTTTGAGTATCTTCGCCTTTTTCATGTCAAATCTTCCTTTCGAGAGTAATTATTTCATGGGATTTTTCTCGTGCCTCGGAGAAAAAACCATTATAACCACATATTACTTGAGCAGATTTTTCTTTTTAAGCCTGTCAAAAACAATATTATATCCATCGTTTCCGTCTTTCAAAGAACGGTTCACTCTGCTTATCGTAGCAGTACTTGCACCTGTTTCTGTCACGATGCTGTTATAGACTCTGTGTTCATCAAGGAGCTTAGCAACGTGAAGACGCTGAGCAAATGCTTTCAGTTCGATGCTTGTGCAGAGATCATCAAAAAATTTATAACAGTCATCTACTGAGTCAAGTGTAAGAATAGCTTCAAAGAGCAGATCCATGCTTTCTGATTTTATTTTATCGATCATAATAATTCTCCAATCTGCCAAAAGGCGTATCAAACGATTTCTTACTTTACATTTTAACACATTATTCCGTAAAAGTAAAGCTTTTTTGCGTAAAAAATACGGCATTAAAATGCTAATATATTAAATAAGAAACTACACCTTCATGTATATGATAGCACATTCTCAACAAAAAGTAAAGAATATTTCTCAAAATTCGCAAAAATTGGGCAAACACGATAATATTCCGCAAATAATCATATGCAATATAAATACTGCTGGATTAAAATATGACTTAAATGATTTATAAGTATAATTAATTTAATTACGGCGAGTATGATTTGGATTATATATTTTTCCTTAGTGATATCAAAATAAAACAAGGGGTTGAATTTTTTATGAAGATATAGTATAATGATAAAGTAATGAAATATTCGTTATTTGAGGATAAATATGATACCTACAGAAATGCGGTGATTTTATGGAACAGACCATTAAGAGTGATAAAAATATAGAAGAAGCGAATATCCTTTATACTGTTGCAATGAGAGGACTTGTTGCTTTTCCGAAAATGGTAATGCATTTTGACGTTTCGCGCAGCAAATCAGTGGCTGCTGTTGAACGTTCACTGAAAGAGGGCGGCAAGCTTTTTCTTGTTACACAGCATGAAGCATATGTTGAAAATCCAAAGGCATCTGACCTTTATAAAGTCGGAGTTGTTGCGGAAGTAAAGCAGGTACTCAAGCTTCCGGACAATATCATGAAAGTCCTTGTAGAAGGCGTATACAAGGCAAATCTTGTAAGGCTTATCGACGACGGAGAAGTACTTAAAGCCGAGGTCAAGCGCACTCCCACATATTCAAGAGCGAAGCTTGACGAAGTTGAGGCAGAAGCACTGATGCGTTCAGTCAAGGACGTTTTTGAGCGTTATGCTTCATTCTTCCCGAGAATGCCAAAGGAACTGCTCACTTCAATAGTTACACAGGATTCACCTGTAAAGCTTTTTGAGACAGTTACTTTCAACTGCAATCTTAATTATCGTGACAAGCAGACTCTTCTCGAAGAGACTAATGTTATAAACAAGCTTTCGGTTCTTTTTGCCTGCCTTACATCGGAGGTAGAGATATTAGAGCTTGAAAACCTTATAAACGAGCAGACGAAAAACAGTATCGACAAGGGACAGCGTGAGTTTTATCTCCGTGAACAGCTCAGAGTTATACAGGAGCAGCTCGGTGAAGACGAGGGCGATGAAGCTTTCGGCTATATCAATGACATAATGGATCTGAAGATAGACGAGAAGAGCAAGGAGAAGCTTCTTAAAGAGGCTGACAAGCTTACAAAGCTCCCTCCGTCATCTCAGGAAGCCTTTGTTATCAAGAATTATCTTGATACTGTACTTGATCTGCCGTGGGGAAAATATACCAAGGCTAAGCTTTCTATGGACAAAGCACAGGCAGTTCTCGAAAAGGATCATTACGGACTGAAAAAAGTAAAGGAACGTATCCTCGAATTCCTTGCAGTTCATATGCTCAATCCTGAGATAAAGGGACAGATAATCTGTCTTGCAGGCCCTCCAGGTATCGGTAAGACTTCTATAGCAAAGTCTATCGCAAAGGCTATGGGAAGAAAGTATGCCCGTGTTTCACTGGGCGGCGTTCGTGATGAAGCTGATATAAGAGGTCACAGAAAGACCTATGTTGGAGCTATGCCAGGACGTATCATAACAGCAATATCTCAGGCAGGCTCTGCAAATCCGCTTATCCTGTTCGACGAGATAGACAAGCTTTGCAGCGATATCAAGGGCGATCCTTCGTCAGCTATGCTCGAAGTACTTGATGCTGAGCAGAACAATGCTTTCCGTGACCACTTCATAGAAGTACCTTTTGATCTGAGCAAAGCAGTATTTATTACAACAGCAAATAATGTAAGTGCTATACCTGCTCCGCTTCTTGACAGAATGGAAGTTATCGAGCTCCCAAGCTATACTGCTGAGGAGAAATTCCACATAGCCAAGGAACACCTTATCCCGAAGCAGCTCAAAGAACAGGGATTAAAGGCAACTCAGCTCAAGATAAGTGATGATGCTATTGATGAGCTTATACAGTACTACACCAAAGAAGCAGGTGTGCGTTCACTTGAAAGAAGTATAGCTTCACTTTGCAGAAAAACTGCAAAGAAAGTTGCATCAGGTGAAGCTAAACGTGTCAGCATAAAGGCTAAGGATATAAACGATTATCTCGGCATACGCAAATACCTCGGAGACCTTTCGTCCAAGGAGGATCAGGTCGGCGTTGTAAACGGTCTCGCATGGACATCTGTGGGCGGAGTTCTCATGCCTATCGAAGTTCTTATAATGAAAGGAACAGGCAAGATCGAGGTAACGGGTTCTCTTGGCGATGTTATGAAGGAGAGCTCAAAGATAGCTGTCAGCTATGTTCGCAGTATCGCAGATAAATACGGCATCAATCCTGAGTTTTACAAAGAGAACGATATTCATATCCATGCTCCCGAAGGAGCTGTTCCAAAGGACGGTCCTTCCGCAGGTGTTACTATGACTACTGCACTTGTTTCCGCACTTTCGGGAACAAGGGTGAGATCAGATGTTGCTATGACAGGTGAAGTTACACTTCACGGAAAAGTCCTTCCTATAGGCGGACTTCGCGAAAAGACAATGGCTGCATATAAATCAGGCATAAAGACTGTTATCATACCTGTAGCCAACAAGCCTGATCTTGAAGAAGTAGACAAGGTAGTAAAGGACGCTATAGAATTTGTATACGCAGAAGAACTCAAAGATGTTCTTGATACAGCACTTATAAAATAAATTCAGACAAGGAGGAAACGCCGTGAAGCTGAATTACAACAAAGCGGAGTTTACCGCCGCATATGGAAAGTTTTCTCAGATCCCTGCACCTGAGAGGATAGAGATAGCATTTGCAGGACATTCAAATGTGGGAAAATCAACACTCATAAATAAGCTTTTCAACAGGAAAAATCTTGCGAGAGTAAGCTCTGTTCCCGGAAAAACAGCTACCATAAATTTTTACGGTCTTGAAAATATATATTTTGTAGACCTTCCCGGATACGGTTATGCTAAAGTTGCAAAGTCGGAAAAGGAGCGTTGGTCGGGGCTTATTGAGGGATATCTCAGCTCTGACAGAGATATCAGACTTGTATTCATGCTGGTGGATATGCGTCACGCTCCCACAAAAGACGATGTTCAGATGATAAATTACCTTATAGACACGGAAATGCCGTTCGTTCTTGTGCTAACAAAAGCAGATAAGCTGAACAAGACTGAGAGAGCAAAGCGGCTTGAAGCCTTCAAGGACGAAATACCGTGCTTTGAGGATATTCATGTTATACCTTTTTCTTCTCAGACATTTGAAGGTGTTGAGGAGTTAAGGCAGATCGTTGAGGATATCGCAGATGACAATGACGTCTCTGACGAATAAATTATACCTGAAAGGATGTTAAAAATGTTTGTATCCGAAAATCTCGGTGTCAACAGCGCAGGTAACTTTACTATCGGCGGAGTTGACACGGTGGAGCTTGCAAAAGAATACGGCACTCCGCTTTATGTTATGGACGAACAGCTTATAAGAAAAACTCTTCGCCGTTTCCATGACAGTATGAAAAAGTATTATGACGGAAAAGGTGAAGTTCACTATGCAAGCAAGGCTTTTTCCTGCATGGAGATGTGCAGAGTAGTTGCAAGTGAAGGCGATGGTCTTGATGCAGTTTCGATAGGTGAGCTTTATACAGCTTATAAAGCAGGCTTCCCTATGGGTAAAGTCGGCTTCCACGGCAACAATAAGACCGATGAAGAACTGAGTTTCGCATTGAAGGTCGGCGTTGGACATATCATAGTCGATAATATAAGCGAACTTCACAGACTTGAAGCTATTGCAGCAGAAATGAACGTGAAGCCTGATATTATGTTCCGTATAAAACCTGGCATAGACGCTCATACTCATGACTTTGTAAAAACAGGTCAGATCGACAGTAAATTCGGCTTCGCTCTTGAAACAGGAGAAGCATTTGAAGCTGTCAAAGAGGCTGTAAACTGTAAAAGTGTAAATTTAAGCGGACTTCACTGCCACATAGGATCGCAGATATTTGATATTGCGCCTTTTGAAGAAGCTGCAAAGGTAATGCTCGGATTTATCGCAAAGATAAAGAATGAACTCGGTTTTGAGATCAAGGGACTCAACCTGGGCGGCGGTTTCGGTATAAAGTATCTTGAAGAACATGATCCTGCACCTTTTGAAGTATACCTCGAAAGAGTATCTTCCGTTGTTAAGGCTGAATGTGCAAGGCTCAACATAGAGCTCCCGAAAATGTTCATCGAACCTGGTCGTTCTATAGCGGCTCCCGCAGGTATAACACTTTATACAGTCGGTGCTCGCAAGGAGATACCTAATATAAGAACTTATATCTCTGTAGACGGCGGTATGGCTGACAGTCCGAGATATATCCTTTATGGTTCTGAATATGAAGCTATCGTTGCAAATAAAGCAAATGATGATCGTACAGAAAAGGTTACAATTGCAGGTAAATGCTGCGAAAGCGGTGACCTTATCGGCGAGAATATGCCGCTCCAGCACGCAGAATCAGGAGATATAATAGCTGTATGTGCAACAGGTGCATATAATTATTCAATGTCATCGAACTATAACAGACTTCAGAAGCCTGCAGTTGTATTTGTAAACGAAGGCAAATCGAGAATAGCTGTTAAGAGAGAGACACTTGATGATATCATAAGAAACGATATATAAAAAATAAGGCAGGGAATATCCCTGCCTTATTTTTCGGTATATAGCCTGCCTTGCCATGTGTCAAGTTCTGCAAGCTTTTTGTCTATTCCTCCGAGAACTGCTATCTTGTCCGCACTCCACATAGGTGCTATAAGCTTTGATTTGTCACCGTCACCTGTTATTCGTTCAATAACTGTCTCAGGCGGTAATGTTTCCAGCTGTTTCACGATGATATCAATGTATTCATCACGATCCAAAAGCTTGAATTCGTTATTTTGATACATTTTTTCCAGCCGTGTGCCTTTTATCACATGAAGCATTTGCAGCTTTACTGCGTCAGGCTTCATTTTTGCAACTTCATGAGCTGTTTTGAGCATCATTTCGGGTGTTTCAAAAGGGAGTCCGTTAATGATATGCAGACAGACTCTTATGCCTTTGCTTTTGAGTTTGTGATAACCTTCAAGGAATTCCTTGTGTGTGCAGCAGCGGTTTATAAGTTTCAGAGTTTCTTCGTGACAGCTCTGCATTCCAAGCTCTACGGTAAGAGCAGTTTTTTCATTTATATCGCATAAAAGTCCGATGATATCATCTGACAGGCAGTCTGCACGAGTTCCTATGGATAAACCACATACGTTAGGGAATTCCAAAGCTGAATAAAATAGCTCTTTAAGAACGCTGCAAGGGGCATATGTATTCGTATTTGCCTGAAAATATGCAACGAATTCAGCGTCAGGACCGTATTTTTGAGATATGCGTTCATATTCTCTTTCAAGCTGACTTTTTACCGTGAGACCGCTGTGTGTGAAATAGCCGCTTCCTCCGTCACAGAATATACAGCCGCCTACGCCTTTTGTACCGTCTATATTCGGACAAGTCAGACCGCAGTCTATAACGGCTTTGTATATTTTTTTTCCGTATTTGTTTTTGTTATAATAATTCAGCGTATAATAACGCTTGTTATCATTAGAATATATAAAAGGACTTTTGTTCATTTTTTGCCTCCTTGTGTAAATATGTTACCATATCGCTTTAGATTTGTCAATATTTAGTATATAAAAAATAAATATCGCAATATCTGGGCTGATTGTCTATTGACATTTTGCACAAAGTGCGCTAAAATATAAGAGTAATATTTTTTGAGGACCTGATGCTTTTATGGTGAAAAAGAATATTGTTTTAATAGGTATGCCGGGAGTAGGCAAAAGCACAGTCGGAGTTATTCTTGCAAAACTCTTAGGCTGCAAATTTATGGACACTGATCTGATAATACAGGAGCAGGAAAAGAAGCTTCTGAAAGATATCATTGCTGAAAAAGGTATTGACGGTTTTGTTGAGACCGAAAACAGTATCCTCAGCAGGTTTGATGCGGAAAATTCAGTCATCGCTACGGGCGGAAGTGTTGTTTACGGCAAAGAAGCAATGAAAAATCTTGCTGATAATGGTGTTGTTGTTTATCTGAAGCTTGATTACAAAAAGCTCAGATATCGCCTTGGCAACATAAAAAACAGGGGCGTAGTGATCCGTGAAGGACAGTCACTGAGCGGGCTCTATAAAGAGCGTGTGCCTCTGTATGAAAAGTATGCAGATATCATCATTGATGAAAACGGCTGCAACGTAGAGAAAACCGTAAGTAAAATAATGGCTGAAATATACGATCATTTGTAAGAAATAGACAATTATAAACCTACAAAAGCACTGAATTGCACAATTTTCCTTTTCTATTCAAAAAGTTCTTTGACATTTAGGTAATTATGTGTTACAATGTATAGTAGGATTATTATTATTAATAATTATCAGAATTCGGTGCCGTTTATGCAGCAAAACTGCTTTGGCTTGCGGATATCGGAAAGGAATCGAAATGTCTAAAATTATTGCTATTACCTCAGGAAAAGGCGGAACAGGTAAATCAACAGTCTGTGCAGGACTTGGTTATACTCTCGCTAAACAGGGACACAGAACTCTTATAATCGAGCTTGATTTTGGTCTCAGATGTCTTGACATTATTTTCGGTGTAGAAGATAATATCAAGTATGATCTCGGTGATGTCCTCAGTGGAAAAAAGACTGCTCTCGAAGCTGTCGCTCAGATCCCTATGGCATCAAATCTTAATATTCTGTGTGCTCCCAAAACACTTACTTCTGTAAGTGCAGAGCAGATAGTAGAGATATGCCGTTCCGTAAAGAAGTATTTTGAGTACATCATTATCGACACAGGTGCCGGAATCAATTCTCATGTATTTGATATTGTTGAACAGGCAAATCTTATACTTGTGATATCTACTCCTGATCCTGTCTGCATCAGAGACGCAAGCCTTATGTCAGATGAATTCTATAACAGAGGAAATAAGAGTCAGAGACTCATCATCAATAAGATCAGTAAACGTATCATCGGCAGTGAGCTCATCACAAACCTTGATGAAATTATAGACAAGGTCGGTGTTCAGCTTATCGGAGTTATCCCAGATGATTTCAAGATGACAGTTGCTACAGGTAAGGGCAATCCTATCCCTACTGACAGTGAGGCACTCAAAGCATTTGACGCTATATCAAAGCGTCTCGGCGGAGAATTTGTGCCGCTTACAGTAAAGACTGTATAAAAAAGATAATTAATCCGCTAAGCGGGGAAAGGAAAGATATATGAAGATCGCAATTATAGCACACGACGCTAAAAAAGAGCTCATGGTGCAATTCTGCAGCGCATACTGCGGCATTCTGTCAAAGCATACTCTTATAGCTACAAATACAACAGGAAAACAGGTAAGCGAAGCTACAGGGCTTCCTATCAAAAGATATCTTAGCGGACAGGGCGGAGCTGAGCAGATACTGGCACTTCTTTCATGTAATGAAGTCGATGTTCTTCTCTTCTTCAGAGACCCTATAAACCCAAAGGCAGCAGATGTTCACGGAATGAACCTTCTCAGACTCTGTGACGTTCATAACGTACCTGTTGCAACAAATATCGCTACCGCAGAAGCATTGATCCTTGCACTCGAAAGAGGCGATCTGGATTGGCGTGAGGTCGGTAATCCGAGCATCTAAATGTTCAATTGTCCCTTCTAAAGGGACAATTTTCATGTAAAAAACAAACAGGAAAGGCTTGAAATATATGGCTATGAATATAAAACGTCCAAACGGTACAGAAGATGTTCTGCCAAAGGATGTTCACAAATGGAACACAGTCGAAAAGATAGCAAGAGAAACTGCTGAAAGCTTCGGCTTCTCTGAAATACGTATACCGACTTTTGAGAATACAGACCTTTTCCTTCGTTCTGTAGGCGAGACCACTGATGTTGTTCAGAAGGAAATGTATACCGTAAAGGCTAAGGAAACAGAGTTTACTCTTCGTCCTGAGGGTACAGCAGGTACTATCCGCGCAATGCTCCAGAACGGACTTCTCAATGAAGCACTGCCGCAGAAGGTATTTTATATGCTTTCGTGTTTCAGACATGAGCGTCCGCAGGCAGGCAGACTTCGTGAGTTCCACCAGTTCGGACTGGAAATGGCAGGAAGTGCAGCTCCTACAGCAGATGCAGAGGTTATCTCACTTGCCAAGACACTTCTCACAAGACTTGGTCTGAAAAATATCGAGCTGTATATCAATTCTATCGGCTGCCCTTCATGCCGTGCTAAATACCATGAAGCACTCAAAGCTTATTTTGAGCCTCATAAGGAAGAACTTTGCGATACCTGCAAGGAAAGACTTGTAAAAAATCCTATGAGACTTCTTGACTGTAAGAGCCCGATATGTCAGGAGATCGCTAAAGATGCTCCGCTTATCACAGATTATCTCTGTGAGGAATGTGACGATCACTTCAAGAAGCTTCAGGCATATCTTACAAATCTTGGTATCGAGTATAAGGTAAATCCAAAGATCGTAAGAGGTCTTGATTATTATACAAAGACTGTTTTTGAATTCGTTACTACCGAAATAGGAGCACAGGGTACTGTCTGTGGCGGCGGAAGATATGACGGACTCATTGAACAGCTGGGCGGTCAGCATATCCCTGCACTTGGTTTTGCAATGGGAATTGAAAGACTTCTTCTTGTTATGGACAAGCAGGGCTGCGATTATCTTACACCTAAGAAGTGCGATATTTACTTTGCTACTATGGGTGATGCTGCACTTGAAAAGGCAATGGAGCTTACAAAGGGACTGCGTGAGTTCGGTTACTGCGCAGAGTATGACCTTATGGGCAGAGGTATCAAGGCTCAGATGAAGTATGCAAATAAGATAGGTGCAGCTTATACAGTTGTTCTCGGAGATAATGAGCTTGCAGAAGGTAAAGCAAGACTCAAGGAAATGGAATCAGGAAACGAGACCGAGATACTTCTTAACGATAAATTTACTACAAATTTTGAGAATGAATACTTCAATAAAGTTCTCGACATAATGGACGATGAGAACGGCTCAATGTTCGCATTCACAGGGGAGGATAAGTAAAATGGCAGACAGTATGAAAGGTTTAAAGCGTACACATTACTGTGGCGAAGTGACCGAAGTAGGCAAGGAAGTCGTTGTAGGCGGCTTTGTTGACAGAATAAGAGACAAGGGTGGCGTTATCTTCATTGTATTAAGAGACAGAACAGGCGTTGTTCAGCTCCTTTTCAATGACGAGACTGACCGTGAGATATTTGATAAGGCAGCTTCATGCAAGAGCGAATATGTTCTTATGGCTAAGGGTGAAGTACGTGAGCGTGAAAGCAAGAATGATAAGCTTAAAACAGGTAATGTTGAGATATTTGTAAACGACCTCAGAGTACTTGCAAAGGCTCAGACTCCGCCTTTTGAGATCGTAAATGAGACAAAGGTAAATGACGAGCTCCGTCTTAAATACCGTTACCTCGACCTCAGACGCGCACCTCTCCAGGAGAATATTATCAAGCGTCACGAGATCGCAAAAGTTACTCGTGAGTACTTCTATGAGAATGGTTTCCTTGAAATAGAGACTCCTATGATGATGAAGTCCACTCCTGAGGGCGCAAGAGACTATCTTATCCCGTCAAGAGTACATCAGGGCAAATTCTATGCACTTCCGCAGTCTCCACAGATATATAAGCAGCTTCTTATGGTATCAGGCTATGACAGATACATACAGCTTGCTCGCTGCTTCCGCGATGAGGATCTTCGTGCAGACCGTCAGCCTGAGTTCACACAGATAGACCTTGAGATGTCCTTTGTTGACGCAGAGGATATACAGGAGTGCGTTGAAGGCTTTATCCAGCGCGTATTCAAGGAAGTTATGGGAGTAGACGTTCCAACTCCTCTCCCAAGACTTACATTTGCTGATGCTATGAACCGTTACGGCTCAGACAAGCCTGATACACGTTTCGGATTTGAGATACAGGATATCACTGATACTGTAAAGGACATAGATTTTGTTGTATTCAAAGGTGCTATCGAGGACGGCGGCAGCGTACGTGCTATCAACGTAAAGAACGGTGCGGCAACATATACTCGTAAGGAGATCGACAAGCTTGTTGACCATGCTAAGGGTATAGGCGCAAAGGGACTTGCCTACATTCGCTGGGCAGATGAGCCTAACTGTTCATTCAAGAAGTTCCTTAAAGACGGCGAGCTTGAAAAGATATGCGCAGCAGTAGATGCACACGAGGGAGACCTCGTTCTCATTTGTGCTGACAAGACAAAGACTGTTCTTTCAACACTGGGAGCTATCAGACTTATCTGCGGCAAGAAGCTTGACGTTATACCTGATGATGTTTATAACTTCCTCTGGATAACAGAAATGCCTTTCTTTGAGTATGATGATGAAAATAATACATGGGTAGCAGCACACCACCCATTTACAATGCCTATGGAAGAATGTCTCGGCTATCTTGACACTGATCCTGCTAATGTTCGCGCTAAGGCTTGGGATCTGGTACTCAACGGTACTGAGCTTTCAAGCGGTTCTATGCGTATAACTGATTTTGAGCTTCAGCAGAGAATGTTTGAGGCACTTGGCATGACAGATGAAGAGATACAGGCTAAATTCGGATTCCTTGTTGATGCTTATCGCTACGGCGCACCACCTCACGGCGGTATGGGTATCGGTCTTGACAGACTTGCTATGATAATGTGCAAGGCTGACAGTCTCCGTGATGTAACAGCGTTTCCGAAGGTACAGAATGCAAGCGAGCTCATGTCCGAATGTCCGTCAGCTGTTGACGATGAGAGCCTTGAAGTTCTCGGTATAAGCGTAGTGAAAAAAGAAGATGAGTAATCGTTTTTATGCGGTATGCGGTATTCTCGATATTGACGGCAAGATACTTTTTGTAAGGCATACATATGGACCTGCAAAGGAACGTATACTTATCCCGGGCGGTTATGTCAAGGAGGGCGAGCTTCCGTCTGATGCGGTAAAGCGCGAGTTCTTTGAAGAAACAGGCGTTAACGCAGAAGCTGAGTCAGTTTTTGCAGTTCAGTTCAGAGCCGAACAGTGGATAATAGTATTTCGTCTTAAATATATATCGGGAGAGCCTGTGTCGGACGGCTATGAAAACAGTGAAGTATTGCTTCTTACACCTGAGGAGGCTGTAAGGAGGAGCGATATCACTAATATGAGCCGTGCGATCCTTAACGCATACATCAAAGATCGTGAAAATACCCTTGAAAAAGGAGATTATAAGTCGATTTCCTTAAAAGCAGGGGAGTATGAGATATTTGGTGTATAAAAATAATTTAAAATCTAAAAATTTTTATTGACATTTTTATCGGTTTGAGGTATAATATTTATTGTCAATGGATATTTGCAAGGGAGCTGTCTGTAGGGAAGGCTCCCTTTCTGTTTATTTTCAGAACTTATTAACATAATATCTATTGACTGCTGATATCTGTTGTGATATACTAAGAGAAATAAATGACCAACAGTCATTTTAAAAGGAGGCGTTTAAATGGCATCAGAGGCTGTAAAAAAGATACTTGAAGCTGAGGCGATATCCGATAAGAAAAATGCCGAAGCACGCAGACAGCGTGATGATATAATCAGTTCTGCTTCGGGCAGTTCTTCACTTGCTATTCAGAAAAAGATCGCAGAAGCTACTTCGGAGGCTGTAAAGATCAGAGAAGGATATAATGAAAAGCTGAAAGAATACGAGAAAAATGCGGAGAGCGAATGTACGAAAAAGATCGGCAGTATAAAGCAGCTTGCTGAGAAAAATATGGATTCAGCTGTTAATGAAATAATAAGCAGATTTTTCTGAAATCAGCTTTGTGAAAAGGAGAGTGATGTAAAATATGGCGAAGCTCAAAATGAAAAAGATCGAGCTTATTGCTATGCTTACAGACAGTAAAAAGATAATAGAGCTTCTTCAGCGGCGCGGAGTTGTTGAAATATCAAGAAATGATGATGAAGAGCTTGAAAATACGAATGTTACGGCAGTTGTGGGAGAGTTTGATAAATTCCGCAACACTGCTTCTCAGGCACTTGAGATCATAGATAATTACGCTCCCGAAAAAACAAGCATAACCGATATGTTCAGCGGTAAGACCGAGGTCGAAAAGCACGAGTTCGGTCGTGAAGCCATGCAAATGGAAAAGGTAATGACTGCTGCAAATGAGATTATCAAAAATCAGCGTTTAATTACCGATTCTGCAAACTCGATATCACAGCTTGAGATAAAGTGTGATATGCTGCAAAGATGGCTTCCGCTTGATGTTCCGCTGAATTTTAAGGGAACCGCGACAACTTTGGCGTATATCGGCACTCTTCCGTATCAGATAACGGCAGAGTCACTGGAAGAACAGCTTCCCGATAATTGCAGTGTTGAAGTTGTAAGCGGCTCTAAGGAGCAGACAAATCTTTTTATCCTGTGCAGTAAAAGCTCGTATGATGAAGCAGGAGATGTTCTGAGAAGGCTTGCTTTCGTTTCAGCTTCAGAGCCTGAAAGTCATACTCCAAAAGAATTGATATCTATGTATGAGCAGGAGATATCAGATCTTGAAAAGGGCACTGATGAAGCAAAGAAAAATATTGAAAAGCTTGCAGAAAATCGTAAGGAATTGCGTTTTGTCATCGACTATCTCCAGATGCGAAAAGAAAAATACGATGCACTCAGTGGACTTGGATTTACGGAAAGTACATTTGTACTTACCGGATATATTCCCGAAAAGTACTGTGAACAGCTTCGTAAAGAAATAGAAGCGAAATACACAGCGTCCATAACATTCACTGATCCCACAGACGATGATGATGTACCTGTTTTGCTTGAAAACAGCAGTTTTTCATCACCTGTTGAAGGAATCACAAAAATGTATGCACTTCCTGGAAAAGGCGATGTAGACCCCACACCTGTAATGTCATTCTTCTACTATCTGTTCTTCGGAATGATGCTCTCAGACGCAGGCTACGGACTTTTAATGCTTATCGGAACTACAATAGCATTAAAGAAATTCAAGCTTGAAACAAGTATGAGAAAAACTCTGACAATGTTCCGAAACTGTGGTATATCTACCATTTTCTGGGGCGCACTTTTCGGAAGCTGGTTCGGAGATATAGCGCAGGTCGTTGCGAGAAACTTCTTTGATAAAGAGATAGGCAGTCTTGCTTTATGGTTTGAACCTCTTACGGATCCTGTAAAGCTGCTGCTGGTATCATTCGGACTGGGAATACTTCATCTTTTGCTTGGTGTTGCGGTCTCGTTCAAGATGACATGGGACACAGGCAAAAAGCTTGATGCCATATTTGATGCATTGCCAATATATCTCATAGTTATTGGAGTTGCTCCTATAGGCGCAGGAATGTTTATTACAGTTCCGTCTGCACTTACCAGTGCAGGACTGTATATGCTTATAGCAGGTGTTGTAATACTTGTCCTCACAGCAGGAAGAACTTCAAAATCCGTATTCGGAAAATTCTTCGGCGGTCTGTACGCACTTTACAATACAGCTACGGGATATCTCGGAGATATTCTTTCATATTCGAGACTTCTTGCTCTCGGACTTGCAACAGGAAGTATCGCAAGCGTTATAAACCTTATCGGTACTATGCCTGAAAACAAGGTATTTAAGCTCATACTTCTTATTATAGTATTTGTTGTGGGACATACTGCAAATCTGGCTATAAATCTGCTCGGTGCGTATGTTCATACTGACAGATTACAGTTCGTTGAGCTTTTCAGTAAATTCTACACAGGCGGCGGCAGAGAATTTACACCGCTTACTGTAAATACAAAGTATATAAAATTCAAGGAGGAAAATACAAATGACTAATGGATTAGTTTTAGCTTTAATCGGAGCTGCTCTTGCAGCACTTCTCGCAGGCATCGGTTCTGCAAAGGGTGTAAGCCTTGTAGGTGAGGCTGCATCGGGTGTCGTATCAGTTGACCCTTCAAAATTCAGCAAGGTGCTTCTTCTTGAGCTCCTTCCCGGTACACAGGGACTTTACGGACTTATCGCAGCAATGTTCATTCTTATCAAAACCAACGTTTTAAGCGGTAATGCTGCAGATCTTACTGTTCAGCAGGGACTTGCATTCCTTGCAGCTTCTCTCCCAATCGCTGTTGTAGGTCTTATCTCAGGTATCATGCAGGGCAGAACTGCTGCTGCAGGTGTAAGCATCACAGCTAAGAAGCCCGATCACAACGGCAAGGCTATCATTATGGCTGCAATGGTAGAAACATATGCTATCCTTGCTCTTCTTATTTCAGTTCTTATGATACTTAACATAGCTGTATAATGGAGGTGGAGATATGTCAGGACTTGACGATATCCTGAACCTCATCGAAGCTCAGCAGAAACAGGCAGAAGACAGTATTATGAAGGCTGCGGCAGACAAGGCGCGCAGAATACAGAACGAGGGCAACGAAAAAGCTCAGAAGGCTTATGAGGAGCACCTCGCTAAATCCAAAGCTCAGGCTGAAAAGGATTTTGAGAATTCATGTGCCTCAGCAGATGCTGCAATGAAGAGAAAAATACTGGCTTGTAAAGTTGAACTTATTGATGAAACTATTGAAAAGACTATAGATAAGCTGAAAAAGCTTCCTGATAAGGAATATTTTGATCTTATCCTTAAAATTGCCAAGGGTCATATACAGTCCGATAAGGGCGTAATAGCACTTGGAAAGGCTGATCTTGCAAGAGTCCCAAAGGACTTTGAAAGTGATCTCAGTACTTTTGCTGCTGAAAAGGGCGGAAGCATACAGCTTTCAAAAGAACCTGCCGACATAGATGACGGCTTCATACTCAGTTATGGGCTTATATCGGAAAATTGCAGCTTCAGAGCTATTGTTGAATCAGAAAAAGATGAGATCAGAGATACAGCTGCACGAGTGCTGTTCAGGTAGGTGATAGCATGAATGGAACAAAATACGCAAATGCTGTCGGTGCTGTAAGAGCGATGGAGAATACTCTGCTTGGAAAGAGCGATATAGAGCAGCTTATCAATGCAAGAAGCAAGGCAGAGGTCAATTCTATAATTGCTTCTAAAAACGGTGGAGGAGCAAATTCGGAAAATCTTGAAGATGTATGGGGTATGCTCAGGGAATATGCTCCTGATTGCAAGGAACTTGAGATACTGCTTTACAGAAATGATTTTCATAATTTGAAAGCTGTACTAAAGGCGATCATTTCAAACAGAGATCCTCAGCAGTACTATATATCACCTTCAAACGTTGAGCTATCTGTTCTTAAAGAAGCCATAAATTCAAAGGTTTATGACGCTCTTCCCGAGTATATGCGTGATGCAGCTGCTGATGCTTATGAGCTGGTAACACGAACACTTGACGGACAGCTTTCCGATTCACTTATTGACACAGCAGCTTTGAAGGCTATGCAGAAAAGTGCGGAAAAGTTCGGCGGTGAGTTTATGCAGAAATATGCTAAGCTTACAACTGTATGTTCAGATATAAAAACTGCTTACAGATGCTGCCTGCTGAATAAATCCTCACAATTCATGGAAACTGCTGTATGCGGAAGTGAAGAGCTTGAAAAGAGCGAGCTTATAAAAGCTGCACTCAGCGGTACAGAAGGATTTTTCGGATTTCTTGAGACTACTGATTATGCAAATGCAGCTGCACTTCTTAAAGACTCGGCTGCACAGTATGAAAAGTGGTGCGATGATGTGATAATGGAGCTTGCTGACGGAGCACGTTCGCAGGCTTTCGGCTCAGATCCTCTTGCAGCATATTATATTGCCAAGGAGTCAGAGATAAAAAATCTCAGGATCTTATCAGTATGTAAGGAGTTCGGTGCTGATAAGGAAACTATCACGGAAAGGATGAGAAAGCTATATGTATAAAGCAGCAGTTATCGGTGACAGCGCAAGTGTGTCAGGATTTGCAGCTCTTGGGCTTTCGGTATTCCGTGAGACCGAACCTGAAAAAATTACTAAACTTATTTCAAGGCTTGCAGCCAATGACTTTGCGGTGATTTACATCACAGAGCCTGCCGCTGCACTTGTAAGCGATACAATAAATAAATATCGGAGCAGCAAGCTGCCCTCAATAGTCCTTATACCTGCAATTGAAGGCAATACAGGCGACGGCATGAGAGCTTTGCACGATGCAGTTGAAAAGGCTGTAGGCTCAGATATACTTAATTAGAAAAGAGGCGGATAAGCAGAAATGAACAGCAAAGGTACAGTAGTAAAGATATCAGGACCGCTTGTAGTTGCCGAAGGTATGAGAGATGCTAATATGTTCGACGTTGTGCGAGTTAGTGAAAAGCGTCTTATCGGTGAGATAATAGAAATGCACGGTGATCGTGCTTCCATACAGGTTTATGAGGAAACATCGGGTCTCGGAACAGGTGAGACAGTTGAATCAACAGGCGAACCTATGAGCGTTGAGCTTGGTCCGGGACTTATCGGAAGTATTTTTGACGGTATCCAGCGTCCACTTGATGATATACGAAAGGTATGCGGCAATAACCTTGCAAGAGGTGTAGAAGTGCCCTCACTTAAACGTGAACCTCTCTGGAAATTCACACCTTCTGTAAAAGCAGGGGATAAGGTCGTTGGAGGAGATATTATCGGTACAGTTCCTGAGACTGATATTGTTCTCCATAAAATAATGGTGCCAAACGGC
The DNA here is from genome assembly GCF_016283395.1 of Ruminococcus sp. Next base: position 51,651 of record NZ_JAEEMU010000037.1, read on the forward strand.
ATTGAAGGTACTGTAAAAAAGATATCCGAGGGAGAGTTCCATGCAGATGATACTGTTTGTATCATAGAAACGGAAAAAGGTGAAAAGGAGCTTTCACTTATTCAGAAATGGCCTGTAAGACGAGGCAGACCCTATAAGAAGAAGCTTTCTCCCGATATGCCTCTTGTAACAGGTCAGCGAGTTGTTGATTGCCTTTTCCCTATAGCTAAGGGCGGTGTTGCAGCTATCCCGGGACCTTTCGGAAGCGGTAAAACAGTTACTCAGCATCAGCTTGCTAAATGGGCAGAGGCTGATATCATAGTTTATATCGGCTGCGGCGAGCGCGGTAACGAAATGACGGACGTTCTTAACGAATTCCCAGAGCTTATCGACCCGCATACGGGACAATCACTCATGGAAAGAACCGTTCTTATAGCCAATACTTCGGATATGCCTGTTGCAGCCCGTGAGGCTTCTGTATATACAGGTATCACGATCGCAGAATACTACCGTGATATGGGCTACTCCGTAGCTCTTATGGCAGATTCCACATCACGTTGGGCTGAGGCTCTCCGTGAAATGTCAGGACGACTTGAAGAAATGCCGGGCGATGAAGGTTACCCTGCTTACCTCGGAAGCCGTCTCGCTCAGTTCTACGAGCGTGCAGGACGAGTTATCTCAAACGGTACTGAGGGCAGAGAAGGAGCACTTTCGGTTATCGGAGCTGTTTCTCCTCCCGGCGGTGATATCTCAGAACCTGTTTCACAGGCTACACTTCGTATAGTAAAGGTTTTCTGGGGACTCGATGCAAACCTTGCATATCAGAGACACTTCCCTGCAATAAACTGGCTCACAAGCTATTCGCTCTATGCAGATTCACTGGCTGACTGGTATAATAACAACGTATCAAAGGACTGGATGAAGTCAAGAGCAAGATTTATGTCTATACTCCATGATGAAGCTGAACTCAAAGAAATAGTAAAGCTTATCGGTATGGACGCTCTTTCGTCAAAGGACAGACTTAAAATGGAGACTGCACGTTCTATACGTGAGGACTTCCTGCATCAGCTTGCATTCCATGAAGTTGATACCTATACAAGTCTGAAAAAACAGCTTTATATGATGAAGCTCATACTCAATTTCAACGATGAAGCAGCCAATGCTGTAGAAAAAGGTGCAGACATTGAAAGTGTTGCAAACCTTGCGGTAAGAGAAAAGATAGGTCGTTTCAAATACGTTGAAGAAGAAAAAACAGATGCAGAATTTGAAAAGCTCAGTGTGGAGATCTCCTCAGAGCTGAATGACCTGCTCACTAAGGAGGAAGACTGATGCCAAGAGAATACAGAACAATTGAAGAAGCAGTAGGTCCTCTGCTGCTTGTCAAGGATGTTGAGAACGTTACCTATGGTGAGCTTGCTGAAATAAGACTTAAGAACGGCGAAAAAAGACGCTGCCGTGTCCTTGAGATAGATGGTACGAATGCTCTTGTACAGCTGTTTGAAAATGCTGCAGGTATAAACCTTCAGGACAGCAGTGTTGTTTTCTCAGGCCATCAGATGGAGCTTGGTGTATCCGAGGATATGCTGGGACGAGTTTTTGACGGACTTGGCAGACCTATAGATGATGGTCCTGAGATAATCCCCGAAATGCGCCTCGATGTTAACGGACTTCCTATGAATCCTGTTGCACGACAGTATCCTCAGGAGTTTATCCAGACAGGTGTATCGGCTATTGACGGACTGAACACTCTTGTAAGAGGTCAGAAACTGCCTATTTTCTCAGCCAGCGGACTTCCGCACGCACAGCTTGCTGCTCAGATAGCAAGACAGGCAAAGGTACGCGGAAAAGACGAGCAATTTGCCGTTGTTTTCGCAGCAATGGGTATTACCTTTGAAGAGTCGGAATACTTTGTACAGAGCTTCAAGAGCACAGGCGCACTTGACAGAACAGTGCTATTCATAAATCTTGCAAACGACTCAGCTATCGAGCGACTTGCTACACCTAAAATGGCACTTACAGCTGCCGAATATCTTGCATTTGAGAAAGGTATGCACGTACTTGTTATCCTTACGGATATCACTAACTATGCCGATGCTCTTCGTGAGGTATCAGCCGCACGTAAGGAAGTTCCGGGAAGACGTGGATATCCTGGTTATATGTATACCGATCTTGCAACTATATATGAACGTGCAGGCCGTCAGAACGGCAAAGAGGGAAGTATCACAATGATACCGATACTCACTATGCCTGAGGACGATAAAACTCACCCTATCCCCGACCTTACAGGATATATCACTGAAGGACAGATAATTCTTTCTCGTGAGCTTTACAGAAAAGGTATAAATCCTCCTGTAGATGTTCTTCCGTCACTTTCACGACTCAAGGATAAGGGTATAGGTGAAGGAAAGACCCGTGCAGACCATTCCGATACCATGAACCAGCTTTTCTCAGCATACGCACGTGGAAAAGATGCTAAAGAACTTATGGTAGTTCTTGGTGAAGCTGCTCTTACACCTACAGATCTGCTTTACGCAAAATTTGCAGATGAATTTGAGAAGAGATATGTTTCTCAGGGCTTTGAAAACAACAGAAGCATTGAGGAGACTCTTTCTATCGGCTGGGAACTGCTTAAACTTCTTCCAAGAAGTGAGCTGCGCAGAATCAGAGAGGAATATCTTGTTAAATATTATGATACTCAGAAATGAGGTGAGCTGATTGGCAAGACTAAATGTTAATCCCACCCGAATGGAGCTTAGCAAGCTTAAAAAGAAGCTCACTTCCGCACGAAGAGGTCATAAACTGCTGAAGGATAAGAGAGATGAGCTTATGAGGCAGTTTATGAATCTCATAAGAGAGAATCGACAGCTCAGAACAGAGGTAGAAGCTGCAATTTCGGAAGCAAACAGATATATGGCTGTTGCAGGCTCGGTAATGCAGAGAGAAGTGCTTGAAACCGCACTTATGCTTCCGAAGCAGGAAGTTGAGCTTGAAGTGACTGAAAAAAACGTAATGAGCGTTTATATACCCGAATTTAAAACAAAATTTCGTTCAGGCGATACAAATGATATTTACTCATACGGTATGGCTTTCACATCTATCGACCTTGATGGTGCGGTCAGTGCTCTGAACTCTGTTTTGCCTAAGATGATAAGGCTTGCGGAAGTTGAAAAAGCTTGTCAGCTTATGGCTGATGAGATAGAAAAGACTCGTCGCCGTGTTAATGCACTTGAGCATATCATGATACCTGATTATGAGGAAACGATAAAGTACATCACCATGAAGCTTTCGGAGAATGAGAGAAGTACTACTACATCGCTTATGAAAGTTAAAGACATGGTGCTTAAAGACAGTCATAAATATCATTAAACAGGAGCGGTCAAACCGCTCCTTTCTTTATAATTAGTGTTGCTATTATCAGGAAAATATGATATAATATAATTTGAACTTTGAAAAAAGGGGGCGTGAAAATGTCTGATACAAAAGAGATACTTAACATCGTTCTGAATGACGAAAAGCTTTTAAAAAGCCGTGCATTCCGTGACAGAGTATATTCTGATGAACCGATAATACGTCCCGCTTCACAGCTCATAAAGCCGCAGACTCCCCCACAGATAAAGGAAATGAAAGGCATTGCCTTTACTCCCGAAGCTTATTGGAAAACATCTGCTTGGCTGTTTTATACACAGGGAAAGTTTATGGAAAATTATGAAGATGATTTTTCGTATAATGAGGACTTTACCAAGTACTATCCCTGTTACCGCGATATGTCTACAGAGCAGCTGAGGGGCTATTTCTCGTGGAGAACCAATGTCAGAAAAGGTGATATACATAAAGCACCTTTACCCTATGTTTTTATTTATCTCTATGAGCTTTTAAACTGTATCGGAGCTGAAACGCCTGCTGAATGTTTTGATAAACTAAGCTTCTTTTGCAGGGAATACGTTAAAATTGATGATACTATAGAAAAGTATACGGATACATGGCGCATTGATTTTATTGTGTATTATGACCTTGATCCGTCACTTGCAGATGATATTGATGATATAAAGCATGACAAAGCTGTTTTGACACTTATCCACTGGGAGGAACGTTCAGAAGCCGAGATTTTTGATGCAATAGATGCGCTTTCGGCTTATCAGCTGAAAAAATCGCTTTATTATATATCGGAGTCCGAGAATTTCAGAGAAGTACTTGTAAGATGCTTCATAAAGTTGTCGGAGTTTTTCAGAGATAAAAGAAAAAAATCCCTGTGTGAAAAGCTCTTTGGCAATACTGTAGAGTGTATGTATCATATGTTTTCGTCTGCGATCTTCTACGATAAACAGTCATTCAGAAACTGTGAATACAAGCTTAATGAAATTCATTCGTTTTCATGCAGTAACGGTAAGTGGTCGTGCAGAAAGTATTACGGAAACCGAGGAAGAAACGGACATCTCGGAGATATCGTAAAAGCTGTGGACAGCCTTATGCGTGATGAGACTGATTTTAAATATAAGATAAGTTTTGACGGTATCTCAAAAAATACCGAAAAAATACTAAGATCAGAGATAGAACAGTTTTTTGAAGAAAAAAGACGCAAAGAGTCTATGAAGATTGAGATAGACATTTCAAAGCTGAGCAGTATAAGAATGTCCGCGGACAAAATAAGAGAAAAGCTTATTGTGGAAGAAGAAACAGATATGGAGTTTGAAGAAGTTTCGGTACAGGATAATGTATCGGAAACTGCAATTGATATGGTCCTGGACAAAGATGAATATGCATTTATATGTGCTCTGCTTTATGACGGAGATCATAAAAAAGCTGCTGCCGAAAGCGGGAAAATGGTCTCTATCCTTGCTGACTCCATAAACGAGAAGCTTTTTGACGATTTTGGTGATACTGTAATTGAGTTTTCGGAAGATAAACCTATAATAATTGATGATTATACAGAAGAGTTGAAAAATATGTTTCCCATGCCGTAAAGGAGAAAAAATATGAAAATACCCAAACGAATCGCATCGGCGGTGATAAATACCCTTAAAGGCGGCGTTGTGCCGCGTACAGGACTGCCGTATATAACAGTCGGCAGAGAAACAGAGATAAATGCTCTTCTGCACGATGTTGATATCATATCAGACGGAGGCGCGTCCTTTCGGTTTATCGTTGGAAAATACGGAAGCGGTAAAAGCTTTCTTTTGCAGACCATAAGAAGTCATGTCATGGACAGGAACTTTGTTGTAGTTGATGCCGATCTTTCTCCCGAGCGAAGGTTGCAGGGAACAAAAGGACAGGGACTTGCAACGTATAAAGAGCTTATCAGAAATATGTCCACCAAGACAAGACCTGACGGCGGTGCGCTTACTCTGATACTTGATCGCTGGATAAGCAGTGTGCAGTCACAGGTGATATCGGAGAGCGATATACCTGATAATTCGCCTGAGTTTGATAAAGCTGTAGAAAAGAAAATATACGAAGTAATAAACACGCTAAGCGAAATGGTACATGGTTTTGACTTTTCAAAGCTTCTTACCCTATATTATCATGCGTCCAAAGAGGGAAATGACGAACAAAAAGCCAAGGTCGTAAAATGGTTCAGAGGAGAATACGTCAATAAGACCGAAGCGAGATCTGAGCTTGGCATCAATATAATCATAACTGATGATGACTGGTACGAGTACATAAAGCTTTTTGCGATGTTCCTGAAAATGGCAGGATATAACGGACTTCTTGTGCTTGTTGACGAGCTTGTAAATATATACAAGATACCAAATTCCATAACGCGTCAGTATAATTATGAGAAGATACTTACGATGTATAATGATACATTGCAGGGAAAAGCTAAGTATATCGGCATAATTATGGGCGGAACTCCTCAGTGTATCGAGGATGCCCGACGCGGAGTATACAGCTATGAAGCACTGCGCTCAAGACTTGCAGACGGACGTTTCGGACGGGAAGGTATAAAGGATATGCTTGCTCCCGTTATACATCTTACTCCTCTGACTTATGAGGAAATGCTTGTTCTGACCGAAAAACTTGCTGATATCCATGCTCAGCTCTTTGATTATCAGCAGAAGATAACGCAGGAGGATATGATATGCTTTATAAAGCTGGAATTCGGCAGAATAGGTTCAGACAGCCATATAACGCCGCGAGAAGTTATACGTGATTTTATAGAGCTTCTTGATATCATTTATCAAAATCCGAATATAAACATAAGCCAATTCATCTCATCGGACTCGATAAGCTATTCAAAGCCTGCTATTGAGGAAAATTCAGCAGCAGAAGATGAATTTGCGGAATTTGAGATATAACAGTTATTATGAGTATTTTTGAACGCTATGCACCATTTATACAGGACTATATCTATCGAAATAACTGGGAGTCGCTTCGAGCTATTCAGACTGCGGCTGCGGACGCTATCTTCAATACAGATGAAAATGTACTTTTATCAGCTTCAACGGCTTCAGGAAAAACGGAAGCAGCTTTTTTCCCTATACTGACATTATTTACGGAAGATATGCCTCGAACAGTCGGAGCTATATATATCGGTCCGCTGAAAGCACTTATAAACGACCAGTTCATACGTCTGAACGAACTCTGTGACGAAGCCGATATACCTGTATGGCATTGGCACGGAGATGTTGCGCAGTCCCACAAGAATAAAATGCTGAAAAAGCCGTCAGGCATTTTGCAGATAACTCCCGAATCTCTTGAAGCAATGCTTCTTCGCAAACACGCACTGATACCCAAGCTGTTCGGTGATCTGCGATTTATCGTCATAGACGAGATACATTCACTTATGCGCGGAGACAGAGGCGGACAGACAATATGTCTGATCGAACGCCTTTGCAGAATGGCAGATGCTGATCCTCGAAGGATCGGTCTTTCTGCAACAATAGGAGATCCCGAAGCAGCAGGAAGATTTCTTGCATATGGCTCTGGAAGAGGGACTGTGATACCTAAAATAGAAGCCAAAGGCGTTAAATGGCGGCTTTCAATGGAGCATTTCTACATCAGCCAGCAGAATACTCCCGAGGGAAAAGAAGTTCCCGAAGCTTTGCCTGTGCTTGATGACAAAACAGATATCGCACCCGAGAACGCGGATTCGGGTATGGGATATATTTTTGAGCACACCCGAGGGAAGAAGTGCCTTATATTCGTTAATTCACGAGAAGAATGTGAAGCAGTTACAACGACTCTTCGTTCATACTGCGAAGCAAAGCATGAACCTGACCGTTTTCTTATACATCATGGAAATCTTTCGGCAGCCTATCGTGAAACTGCGGAGCAGGCTATGAAAGGCGAGGATATTTTCATGACGACCTGTACTACTGCCACGCTCGAACTCGGAATTGACATAGGAAGGCTTGAACGAGCCTTTCAGATAGATGCACCGTTTACTGTTTCGTCTTTCCTGCAGCGTATGGGAAGAACGGGCAGGCGAGAGTTGCCGCCAGAAATGTGGTTCGTGATACGCGAGGAGCTTCCCGAGCCGCGTTCAATGCTTCCCGAAACTATTCCGTGGAAGCTTTTACAGGGCATAGCACTTATACAGGTCTATCTTGAAGAAAAATGGGTAGAGCCGCCAAAGCTTGACCGACTTCCGTATAGTCTGCTCTATCATCAGACTATGAGTACCCTTGCGTCATGCGGTGAACTCACTCCGTCTGCACTTGCGTCAAAAGTGCTTTCGCTGAGCTATTTCAACAGGATAAGTAAAGAGGATTATAAGATACTGCTTCGGCATCTTCTTGAAAAAGACCATATCCAGCGTACCGAAGAAGGTGGACTTATCATCGGCATAACGGGTGAGAGAGTAGTCAATAGTTTTAAATTTTATGCGGTATTTCAGGAAAACGAGGAATACACGGTACGCTGGGGCTCACAGGAACTGGGTACTATCGTATCACCGCCTCCTGTTGGAGAAAAGGTCGCAATAGCAGGTCATGTGTGGATAGTCGAAGAAGTCGACCATAAAAGAAGACTTGTATACTGTGAACAGATCAAAGGTAAAGTCCCTGCTTACTTTGGTGATTGTCCCGGAGATATCAATACAAAAATATTAGAGCGTATGAAACACGTGCTTATAGAGGACAAGAGTTATCCGTATCTGATGAAAAATGCAGTACTTAGGCTTGATCAGGCACGGCAGACTGCACGTAATTCAGGTGTTACAGAACGTCCCCTCATATGCCTTGGCGGAAATATGTGGTGCTTATTCCCGTGGGTAGGCACGTATGCTTTTTTTGCAATGGAACGTTTTTTAAAGATAAAATGTGCGGAACGACTTGGACTGCGCGGTCTCGACTCTGCAAGACCGTACTATATACAGTTCACAATGAAAGTTTCTGCTGAGGATTTTTTCTCAATAATTGCGGACGAAGCAGAAAAAAATTTTGATCCGCTGGAGCTTGTCTATAACGGCGAAGTCCCCGTGTTCGAGAAGTATGATGAATTTTTACCCGAAATACTGGTGAAAAAAGGCTTTGCTTACGGGATACTCGGAGTTAAAGAAATGAAAGAACGTATTAAAAGCTGGGAAGATTTAATTAATTAATCGCAATTTTTGTCTTGATTTCTCAGCAAGAAAGTGATATAATATATTATAATGAATATAGAATAGGATAAGGTAGGATGTTTTATGAAAATTCAGCAACTTGAATATGTAATTGCAGTAGCGAGAGAGGGCAGCATTACTAAAGCAGCAAAAAAATTATACCAGGCTCAGCCTAATATAAGTATTGCTCTTAAAGAGCTTGAAGCTTCTTTGGGAATACAGATCTTCAATCGTTCACCCAACGGAATGATACTCACTCCCGAAGGAGAAGAATTCCTTGCAAGAGCGCAGACGATAGTAGACGAAATGCAGAGCCTTGAGCGTGACTACGCACAGACTCCCGAAAATGAACTTAAACTTAAAGTTGCAGCAGCTCGTTCTACTTATGCGACATCTGCTATGGGACACCTCATCAGTGAGTATTCCGAAAAAACAAACAAGCTTGAAGTACACGTTATGGAAACAAGCACAGCAAAGGTCATGGAAGATATATGTGCAGGTAAATTCGATATAGGATTTATACGTATCCCAAGCACATATGCAGACATGATCGAAAGCCGTCTCAAGGCAAGAAATCTTGTGGGAAGAACTATCATGGAGTTCCCGCTCCAGATCGTTATGAACATGAATCATCCTCTTGCCGAATATGATGATATCCCATATGAGGAGCTTAGCAAGTATCCTGAGATCATTCACGGTGATGATGAGCCTGAAATGGTCAGAAGAGCTTCTATCAATCAGGATTATGATGATAAGCGTTCAACAAAGAGAATATTCATCTACGACAGAGGAACACAGATCAGTATGCTCAAGACAGTAAAAAATGCATATATGTGGGTGTCACCTATGTCACAGAGCAGTCTTAAATATAATGACCTTGTAGTGAGAAAGTGTTCATATGCTAATAACCTTAACCGCGATATGATAATATATCGTAAGGCAAGCGAAAACAGTACACTTATCGCTGACTGCGTAAGAACTGTTTACGAGTACGCAGACAAGATCGAAGGACTCGAAATATAATAGGACTTGAAATATAATTATACCCCGATCAGGCGGTTTACCGTCTTTGATCGGGGCTTTTTTTAAAAAAAAAGAATGAGAGCCATTAGGGGGGAGGTTCTCATTCTTAATAAGGGGATATGAGATTGTCATTTATGAAAGAATGACTTTCCATAAATTATTATAGCATAGAGGGGGATATATTGCAAATATAAAATATTAATCTCTTTATATGTTATATATATTATACGTTATTTAAGTAAACAATTTACGCTTTATTAATATTTACGCCATTTTTTGGAAATAACTTCAAAGTTATAAAATGCCATTAATAATCAGCGGCACGGAAAATTCCTCCGTGCCGCTGATTCCTCATATACTTATTTATATGTCTGACTTTAGATGTGTCCGTACTCGTAATCTATTCCATGTATGGGTAAATTGTATTCTCTTGAAAATCTAACCTTATAGGAATGATTTCTTCCGTCATAAACTACATTAAGGGTAAAGAGGTCAAGCTCCTCGCCGAGTTCGATAATCTTGTGAGTTGCCTCACCGTTCTGCCATTGCTTCACTTGTATTCCCTTGTCCGTGAAGTCTATTATTTCAAGTATGACAGGGGAGTCAGTTAAGTTGGCAGATAGAACCTTAGTCCATGTTCCGTCCGTTTCTTCACAGAAGATATCGCCTCTGGAAATGCTGTATTCATACTGGAAATCTTCGCTTTTAAGTTCTTTTCCATTAATACCATATCCACCATAATTCACATCAACAGTCATGGTATAATCATAGTTATAAGGAGAAGTTAAGCTACCTCCGCAAATACTGATAAGCTGTTTTCTTATCATACAAAGATCGAAAACGTCTATACTGCCGTCTCTGCAAATGTCAGCCGCTGTCCAGTCGGAAATCGTTATATCTGCCGAGCCTTCCAGCCATTTCTGGAGAGTCAGCATATCAGCGATACCGAATACCTTGTCACCGTTTACATCACCGAGACATTTCCACTCCACTTCTTCGCCATTGTATTGGTTCTTTGGAACAGCTGCCTGCATGATACAGAAGTAATCCGTATTGCATATTCCGTAATCAGGGGACGGCTTGATATAATATAAGGATATCTTTCCGTCAGATAAAACGGCATCATCTATTGTTATGCTTTTTCTGCCTGTGGACTCAATAGTGAAATCAATGAACAGCACATTGTCAGCGAAAAAGACATCATCATACTTTGTGAGAAGATTTTTTTGAACTTCATCTACAAAATAGCGTGAGAGTACCTCTGAAAGCTCAGTCGTTGAAGTAACTACCGCGGACTTTAAACCATTTATTATGCCTTCTTCCTTTAATCCTCGAGTCGTTGTTGAAATTTCATCTATTGCGCAAACCATGCCCATAGTTCCGCCTGACTTGCTGACATTGAAAACAATATCAGCAGAATTATTGGAAAATTCGTTTATCACTACAGCATTTTCACTGCACGGCTCATATCCTTCGGGCAGATAGTCTGCGTTGAGTTTAAGCTCAGCCAGTTCAGAAACAGGTGTCTTTGTATCGAAATAATACGGATTGCTGCCTTCGCAGTTTTTAACTGCTCCCGAGAATAGTTTCTGTACGTTGTCATATGGTATCTCTATGGGCTTTCCTGTGTCAATATCTATGACGCTTATACGTTTGAGGTTGTCCTCAAGTATCTCTTCGTCCTGCCATATGACCTCAGAGCCGTTATACTTATCTTTTGGTATCTCCACTCTGAGGATATCAAAGTATGACGTTCTCATACGAACTGCATTTACGACAGAGGTATAATCTATCACCAGCTTGCCGTCCCTGTATACTGCATCTTTCAGTCCGTGCTTGAAAACACGTCCCTGATACGGATCAAGATAAGTACTCAGCATGAGTACATAATTCTCGAAAAATTTGTCTGAATACTGTGATACGAACTTATCCAGTGCTTTTTCTTCAATGAATTCTGAAAGAAAGTCTGTAAGCTCGGACTTTGATTTTATAACAGCCGATTTTGAGTCCTTGTACTGTTCATATATCTCAGTTGATGAAGCTTTGAGTTCACCCGAATAAAGGCTGTAGCTTGCATATGAGAAATAAGCGTCATTAATATACGAATTATTAAGTTTGATCTTATATGTATCAGCTGCTATGGAGCAATCGGCAGTCAAAGTCTTAACGGCAGGAGCTACACCTTTGTCAACATATCCTGCAAGTTCCCAGCGTATAATGCTATTGCCCTCAGATTTAGCTTTATAAGCTGTAATAAACTTCTGTGTGCCTCCTTCAAGGAGTCTTGATGTTTCCATTGAACAAGATGACTGACAAGCTTCCCTGAACATATTCTTATCCACAGTTGAACTCCAGCTGTATGCTGTGCCGATAGCTCTGTCTATACAGAATACCACGAGATCATCTTTTGCGGATATCTCGCCGTTCTTTTTCTTGTAAGCCTCATATTCGGAAGTACAGTCGGGAAGCCAACCGTAGATATCAGTCTCGGTGATCTCCATATCCTCGTCTATAGCAAAGGAGTAGAAAGCAGCAGCATTAACGCCGCCCAGATCAAGACCTGCCTTCTGAGCAAGGGTATTATTCTCCAAAACAGGATCGTATCCGTCCACGGGCATTATGCACATCTGTATCCATTTGTCGGTGAGGGCAACTGCAAACTCTCCCTGTTCCTTTGGAGCGTAGTATACTGCCACTTCATAGCAGTCGCCTGTCTCCGAGGTTTCAGAGATGTATTTCTCACGTTTGAGCTCGCTCATAATTCCGTCCGTTGCCCTTATCTCGTAACGTGAAGCTTCCTGCTCAGCATTTTCAGACACTCTCGCCGTACTTTCTTTGAAAACTATACAAACAAGACCGTCCTTTACAAGAGTAGCTCCATAGGTGTTTCTGAATTCCAGAGCACTGTCAAAGCTGTTTGGTATCCAGTCTGGGAGAGCAGCTCCAGTGGCGTGGTCGGCTGCATAAACAGCTGTAGGGACGAATACAGAGGGGATATTTGCTGAAATAGGGGGAATTGCAGATGCAACTGCGGTAAATGCAGCTGCTATCTTCTTGATTTTCATATAATTCACCTGCCATTCTTAATATTTACAGTACTGACTGTTTAGTTCCATTATATAACGTTATTTCACTGAATGCAAGAAAAAATCGCATTTTAGTCTTTATACGATATAACGTATCGGAATGGCAGGATGTGCGGCTGAAATCGTAAACTTTTTATGAACGAATATATCAGGATACAGAAAAATACCGCAGCACAAGGCTGCGGCAATATATATAGAGGGGATTGGGTAACTTAATTTTGTGCGGCTACAGCTTCGTCAAGTGTTACTGTAACTTTATTTTCAACGCCGTCTCTGACGTAGGTAAGCTCGATGGTTTCGCCTGCTTTATGTTAGTTTTTCTTGGCAGTCAGTTCTTCATATGTTGTAACACTTTCATCATTTACCTTGATGATTATATCGCCTGACTGTATTCCTGCGTTTGCGGCTGCACCGTCTTGCTTTACTTCCGTAACGTATACTCCGACAGGAAGATTATACATTCTTGAAATGTTCTCGGTAACGTCCTGACAGCTGATACCTAACAGAGGCTTTTCTGTTACATAGCCGTATTTCATTATATCTTCAACAATTCTTGAAGCTTCGTTTGAGGGGATAGCAAAGCCTATTCCTTCGATACTTGCCTCAGAATATGATGCTGACATTTTGGAAGAGTTGATACCTATTACCTGACCTTTCATGTTGATGAGAGGTCCGCCTGAGTTGCCGGAGTTTATAGCTGCGTCTGTCTGGATAAGAGTCATTGATTTTTCGTTTATGGTGATCTGGCGGTTAAGTCCCGATACGATACCGCTTGTTACTGTGTTCATAAGGTCAAAGCCGAGAGGATTACCTATGGCAATAACATTTTGACCGAGATCAAGGTCATCGCTGTTGCCGAATTCGGCTGCAACAAGATCCTTTGCATTTATTTTAAGTACAGCAAGGTCATAATCTGTATCATATCCGATGACCTCTGCGTCATAGCAGTCTTCTTCATTGACGATAACAGATATGCTGCTTGCCAGACCTGAGTTATACTCTGTATCATAGATAACGTGAGCGTTAGTTACGATATAACCGTTAGTTGTGATAACTACACCTGTACCCGTAGCTGTTGCAGTGGAAGTCTGCGGCTGCTGATTTTGACCAAATCCGCCAAAGTTAAAGTAACCGCCGCTGTTGCTCTGAGAAGTCATTGTGAAAGTGGACTCGATACCTACAACCGAGGGGAGTACCTTCTGTACAACTTCTTCTGTGGTGAGTTCATTGCTGTTTGTTTCTGTAAGGTTAGTATAGTTTACGGTTTTAGCTGAGATAGTGGACTCAGTTGTATTTTCTGTCTTTTTATCTTCTGTTTCTTCAACGACTAATGATGTCAGCTTATTATTTGTTCCGAATGCGTAATGGTAGATGCCGATAGAACCACCAGATACAAGAACCATTGCCATGATCGATGCTGCTATCTTAGCAGTCATGCGTCTTTTTATTTTCTTTGATACATTGCTGTCTGCTGAAAAGCAGGTATATTCACTGTATTTATTATTCATGCCTTGTACCTCACTGTTTTCGTTGTTCTCGTTCATGCCGTTTACTGTGTATTTGTACTCATTTTTCATAATATTCACTATTCCTTTCAGGATTTTATTTTCGCTTTTATCGGGAGCCTTTCCCGTTGCTGTGATTATATTATATTTCATCTGTGTGAAATAAATTTGCAATGAATGTTGATTTTTTCTGGATTTTTGGTGTTGTATTTTTCACATATATAAAAGCTGTGTGAATGAATGCGATAATTTTGTTAGTGTGTTCTTCACAGTATGAACACTTTTCGGTTCAAAGCACAAAAAAGTTCCCCTCATCAATCAGATGCTTCTGTTTGATGAGGGGGAATAATTATTGTATTCTTTTGTGATCGTTATTATCAGGGGCAGTATATCCTGTGGCATCAATTACATCAGAATTAGAATAATTTGAAGAATTCCTTTGATTTATGACGTATGCTACGTAATAGTTGAATGCAGCAAACAGGAGCATTACTATACCGATTATTATGCGAATGATATTTCCGCCCTTGAAAGGGTTGAATACAAAGAATATAGAGCTTATAAGCAGCAGTATTCCGAATATGAGCTGCAAAAGCTTCAAACCGTTTGTGAAATCCTTGCTCAAAGCCTTTACTATCTGAGTAATTGCGACTATTCCTATTATAATGCCTGCAATGAGGGAAAGCTGAGCTGTAATGAACCTCGGGAGATACATGACGAATAATCCGATGAGAACTCCTATTATACCTGCCGGCATTAGACCTGCACCGTCACCGCTGCCAAGTCCGCCCAATACAGTAAAAGCACTTCCCACTATTATTATTCCGCCGATAATATAGAACACCCATGAGAGCACTCCGGGAAAGAATGTAAACAGAATACCGCAGACTGTTAGCAGGATACCTTTAAAGATGTAGTTTGAATTATCTATTTTCACAAAATCCCTCCTATTTCAGTACATTTATGAACTTGAGCCTTAATCTCTGAATGAAGCTTGCATTATTGTATATTTTTGCAGAAATATCTTCAACAGTTTTCCTGCACATCTTCAGTTCATCTTCATCGGGAACACCTTGTCCGTAGCAGGCTTTCAGAGCGATATCAGTGAGCTTTTCAAAGCTTCCTGCTTCAAAATAATCTCCTGCAAGCTTTTTCTCGACTTCCTCAGCGAAAGCTTTGTAATTTCCGTTTTCGCTCGTAAGCATCAATGAAGCAAGGAGCTTTTCGGAATATGAATAAATATTTTTGACTCTTGAAGGAGTTTTGCCTGAATTGAAATTCTTTTCACGTTTTTTGATTATAAGATATCTTCTTAAAACGATGATCAGAGCTGCAAGAATGAGTACAAGTAAGAATTTCAGTATATTTTTTACAGCCTTAGACAAAGCTTTACCGCTGCCTTTTCCTATACCGATACCACCGACTTTTGAAGTAACAGTCTGTGTTGCCTGAGAAGTAGTCATAGTAGTATGTTTTCCGCTTGTACGTGATCCTGAAGTCAGAGTAGTACGTTCTTGTGTATTTTGCTGTGTAGTTGTAGTAACAGTGTTTTCAGAAGATGTTTCAGCAGGCTTGTTAGGTTCTGTGTTGATCTCCTTTGCCGAATAACCTGATGTAAACTCATAAGGTATCCAGCCTATTCCGTCAAGATAGATCTCTGTCCATGCATGGCTTCGGTTATCCTTAACATCAATAGTAACGGAGTTGTCTGAATTCTTCTTTCCTGCGGTCACGTCATCTTCTACGATTATGTATCCTGTAGCGTAACGAGCCGGGATACCGGCCATTCTTGCAAGAATAACACCTGACGTAGCAAAATTTATACAGTAGCCCTTGTGGTTCTCTAACAGGAAGTAGTTTACAAAGTCACGATTTGAAGGAGTTTTTCTTGGGTATAAGGAATATGTACATTCGCTCTGCATTTTATCCTTTATAGCTTTGAGAACTTTCAGTTTTCCTTCGATAGATGTAGTATCGCCCTCAAGAACATCGGCATATGCAGCCTTTACTTCCTTCATGGCCTTTGTATTCGGAACATCAAGGTATTCATCGTAAACAAAGTCCTTATAGCTGTTCTGCAGAAGCTGTGCCATAATAGTGTCGCCGTTCTCTAAAACAAACTCTCTGTTATATGGGATATCATAGTCTATTGAGAAGAAATCATCATAAGTCAGCAGATCGTTTTCGTTACAGTATTCAAGAACAGCCTCACGCGTGAGCTTGTCATGTATATCAGAAGCTGAAAAAACTTCACGGAAATTATGATTTTTCTTTTTTAATTCAGATACAGCGGTAGATATGGTATCAATATCTACAGGGAAGAACTTATATGACGATTCACCCTTTTTACCGTCCTTGGGAGAAACTGTCAGATCCTTATTGTATGACAGACCGCCGAAGTTTTCTGTACCGTAAGGAGCATAAACATAATGTGATTTCTTTTTGCTGTTCTTGATCCATATAGTATTATCATTGCCGCTGTAGATAAGCTTGGCAAATGTTGCAGGAAAATCCTGGGGGTATATATCATATTTCTTGAAGTCATCAAATATCTTGTTTTTGTATGCAGATTTAGGAAGCTTGAACCATTCATTATCCTTATAGATAGAGCCAACATAGTTTTTTAGATATATCGCACCTTTGACAGGCTGTTCAATTGTAACAGTCAGATCTGTAACATTTTTATAACGTACATGGTCGTTTGTTCCAAGCTTGTGATTTTCATATTCAAAATCGAATCCGAAAGCACTTGTAAGGCTTGAAAGACTTTCTGCGAGGTTTTCAAAAGTAAAATCGTTCATTGCCTCGGTGATCTCACGGCGTTTTTCGTTGATCGCATCACTTCTTTTATAATGTGTGAGCTTCAGGTAGCTGTATGAGACAGCTGTTACGAGCATAACGCTTGCAATAATAAATATACCGCATTTCTCCGTAACTTTAAGCTTCATATGCCGCTTCGGGAAGAAGAGGTTATTCTTCCTTACAAAGCCGCTCTGTCCGCCTGAGTATTCACCAACGTCTATAGTTGACATTGCAAGAAGCGAGAGCCAGTATGCAATACAGAGCATACCCCAGAATACCGAGACTTCGATACCGTTGTACATTCCGAGCTCAAGAAGAGGGAATGTTACCATAAGGGGAAGTACGGGATTTGGACGGCATATAGTAAAGAAATACAATACTATAGCAAGCAGCCATACATAAAATATAAACAGCGTCGTGACAGACTTGATCTCATAGGATTTTATTATGTTTTTGTAGTAATTGATCTCAGAATGGTACGAGGTTTTATATATGATATTGTAAACGAACTTAAAGCCCATAGAGATGAGCGAAGATTTTTTATACGCATAAATAACAAAAGCTGCTATAGAACCGCCGTACACCCAAAGTGCTTTTTTACCTAAAAGCGATAGTGTAAGGTAAAATATCGAGAAGCATATTGCAGCCATTGCAACAGACTTTCCGTTAAAACGGAAAGGGAACATTCCGAAGAATGACATCAGAACTGACGTAAAGCCTATAACAGCTATAAGCGCGGAAAAAGGCTTTCTGTAGTTAGCGTTTTTACGTTTTACCGACATTACTATGCTGTCACTTATAGAAATGCCGTTTATGTTTTGCGAATTCTTTCTTTTCATTATATATCTATATCCTTTATAGAAGCAGATATTTTGCCGACAATTACGGGGATAACATTAAGAGAAGAAAATCCCGAACTGATATCGGAAAGTTCTTCCACAGAGTCAGCAACGATAACTGCATTTTTGAAGTCAGCATCTACATTCTCATCAATATCTCCAAGTATGGATTGGTCAGCAAATGAACTGATATACGTAAATGAAGCAAATGAAAGAGAATTGTTTTCCAGGAAATATTGTTTCGGAGAATGGCTGAACATATTGTCATTTATAGAGGTTATAATATTTCGTATAACAGCTGAAAGGTCAGAACTGTCATTGATATCCTGTTCTGCGAAGCGATCCTGAGCAGCGTTATAGAAAGTTACTGAATGTACTCTTTCGTTATCGAGAAGAAACTGTGAAATAGAAAGAAATGTCTCAATGAGTGTGTCGAATACAGGAAGAGTGAGATCGTTATCTTTATAACACTTCAGATCAAGGAACAATGAGCACGGAACATCAATAGGAAGGCTATATTCCTTTACGATAAAATCGTCTTTCTTTGAACTCAGCTTCCAATGGATACGGTTGAGTTTGTCGCCTGGATTGTATTCTCTCAGGTCGAATACCTCTGACGGATCGTCACCTGAACGGTATTCGGAGAACATATCGCTTTCTTCGTTTACACGGTCGCTGTAGTGAACTATTCCGCTGACTTCATGTCCTTCGGGCATTATGACAACTTCGGTATTGATATTCTTTCCTGTTTTGAACTTGAATATCCTGAGTGGATCATATATATTTAAATAGGAAGTCTTGATCTTTATTATGCCGCAGAATTTTGATTTGAGCTGGAAAGTTATCCTCTGTGAATTGCGCGGCTGAATAGGAAGGTAAAGATCGAATGCCGAAGTCTGATTGCTGAATACATTATAATATACAATATGCGCCTCAGCTTTTCCGATAGGGAAGATGCTTCTGTTGTTAACTACCAGCTGAACGGCAAAATCTTTGTTTTTAGCGGCGTTTTTATCTTTGACTGCAAATTCTACCGAGATCATTCTCTTTGTTATATATGTGGTAACATACATTAATATAGGTAAAGCTATCATCACGATGAGCAGTACGAGTGCAAAATCCCATATATATAATATATAGAAGGCAGCACATACAAGTATCAGAAC
Source organism: Ruminococcus sp. (assembly GCF_016283395.1). Next base: position 70,590 of record NZ_JAEEMU010000037.1, read on the forward strand.
AATGAACAGTATTTTTGTAAGTAACATGATGCCGCCTTACTTTTCAGTTATACCCGGAACAGGAACTGATCTGAGTATCTCTGTTATTATATCAGAAGCTGATGTATCTGAAAGCTTTGCCTTAGAATTGAGCATTATACGATGTTCAAAAACATCATTGCATATATAAGAGATATCCTCGGGAATAACGTAATCGCGTCCCATTGCAACAGCGATACCCTTTGAAAGCTGCATAAGTGCAAGAGTTCCTCGTGGGCTTACACCGAGCTTGAGCATGGGGTGATTACGAGTAGCTGCTGAAATTGATACTATATATTCATATATCCTGTCGTCGATATATATATTTGATATGTATTCCTGAAGCTCCTTTATAAATGAAGCATCAGCAACAGGTTTTACGTTTTCAAGTGGGTTTTCACTGTGTTTTGCTTTGAGGATAGAGACTTCACCGTCAAAATCAGGATAACCCATACTGAGCTTTATCATAAAACGGTCAAGCTGTGAATCGGGAAGATTATGTGTACCTGCCGAACCGATAGGATTTTGTGTAGCGATTACCGTATAAGGCTCGGGAAGCTTGTATGTATTACCGTCAACTGTGATACTTTTTTCTTCCATAAGCTCAAGCAGAGCAGACTGTGTCTTGCTTGATGTACGGTTTATCTCATCAGCGAGGAAGAGGTTACAAAAGGCTACACCAGGACGAAATTCAAACTTGCCGTTTGATTTGTTATACACAGAAAAACCTGTAACATCTGACGGAAGTACATCAGGAGTAAACTGCATACGATTATGTTCAAGGGAAAGTGCTTTTGAGAACGCAAGAGCAAGGGTAGTTTTACCAACACCGGGGATATCTTCAATGAGGATATGTCCCTTACACAACATTGCAAGAAGCACCTTGATAATAATAGCGTCCTTGCCGATAACGGCTTTTTTTACTTCACTGATCACAGAATTGATCTGGTTTGTATAATATGTATTGTTGTTCATATTGTCTCTCCTATGAAATTTGTTTATACCTATTTATTATATCATTAATAAATGGTTTTTGCAATAGCAATCTGTATATTTTTATAAAATGGAATGTCATCATTCAGTTATCAATTACAGTGTCAAAATATGCTGAAAAAACGTTAATTTCACGTAAAATTGGGCTTTGATTATACCATTTGTCATTTTTTATACCCCCTATATTGTTACTGATTTGTAACAAACTGCTGTTAAAACAGCGCATATATTAACAGAAAGTTCATATAATATACATAGAATATCAAACTAATATGTGCATGATTACTCTGAGGAATATCATATTGTGGAAAACTCACACCAGAAAATGGAAATAATCCTGAAAGTATTGCTATTTCGGGGGAGATGTGTTATCATATCAACAGCCCGAAAAATTTGAAAATGCTTTTTTCAGGAAAGGATGAGTTGATGGGTAATCTTAAGACCGCGGCGTTAGCTTGCGGAGTAGTTGTATCAGTATTGGGCGGAGGAATAGGAGTTGCATATATAACTTCATCTACCGTAAGAAGTGCTGATATGTTAGTTAAGGAGGATGCTGTTCTTCCTATCAAGGCGAACACATCGAATTTAACAGCTGCAACTATTGCAGATGACATAAAAGCAACTACAAATAACAGAACAACCACCAAGAAATCTTATACAGCCGAAAATACAACGGCTGCAAGCAAAAACTACGTTGCCGCTCAGGAAGGCACAACTTCTCAGCGTGCTACACAGGCAGCTACAACAGCTGCTCAGATTTCAAGATCGGTGCCAGCACCGGCACACGCGCCGGCTGCAATCACAGAGCCTGTAACACAGGCAGCCACAACAGCTGCGATCGTAGCAAAGACCGTAAACGATGCAGCAAAACTTACGTCATTGGTTACAAAACCTGTGACAACTACAACGAAAGCTACAACAACTACTACGACAACAACAGTTATCGAGGAAACTACTACGGAGACAGAACCTGTTGAAACACCAACAGAGGCTCAGGATTTGACTGACGCATACGTTGAACCTGAAGCAGAACCGATAGTAACTGATATCGAGCCTGTAGTTGAAGAGAGTTCACTCGGAATTTCTGATTCGGATTACATACTTCTTTGTAACGCTGTTGCTCACGAGGCGGGCAGCAACGGAATCAGTGTATACGATAAGGCACTTGTAGTAGAGGTTATTATGAATAGAGTTAATTCGCCTCGCTTCCCGAATACTATTTACGATGTTCTTACACAGAGAAATCAGTTTACGGGTGCATGGGGATATGTTGATCTGGGCACATATTCTTCATTTGTCACACAGAGTGTTAAAGATGCTGTTACCTATTATTTTGACAACCAGGAATCCTTTACTCAGGGTTACTTTAGTTTCTGGGGTGACGGCTACAGAAATCATTTTAGCTAAGATATTAAACAGTCGACATACGGTCGGCTGTTTTTTTATGTCCGCTTATGTTATAGTTGCGATTTTTGAAGGTGTGTGTTATAATTGATATACTATATAATAAGGAGTTTGTCATGGAAATAAACGTAAGAAAAATAGCTGACCTTGCGTCTCTTGAAATTGATAAGGAAAAATATCCGGACTTTGAAGTTCAGTTTATGGATATAATCAAAATGGTGTCTGATCTTCCTGAATACAGTGAATATGATATCATACTTGAACCTATGAAACTCCGAGATGACGTTGTTGAGTGCGGTGATATCAGTCAGAGCGAGCTTTTGGGCAATGCCTGCGATATCGTCAAAAACTGTTTTACAGCACCGCAAACGGTGGAGTACTGATGAGGCTTTGTGATAATACCGCGCTGGAACTTGCTCAGATGCTACGTAAAAAGCAGTGCAGCGCGAAGGAAATATATCTTGATACCTTACAGCGAGCAAAGGAAAAACAGGAGACGTTAAACGCATATATCACCTTTAACAAAGATGCTGTTAAGGCAGCCGAAGCTGTTGACAGGAAGATAGCAGAGGGAAAAGAAATTCCGCTTATTGCAGGTATCCCTATAGCTGTAAAGGATAATATATCTACAAAAGGATTAAGAACTACCTGTGCGTCAAAAATGCTTTGCGATTATATCCCGCCATATGATGCGTTTGTTATTGAAAAGCTGAAAGGTGCAGGCGGAGTTATTATCGGAAAGAGCAACATGGACGAATTTGCCATGGGTTCTGCTTCTGATACAGGTTATTTCGGAACTGTAAGAAATCCTGTAAACTGTAATTATTCAGCAGGAGGCTCGTCCGGCGGCTCAGCCGCAGCAGTTGCAAGCCGTGGAGCTATATTGGCACTTGGCTCTGATACAGGAGGTTCTGTACGTCAGCCTGCATCATTATGCGGAGTTGTAGGCTTTTGTCCCTCATACGGGACTGTATCCAGATATGGACTTATTGCCTTTGCTTCATCACTTGACAGGATAGGCACCATTGGAAGAACAGTAAAAGACACATATCTCCTCCATAATATAATATACGATGCAGACATCAAAGATGTAACAGCTTTATATAAAAATTTTTCATTTAACTTAAAAGGCGAGCTTAATGGTGTAAGAATTGGTATTATAAAGGAATTGATGAGCTGTTACATGGAAGATGATGTTAGGGCATCTGTTATGGCAGCTATAAAGCTTATGGAAGAAAACGGGGCGGTGATAAAAGAATTATCATTGCCTGACATAAAAGCGGCTGTAAATGCATATTATATCATTTCATCTGCCGAGGCTTCTTCAAATCTTGCCCGATATGACGGTATAAGATATGGCTATCGTTCGGAGAGATGCGGAAGTCTCAGTGAAATGTACAAATACAGCAGAAGCGAAGGCTTCGGCGATGAAGTAAAGCGCAGGATAATGCTCGGTACTTTTGTGCTCAGTGAGGGCTTTTGCGATGATTTTTACAAACGTGCAGCTGCTCTGCGCAGAAGCTTGTGCGCAGGATTTGAAGAAGCTTTTCAGCAGTGTGACATCATTGCTGCTCCCGTATACCCCAAAGCAGGCTTTAAACTCGGTGAGAACGCAGCTCCTGCGGAAGTATATTCGGCAGATATTTTTACAGTGCCGTCAAGTCTGGCAGGACTTCCTGCAATAAGTGTCCCATGCGGCAAAAATAAAGAAGGCTTGCCTGTAGGTTTGCAGCTTATAGGCGGCAGATTTTGCGATAATAAAGTATTTGACGCTGCATACGGATATGAGCTTATCGGAGGTGGATATAATGGCTGAGCTTGAAAGCGTTATAGGTCTTGAGATACACGCTGAATTAAATACAAATACAAAGATTTTTTGCGGTTGCAGGAATTCCTTCGGTGCTGCGCCGAATTCTCAGATATGCCCTGTGTGTATGGGACTTCCCGGAACGCTTCCTCGTCTCAACAGTAAAGTTTGCGATTTTGCTGTAAAAATGGGACTTGCACTGAATTGTGAGATAAACAAAGTCAGCCGTATGGACAGGAAGAATTACTTTTACCCTGATCTGCCCAAAGCTTATCAGATATCCCAGTCTGATATTCCCATATGCGGTAAAGGTAAACTTGATATACTCGTAAACGATAAGGTCAGAACTATAGGTATAACTCGCATACATATCGAAGAAGATGCAGGCAAGCTTATCCATGATGATGAATACAGTGGTACTTTATGTGACCTTAATCGCTGCGGAGTTCCTCTTATAGAGATAGTTACAGAGCCTGATATAAGGAACTCCGAAGAAGCAAGGATATTCCTTGAGAATATAAGAAGCATACTCAGATACCTCGGGATTTCCGACTGCAAGATGCAGGAGGGAAGTATAAGATGCGATGTGAATGTTTCAATGCATGAAAAAGAAACTCCTCTCGGTGTACGCTGCGAGCTGAAAAATGTCAATAGCTTCAGTGCGGCAGTCAGAGGTATTGAGTATGAGATAAAGCGGCAGACAGCGATCATAGAGAATAATGGGAAGATCGAGCGTGAAACAAGACGGTGGAACGACAAAAAGGGTATAAGTATCCTTATGCGTAATAAGGAAAATGCTCAGGATTACAGATTTTTTCCGGAGCCTGATCTCGGTGCTGTTGTTATCAGTGATGAAAGGATAAATATTCTTAAAGATGAAATGCCTGAATTACCTAATAGGAAAATGATACGTTATGTATCTGAATACGGGCTGAACTGTTCCGAAGCATTTATGATAGCAGATGTTCCTGATAAAGCTGAACTGTTTGAACAGTGTATCGAAACAGGAAAATGTTCTCACAGGTCTGCTGCAAATCGTATTGTAGGCGAGATAACAAAGTATGTGAATGATACGGGAAAAAGCGTATCGGAAACCAAGCTTACGGCAAGTGAACTGGCTGAATTGTGCTGTGCGGCTGAAAAAGGAGTTATCTCAAGTTCAAGCGCCAAAATAGTTCTTTCTGAGCTTTTAAGCAGCGGCGGTAATACGGAAGAGATCATTAGCAGACTTGGGCTTGCACAGAATTCAGATGATGAATACCTGAGTAAGCTTGCAGATGAAGTCATTGCAGATAATCAGAGATCAGCTGATGATTTCAAAAACGGTAAGACCAATGCTCTTGGACATCTTATAGGACAGGCGATGAAACTTTCAAAAGGAAAAGCAGATCCGCAGAAAGTCAAAGAAATAATACTGAATAAATTAAAAACGGAGGAATAAAAATGAAGTTTATATGTTATCCTAAATGTACTATCTGTCAGAAGGCTAAGAAATGGCTCGATGAAAAGGGAGTGACCTATGAATTGAGAGATATCAAGGAAAACAATCCGAGCTATGACGAATTGAAGAAATGGTATAAGCATAGTGGTCTGCCGCTGAAGAAGTTTTTCAATACAAGTGGACTTCTTTACAAATCAATGGAGCTGAAAAACAAGCTCCCGAATATGAGCGAAGATGAACAGCTAAAGCTGCTGTCAACTGACGGAATGCTTGTAAAAAGACCGCTGCTTATTTCCAATGATACTGTACTTGTAGGATTTAAAGAAAAAGAGTACGAGGAGTTATTTAAATAAACACAGGCGGACTTAGACACCTTCCATTAACGAAAAAAGTGAGTTACCGAGCTTGAAATTATTGGCTCGGTAATTTTATGCCACGATTTCGGCAGAGGGGCTCCCCTCAGTCCGCTTTTGTTCACTCTATATACTTGACAATTGTCAAGGATTTTGGTATAATTGGTATATGGAAATGGAGGTTTAGTTATGAAGCAATACAATGTAACAGGTATGAGCTGCGCTGCTTGCAGTGCGAGAGTAGAAAAAGCAGTTTCCTCCGTTGAAGGTGTTTCATCTTGTTCTGTCAGTCTGCTGACCAATTCTATGGGCGTTGAGGGGACAGCTTCTGATACTGCAATTATAGAAGCAGTTAAAAATGCAGGCTATGGCGCATCGCTGAAAGGCGCAAAGATAGTTGCTAAATCGTATGATGACGAACTTAAAGATACAGAAACTCCTGCCATGAAGCGCAGACTTGCAGCTTCTCTTATATTTCTGATCGTTCTCATGTATATCTCTATGGGACATATGATGTTTGGAGCACCGCTTCCTGCTTTTATGGAAGAAAATCATATAATGATGGGACTTGCTCAGCTTTTGCTTGCTGCAATTGTAATGGTCATAAATCAGAAATTCTTTATAAATGGCTTCAAGGGGATTATACACCGTTCTCCCAACATGGATACTCTTGTGGCTCTTGGTTCGGGAGCTTCATTCATATATAGCACCTGTGTGCTGTTTGCGATGACAGATGCGCAGTTAAAAGGTAATAACGAAGCTTTGATGAGTTATATGCATGATCTGTACTTTGAGTCAGCGGCTATGATACTGACGCTTATTACTGTCGGAAAAATGCTCGAAGCAAGGTCTAAAGGCAAAACAACAAATGCTTTGAAAAGTCTTATGAAGCTTTCGCCTGAAACAGCTGTTCTTATAAGAAACGGCGTTGAAGAGAAAGTTCCGGTAGAACAGGTAAAGAAGGGTGATATTTTTTCAGTACGTCCGGGTGAAAGTATACCTGTTGACGGTATTGTTATCGAAGGCGAAAGTGCAATAAATGAAGCTGCACTGACAGGTGAAAGCATACCTGTAGATAAGAAAGTCGGAGACAGCGTATCAGCAGCTACTATAAATCAATCAGGCTATCTGAAATGCGAAGCTGCAAGGGTAGGTGAGGATACTACACTATCTCAGATAATAAAAATGGTCAGTGATGCGGCAGCAACAAAAGCTCCTATTGCTAAAATAGCCGATAAAGTCTCAGGTGTATTCGTGCCTGTTGTTATTGGTATTGCACTTGTTACGCTTGCAGTATGGCTGATATTGGGAAAGAATATCGGATATTCCTTGTCGAGAGCAATATCAGTCCTTGTTATCAGCTGTCCGTGCGCACTTGGTCTCGCTACTCCTGTTGCAATTATGGTCGGAAGCGGCGTAGGTGCAAAGAACGGATTGCTTTTCAAGACTGCCATATCACTTGAAGAAACAGGAAAAGCGCAGATAGTCGCACTTGATAAGACAGGAACGATAACAAAAGGTGAGCCTCAGGTAACAGATATCATAACGGCTGAAGGTTTTGATGAGAAAGAATTGTTGAGTATTGCGTATTCTCTTGAAATGAAAAGTGAGCACCCTCTTTCTAAGGCTGTTATAAAATACGGAAATGAAAAGCAAATAATCAGTGATGAGTTATCGGAATTCAAAGCAGTTGCAGGAAATGGTCTTACTGGTAAACTGAGAGGAGTTACTTTCAGAGGCGGCAATTTTGAATATATAAGTTCCGAAGCAGATATTGACCGTAAATTCCAAATAGCGGCAAGAGAATTTGCGAAACAGGGGAAAACACCGCTTTATTTTTCAAAGGACGATAAGCTTGCTGGCATTATAGTTGTTGCAGATGTCATTAAGGAAGATAGTACGGAAGCAATACGTGAATTGCGGAATATGGGTATTCATGTTGTAATGCTTACAGGAGACAATGAGCGAACAGCTAATGCCATAGGAAAACAGGCAGGAGTTGATGAAGTCATTGCAGGAGTGCTTCCTGACGGCAAAGAAAGCGTTATACGGAAACTTAAGAAAAAAGGAAAAGTTGTAATGGTAGGTGACGGCATCAACGATGCACCTGCACTTACAGCTGCTGATACGGGAATCGCCATCGGAGCAGGTGCAGATGTGGCTATTGATGCTGCTGATGTAGTCCTTATGAAGAGCAGTCTGCGTGATGTTCCTGCTGCTGTAAGACTTAGCCGTGCAACACTTAGAAATATACACCAGAACCTTTTCTGGGCATTTATCTACAACATTATAGGGATACCGCTTGCAGCAGGTGCTTATTATAAGCTTTTCGGCTGGCAGATGAATCCTATGTTCGGAGCAGCGGCAATGAGCCTATCAAGCTTTTTTGTTGTTACAAATGCATTAAGGCTTAACTTTTTCAAACTGCATGACAGCAGTCACGATAAAAAGAGAAAAAATACTACCGAAAAGAATGTCGATGAAACTGACGATACAGTAACTGTAAAGATCAAGGGAATGATGTGCGGACACTGTGAAGCACGAGTAAAAAAGGCACTTGAAGAGCTTCCGTTCGTTGATGAAGCAGTTACAAGTCACGAACAGGGGACGGCTGTACTGTCAATTTCAGGAGCAATGGACGAAAAAGCAGTAAAAAAAGCAATTACTGATGCAGGGTATAAGTATCAAGGTGTAAAATAGTATTATAAAGTTGAAAAAGCAGTCTTTATGGCTGCTTTTTCAATATATAGGTAAAATGTTGCTGCGGACTTGCAAAACAAGATCAAATGTGATATAATATCTAAGTATGTATAAAAACATAACCGAAAGGCAGAGGATTATGGCTAAGAAACAAGATTACGGCAACGACAGTATATCAATGCTCAAGGGCGCGGACAGAGTCCGTAAGCGTCCTGCTGTTATATTCGGCTCTGATGGATTGGACGGCTGTGAGCACTCGATCTTTGAAGTCATCTCAAACTCTATAGATGAAGCCCGTGAGGGTTACGGTAATAAAATAATAATTACTCATTACAGGAATAACGATATAGAGGTCGAGGACTTCGGCAGAGGCTGTCCCGTTGATTATAATAATAACGAAAAGCGTTATAACTGGGAGCTTGTCTACTGTGAGCTTTATGCAGGCGGTAAGTATGATACTGCTGCTGAATCTTATGAATACTCACTTGGTCTTAACGGACTTGGTCTGTGTTCTACTCAGTATTCATCTGAATTTATGGACGTTCAGGTAATACGTGACGGTTTCAAGTACGATCTGCACTTTGAAAAGGGCAATAATGTAGGCGGATTAAAGAAAGAACCATGCAAGAAAAAGCAGACAGGTACTAAAACACGCTGGCGTCCCGACCTTGAGGTTTTCACTGATATAAATGTTTCTGACGAGTTCTTCTGCGATATCCTTAAACGACAGGCTATTGTAAACCCTAATATTCTCTTTGTCTTCCGCTCAGAAAATGAAGCAGGCGGTTTCAACGAGCAGGAATTCTTCTACGAATCGGGTATAACCGAGTATGTTCAGGAGATAGCAGGCGAAGGATCACTTTCTTCAATACAGCACTGGACTGCCGAGAAAAAGGGAAGAGACCGTGATGATAAGCCTGAGTATAAGGTCAAGCTTGATGTTGCACTCACTTTTTCAAATAAAGCTAAACTGACAGAGTATTATCATAACTCCAGTTTCCTTGAACATGGCGGTTCACCTGCAGAGGCTGTAAAACGCGCATTTCAGGCTCAGATAGACAGCTATATAAAGTCCGTAAATGGTTATCAGAAGAACGAGAGCAAGATAACATATGCTGATGTTGAGGAATGTCTGATACTTGTTTCGTCATCATTCTCTACTCAGACTTCCTACGCTAATCAGACCAAAAAGGCTATAACAAATAAATTTATCCGTGAAGCTATGACAGAGTTCCTGCGTCATCAGCTGGAAGTATACTTCATCGAAAATCCTGATGAAGCTCAGAAGATAGCCGAGCAGATACTCATAAACAAGAGAAGCCGTGAAAATGCTGAAAAGGTTCGTCTTAACGTAAAGAAGAAGCTTACAGGAACTATCGACCTTGCAAATATGGTGGAGAAGTTCGTTGACTGCCGTACAAAGGATGTTTCACGCCGCGAAATTTACATCGTGGAGGGCGACTCGGCTCTCGGTTCTGTAAAACTCGCAAGAAATGCGGAGTTTCAGGCTATAATACCTGTCCGTGGTAAGATACTAAACTGCCTTAAAGCTGAATATTCCAAAATATTTAAGAGTGAGATCATAACCGATCTTATAAAGGTACTTGGCTGCGGTGTTGAAGTAACTACAAAGGCAAACAAGGAGCTTTCAAACTTCGATATAAACAACTTCCGCTGGAGCAAGATCGTTATCTGTACCGATGCGGACGTTGACGGTTTCCAGATCAGAACACTTATCCTTACCATGCTTTACAGGCTCACACCTACGCTTATTGAACAGGGGTATGTATATATCGCTGAGTCTCCGCTCTTTGAGATAAACACAAAGGAAAAGACATATTTTGCTTATACCGAACAGGAAAAACAGCGAATACTTGAAATGATAGGTGATAAAAAGCACACTATCCAGCGTTCTAAAGGTCTCGGTGAGAACGAGCCCGATATGATGAGCCTTACTACAATGAATCCCGATACCCGTCGCCTTATCAAGGTAACAGCTGACGATATAACAGAGTCTGCTGAGATATTTGAGATGCTTCTCGGTGATGATCTTCAGGGACGTAAGGACTATATCTCTGAATACGGTGCCGATTATCTCGAACTTGCTGATATAAGCTGATGTCTTGGTGATTATTTATGAAAAAGATAAAAATGACAAAGTGCCGTTTTTGCGGCGGAACTGAATTTATAACAGGTTATCAGAATTTTTACGGTGCAGTTTACAGTGCCGACAGTTTGCTCAGATCAACATCTCTGTATCACACCATATGCAGAGAGTGCGGAAGTGTCGTAAGAACTTATGTTAAAGATTCCGAGAAGCTGTTAAAGAAAAAAGACAGAAAATCATCACAAGGAGAAGAGTAAATGCCAAGAAAAAAGGAAACTCCCAAAAAACAGCCTGTCTTTAAGCATGAGGCTTATATAGAAGGTTCAGGCAGTGTAGTTGATGAAAAGATAACGGATACTCTGAAAAAGAATTATATGCCCTACGCCATGAGTGTAATCATCTCACGAGCTCTTCCTGAGATAGACGGCTTCAAGCCTTCTCACAGAAAGCTCTTATATATGATGTATAAGAGAGGACTTCTCAATCCCGAAAAGGAGCGTTCTAAGTCTGCGAATGTTGTGGGCGAGACCATGAAACTCAATCCTCACGGCGATCAGGCTATATATGAGACTCTTGTTCGTATGACACGCGGTAATGAAGCTCTTCTTCACCCATATATCGACAGCAAGGGCAACTTTGGTAAGCAGTATTCAAGCAAGATGCACTTTGCTGCACCTCGTTATACAGAAGTAAAGCTTGAAAAGATATGCAATGAGCTTTTTCGTGATATTGACAAGGAAACTATAGACTTCGTACCAAACTACGACAATACTATGCAGGAGCCTACTCTTCTTCCTGCAACGTTTCCTACCGTGCTTGTAAATTCAAATACAGGTATTGCTGTATCTATGGCAAGTAACGTATGTCCGTTCAATCTTGAAGAGGTCTGCGAGACTACCATAGCTCTTATGAAAGACCCTAACCATGATATACTCAGTACCCTTAAAGGTCCTGATTTCCCGGGCGGAGGACTTATGCTCTATGATGAAGCGGAGCTTAACAAGGTCTACGAGACTGGCAGGGGAAGTATCAAGGTTCGTTCAAAATTCAGTTATGATAAAAGCGCAAACTGTATCGAGGTAACCGAGATACCATATACTACAACTGTTGAAGCTATAATCGAGAAGATAATAGACCTTGTAAAACAGGGAAAGATCAGAGAAGTATCGTATATACGTGATGAAACAGATATTGAAGGCTTGAAGATAGCTATTGACCTCAAGCGCGGAACAGATCCAGAAAAGCTTATGCAGAAGCTTTATCGTCTTACACCTTTGCAGGACAGCTATCCGTGTAATTTCAATATACTTATTGCAGGTACTCCAAAGGTAATGGGCGTGCGCGAGATACTTACGGAATGGACTGCTTTCCGTGAGGAATGTATCCAGCGCAGAACATACCATGATCTTCAGAAGAAAAAGGAAAAGCTTCATCTTCTCGAAGCTCTTTCAAAGATACTTCTTGATATCGACAAGGCGATAAAGATAATCCGTGAGACTGAGAATGAAGCGGACGTAGTCCCTAACCTTATGATAGGCTTCGGAATCGACGAGATTCAGGCTGAATACGTTGCTGAAATAAAGCTCCGTAATATCAATAAGCAGTATATCCTTCGCCGTATCGAAGAAGTTGATCAGCTCAAAAAGGATATCGAGGAAATGGAAGATATCCTCCGCGATAAAAAGAAGATACGCAAGATAATCGTTAACGAGCTCCGTGATGTTATCAAAAACTATGCTCAGCCGCGAAAGACGATGTTCTATTATCTTTCAGATGTTGAAGATGCTGAGGAAGTTGATGATACTCCCGATTATCCTGTAAATATATTTGTATCCGACAGCGGTTATTTCAAGAAGATAACTCCTCAGTCACTGAGAATGAGCGGTGAGCAGAAGCTTAAAGAGGGAGATTTCATAAGTCAGACCTTTGAAGCTACCAACAAGACAGACCTTGTTTTCTTCTCTGATAAGGCCCAGGCTTATAAATCAAGAGCAAGTGCATTTGATGATACAAAGGCAAGTGTAATGGGTGATTATATACCTGCAAAACTCAGCTTTGACGACGGAGAACTGCTTAAAACCCTTGTTCCGACAACGGATTACAGCGGATATATCCTTTTCTTCTTTGAAAACGGTAAAGTTGCTAAAGTGCCTATGAAGTCATATGAGACCAAGACCAACCGTAAAAAGCTTGCAAAGGCTTATTCGGAGAAGTCACCCCTTGTTGCAGCTATATTCACAGCTGAGGACAGCGATATACTTCTCAGAACTACAAGCGGTCATGCACTTGTATTTAATACAGGCATGATACTTCCTAAGTCTACAAGAGATTCTCAGGGCGTACAGGTCATAAATCTGCGAAAGAAAGCACTGCTTTCATCTGCAACGCTTGTTTCTCCCGAAGAACTTCCTGAGCTTGAGAAATATCGTTCAAAGAGTGTTCCTGCCGCAGGAAAGCCTGCCAAGGAGCTTGGTGACAGCAATCAGCTTACATTTTAATAATAGAAAAGCCATAGTTTTGCCTAATGGTGAGACTATGGCTTTTGTAAAATATATCGAGGTGAAGGCAATGAATAAAGAATGGTCGGAACTTAATAAAACAATGCAGGATCAGCTTAAAAAAGCAGAAACAAATAATAACGGCGTCAAAACACTCTTCAAACTAAGAGATCAGCTCATGCAGGTAATAGATATGTTCAGATGTGAGCTTTCAAGAGATGACTTCAATGCTATACCTTTTATTAATGCTGACGGATATCATTCAAAAACGATTGCGTATTCAATATGGCATATTTTTCGTATAGAAGATATCGTTGCCCATTCCCTCATTAATGAAGATGAGCAGGTGTTTTTTTCACAGCGATATAATGAACGTATCAATTCTCCTATAATAACTACAGGAAATGAGCTTGTAAAACAGCAGATAGCCGACTTTTCGGAAAAATTAGATATAGATGAACTTTATTCATATATCCACGATGTAAAAGAAAGCAGTGAAAGCATCATAAAAGCTCTTTCATTTGATGTGCTGAAAAAGAAGTTTACCGAAGAAAACAAGGAATATCTCCGCAGTCTGAATGTGGTAAGCAACGATGAAAGCGCGATATGGCTTATAGATTACTGGTGCGGAAAGGATATACGCGGACTGATACAAATGCCGTTTTCAAGGCACTGGATAATGCATATAGAAGCTTGCCTGCGCATAAAAGCCAAGTTAAAGAAATAAAAACAGCCGAGAACGGTATTTATACTGTATCTCGGCTGTTATATTTAAAGAGTTGTTATTATTCCTGAGAGATGATCTCTTTATAGAATTCAGAAACGTCCTTACGATTGTCCTTAGTGTACTGGATAGCTGTTCTTGGGTGCTGATTGAAAAGACCTGTGAGGAGGTACTGGAGATCATATCCCCATACAGCACCTTCTTCACATAATTTATTCATGTGCTTTTCAATGAACTGGAATACAGGATATACATTGTACTTTGGATTTTTAAGAAATCCGAGGAGAAGCTCCATTGCGCAGTTGCCTGCACCTCTGCCCATTGCTGAATATGTAGCATCGAGCCAGTCTACGCCGTCACCAACTGCTTCGATAGTGTTAGCGAATGCGAGCTGCTGATTGTTATGTGCGTGTATACCTACCTTTTTGCCGTACTTAGCAGCAAATTCACAGTAGAGATCAGCAATACGTGCGATCTGTTCAGGATATAATGAACCGAAACTGTCAACGATATAGAAAACATCAACAGGGGACTGACCGAGGATATCGAGAGCGACCTTTATATCGCTTTCCTGAGCATTTGAGATAGCCATGATATTACAGCTTACCTCATATCCCTTTTTCTTTGCATCTTCTATCATATCAACAGCTGTTGGTATCTGGTGGATATATGTAGCTACACGGATAAGGTCAACAGGACTGTTTTCACGCTCAATTATATCCTGCTTGTAATTACAGCGTCCTACGTCTGCCATGATAGCGATTTTTAGATCTGTGTGGTTTTCACCGACTATTGAGCGGATATATTCGTCGTCACAGAACTTACATGGTCCGAAATCCTCGACCTTAAACATTTCCTTGTCAGCTCTGTAGCCAAATTCCATGTAGTCTACGCCTGCCTTGATGTTTGAAAGGTAAAGGTCTCTGACGAATTCATCACTGAATCTGAAGTCATTTACAAGTCCGCCGTCTCTGAGAGTTGCATCAACAACTCTTACATCTGATCTGAAATTCATAAGCTTAGATAACTCTTTCATAATAATTCCTCTTTCTTTTACGCTATAAAGCTTTAAGCTGTAACGCTTTAAAGTGCTTCTGCATATAGTATAGCACAGTTTTTTTCGTTTGTCAAACGTTTTCTTGAAATTTCTGAAAAAAGGAGACGTTTTTGTCTCCTTTTTCACAGCGTTATGAACTGACTGCTCGAATAGCCTATGATACCGTTGTAATTGACTACATACCAGCCGTCAGTTTCACCATTTATCATAACGTTTGCGCCGTCAGGCATAGAGCCGATTATACTGCCTGACAGACTCGGATAATTCCGTATATTCAGATTGCTTCCGTCAGTGGTAACTGTTCCCCAGCGAACAGCTCCTGCTGATATGAACGGTATACCGAAATAATCACACAGCGAATTTACAATATTACGTGCTATTGCTTCGAGATTGTTTTTCAGCCATGCTTCGTCTGCATAATTGTCGTGATAGCCAAGTTCACAAAGCACAGCAACCGCTTTGGTCCTTAACACCTCTCCGAGAGAGTATGTGGGTATTGCTCTGACTTTATCAGGCAGGGGATATATTGATTTGAGATTATTGGCTATTATATTGGCGAGACGCTCGCTATGGGAGCTTCTCGGTGCGTAATATATATCTATCCCGCGAAGTCTGCCTGCGAGATTTTCGGGGGCAGCGTTTGAATGAAGTGCAAGATGTACATCGTATACACCTGCGTTTGAGTCTGCGATAGCACCTGTAACATTGCGTACAGGATCATTCCTTACGAAGCTTATTCCGCAGGAACGAAGATAGGGTTCTATCCTATCGGCAAGCAAATTCATATACAGTTCTTCATTGCCGTCTGTAGCATATTTATTCCATTCCTGTGTGGACGGACTTAAAAAGACCTTTGGCATAAAATCATCCTATTCTGATTAGTTTTGAGATATATCTCATTTTATTTTATGCTCGGTCAAAATAAATTGTTATTATACCCTCTAAAAAATTAATTATGCTATTGACTTTTTTATTTTAAAGCGTTATACTTTAAATGATAAAAGAACATCGGAGGTAATATTCTATGAAAATACTTGTTGTCGGACTTGGACTTATAGGCGGTTCACTTTGTAAGGCACTAAAAAAATATACATATCATACAGTTGTCGGCTGTGACCTTAACCATGACATAGAAAATGCTGCACTTCGTGATGTAGCACTTGATGAAGTTTTTGACGGTAATTATAATGGCTATGATCTGATCATAGCAGCTCTTTTTCCCGAGGCAACAGAAAGATTTTTCAGAGATCACGCTTCTGAAATAAGTAAAAACACTCTTATTACTGATGTTTGCGGTATAAAGGGAGCATTTTCCGAGCGTATGAAGAATATTGCTGAGACCAACGGACTGAGATATGTAGGTATTCACCCTATGGCAGGCAAGGAATTCGGAGGCTATTACAATAGTACTGCCGATCTCTTTGTAAAAGCTAATTTTATTATTGCTCCGTTTGAGGACAGCAGAGAAGAGGATACAGAACTGCTGAGAAAGCTTGCGAGTGAAGTAGGTGCAGGAAAGATTGTTGTAACAACTCCCGAGAATCATGATAAGATGATAGCTTATACGTCTCAGCTTGCACATATCGTTTCAAGTGCGTATGTAAAGAGCCCCGAGCTTGGGCTTGAATGTGGATTCAGCGGCGGAAGCTTTCAGGATATGACACGTATTGCAACTATGAACGAAAGAATGTGGACAGATCTTTTTATGCAGAATAAAGAAAATCTACAGTATGAGCTTGATACCCTTATCAAAAATCTTCTGAAATACAGCGATGCTCTGAAAAATTCAGATGCTGATACTATGCGTGCTCTCATTGCGGAAGGAAGAGAGCTTAAAGAAGAAAACCTCAGACACAGAGTCGGTCAGCCTAACTAAAAGAGTTTCTTTTCAAAATCAGGCGTTGGTGCTTTTAAAACTAATGTATTCAGATAATGCATTTCTGAGCTTTCGGGAATATGAAACTCAAGCGAAAAGGCACAGAGTGCCTGACGGAATACACCGTATCGCTTATTTGCAGCGACAGAGCCGTATTTGCCGTCACCGAGGATAGGTGCGCCTATATGTGCAAGATGAGCACGTATCTGATGAGTTCTTCCTGTATACAGCTTTACTTCCACAAGGGAAAGCGGTCCTTTTTCTGAAAGAACTTGATATCCTGTTTTTATATGTTTATAACCGTCAATAGGCGAGTCGGAGATCTTAACAAGATTTCTTGACTCGTCTTTTTGATGATATGCAGTGATTATATCTTCTCTTTTCGGCAGCTGCCCCACAGTTACGCAGTGATATATCTTGTGGACATTGCCTGCGCGTATGGCTTCGTTTATGTCTCTTAAAGCAGAAGCGGTCTTTGCAGCGGTAACAAGTCCGCAGGTATTTCTGTCAAGGCGGCTGCAAAGAGCAGGAGCAAAAGAGCTTTCAGAGTCGGGAAGATATTCTTTCTTATTATATAAATAGTGTTTTATTCTGTCAATAAGGGTTTCGGTCATAGGGCTGCCGTTTGAATGAGAGTCGAGACCAACGGGCTTATTGACGATAAGAACATTTTTATCCTCATATACTATTTCAATGTCAGGGGAGCATTTAAGAAAACTCATATCGTGTTTTTTCTCAGCTGATACTTCATCTTTCACATAAATAGTTATAATATCACCTGTATTGAGTCGGTCAGCTATATCGCACCTCTTACCGTTTATCTTTATGTCTTTTTTACGAATTAGTCGATACATCATACTTTTAGGGAGGTCGGGGAGAGCTTTTGCAACAAATTTATCAACTCTCTGACCGCTGTCATTGTCATTAATTACAAATTCTTTCATCTTTATATCACCTAAATATTACAAAAAAGTATCTATAAGTTACAAAAAATATTTGCTTTTTTCTTCATACCTTACAAATTTTCATGTTGATATCTGCTTTTTTTCTTTTAGAGGTTGAATTATCTCAGAAAAAATGTTATAATATACAAAATTGAAACGAAATTGACGTTTTCTTTTTGTTACGTTTATGAAAAGGAGTTAGATCAGCCATGGGCAAATTAAAAAGCTTGCTTTCAGTATTGATGGTTAGTACTGTTATGTGTTCGGCAACAGCGTTGCAGGCTTTCGCTGCGAACGATCCTGTTACTGATATATATGATAGCACAATTTTTTCGGAAAGTAAAGAGCCTGACAGCAGTGGGATATCCTTAAATGTCTGGGCAGTCGGCAGTTCGTCAGATGTAACAGTCGATGCTGCGGATACTAATGTTGAGGCAACGTCTGAAAAACCATTCAATGTGTTTGATATTTATGATGCACATCAAAAGTATGTAAAGATACATTCAGGAGATCCTGAGCTGATGTACAGAAGATCGGAAGGTATTGATGTTTCCTATTCACAGGGTAAGATCGACTGGAAAACTGTCAAGGAGAGCGGAATTGATTTTGCTATAATCAGGGCAGGCTACGGCAATGCCTATAAGTACCCAAATCAGATCGATACATGGTTCAAATACAATATCGAAGAAGCTCAGAAGGTCGGCATGAATGTAGGTATCTACTGGTACAGCTATGCTGACAATGCTGAAGATGCTCGTCAGGAAGCAGAGGGCTGTTATCAGATAATAAAGGACTATTCTATTCAGTATCCTGTTTATTTCGATATTGAAGAGCCAAAGCACAAGAAAATGTCTACTGCTGAAGTATCGTCTATGATAGACTCTTTTTGCTCAACTATCGAGTCAAAGGGATTCCATGCAGGTGTATACAGCTTTTCAAGTCTCCTGACAACAAAGGTATATCAGCAGGTACTTGATAAGTATGCTGTATGGGTAGCTCACTGGAACGTTAAAGTTCCTGGATATACCGGAAATTACGGTATGTGGCAGCACTGCGAGGTCGGAAGAGTAAACGGTATCAATACAGATGTTGATCTTGATCACTGTTACATAAATTATCCTTATATCATTTCTCCTGATACTTATGATCCTGACGGTACAGAGACAAATGTTTCTTCCGTGCAGTATCCTGCATCTACGGAGAAGGTCATTGCTAAGGGGATAGATGTTTCCGTATGGCAGGCTAAGATAGACTGGGACAAGGTCGCAAAATCAGGTGTTGACTTTGCAATAATACGCGCAGGATACGGTAACCTTTCATCACAGAAGGATAAGTATTTTGAGGCAAATATCGAAGGAGCAGCAAAGGCAGGTATCGACTGCGGAGTTTACTGGTACAGTTATGCTTCATCACCTGAGGACGCTGTACTTGAGGCAGAGGCTTGTTACGAGGTTATAAAGGATAAAAAATATGCTTATCCTGTATACTACAGTCTTGAAGATGTCTGTCTGAATTCTCTCAGCAATAAAGAGCTTTCAGATATAGCTAAAGCTTTCTGTTTAACTCTTGAAAAGAAAGGCTACTATGTAGGCATAAAGAGCAATGTAAACTTCCTCAGCACAAGACTTGACGAATCTTTATTCAATTCATATGATGTCTGGGTTGCTCATTACGGAGTTGCAACACCAAGCTTTACTAAAAACTATAATATGTGGCAGTATTCAGGCACAGGTAAGGTCAACGGAATAAATGGAATCGTTTGCTGCGATTACGCATATATCAATTTCCCAAAGGTAATGAAAGAAGCTCATCTTAACGGCTTTTAAGCAATGAAATTCAATATGCATACCGTGTTTTGCGGTATGCATATTTTGTATAACAGGAGAAATTATGGTAGAATTTATTATCGGTCCGTCAGGCAGCGGAAAAACGACGAAGATGTTCGGTCGAATAGAAGAAAAATGTTCTGCTGCCGATAAATTATGTATATTAGTTCCCGAACAGTATTCTCAGGATTTTGATAAGAAACTTTATTTCTACCTCGGAGCTGAAAATTTCAATGAATTGTTTTCACTGAGCTTTACAGGTCTTGCGAGACAGCTTTTTCAGATCTACGGTGATCCTGACAGAAAAGGTGAATTTGCTGATGAAATGGCTAAGATGATACTGGTGTATCAGGCTGTTTCATCAGCTTTGTCGCGTCCTGAGTCTCTCAGCAGTTTCCGCAGACAGAGTATGCAGAGTGGCTTTGCGGAAGAGATAACTACTCTTATACGTGATATGAAACGTGCAGGAGTAACTCCCGAGGAGCTTGTACAGCGTTCACAGCTCCTTGACAGAAGGCTTATGGACAAGACGAATGATGTTGCTGCCATATACATTGAATATCAGCGGTTAATGGAGGAATACGGTTTTAAGGACGAACTTGACAATATCCGCGAAGCCGCAAATGTTGCAAATCTGAACAGATACTTTTGCGGAAAGACTGTATTCCTTGATGAGTTCGAGAGCTTTACTGCCGATCAGTATGAGATGCTGAGAGTAATGATCTCTTCATCGGAAAATGTTATTATCACATTGAGAACAGATGATGTCAATGCAGGCGAATACACTCTCTTTGAAACTGTTAATGATACGTACAGAAAGCTTTCGGGAATATGCCGCGAACTTGGCAAAGAATGTACGATCATACAGTGCAATGAATACCACAGGTTTAAAACTCCCGATCTTGAATACGTCAGCAGCCGTGGACTGAGAAATTTAAAAAATGAACCCGATAAAGCTCCTAAAGCTGAGAATATCCATATATTTGAGGCAAGAGATATGTACAGTGAAGCGGAGTATGTCTGTGCTGCCGTTAAACATCTGTTGTATGAAGATCATTCTCTGAGATACCGTGATATAGCTATAATCTCAAATGATATCGCAAGCTATGCAGATGTACTGAAAGCTGCATTCAAGAGATATGATATCCCGTACTTCCTCAGCCTTGAAAAAGCCGTGGATCATACAGCTGTTATGGTGTTTTTCCTTACGCTGCTTGATATACTTGTAAGCCGTAAATTCAGGTCTGAACAGATATTCAGGCTTCTTAAAAGCGGACTTCTTGATGTATCGCTTACAGAAACGTCGCTGCTTGAAAACTATTGCTATAAGTGGGACGTTGACGGAGATATGTGGGCTGAGCCGTTTACTGCGCAGGATAACGAGCTTGAACTCCTCGAAGGAATAAGAGTGCGTGTTATCGAGCCTGTCATAAAGCTGAAAAAACGTCTGAAACGTGATAAAACTGCGGATAAGATATGTGTGCATCTGTACGATCATCTTGT
Source organism: Ruminococcus sp. (assembly GCF_016283395.1). The sequence continues at coordinate 91,841 of NZ_JAEEMU010000037.1, forward strand.
TGAATGTGGTGCGGAGAAGAATACTGCCCGTCTTATGGGTGAGCTTATAGATCAGGATAAGGACTATGAAGCGGCAGAGCTGAAAAGATTATGGGGTTGCCTGATAGATATACTTGACTGTATCAATGATACTCTCGGAGAACATGAAATTAGCTTTTCAGAAGTAAACAGGATCATAAGATCAATGATAGGCAGGATAAAGTATTCAGTTCCGCCGCAGACTCTTGATGCTGTCACAGCCGCTTCTGCGAGAATGGCACGACTTGATTCACCGAAAATAGTTTTTATAATGGGGGCTAATGACGGTGATTTCCCAAATCAGATCAGTCTGCATGGTCTGTTTTCAGAAGCGGATAAATCAAAGCTTGCTGAACACGGGATAGAGCTTTCCACACCTCTTTCGGAGCTTATCGCGTCTGAGCGGCTTGTAGTATATAAGGCTATATCAGCGGCTTCGGATAAACTTTTTATAACCTATCCGCTTTCTGATCTTGCCGGACAGGCTAAGTATCCTGCACCGATAGTAGATAGGATAATAGGAATGTTCGGTGATAAAAGCATAAGAAAAAAAGATGAGGAAATACCTGTTGATTTTTATGCTGTAACTCTTCATTCAGCCTTTTATCACTATATGCAGGAGCGAAATACCGCAGATGCTTCAGTTTCGTCCATAAGAAGTCTGTTAATGAGTGATCCTGAGTACCGAAGAAGACTTAATTATGTTCTCAGCAGAGGCGATCATTCTCAGAATTACAAGATAGACAGGAATATTATGGAGAAAATACAGGATTTTGAGCCATTCAGGCTTTCTTCAACAGGTCTTGAGGAATATAATCTTTGCCATTTCAAGTATTTCTGCGATAAATGCCTCAGATTAAGGCTGAATGAAAAGATCAGTCTTGACGCAAGGATAGCAGGTGAACTTACACATGAGTGCTTCTACGGTATACTTGCGTCACGTACAAAGTCTGACTTTGTAAATATGTCGTATGATGATGTGCAAAATGAAGTGAATAGGTGCGCTGAAAAGTATAAGAACGAAACCCTTGCAGGTGATTTTGGTAAAGATGCGAAATTTGAACTGATATTCAACAAGCTTACTGAGCGAATGTCAGATGTATTCCTGTATACTCAGCAGTCACTTATGGCTTCGGATTTTGTGCCCCATGATTTTGAGCTTGATCTGCGCGAAAGCCACTCGGTTGTTCTGCCGTTTGGTGATAAAAAGGAGCTGAGCTTCGGCGGAATAGTTGACAGAGCAGATGTGTGCAATATAAACGGTGAGGATTATCTGAGGATAATAGACTATAAGAGCAGCCGCAAGGAGATAACTGCCGAAACACTCGCCTGCGGAATAAATATGCAGATGCTGCTTTATCTGTTTGCTTCTACCGATAAAGGCGGTCTATACGAGGGCTATGAGCCTGCAGGTGTGCTTTATTCTCCTGTAAGGATAGCTGATGTACACCTTGAGCCGCATAAAGTTTCATCAAGGAACAGCAGTGCGGTAAAGTCATCACTGAAAATAAGCGGACTTGTTCTCGGAGATATGGACATACTTGAAGCTATGGAAAAAGATGTTGGCGGAGAGTTTATACCTGTAAAGCTCGATAAAAATGGAGTTCCAGATAAGAATTCGTCATGTGTATCGTCTGAGGGAATGACACTGCTTAGAAATTATACGTATTCAAAGCTTATCAGCATGGCTGAGTCGCTTCTTGACGGAAACGCAGAAGCAGAACCGCTCGTTATCGACGGTAAGATCCCATGCACATACTGTGAGTATGTAAATATATGCGATAATTCCGAATTTGAACGAAAAAAACTTCCTGATGCATCTGAAATTGCGGAAGCAGAAGAGATACTTGGTAAAAAATTCAGCGGAAAGGAGAAGTGAACATGAGCTGGACACAACAGCAGCAGAATGCTATTGATGCAAGAGACACGTCACTTATTGTATCAGCTGCGGCAGGAAGCGGCAAAACAGCAGTTCTTACAGAAAGGCTCATAAAGCTCATTGCAGACAGCAATTCGGGTGTGAGAGCAGACAGAATGATCGTTGTAACATTTACCAATGATGCGGCTTCCGAACTAAAAAAGCGTCTTGATATAAAGCTCAGAGAGTTTATAAACGAACGTCCTGATGATAAACATTTGCTGAAACAGCAGATACTTCTTCAAAGCGCGAGGATATCTACTATTAACTCCTTCTGTTTTGACCTTATACGTGACAATATGTGTGATACAGGAGTAACTTCGGGTTTTGCGGTTCTTGACGACAGCGACAACAAGGTGCTCAGAGCACGGGCTATGGACGAGCTTATAAACTACTATAGTGAAAACGAGTATGAAAAGATATCGTTCATGTATGACAGATTTTGTATTAAGGACGAGAAAAGACTTATTGAAGTAATAGAAAGAGCTGACAATTTCCTTTCATCTGTTCCTTTCAGGGATAAATGGCTTGATAAAGCGGTTGAGATGTATAAAGGTGATATAAATGACTCGTTTTATTTCAAGAGCCTTATGACAGCTATGATATCAGAGCTTGAAAAAGCTCTTAAAACAGCTGATGATAATATCGGACTAATAAACAGGATATTCCCCGATATGTCATCGGCTGCCGCAGCGAAATCATATGCTTTGGCGGAAGAGGACTATGACAGGATATCAGATCTTCTTGCAATTTTCAGAACCAACAGACTTCCCGATGAAAGTGAAGCTGCAAAAGCGCAGGATTTTTCTGATCTTGTAAGAGTTGGAAAAACGCCTCATGATAAAGCTTTGCGCGAGATATACAAAAAAAGGCGCGATCTTATAAAAAAGACTGCGGCAAAGGTAATAAACAGTGTTTTGTCAGTTGAGAGCGATTACAGAGAGTGCGGTGAAGTAACTGTAATTCTTGCGGAAATGCTAAAAAAATATCAGGAGTTTATCTGGGAAAAGAAATGCGAAAAGAATGGTCTTTCATTCGATGACGGTGAACGTTTAGCATTGGAGCTGCTTACCGAGTCGGATGACAGCGGTAATATTGTCAGAAGTGAAGTTGCTGATAGGATAGCTGATTATTATGATATAATAATGATAGATGAGTATCAGGACTCCAATAATAAGCAAGATCTTATCTTTAAACTTATCTCAAAGGATTTCCGAACAGACGAAAATGGTGAGCCGCTTTACGGAAGCAATGTATTTCTTGTGGGAGATGTAAAGCAGTCTATTTATCGTTTCAGACTTGCCAATCCTCGTAATTTTATCAATACATTGCACAGTTCAGAGCCATATTCTCCTGAAAGTAAATGTAAAAATCAGGCTATTATCTTGAATAAGAATTTCAGAAGTTCTCCTCAGGTAATAGATTTTGTAAATTTTGTATTTGAGCAGATAATGTCTGAAAAGTGCGGAGATATAGACTATACAGATGATGAAAAGCTATATTTCGGTGCCGGGCAGTATGCGGACGATGATGCATCACAAAGGATTACTCATTTTGCATTTATAAAAGATGATGCTGTTGAAGATGAAGAAGCTGAAAAGCTTAACATGGAAGTACTGTATACAGCCAAAAAAATATCTGACATGATCGGAGCAGGCGTTACAGTTACAGATAAAGACGGTTCAAAACGTCCATGCTGCCCATCTGATTTCTGCATACTTGTAAGGAATAACAAGCACATAAACACATATGCGGAAGAACTGAACAAAATAGGCGTTCCTGCAAAAGGAAGTGAAGAAACAGGCTATCTCAAAGCGCGAGAGATAGCAGTGCTTATTGATCTTTTAAGAGTTATCAGCAATCCGATACAGGATATACCTCTTGCTGCTGTAATGACTTCGCCTATGTATATGTTCAGTATTGAAGATATAGCAGTTATAAGGTCTTATGATAAAAAGAGAGCCTTGTTTTCTATAATTCAGGGGATAGTTGGTGGAGAGTACAGCGAATGTGATGATATGTTCCTTTGCGAGAGATGCAGGGAATTTCTGGAGTCTATTGAAGCATTCCGACTGGATTCTGTTACCATGACCATAGGAGAGCTTATAGGCGAGATTTATGACTCTACAGACTTTATCTCAGTAATGCAGCTTTACAGTGACGGTGAGAAGAAAAGAGCTAATTTGCGCGCACTTATACAGTATGCTCAGAATTATGAAGCTACAGCTGCATTTGACGGGTCAGGCGGTCTTAACGGTTTCCTGAGACATCTTGACAGAGTAATGGAAAACGGAGACTACGCACAGGGAAAGGTCGCAGCTTCCTCAGGTGACTATGTTTCAGTACTTACTATGCACAGGTCAAAAGGATTGGAATTTCCATTTGTTTTTATTGCGGAAACGTCAGTGAACTTTCAATTTGACTCAAAAACAGTAATGTGCAGCCCCGACGGACGCATAGGCTATGTACTTTATGATCCGAGTCTTTACAGAAAATATAAGACCTTTCAGCAGGTAATGCTTTCCGCTGAAGAGGAAAGAGACACAAGAAGTGAAGAAATGCGATTGCTTTATGTTGCCCTTACAAGAGCAAAGCGGCAGCTTTTTATAAACTTAAAATGCGGCGAAAAGGCATTGAAAAGAGTTAATTCGATTATTGAAAGTTGTGTGTTGCATAATGGAGACATAACTGACAGTGTTAGCGAGGCAAAGAGTTTCTCAGATTGGTTATGGGCAAGTATAATACGTGAAAAGTCTTTTGCGGAAATTTCAGAGCATTTAGAGCTTGAAGCAGCTGCGAACAAAAGCAACAATGATGATAATAACCTTTTTGAATATGAATTTGTGGACAGTATAGATGCAGCAGATGCGGAGCAGGCTGATGAAGATAAAGAACAAGCTGCGGACGAGAGTATCATATCACATATGAAAAATATAATTTCATACGAATATGATAAGACGCTTTCGGAAACTCCTGCAAAGCTAAGCGTTACAGAAATAACCAAAAAGCTTAAAAACAGTAAAGAATTATTCGATTTTAAACTGAAAAGACCTAAATTCAAATCAAACGGTTCAAGACTCAGCGGAGCTGAACGCGGTACAGCTATACATACGTTCTTTCAGTACTGCGATTTTGAAAATGCAATCAAAGATACAAAGTCTGAGATAGAGAATGTAATGAACAAAGGATATATATCTTTAGCAGAAGCCGAGTCGATAAATCTTGAAAACGTTAAAGCTTTCTTTGAAAGTTCACTTTATGAACGCATATGTTCATCGCTGGCATATGTCAGAGAAAAGAAGTTTATGGTGGCTGTTTCACAGCTTGATGTTGAGAATGAAACTCTTGAGAAACTCAAACGTTCAGACGGCATGATCAAGGGAATTATAGACCTTATGTTTGAAGAAAATGACGGTATAGTCATAGTTGATTATAAATCAGACAGGGGAGTGTCTCTTGAAAAACTGAAAGATAGGTATTTTATGCAGCTTAAACTATATAAAGCAGCAATTGAGCTTACAACAGGCAAGAAGGTCAAGGAAGCGTTTTTGTATTCGTTTGAACTGAAAAAATATATTGCTGTAGAGATTTAATAAGAAGTCCCTGTATATTTCAAATTACAGGGACTTTTACAGTTATAAACCAAATCTGTTTTTTTATGTTTTGCATTATTTGAGATGTGTAAATTTGTGCAATATGTAGATTTTGCAAATTTTGTTGACAATATATGAAGATTGTATTATAATGGAAGATACAGAGATATAAATTGAGGTGTAGAATGAACAAAAGAAGGAAGCAATGGCGCAATGCTAAATTGTTAAAAGCAGGCACAGCGTTTTTCCTTTTAGTTCTTATATTTGGCGGAATAACTGCTGCAAAATATCTGATAAAGCATAACAGGCGTACTGTTCCTGATAGTGCTGTATCGGACAGCTTTGTTGTAAGTACAGGCAAATTGTCTGAAGTTTCCGAATCTACTACAGAACAGGCAGGAAAAATGGCGGTGCCTTTTGTTATATTTCCTGAAAAGACGGACAAGTCTAAGGAGTTCACAAAAGATTATGACGCTAAGAATGCTATTCTGATAAATGTTGACGACAGAGAGGTTATCGCTTACAGAAATGAACAAATTAAACTGTATCCTGCGTCACTTACAAAAATAATGACGCTTATCGTTGCTGTCGAAAATATAGATGATCTTTCGGCTACTGTACCGATTACATATGATATGGTAGCACCTTATATTGCTCTGGACGCTTCGAGGGCAGGATTTGAACCTGATGAAACGCCTACACTAAAGGATGTTTTGTATGGTATAATATTATGCTCGGGAGCAGATGCCTCACTTGCGGCAGCTGAATATGTTGCAGGGAGTGAGAAGGCGTTTGTCAGACTTATGAATGACAAATGTAGGGAAATAGGCTTAAAATATACGAATTTTACAAATGTTGTCGGACTTCATGATAAAAATAATTACAGTACAGCCGAGAATATTGCGCTCATGCTTGAATACGCAATACAAAATCCCGTCTGTCGTGAGGTCCTCTCAGCAGTTGAATATAAAGTTCCGTCTACGAAACAAAATCCTGAGGGATTAACATTTGAAAGTACACTTTTCAGCAGAATGTACGGCGATGAAATGCCCGGGGTAAAGATTATCGGCGGAAAAACAGGATTTACAGATGAAGCAGGAAACTGCATGGCAACTTTTGCAGAGATAAACGAAAAGACATATATACTCGTGCTCTGCGGAGGCAAAACAAATTGGAATAATGTATATAATACGTTAAGCGCGTACAGCGTTTACTGCACAGGCGGTAAAGCATATACGCCGCCTGAAAATAAAAAGCAGATATAGTAGGCGGCTTTTAAGTGTAGAACAACAAGCTTGGAGGATATGAACAATGAGTGAGACTAAGAAATGCAGGCTCAGAGTGGGTCGTGTTTTTCTTGCAATGGGAATAACAGTCGGTACACTGTTCGGAGCTGATGCTTTGAGAAGAAGTTTTGATAGTCAGCAGCCATATAATATAAAAGTTCATGGAGATTTTCGTAATTCGGCGGAGAATGTTGAGACTTCAACAGGCAGCAGTCTCTCATACGGAACATCAGATGAGGCAACAACAGCTTTTGAAGGTATAAAATACTTGGGATACTCTGAGTTTGAGCTTTCAAAAGATGAGATATCTAAAGGTATCCTTTCTATCTATACTGATAAATCGCCTGCAAGAGCAAGTGACCAGGGACAAATGGTCGATCTTGCGGAAGAGAAAAATGAGTATTATTCTATTGTTGAAGGAAAGGTATCTCTTAATGAAAATGCCGCAGATGCTCTTAATCGTATGATGGAAAGCTATGCCAATGAAACAGGATTAGCAGACTTTATCGTTTACGGAACAACTGATACATTTACCGGTGAAAATTCATTCTGTCCACAGAAATTTAGCGAGTCTAAGGCAGGATACTGTGTTGATCTTGCTTTAAATGCGTACGGAAATATGCTCACATATGACGGCTGCGATGCTGAAGGCTGGATCGTTGAGAATTGTTGGAAGTACGGTTTTGTAGTTAGATATCCTGAGGGAAAGAAGGATAAGACCGGAAATGAGTATTGTCCATGGCATCTCAGATATGTAGGCGAGGTCCATGCAGCCATAATGGCTAATAAGAAGATGTGCCTTGAAGAGTATCTGGATTATCTTGAGCAGTATACTTTTGAAGAACCATATTCTTTTACATTCAATAATGAAGCATATCAGATATACAGCGTTTCGGGTGATGACGACAGACTTGAAACAAGAGTGCCTATATCAGGCAATTATGAGCTGTCAGGTGATAACAGAAACTCTGTTATTATAATGCAGAAAAATTGAAGATAGAGGAGCAGTTTTTACTGCTCCTTTTCATTTTATACTGTTTACCTGCATAGTATTATCTGAGGTGATATTTATGCGGATATGCTTCAGATCAATACTGCTTTTGATCTGTATCATTGTTTCAATGACCTGTATCAGCGCAGATAAGAATATAGATAATGAAATAGAGGCTTACGTCCTCATGGAAGCAGAAACAGGAACAATTCTTGAGGCTAAAAACGAAAATGTAAGAATTAATGCAGGCTATCTTACAAAGTTAATGAGTATTCTCGTTGTTGCAAAGCATATTGAAAGCGGTGAGTTAGCTATTGATGATGAGATTACTGCTTCTGATAAAGTAAGCGGAACAAAGGGCTCGGTGATATGGCTTCAAAGCGGAGATAAAATATCAGTCGATGAACTTCTAAAGGCTGTTATAATCGGCAACGCTAATGATGCTATGACTGTTCTTGCAGAAGCTGTTTCGGGTGATGTGGATACATTCGTTATGGATATGAATGGAGAAGCTTTTGATATTGGACTTCGTGACTCTTATTTTGTTTCTCCTTACGGATATGCTGATGAACGCGAATACACAACTGCGTATGATATGGCACTTATATGTTCAAGGCTTTCTAAATATGTTTTTTTGCAGCCATACTTCAAAACATGGCGCGATTTTATAAAGAATGAACAGGTCGAGCTTGTAAGTGAGAATGATCTTACAAGAAACTATGAGCCGCATATCGGCTTTAAAGCTTGTCATTCTTCCGAAGATCGCTATTTTTTAGCTGAGGGCGGTATAAACTCAGGTGGCAACACTTTTATTTCTGTTGTTTTAGGTGCGGAAAATGAAGATATATCCTTTAAAAAAGGACGAGAGCTACTGAAAAGAGCATTTTCAAGCTATAAAGTTGTCTCTACGGAGTTCCCTGAAGAAATGCTCGTGCCTTTAAAAGTTAAAAATGGTGAGTGCTCAGCTGTAGAGATCGGTATAAAAGAGCAGGGGAAAGCCGCTGTGCCCAAAGGTGATAAAGAGGTAAGAACAAAAGTCGTTATTCCTGAATATATCACTGCTCCCGTATATGAAGGTCAGCCTGTAGGTGTTGTTGCATTCTATAATGGTGATACTCTTGTTTTTGAGACTGATATCATGATAAAAAGCAGTGTTCGTGCGCTTACCTTGAATTACGTTTTGAAGCAAACATTGCTTAAAATGATAGAAAAATAACTCTGAATTTGTCGGGATTGTACAAATGTTGGAAATGTTATGTAAAGGTACTTGAAAAATAATCAAAAATATAGTATCATAAAGATGGTAAATTATATTTGTATGGTTTTCCATACATATTGGAGGTAAATTTTAATGTCATTAAAACTCAACACCAAATACTTGAAGGATTTCGTCAATGCTGACGAACTCGCAGGAATCAAGGCACAGGTTGAGGCTGCTGCACAGTCTCTCCAGAGCAAAACAGGTCTTGGCAATGACTTCTTAGGCTGGGTGGATCTTCCTACTGCTTATGATAAGGAAGAATTTTCTCGTATAAAGGCAGCTGCTGAGAGAATCAAGGCTAATTCCGATATTCTTATCGTTATTGGTATCGGTGGTTCTTACCTTGGTGCAAGAGCTGCTATCGAGCTTCTTAAATCACCTCTTTATAATAATATGAAGAAGGATACACCTGACATTTATTATGTCGGAAACAGTATCAATCCTGCTTATCTTAACGAGATCATCGCTCTTTGCGAAGGCAAGGACTTCTCTGTAAATGTTATATCTAAGTCAGGTACAACTACAGAGCCTGCACTTGCATTCCGTATCTTCAAGAAAATGGTTGAGGATAAATATGGTAAGGAAGAGGCAAAGAATCGTATCTTTGCTACAACTGACAAGGCAAGAGGAACTCTCAAGAACCTTTCTGATGCAGAAGGCTACGAGACATTCGTTATTCCTGATGATGTTGGAGGACGTTTCTCTGTTCTTACAGCTGTTGGCCTTCTTCCTATCGCAGTTGCAGGCTGTGACATTGACGCTCTTATGAAGGGAGCTGCTAAAGCACAGGCTGATTTCTGCGCTGATTTTGATAATAATGACTGCTATAAATACGCTGCACTCAGAAACATCCTTTACAGAAAGGGCAAGTCTGTAGAAATGCTCGTTTCTTACGATCCAAGCTTCGTTATGATGTCTGAGTGGTACAAGCAGCTCTTCGGCGAGAGTGAAGGCAAGGACAACAAGGGTATATTCCCTTCAGCTGCTGTATTTTCAACTGATCTTCACTCTATGGGACAGTATATCCAGGACGGTGCAAGAATTCTTTTCGAGACTGTTGTTGATATAAAGAAGCCAAAGACAGATCTCTTCCTCGAGCCTGATGCTGAGAACCTTGATGGTCTTAACTTCCTTACAAATCAGAATATGTCTGTTGTTAACAGAAAAGCATTTGAGGGTACTGTTCTCGCTCATACAGAGGGCGGAGTTCCTAATATTATTCTTGAACTTGACGACACTACAGAAGAAAGCGTCGGCTATATGATCTACTTCTTCGAGAAGGCTTGCGCAATTTCGGGCTATGTACTTGGTGTAAATCCGTTCAATCAGCCGGGTGTTGAGAGTTATAAATCAAATATGTTCGCTCTTCTCGGCAAGCCGGGATATGAGGGAGCTAAGGCTGCTCTTGAAGCTAAGCTCGGCTGATAAGTCTGTTTAGCTCATAATGCAGAACTAAATACGTCACAAATGCCGTGAGGCACGGAAGGAGTAAATTATGATTAAACTTATTACAGGAAAAAAAGGCACAGGTAAAACAAAGATACTCATCGATAATATCAATGAGGCTGTAAAGTCAACAAACGGAAATCTTGTTTGCATCGAAAAAGGTGACAATATCAGACGTTCTATCAGCTTCAGAGTAAGATGGTGCGATACTGAGAGCTTTGCTATCGAAGGTGCTGATGCATTCTACGGCTTCGTTGCAGGTATGCTCGCAGGCAACTATGATATAAAGGACGTTTTCGTTGACGGTATCCTCAAGATCGTTGGCCGTGACTATGATGTTCTCGGTACACTTTTTGAGAAGCTTGACAAGCTTACAGGTGAAGAAGCTACTATCGTTTTCACAGTTTCAGCTGATGCTTCTGAGCTTCCTGAGAGCGTTAAGCAGTTCATTAAGTAAGTCATTAAAAAAAGTGAAATTTTTACACTGAACTATTGACATATTTTGACGTTTGGTGTATAATATATTTTATGGTGCTCTGAAGGATAGTTGTATGAAGATCAATTTAAAGCAGATATTCAATATTGTCGGAGAGTCAAAGGAGTTTTCTTATGAGATCTCCGCAGATGAATTTGGTGATATCAAGGGCTATGTTTTTAAATCACCTGTTAGTCTGAGTGGAAAATTCCATAACAGGGCAGGAGTAGTATATTTAAACTATTCTGCGGCTTTTGAGCTTCTCCATACTTGCGACAGATGCTTAAAGGAATTTTCAAGAGATTATGATCTAAGCTTCGACCATATTGTTGTTCCTTTCATTAGCAATGATGATAATGATGATTATATAGTTGCAGATGGTGAGAGCATTGAATTGAATGAAATTGCACTGACTGATATGCTTCTCAGTCTTCCTACTAAAAATCTTTGCAAAGATGATTGTAAAGGTCTTTGTATGGTTTGCGGCTGTGATCTTAACGAGGGTCAGTGTGATCATCTTAATTAATCTGAGCTGTGAAGCTCTTTAAGGAGGTGCCAGAATGGCTGTACCGAAGAGAAAAACTTCCAAGGCAAGACGTGATAAGAGACGTAGTGCTGTTTGGAAGCTTGAAGCACCCGCAATGTCAAAGTGTGATAACTGCGGCGCATATAAGGCTCCGCATAAGGTTTGCAAAAATTGCGGATTCTATAAGGGCGTTGAGGTCCTTAAGATCGACGCTGAATAATCGGCTTGATCCGATAAAAGAGAAGGAGAGGAGGAGAGATCCTTCTCTCCTTTTTAAGTGTATGGAGTAATTTTATGGTTAAGATCAACAGCGTTATGCATGGTTCTCCGTGTGACAAACACGGAATTCAAAGCGGCGACACACTCGTCAGAATAAATGGTCATGACATTAAAGATGTTCTTGATTATATGTACTATGCTGCGGATACTGATATTACCCTTGAAATTGTAAGGGACGATGTCCCTTTGACAATACATATAAATAAGGACGAATATGACGATCTTGGACTTGAGTTTGAAACTTTCCTGATGGATAAGAAACAGTCATGCAGTAATAAATGCGTGTTCTGTTTTATTGATCAGATGCCGCCTGGAATGAGAGAAACTCTATATTTTAAAGACGATGATGCAAGATTGTCTTTTTTGCAGGGCAATTATGTTACTCTTACCAATATGAAGCAGGAAGATATTGACAGAATTATCGAAATGAAGCTCAATATCAATGTTTCAGTCCATACAACAAACCCTGAATTACGTGTTAAAATGATGCATAATCGTTTTGCAGGTGAAAAGCTCAAATTCATCTGGCAGCTTGCTGAAAACGGTATTAAGCTCAATTGTCAGATCGTGTGCTGTCCGGGACTTAATGACGGTGACGAGCTCAGACGTTCATTAACAGATCTTGGTACTCTTATGCCCAATATAACAAGTATGGCTGTTGTTCCTGTAGGAGTTACAAAATTCCGTCAGGGATTATATCCTCTTGTTGGATTTGATAAAAAAGGCGCAGGAGAAACTATCGACATAATTGAAGAATTTCAACAGATATTCCTCAAAAAATTCGGTACAAGAACTGTTTTCCCGTCAGATGAGTTTTATCTGATAGCTGAGAGAGAGCTTCCTCCTATGGAAGCGTACGAAGATTTCTCGCAGTATGAAAACGGAGTCGGAATGCTCCGTTCTTTGATAGACGAGTTTGAAAAAGCTCTTGAAATAGCCGAGTGGGAAGGCGGCGAACGCCATGTTTCCATTGCTACAGGCTATTCCGCTTTTGGTACTATAAATATGCTTGCCAAAATGGCTGAGGAAAGTTTTCCAATGCTGAAATGTGATGTTTATCGTATCCGAAATGACTTTTTTGGTGATACTATCACAGTTACAGGTCTTATAACCGCACAGGATCTTATCGCTCAGCTGAGCGGAAAGGATCTTGGAGCTAATCTTCTCTTGTCTCAGGCTATGGTGAGACGAGATTCAGATGTTTTTCTTGACAATCTTACAATAGGTGATGTTGAGAAAGCACTTAATGTAAAAATACGTACTACGCCAAGTGACGGCTATGAGTTGCTTGACGCAATAATGGGAATTGAATATTAGTTGTGAATTATCACACTTTAAGATATGAAAGGGGATGTAGAAATATGTCATTACCGATAGTTGCAGTTGTTGGACGACCTAATGTTGGTAAATCAACGCTATTTAACAAGCTTATCGGACAGAGACTTTCAATAGTTGAGGATACCCCCGGTGTTACACGTGATCGAATTTATTCTAAATGTGAATGGCGAGGAAAGGAATTCATGGTAGTTGACACAGGCGGTATAGAGCCTGACAGCAATGATGTTATCCTTGCCCAGATGAGAAGACAGTCTGAACTTGCTATTGAAAAAGCAGATGTTATTGTTTTTGTAACGGATATAAAATGCGGTGTAACTGCTGATGACTATGCTGTAGCTCAGATGCTTCTGAAAAGCGGAAAGCCCATTGTTCTTGCGGTTAACAAGGTGGACAGCCTTGGAGATCCGCCTATGGAGCTTTACGAGTTTTATAATCTTGGACTTGGTGATCCGTATCCTATTTCATCTGTTCATGGTCATGGTACTGGTGATATGCTTGATAAGGTGTATGAAAGCCTTCCTGACAGCGAAGAAACAGAATATGACGAGGATCATATCAAGGTCGCTGTTATCGGAAAGCCTAATGCAGGAAAATCTTCACTTATCAACAAGATCGCAGGTGAAGAACGTGTTATTGTTTCGGATATAGCAGGAACTACCCGTGATTCAACGGATACAGTTATCGAAAATGAATACGGTAAATTCGTATTTATCGATACAGCAGGCATACGAAAAAAATCGAAAGTAACTGAAAAAGTAGAGCATTACAGTGTTCTCAGAGCTTATATGGCTGTTGACAGGGCAGACGTATGTGTTATTATGCTTGATGCTGCTGAGGGATTTACAGAGCAGGACTCCAAAGTTGCAGGATATGCACATGAGCAGGGTAAGGCATGTGTTGTTGCTGTGAATAAATGGGATCTTGTAGAAAAAAATGACAAGACCATGCAGGAGTACAGAACAAAGCTTGAAAATGATTTCAGCTTTATGTCTTATGTTCCATTTGTATTCATTTCTGCTAAAACAGGACAGCGTATAAATAAACTCTATGAGCTTATCAAGTATGTCTATGAACAGAACAGTATGAGAATATCAACAGGTATGCTCAATGATGTACTTGCTTATGCAACAACAAGAGTCCAGCCGCCATCGGATAAGGGAAGAAGGCTGAAAATATACTACATGACTCAGCCTTCCACGAAGCCTCCGACTTTCGTAACGTTTGTAAATCGTGCTGATCTGTTCCATTTTTCGTACAGAAGATATATCGAAAATCAGATACGTTCAACATTCGGACTCGAAGGCACTCCCGTAAGATTTATTGTACGTGAGAGGGGAGGAAATGATAAATAATGAAGTTATTTTTATCAATTTTAACAGCTGCCGGTTTAGGATATTTTCTGGGCAGTATCAATTTCTCGATCATTGTCGTTAGAATGATGACAGGAAGAGATATCCGTGATATGGGCAGCAAAAATGCAGGTCTTACCAATACATTAAGATGTGCAGGAAAGAGCTGTGCTCTTATGACGCTTATCGGTGATCTTGCTAAAGGTATAATAGCAGTAGCTCTTTCAAGAGGAGTATGTCATTTGCTCCATGCTGGCATGATGCCGGGAAATGATACACATTATATTGGATATATAGCAGGCTTTTTTGCTATAATAGGCCATGTTTTCCCGATATACTACGGATTTAAGGGCGGAAAAGGAGTACTTGTCGGTGCTGCCTCGTTCCTTGCTGTAGATTATAAAGTTTTTCTTGCACTTATTGCGATATTTGCAGTTATTCTTGCACTTTCAAAATATGTATCCCTTGCTTCTATTATTTCAACAACATACTGTCCTATTGCAACTCTGCTTATGTCGTGGCTTATAGACGGATATACATTTGGAAGAAGCTTTATCTATATGCTGTTGT
Source organism: Ruminococcus sp. (assembly GCF_016283395.1). The sequence continues at coordinate 106,891 of NZ_JAEEMU010000037.1, forward strand.
CTTTGCCTATGGCAGCGATGGTAATATGGATGCACAGATCAAATATCCAACGCCTTATTGACGGAAATGAGAATAAATTTTCATTCAACAAAATAAATATTAACTGAGGCTTTCAGCCGAAAGGAGTGAAATGCTATGGCAAATATAGTTATACTTGGTTCGGGCGGATTTGGACTCAGTCTTGCAATAATGGCTGAGCATTGCGGCAGACATAATGTTACGGTATGGTCAAAATTTCAGTCTGAGATAGACGATATCCGTTCACACGGAGAACACGTTCAGAAGCTTCCGGGGGTTCCTGTTTCTGAGAGTATAGCCATGACAAGCGATATCTCTTGCGTTAAGGGCTGCGATATACTGGTTTTCGGTATCCCGTCATCATTTGTACGTGATGTCGCTAAGGAAGCAGCTCCGTATGTTGATGACAATATGGTCATCGTAAACACCGGAAAAGGACTTGAAGAAGGAAGTCTGAAAACTCTCAGCGAGGTCATCTGCGAGGAAATACATACAGATAAAATGGTCGTTCTCTCAGGTCCGTCTCATGCAGAGGAAGTTGCAAGATGTGTGCCTACAACTATTGTTGCAGCGTCTGCAAATCATGAGGCAGCCGAATATGTACAGCGTGAGTTCGGTAATAATTTTATGAGAATATACCTTAACGATGATGTTAAGGGCTGTGAGATAGGCGGTGCGCTGAAAAATATAATTGCTCTTTGTGTGGGTATTTGTGATGGTCTGGGCTATGGTGATAATACAAAGGCTGCACTTATGACTCGTGGTATACATGAGATTGCCCGTCTTGGAAAAGCCTGCGGAGCAGATGTTACTACCTTCAGCGGACTAACCGGTATTGGCGATCTTATTGTTACCTGTACAAGTATGCACAGTCGAAACAGACGCGCAGGTATACTTATCGGTCAGGGCGTTTCTCCTGAGGAAGCAGTTGAGCGTGTTGGTACAGTTGAAGGATATTTCTGCTGTAAGGCTGCATATGAGCTTGCAAGACGTTTGAATGTAGAAATGCCTATAACAGAGCAGCTAAATGAAGTGCTTTTCAACGGCGGAGATGTCAGACTTGCACTTGGTGCTCTTATGAACAGACCACAGATATATGAAGAAATATAAGTTATACTACCAGAGGTGAATTAAAAGTGATAAAAATCTGTGATTACAGAGGTCATATAAGAAACTGGCGCGGACTTTGCGAAGAGCTTGGTATTGATAATACACTTTCCCGTGAAGAACGTGAAAAGGCTATAATCATCAAAGCATATGAAAAATGGGGCAGGGAAATGGCTGATCATTTTTATGGTATGTTTGCATTTGGTCTTTACGATGATGCAGAGGATAAATATTTCTGTTTAAGAGATCAGTTCGGTACAAAGCCGTTTTATTACTATATAACTGCCGATAACAGATTGCTTTTCGGTACGAATATCAGCAGTATTATCGGTAAGGAAGGTTTTGTAAAAGAGCTGAACGTTGATATGCTCCAGATCTATATGACACTTACCTATGTTGCAGGTGAGGATACATTCTTTAAAGGCGTAAAAAAGCTCATGCCTGGTCATTGGCTGGTATTTAAAGACGGGAAGCTGACTATAGAGCGTTACTGGACTCCTACATTCAAGCCTGATAACAGCAAATCACTCGATGATTGGGCAAATGAGATACACGATACGCTGACCAATATCTTCCCTGAGGTCAAGGACGATGACGAAGTTGCAGAGTCATTCCTTTCGGGAGGTGTTGATTCATCATACGTTCTTGCAATGAGTGATGCAAAAAGAGCTGATTCCTGTGGATACGATGAGGAAAGATTTGATGAATCAAGAGTTGCTGCAAAGACAGCGGAACTTCTTAACGTAGAGCACTCTGTTGCTAATATTCAGCCTAAGGATTTCTTTGATATCGTTCCGTTTGTAATGTACAATATGGAGCAGCCTCTCGGTGATGCTTCTGCTATCGTATTTACACTTGGCTGTAAGGCTACGGCAGAACATACAAAGCTTTGCTATTCAGGCGAAGGAGCAGATGAGTTCTTCGGCGGATATAATATGTACCGCAATGCTGAGCGTTATGGAGATAATCTCAAGACTTTCTACGTTGGTAACACCAATATTATGAAGGAAGATGAGAAGCAGCGTATACTCAAACATTATGATCCGAGTATACTTCCTATTGACCTTGTGAAGTATATCTATGACGAGACCGAAGGTCTTGACCCGCTTACAAAGATGTCTGATGTTGACATACAAATATGGCTTGAAGGTGATATTTACCTTAATGTTGACAAGATGAGTACAGCCTGTGGACTTGAGATACGTATGCCGCTGACTGACAGAAGAATATTTGACATCGCTTCACGTATGCCTTCAAAATATAAGGTCAACGAGGAGCAGAATAAAGTTGCATTCAGAACTGCAGCTGCAAAGGTTCTTCCTGAAGAAATTGCTTTCAGGAAAAAGCTCGGATTTATTGTTCCTGTAAGAATATGGCTTGCTGATGAGCGATACAATGCAGATGTCCGCGAGAAATTCAACAGTGAGATGGCTGCAAAGTTCTTTAATGTTGATGAGATCAACGCAATTTATAAAGACTATGTTGGCGGAAACTCTGATAACTGGCGTAAAGTATGGACTATTTATACTTTCCTTGTTTGGTATGAGGAGTACTTTGTAAAGAGATAAAAACTATCCCCTGTGAAAACAGGGGATTATTTTATCCAATATTATTTACTATGCTGATCGATATGTATTTGTCCACAACAGCTCTGAAATCTGTATCAGGTTCGGCATCTTCGTTATACTCTCCCTCAACCATAAGCCGTATACCGCCATTTTCAAGTTTTTTTAGTTCTATATAGTGGTCGCGGAAAAACATACCATGCGAGACCTTTCTGTCTTTAAGTATTCCTTTACATTCAGTCAGTGGACATCCCGGGAAATTAACATTGAATATTTGTCCGTATCCAAGTTTTTTATCTGCAAGTTCAGAGAGTATTCTTTGTAAATATTCATCTGACACCTCATGCAGTTTGTCTGCTTCTTCCGATAGGGCAATAGAAGTTATACCTTGAAAAGCTCCCTCAAAGGCTGCACCTGCTGTAGCAGAATACTGGATATCCGATGCTACATTATAGCCATTATTCAAGCCCGAAAGTACAAGATCAGGCTTGCATGGCATAATATTAAGACTTCCTACACGGACACAGTCGGCAGGAGTTCCGCTGCATGAAAAAGCTTTGATGTCGTTTATTGGAAAATCATGTGGATATACGTCTATATGATCATGCAGGGAAATACTGTGTGAAGCAGCACTTCTTTGTTCGAGAGGAGCAACTACCCATACTTCGCCGAGTTCTTTAGCTGTTTTTGCAAGTCTTATAATGCCGTCTGCATTTATACCGTCATCGTTTGTTATAAGAATACGCATAGATTATCCTCCAAAATAAAATACGCTATTATTATACTATATAAAAGAAAAAAACACAAGCACTTGCAATCACAGAAAATAATGTTTTTCTTTTGGAGATTTTTACTAAAAATTATTAAAAACAACTTGAATTCAATGCTAAAAAATGGTATAATTAATTTAAAGGGGAATGTTTTTCTCAATAAATAAACTGGACGGAGTGTTTATAATGGGAAATGAAGAATTATTGGAATATTATCGTTTATTTGATGCTTTATTATATACGATGACAGATGTTGAAAGCTTTGATATCGAAGAAATAAAAAATGCATTAGCTGATTTATGTAAATTTTTCAAGATATCAAAAGGAATAACCGAATTTTACCAAAATATAAGCAATGAAAAGGCTAACAAAGGTGATGTCTTTGTTGGCTATGATAACGGTGAGGATTGTGTAGAGATAATCAGCAGACGTATTGTGACTAAATCTATGGCTGTTGTTAAATGCAGTGCTTACAGAAGTGAAAAGATACCTCCGCTTTCAGCTGATGATGTTCAGAGAGTGGATCTGGTTATGCGTACGGTTTTAAGCTTTATAAGCCGTAATAGACTTCAGAACGTAGTCGAGAAGTTTACTTTTTATGATGAGTACGGTTACAGAAATGTTCGATCGTTTATAAGATATATCGAAAATCTCGATGAAAAGGGAATTCTCAGCGGTCATACAGCAATTTATTATAATCTGAGGCATTTCACTCTTATAAATCGTGAGATCGGCCGAAATAACGGCGATATCGCTATGCGAAACTTTTTTAATATGATAGAGAATATTGTTGGCGATAATGGAATCGTGTGCCGTGTTGGCGGAGATAATTTTGTATCCGTATTCAAAGATGAGCTCCTTGATGATATTTTAAAGATCGTAAAAGGTGTTCCTGTCGTTTATGATAATAACAATCAGAAGCGTATTATGGTTTCAGCAAGCACAGGTGTTTTTCGTATAACAGATGAATTTGTGTATGAAACTCCCGGAGATATCATGGATAGGATATTATCTTCATCTCAAGCTGCAAAAATAGGCGGCAAAGACAGTATCGTTTTCTTTGATGATAAAATGGAGATCGGCAAGGAAAAACGTATGAAGATACAGCAGCTTTTTCCAATTGCGCTTAAAAATAAGGAATTTAAAGTATTCTATCAGCCAAAGATCGATATACAGACAGGGGAACTGGTCGGTGCAGAAGCATTGTGCAGATGGTTCAAGGATGGAAAGATCATACCGCCTATGGAATTTATCCCTGTACTTGAATACAATACGGATATTTGCCAGTTGGACTTTTATATGCTTGACAATGTTTGTAAAGACATTCGACGCTGGCTTGATGAAGGACGTAAGGTCGTGCGTGTTTCAGTTAACCTTTCAAGAAAGCACATGATGGATGTTGATCTGCTCGATCATATTATCGAGATCGTCGATAGGAATAATGTTCCTCATAATTATATTGAGATAGAGCTTACCGAAACTACGACTGACGTGGAATTCCGCGATCTTAAACGTGTTGTAAGCGGACTCCAGCAGGCAGGAATATGTACTTCAGTCGATGATTTTGGAATGGGTTATTCATCGCTAAATCTTATTCGTGAAGTTCCGTGGAATGTGCTCAAGGTCGACAGAAGCTTTTTGCCGCTTGATGAGGAAAACTCGCAGAGTACAAGAAATGTCATGTTCAAGTATGTTGTAGGCATGGCGAAAGAGCTTGGTCTGGAATGTGTAGCAGAGGGAGTTGAAACAAAGAGGCAAGTTGAAATACTGAAAAATAATCAGTGTGTGTTTGCACAGGGGTATTATTTCGACAGACCGTTGCCCCTTGATGAATTTGAGAACAGACTTATAACGCATCATTACGTAATTGATAGCGGTGCACCCGATTAAGTGAAATATCATAAAACGCCTTCTGAAAAGAAGGCGTATTTCTTTTGAAAAGAATTTGTCATATAAATGTATAAATGAAGCGAATTGTTATTTTTATATGCGTTATTACGTTTTGTATTGACAAAGGTAGTATGATGTGTTATAATTTAAGTTGAGTTACTAAACATAGATCCTAATGCAGTGGGGGTGACATTAATAAAAAAAATACTAAAATACGCTTTGAATATAGGACTTATTCTCGTAATTACTTTTTTTACACTGCACGTTATTTTCAAGGAACAGGAACTTACGGAAATAATCCGTGATATACGTATGGCAAATCCTATGTGGATCGCTGTCGGCGCAGTTGCTGCTTTACTGTTTGTTTCAGGAGAGTCTGTCATAATACACTATATGCTTCGAGTCCTTAATCAAAAGATCAGTTTTTGGAAGTGTCTGAAGTATTCATTTATTGGATTCTTTTTCTGTTATATAACGCCTTCTTCCACAGGTGGTCAACCTGTACAGATGTATCATATGAAGAAGGATAAGATCAATATAGGTTATTCCACGCTTATAATGCTGCTCATAACTATTGCTTACAAATCGGTGCTTATTCTTATGGGAATTGGTTTCCTTGCATTCAATTACGATGTTGTTGCAAAATATGCTTTGGATATGAAGTGGCTGATAGTATTGGGATTTGTATTGAATCTTTCTTTTATTGCCGCATTGATCCTTATATTCATGAAACCGATATGGGCAAGAGCTCTTGGTATAAAAGTAGTTGGACTTCTTACAAAGATAAGGATACTCAAACGTAAAAATAAAGAAAAATATACAGAAAAGCTTATAGGAATATGTGATACATATGCTATGGGCTCAGACTATATAAAGAAAAACCTTTCGGTCGTTCTTAAAGTTTTCGTTCTTACGTTTATACAAAGGCTTTTACTATTTACAGTTACATGGATAGTTTATCGTGCTTATGGTCTGAGTACTACAAGTTATATTGATATCATAACGCTACAGATAATGATAGCAGTTGCTGTAGAAATGCTTCCTCTGCCGGGAGCTGCTGGTATATCAGAAGGCTGTTTCCTGCTTGCATTTACAGAAATATTCGGGATAGGTCTTGTAAAGCCTGCAATGCTTATCAGCCGCGGACTTACTTTCTATCTTGTGCTGTTTGTTGGCGCATTTGTTACATTGGCAGATCGTATCATAAGATTAAAAAAAGAAAAAATCAAAAAGGAATAAAAGTTCAGCTCCGCTTTTTAGCGGAGTTTTTTATTTATGGATTTTTGTCAAATATACTTGCAATTTGTAATTTAATGCTGTATAATAAAAAAGAGGTGATAATATGAGTATTATTGCTAAGTTATTGCAAAGTATTTTTTCATCTGATCTTTATATAGGTATTGCTGCTGTAGTTACAGCTATTGTATGTTATAAAGTAAAACAATGCAGAAAGTCCGTTGATAACGAAATATATGATTGGGAAGCAACAAGTGACGATCCGTATAATGTTGATAAAATTGATAAGATTTTCGATAACTACAGAAAGATCAATTTTTATTATACCTTTTTTATAACACTGATATCTATTTTCCCTTTGCTGGGTATGCTTGGAACGGTTTTTGCTCTGCTTGGACTTGATATGACAAATGCAGAGGCTATCAGCAATGCGAAAAGCAGTTTCTTTGATGCTCTTACATCTACAACATGGGGAATAATATTCGCTATTACCTTTAAAATAATCAATTCGATTTTTTTCTCAGATGTTGAAGATCTTATACAGCGTCATCTGGCTCTTATAAAGAAACTCAGGAAGAGTGGTATTGACCAGTCTCAGAAACGTCGAGGATACGATTATAATGAAGATACGTGAAATAATTCTTGATTTTACATCGCTTCTTGATGTTACTATGATAATTCTATTTTTCTTTGTTCTATACAGTTCGATTGACGTTGAAAATGTATCAGAAAAAGCAAAAGCAGCAGAAGCTTCATATACAGAGATGCAGGCAGAGAATGAAAGGGAACAGCAGGAATGGCGTGAGAAAGCTTCACAGGAATGGGAGCGAATTCTGACTGCTGATTCAAATGCAGCTGCAAATCAGGAGGCTTTGAGTGCATACAATGACGGAAGTGGTCTTGCTTTTAATCTTCATGAAGTTGAAAGCGGTAATGTATGGTCATTAAGTGTTTTATCAGGAAATAAAAAGCTTAATGAGATCAGTTCAGACGATCAATATAAGTTGAAAGACAAGCTTAAAGAGTCAATAAAAAAAGCAGGCTTTGAAAGAGATGATGTTATAATCGCTACTTTTACATATGACGGCAGTTCTTATGGTACTGCTAAAGCTGTCCCAATTATTGAAGATGCTTTTATAAGCTTACAGCGTGATTATAAAGGTTTATATTTTACATCTATTAATATATCAAAGTGAGGTAAATAGAAATGAAGAAATTTTTAGGTTTTTTATTATTAGTTGCAATAATAGCTTTGGCTATATGGGCGTTTTTACATTTTAAAGGCTTTGGCGGATTTGGCAAGGAGTCAGAAAAAGGTAAGAATAACGATACTTCTGTAAGTGAGACAACTTTACCTGAGACAACTACAGTAGAGGATAAGCAGTTAGAAAGTGCAGAGATAACAGTATCGGGAAATGATTATCTTTATAACAATGAGAAGTTATCACTTGAAAAGCTTGTAGCTGAAATAAGCAAGCTTGATAAGAGTGCAGAGATAACTATCACCTCTGATGATACAGCTGCTAAAAACACTGTCGATGAGCTTACAGACAAGCTTGAAGAGCTTGGCTATAATAACTTTAAAAAGGCAGATAAGTAAAAAACAAGGCTGATACAAATTGTATCAGCCTTTCTTTTATGTTGTTTCTTTACGGATAACCGTACCTGTAGGGAAGACAATATCAGACTTGAATGAGAATTTCATCATAGCATGATTAGCAGTTTCGATTTCCTCATCATTTTCGTCATAGAGCTTATCAAGCTTCATTTCTATAGGTTTCTGTGAAGGAGCAAGCAATTCAACTGTATCACCTGCAAAGAAGCGATTTCGCTGTGTACAGTAAACTGTTCCGTTTTCGCATTTTTCAACAACAGCAACAACATCATAATTTCTGATGTAACCGCTGTTTTCATAGTACTGTGATTCTTCGGGAGTTCCGAAGAAAAAACCGTTACAATATTTTCTGTGGCTTACCTTATATACTTCGTCTCTTATCCATTCAGGAAGGGTGAAGTTATCAGGATCTTTGTAATAATGATCCACAGCCATTCTGTAAGCGTTAGTTACAACAGCTACATAATATGCGGATTTTGCACGGCCTTCTATTTTCAGACTCTTAACACCTACCTGAGCAAGCTTGTCTATATGCTCAATCATACACATATCCTTTGAATTGAGGATATATGTACCTTTTTCATCTTCGTAAACAGGGAAGAACTCACCGGGGCGTTTTTCTTCCATAAGGTGATAGCCCCAGCGGCAAGGCTGAGCACATTCACCTCGGTTAGCGTCTCTGTTTACAAGATACTGTGAGAGCAGGCATCTGCCTGAAAAAGAAACACACATTGCACCATGTACAAATGTTTCAATATCGAGATCAGAAGATGTTTTTGCACGTATCTCAGCTATTTCATCAAGTGAAAGCTCTCGTGCAAGAACAACTCTCTTTGCGCCCATATTATAAAGTTCGCGTGCAGTAACATAGTTGACGATACCCGTCTGAGTGGAGATATGTATCTCCATATCAGGCGCATACTTTTTTATAAGCATAAGTAAACCTATATCGGCTACAATAAGCGCATCAACTTTAGCATCTACGGCTTCTTTTACAAATCTTTCAAAGAAAGGTATTTCAGAATTCCTCGGGAGCGTATTACAGGTAAGATAGACCTTGACTCCTTTAGAATGAGCAGCCGCTACAGCTTTACATAGCTGCTCAAAATCAAAGTTGAGCGGTGATGCACGCATACCGAACTGTTTTCTTCCGAGGTATACTGCATCTGCACCGTAGTTCAGAGCAGCTGTAAACCTTTCTTCATCACCGGCAGGGGCAAGAACTTCAAGTTCGTTCATCAGTATTCCTCCGATTCAGCTGCAGCAGCGGCTGCGGCAGCCTCTTCTGCCTCACGGCGTTCTTTTTCAGCTTCCTGATCAGCCTGTACTATAGCCTTGTTCTGCTCATGCTCATCATTAGTCTTAGCAAATTTTGTTTCGCCTGTGTAGATATTAGCAATGAAATAGTAATCATCTGAAGGCATCTTTTCAAGAACTGCATCTATAGCTTCTAAACCTGGGTTACATATAGCTCCGGGAGGGAGTCCCTTGCTTACATATGTGTCATATGCATTGATTATATCCTTGTTGATTACTTCCATGTGCGAACGTATTATTTCAGAGTAATTCTTTGTCGGGTCAGACTGAAGCATTCCTACTGTTTCTGCGTCAGTGTGTTCAAGTCTGTTCCAGAATACACTTGCAACATGATTCATTTCCTCGCGGTTATTAACTTCCTTTTGAACTATAGATGCAAAAGTGATGAGCTGATCCAGTGAAAGGTTGAGCTTAGCCATTCTTTCCAATCTGTCTTCGGTCATTTTCTGATTGAAGTTGAAATATATCTTCTGGCATACTTCTTCCGGATCCATATCTTTAGTAAAAGTATAAGTATCGGGGAAGAGATATCCTTCCATACGTGTTTCAGTAAACTTCAGAGTATTTGTATCTTTTGAAAGATACTTTTCAAAATCAAATCCATAATCTGATGCATTGAAATTGAAGAGGAAATCGTCAGCCTTGCAGACACCTTCGTCATCGAGCAGTTCAGCTGCTTCATAAAGGTTTATACCCTCATAGAAAGTTATTGATACTGCTTCCTTCTGTGACTCTTCCTCAACGCTCGTAAGCTTGTTTATGATCGTTTCATATGCCATGCTCGGACTTACAAAATGCTCGCCTGCAAGATATACGTCAGCTGACTTTCTGAATTTTGTAAAGAGCTGGAAGCATTTAGGGGAATTAATGATTCCTTCATCATAAAGAAGCTCGGATATCTCCTTTGTAGTGGCATTTTCTGGTACAACTATAAGCTTGGTATTATCGCTCTTGCCAATGCCAAACATATCTCTGCCAAAGGCAATGATAACAAGTGAAAGGCATATGGAAACAGCAAAAATAAATACCGTAAGAATAAGAACGCCCGGTAAACGGCTTCTTTTCTTCTTCTTTTTCTTATGGTGAGCGTTGTTTCGCTTTACGGCAGCATTATTTCTCTGAGGAATGTAATCCTGCTGTACAGGTGGAGGAACAGGACGATCATTCTTTGGAAGTTCAGCTTCCTGTCTTCTGACATTGGCAGAATCTCTTACTGCCATTTCAGGCTCTTTTGCATGAGACACAACTTTTTTTACAGGAATTTCAGCTTTTGTCTCAGCGACCTCTTCTTTTATTTCTTCTTCTTTTTTTAATGCCTCTGCTTCGCTTGATTTTTTAGCTTGATCCAGCTGATTGAGGATATCATTGATAACATCATTATTGTTATCAGCCATTGCAGAGCACCGTCCTTTCTTCAGTTACAATAAGATTTACGACAAGATCATGCTGCATGAGAGGAAGCTGCTTAACAATGAGTTCTTCATAAGCGAGAGCAATTGTGAAAATATCGGGATTTTCAGAGATGAACTCGTCATAGTATCCTCCGCCGTATCCGAGTCTGCCGCCTTCTTCTGTAAAAGCGAGCCCAGGGATTATGCAGACAGTTTTATCGGTTATAACAGGCTTTGGGAGAGCACTGTCAGGTTCGGGAATACGGTACATACCTTCATGAAGATCGGCAACTGATTCAATAAGATGAAAAGTCATTGAACGCTCAGAGCCGCATTTAGGAAGTGCCACATTTTTTCCCATTTCTATAAGCTTATCTATGAGCAGATATGTATCTACTTCCGAACCAAAAGAGGCGTAAAGCAGTACATTATCGGCTTCTTCTATTTTTTCTTCTTCAAGCAGTCTTTCGGTGATATCAAGATCTTTCGAGACTTTATCACGTATTTCCGCTCGAAGATGGGAATATTCTTTTCTAAGTTCTTTTTTATTATCCATATCAGTCACATAAAATAGCATTTCGCTGTCTTTGGCTTTCAGCCTTTGAATGACATTTTTCAACAAGTTTTAAACCAAAATCAACGGCAACACCTGCGCCTCTTGCGGTAATAAAGATACCGTCTTCAGCAACTCCGTCGTTTCCGATGTTTGCGCCGTCGAGCTGAGTTTCAAATCCCTCATAGCATACTGCGGTCTTGCCTTTGAGAAGTCCTTTGTGTCCGAGTATTGAAGGAGCAGCACATATAGCACCGATGTATTTATTGTTTGAAACACAGTAATCAATGGCAGCCTGAACATATTCAGACTTTTCGAGATTAAGTGTACCCGGCATACCTCCGGGGAGAACGATCATTTCAAGTTCATCTGTAAGAGGAGCTTCCTGAGCAATTGTATCGGTAACAACAGGGATACCGTGTGAACCTGTGATTATATTATCGCCTACACCTACAGTTATGACATTTTTGCCTGCACGTCTGAGCAGGTCGATAGGTGCAATAGCTTCTGTCTCTTCAAATCCGTTTGCAAGAAAGACGTAGATCATTTTCTTTATCCTTTCATTTAAAAGTTACAATACATTTTTTCAGAAGAAAAGCAGGGTGATATGACTGCTTTGCTTTGCGCAGTCCTTCTATCCCAAGATCTTCCTCACGATTGATATATTTATATTGAGCGGCAGCTTCTTTAGCGAAGCAATTGTTTATGCCTGTATAGATGCCGTCATATTTTGTATCTGCTTTTTCAATATGAACACAGAATGTTTCATTATTAAGCTGATCTCCGATAGTGAAAGCAGCTACTTCACCACCGATACGTATAACTCCACCTTTAAGTCCAAGTTCATGGAAGTAGGTGAAATATGTGTTTATAGCGTATTGTTCGGCTATATATGAATGATCGTGTTCTTCATTTCTGTTATTGTACTCAATAGTACTGAAAGTGATGCAGTCGTTAAAGTCATTTTCTGTCATCATTTTGAACTCAGCATCAAGCTTGCTGAAATGTGCAAGATGATTGCGCTTTCCATGATATTTTCTGCCCGAAAGAGTTATCAGATCCTGAGTATTATATATGTAATCCCAGTCGCCGTCATCGGTCGATACCGAGAAACTGTCAGGAAAAACTTCATTTAGCATTTGAAGCGTTTTTTCTGTAATTCCTGCAACTCTTAAAGGCTTCCCGAGCTTTTCGGAATAAGCCTTCATTTCCGAAATAACTTCACAGTAATCACCTTCGCCTGACGGAAAAAAGAAACGGGGGATACCGTCTTTTGATCTGAACGAACAGCATATATAAAAATCCTTATAAAAAGATATTTGCGAATCGCCAAGTCTTTTCCACGCCATATTATTGGCAAAGCTGTATTCGCAGCCCATAAACTGTGATTTGCTCAGTGCAGCGGTGATACGTTCCCTGTCGGTTATGGCAATATCTCTGAATTCAAGCATTATATCACCTGATATTAGTTCTTTTTCAAAGAAGAGAAGTACTCTTTGACTTCGTTTATTCTTCCGCAGGTCATTTTGCCCTCAGGACATTTTCCACTTGAAACGCATGAAGGACCTGCATGAGAAAAGATATGAGGTGCTACTTCAAGGCATTGTCTTAGCATTTCATTAGCTACGGCTCTTATCTCCCACTGTGCTCGGTTGCAGCAACGGTGGTGGAAAAAATTAAAAAGAGATCGTACATTCATTGTAACGACAATTTTTGTCTCACAGGCATTGGGGAGTATGAAACGAGCATCCTCATTTGCAAGCTTTGATGCCTTTGAACGAGCTGTTTTTTCATCAAGCCTCTGTGCGATCAATTCCTTTGTATGCTTTTCGGTAAGGAGTTCGGCGATCTTTGCGTAGCTGTCAGTTATTTCAGCAATAACTCTGTCGTACTCCGATTTTGCCTCGGGAAGTTCCTCGATAGCAGGAGGTGTTATAAACTCAAATCCATTCTCGTTTACGTATCTCTGACTCTTCTGTGAATACGAAGCAATACGATGTCTGACAAGCTGATGAGTACAAGCTCTTGATACACCTTCAATTCCAAAAGTAAACGAAACGTGTTCCATGACGCTTTCGTGTCCTATGGACGCAAGCATATCAATGAAACTTTCGGTTTTTTCATCTGTGAGTCCGTCTCTGAGTGACTCAATATCGCTGCTTGAGTAACAGAGCTTTGCTGCTGTTGCAACAAGTCTTTCGGGATCAGGAGTATGTGACAGGAGTTTTACCTTCAAAACAGGACACCTTCCTTATTTAAAATAAAGCATATACAATTATTGTATCATTTATTTGTCATTAAGTCAAGGAAATAACATAAAAATATTTAAGATAATTTATTTAATAAGGTGGTTTGGTGATAAATAGAAAAAATTTTTCATTTTACTATGGACAAAATAAAAAAAATGTAGTATAATAAAACAGTATCTGGAATCTACAATTATATCGGAGGAATTTACAGATGAATAAGTTTAATAAGTTTGCTGCAGCTGCTGCGGCATTCGCACTTGCTGCTGCTTCTGCAAGCTGTAGCGCACCTGAGGCAATTACATTCGGAAAGAGCTCTCAGACAGCTCTTACTGTTGATGGATATGAAGTACCCGCAGGCGTATTTATTTATAATGAGATATATGCTTATAATACTGCACAGTATGAGCTGTACTCACAGAATGGTCAGATGCCTTCCTTAGAGGATGTCAAGAAGGCAACTATCCAGTCGAAAGATGCAGTGGATTGGATACAGGATCAGGCAACTGAGGCTTGCAGAGATTTTGTTGCAAGCGAAAAGGAATTTGAAAAGATAGGCGGCGAGCTTACTGCTGATGAACTGCAACAGGTCAAGGAATACCTTGCTCAAAGCAGTTCTAATTCTACTCTTTCCGCAAACGGCGTTGGTGAAGAATCTCTCAGAAAGATAGTTGAGAATTCATTCAAGACAGAGGCAATTTTCAAGCATTATTATGGAATTGATGCTGAAAAAGGATGTTCGGAAAGCGAATTGAAGGAATATTATCAGGACAAGACTACGAGAGTAAAGTATTTCACTATAAGCCTTGTTGATGAAAATGGTGAGCAGTACGGTGCTGATGAGAAGCGTACACTTAACAAAATGGCTGATGAGTACGTTAAGGATATCAATTCTCAGAGTTCGAATGATAAGAAACTCAAGAAGATAGATGAGTGTGAGGAAGAATACAACAAGTATGTTGAAGAGCGTGCAGCAAAGGCTGCTGAAGAAGCTGCTAAGGAAGCAGGGGAGACAGTAACCACAACAACTACAACTACAACGACAACTACTACCGATGCAAGCACAACTACTACGACAACTGATCCTCATGCAAATGAAGTACTTGTAACAAAGTATACAACTACAGTTGCTGAAGAGAATAATGATGACACAGCTACAACTACTACATTGTCGGCTGAACAGGAAGCTGCTAAGAAATCACAGCAGGATTACAATGATTATCTGTTCAACAAGCTGGATAATTATAAGGCTGAAAAGTATCAGTATGATGATGATACGATCTATATAGTTATCAAGGCTGATATCAAGGAAAGAATGACAGAGGATGATCTTTGGAGCAAGGATCAGATAGATTCTCTCCTTAGTGAGCGTTATTATAAGGATTTCCAGGATATGATGAAGGGGATTTCCGAGAGTTTATCTGTTAGTAAGAATACTACTGCATATAGCAGATATTCACCGTTCAAGCTTGATCTTGAAACAGAATAAAAAAATAAGGCTGCCGTAAAGGCAGCCTTTTTATATGCTGTTTTTTCTTATCTGTAATCTGACATCTTCGCCCTTGAATTCGAGACATGAATACATAGAAACGATACGTGAAACTACTCGTTTGTCGTATCTTCGTGCGATACCTGCAAGGTCCAGGTTAGTGCTTATTATCGAGGGTTTACCGCAGTTAAGACGTGTATTGATGATGTTATAGATAGTTGCATTGTAAAACTGTGATTCATATTCTGTGCCCATATCATCGAGAATAAGCAGATCGGTATTCATTACAAGATCTATCATTTCAGATGAATGTTCATAGCTGAAATGTTCTTTTTCGATGTTCCTTAGAATGTTTATAGCAGAGTCATATATGACACTGTAGCCCTTTTCCAGAACTTTATTGGCTATAGCAAGTGAAAGATGTGTTTTGCCAAGACCTGTCTGACCAAACATGAGTATACTTTTTGAGTTGGGAGAAAAAGTTGAGGCATACTGCATGGTATATTCCAATATTTTCTTCATAGCCAGATAGTTTTCGCCGGAATAGTAAGAAAGTGAAAATCCTTCAAAGCTTGAAAGTTTTAGCTGTGAACTTTTATTAAGCTCGTCAGCTGCGATCTTTCCACAAAGACTACGTAAGCATTCACAGAATTTATTGCCGTTATATCCTGTATCACAACACTTGGGGCAGGTATAGTGCATATCAAGATAATCTTCGGGATAACCGTGTTCAGCGAGAATTTTTCGTGACATTGCCTGCGCACCGAGATTATACTGTTTTAACTGTTCAATCTTATCTGTAACATCTTTGCCTTTGTTGTTAGATATAATAGAAATAAGCTCTTTTCCTGTATTGAAAAGTACTTCATTTATCTCGCGTATCTGAGGTATTTTGCTGTTTACTTCACTTATTCGCTGCTCGTTTTCGCTGACAGCTTTCATACGTCTGTTTGTTAATATAGACTGAGCTTTATCAAAAATAGAGCTGTCCATTTTCTACCTCCTCAGTATAAGAACTGATTTATAATTGATTCATATCCTTCCATATCTGTGTCTTTGATGTCTTTTTTGGAAGGATTTCCTTTTTTATTCTTTTTGAAATCACTTTCGGCATTTTTTACGTCTTGTACTGTCATAAAACCGCTGTCACGCCATGAAAGAAGTATTTTGTTTATATAATCGAAGCTTAATTTGTTTATCTGTTCGATAGTTTTTTCGTATGCATAGTGTATGAGTTCAAGCTGGAAACCTGCGCTTTTCCACTGTTCTATGAACTCAGCCTGCTTTGCAGTAGGTCGTCTGTTCATTTCAAATTTTTTCATAATGCTGAGTATGTAGTCTTTTGTGGCGTTACGTTTTTGAATTTCGTCTTGTGCAGCTTCCATAGTGTTGATATCATTTTCAGCCCATGCGGAAGCGATTTTTTCAACATAAGCTGTGTTTGTTTTTTCAATTGAAGCACAGTAGGTAAGAAGGATAATGATAACTTCCTTTTTTAAACCGAGATGATCATACATCCAGATTATCGAATTCATTTGACTGTTTTTCAGTGTGCCTATAATTGACTCAGCAACTTTGAAAAGATCTCTTATATCCTGAGAGTCCTGCATTATCGCTGCGATCTCGCCTCCGCTGAGATTAATCTTATGGTCAGGGAGTTTAACAGCTGTGGACTGTTGCTGTGAAGCAGACTGAGATGTTGTGTTCAGCGGCTCTGGCTGCTGAGGCTGTACCATAATCGGATTGGATACTGTTTGAGAAATAGTTCCTTGAGGAGTTATAACATTAGCTTGCTGCCAGAAAAGTACAGCATCTTCTGCGGCTTGAACAGTAACACCTGTATTCGCTGATATATCCTCACTCGTACAGATTTTACCTGAACATCTCAAAAGATACAGAAGAACTTTGATCTGATCACCTGTAGCGAGTTTGAGAAAATTGTCGGCAACAATAACGGGAACGCCGAACATAGCTCCCCATATGCCGCAGTTAACTTTATATTCCAACGAATACACCTCCAAAAACACTGTAAAAAACATTATAACATATTTTTGGAGAGTTGTCACTGTACAAATTATACAATCAAACGATAAGCAAATAGTGCACTTTTATTATGATCAAGTTTTATCAAGCAAGATTTTTTTCGATATATTCTATAAGAGGCTTTCTTACTATCAATTCGCGGTTGTTAATAAACCATTCATATGATTCTCTGAGAGAATCGCTTAATGGAGTAAGATCAGGAAGTATGCTGCTCATTCGGTCAACATTTAAAATATACTCATATTTGTAAAAGGGGAAATAGCTTCTCTGCGCTATTTCAGCTCCTACATTCTTAAATATCGGCGTTTTGCCAACGATCGAATAACAAAGTGATACCCATTCTTTAATACTTACAGGAACAGGATATCCTGTATTGAAAATGTGTTCTTTTACATCTGTAACAAGAATTTTTTCGATTAGTCTGCACATATCACCTATATGTGAGAATTGAAGCTTCATACTGCCGTCTTCAGGAAGATAGAACGGTCTGTCTTGTTCTGCACATTCAAAAACAAAAGCTTCGCGGTAAAGATTATTCATAGGTCCGCAAAGATAAGGCGGTCTGATAATATATACGTCAGGGCATTTCTGCAATAAGGCGTTTTCGGCTGCGATTTTATCTGTACCGTATTTACCCCATATTGAGTTTGGTCCGACCTCCATTGTTTCATAGAAAGGCTGCGGTAATGTTTCGGGATATACTGCACTTGAACTTATAAGAATGTATTTATCAAAGCTTTCCAAACCGTTTAGGAGCAATTCGACATCTTCTGAATTATAGGCTGTTACATCTATAACTGCATCGAAATGATATAGTTTCAGAATGTTACCAAGATTTTTTCTGTCGCCGATTATAGGAATAACATTTTGGGACTGTGGTTTGCTGCCACGGTTTAACACATATACAGTGTTGCCACGTTTAGAAAAATATTCAGCAGTATATCTGCTGGCGAAAACTGTTCCGCCTGTTACAAGAATATTCATGTACTTCCTCCTAAAATAAGTTACTTAAATTATATCATAGATTTTGTGTAAGTACAATATATTATCGTGTTACTTTACAGCGTATTACTTTCAAACATTTTCTTTAATTTGCTGATAGATTTCTTTTCGAGTCTTGAAACGTATGACCTTGATATACCGAGTTTATCGGCAGTTTCGTTTTGCGTATGGGGCGATGTTCCGTATAGCCCGTATCTATACACAATTATATCGAATTCACGTGGGTCAAGACATTTTTTCAGAAAGCTGTATAGTTGCCGAGAGCGTATCATGATATCCACTTGTTCGTGTATATCAGTTCCGTCATCTATCAGATCCATTAGAGTTAGTGAATTTCCGTCTTTATCTGTTTCAATAGGCTCGTTTATATAAATATCTCCTGCGGACTTTTTGGCGGCACGGTATTGCATGAGAATTTCATTTTCGATGCATCTACTTGCGTAAGTTGAGAATTTCGCACCTTTTGTATAGTTAAAAGTTGATACTGCTTTTATTAATCCCACAGTTCCTACGGAAATAAGCTCATCCTGTTCGTCGGAGGTAGAAGCGTATTTCTTTACAATATGTGCCACAAGCCTAAGGTTATGTTCAATTAACTTTGAACGTGCAGATGTATCCCCGTTTGACATTTTATAGAAATACTCTTTTTCTTCTTTTGGGGATAAAGGCTTAGGAAATACAGAAGTATTGTCAATGTGAAGTGCGAAGAATAATAAGCTCCTTAAAAGTTCGGTCAGCATATGAATTACCTCCAATGTGATATAGAGAATAATATGCGTAAAAGCTTGGGAAATATAGTGGGGACAAAAAAATAAAATAAAAAACAATATAAGTATATTGACGTTCTGCGATAAATATTATATAATAATAGTGTATGGATTAAGAAAGATTTACTATCGCTTACTGAAACAGGCGGTCAAAATACGGAAGAAGTGATTATTTGAAAAACTATGTTTCAGCATCTGTACTGAGTGCAGATATGCTCGATTTTAGGAATGAAATAAGAAAACTTGAGAAAAGTGATATTGATATGCTGCATTTTGATGTAATGGACGGCATATTTGTCAATAATATTACATTCGGACTTCCTGTTCTGCAACAGGTAAGAAGTGCGACAGATATGACACTTGATGTTCACCTTATGATCGCAGATCCTTTAAAATATGTAAAAAGATTTGCTGAATTTGGCGCGGATATTATATCATTTCACATTGAGAGTGAAAGTGATACACTTGAAACAATAAAAGTAATCAAAGAATGTGGTATAAAGGCGGCGATCGCTATTAAGCCTGCTACCCCGGCGGAAGATGTTTATGAATATCTCCCGTATCTTGATATGGTTCTTGTTATGACTGTTGAGCCAGGATTTGGCGGTCAGAGTTTTATGCCTGAAACAGTTGATAAGATAAGAAAAATAAGAGAAAGAGTAAGCTCACTTGGAATTGAGGCAGATATTGAGGTCGACGGCGGTATAAATGATAAAACTGCATCTATTGTCTTGAATGCAGGGGCAAATGTTCTTGTTTCGGGAAGTTATCTTTTTAAATCAGATGATATGAAGGCAGCAGCAGCTGTTCTCAGGGAAGGCAAGTCATGCTGAAAAAAGCAAGAAAAGAACGCCTTATCTGGCTTGATATCATGATAACTCTTCTCACGCTGGAACTTATGTCTTATTTCTATTATGGAATACGTTCTGTAGTGCTTGCAGGAGTTTGTGTTATTACAGCTTTCATTGCTGAAATTGTTTCCCTCAGAATGATGAAGCGACGATTTACAGCAGATGATCTTACTTGTACATCTGATGCTATGATACTTGCACTGATGTTTCCTGCTGTCATGGATTACAAAATAGCAGTAATAGCAGTTCTTTTTGCCGTTATTGCTGCAAAGAATGTTTTTGGCGGACGATTGAATATGATCTTTTCGCCTGCGGCTACAGCATATATTTTTGTACTTACTTCATGGGGACATCAGCTTTTGCAGTACACAGAACCTCATGTAAAGACAGGTATATTTGAGACACCAACAGGTCTTGTTAATTCTGCATCTCATACGTTTAATATGACTGGAAATGTTGACCATACTGATTTTGAACTGCTGCTTGGTAATTTCAGCGGACCATGCGGTTCTGTAAGCATACTTCTCCTTGTGGTAGCTGCTGTAGTTCTTATTTTCAGAAGAAGTATTTCAGCTGGAGCGTTTATCGGAACAATATTCGGCACAGGATTTTTTGCTTGTGTTACTCCTATGATAAGCTCAAGGGCTGATTCTTTCAAATATTCTCTTGTTATGAATATGGTTCTTTTTTCGGCTATATATATAGTGTCAGATATCAGGATCGCGCCCAAAAGAAACTATTATGCTTTTTTTTACGGACTTTTCATAGGTGTCATATCTTATGTACTTGTGCTTACAATGGCAAAAGAAAATGCTATAGTCATTGTTTCCGTCCTCTTTACTCCTATAGCTCTTGGCTTTAAAAATCTTGAAAAACGGATCGAAAAGGCTGCTTCTGAACATACATCTGAGGAAGATAATGAAGATTCTGAGAATGTAACAGCAGGAAAGGAGATGACTGTAAGTGAATAGTCGCAAGAAAAATCTCTTCGGCGGTATTCTTCATGATAATATCGTCCTTTCGGGACTTATGGTCATTTCTCCCGTTATAATATGCGGTGATACGCTGAAAAATGCTCTTGCTCTCATATATGCTTTTTCAGCCATAACATTTTTATCGGTTCTTATTTCTTCTTTTGTTCCGAAAAAATTGCCTTATACTGCAAAAATAATCATTTATGCACTTATCTCTGCGGCAGTTTATATACCTGTAAAACTTGCTGCTGAGGAGTTCTATCCTGATTCTATAGAAAGAATTGGCATATATTATCCGCTTCTTGCAGTAAATTCACTTATTGTTTTTCAGACTGAAGCGAAGTTCTTTAAAATGAAAAAGCTTGATATGATGATCTCGCTAATATTCTGCATTATTGGATTTGATGCGGTTATGCTGTTAACGGGCTTTTTACGTGAGCTTTTTGCATATGGTACTATAAATAGCAAGATCGTTGATGTGAATACACTTATAAGCGGACTATCACAGCCTTTCGGAGGATTTATATTCCTCGGACTGATGTGTGGTGTATACAGATTTATACGTTCACTTGTATCAAAAGATCACAGACAGATAAGGAGTGAAGCAAGTGTTTCTGATAAATGATCTTATTACGCTGCTTGCTGCTAACCTTATATTGTCTCAGGCTTTGGGAACAAGTACAATTTTTATTGCAGCAGGAAGCAAAAAAAATCTTGTCGGTACAGCCTGTGTGATAACGCTGTTCACGACTATCGGTTCAGCTGCGGCTTATTTGATAGATGCTGAACTTCCGGCATCGTTTTCTGATCTGAGATTATTATTTTATACATTGATAATCGGTATACTCTATATACTTCTCCTTACAGCAGTTTATTATGTGGGAAGAAGTTACTTTGAGGATTTCCGAAAATATATTCATGTATCTGCCTTTAACTGTGCAGTTATGGGAACGCTTTTTACAATAAGCAAAAGAGCGTCAATGGACAGTTCTTTATTTGAACTCGGGGGATATGTTTCTGCCGGATTTGAAGCAGGAATAGGTTTTATTATTGCAGCACTCATTCTTACAGCAGCTTACAGAAAACTGAATTCTGCAAAAGTTCCTGCTTCTTTCAGAGGATTCCCTGCAATGCTTATATATCTTGGAATTATATCAATGGCAGTATATTCACTTAAATAATTGCAATATACTGATATAGGAGAGTAAATTAATGAAGTTCAAAAATAAAGGTAGGAAGATCTATAAGACCAAAGAAAAGAATTACTATGGTAAAAGTCCTGTTGGGAAAGCTTTTTCTGTAGGTCTGACAGTTCTGCTTATCGGCGGAATAGGTTTTATCGGATACAGTGTAGCTGAGCCTCTGATAAACTATTCAAAGAAAAAAGGTGATAATACTTCACCGACATCAACTATCTCAGAGAATGAAACAGCAACCGATGAAAATGGTCAGCCTATTACAGAAGAGCCTACTTTAACTGTTGCCCCTGTACAAAGTGCAGAACAATATCGTGCATATACGCTTGATCCGCTGGATATTTCAGACATTCAAGCAGTAAAAGCTGCTTTGAAGCGCGTTCCTGTTGATCAGGATATAAAATATGTAGAAGTTCCTCTGAAAGTTAGCGGAGGAGATATCTATTACGCAACAAATAATTATTATGCAAATTCGTCGGGCATAGTCCGTTCATCGTGTAAGCTCAGTGATATAGTTTCGACAATATCCTCAGCAGGTTATAAGCCGGTTGCAACTGTAAGTACATTTTATGATAATGTTGTGCCTAATTATTTCCGTGATATGAGCTATCTTACTGTTGAGGATGGTTCACAGTGGATAGATAATAGCGTAGAAGCAGGCGGAAAGCCATGGATGAATCCCTTTTCACAGGGAGCTGTAAACTATAATAATGATATCGTTGAAGAGGTCGCTGAAGCAGGTTTTGATAAAGTTGTATGCTATGATTTTATCTTTCCTGATTTCAGACCAAGCGATGTGGAATACCTTGGCGATAAGGTCGTAAGTGCTGACAGATATATGGCTCTTACGTCGGCAGCCAATACGATGTATGAAACAATAATGAGCAAGGGCTCTTCTATGATACTTGAGGTAAACGCCTCGGATCTTCTTAAAGGAAAAACAGATATACTTCAGCCAATGCTGCTTAAAGTAAACTCTGTAATACTGAATATTGACCTTGATACTATCAGCTATGGTGTGTATACAGATGAAACGGTATACGAGTTTACAGGCACAACGGCAGATAATGTAAGGAAAATGCTTGATCTTGTAAGTGAGGATGTTGAAGATTTCAATGTTGCTGTAAGAGTTTCAGGTGAAACTCTAAGTACTCAGGATCTTCTTGACGCAAAGGATGAAATAGTCGAATACGGGTTCGATTCATATGTACTCGGCTAAAAAATAACTCCCGATCACAGATCGGAGAATGGAGTTTGTTATGGCAGATAATTTTAAAGTCTCTCTTCAGAAGTTGATCGAAGAATTCAAGCTTGAATCGATCTTTATTCATAAAGACGCAAATGAGATCATGATCGATGAAAATGATGTTAATCGTCCCGGCTTGCAGCTTATGGGATTTTATGAGTATTTTAATCCCGAGCGTATCCAGATAATAGGCAAAATGGAGTTTGCCTATCTTTCAACTATTGACGAAAAGACCAGACGTGAGCGTTTACAGCTTCTTTTTGCTCAGCGTATCCCTGCTCTTATAATTACAAGAGAACTTCCGTATTTTGCGGAAATGCTTGAGCTTGCAAAGGAGTATGAAGTACCGCTTCTCAGAAGCAAGGAAAGCACTTCTAACTTTATAGCAGGTCTTATTGCATTCCTTAATCTCACACTTGCTCCAAGAATAACAAGACACGGCGTTCTTATAGAGATATACGGTGAAGGTGTATTTATTACAGGTGAAAGCGGTGTAGGTAAGAGCGAAACAGCTATCGAGCTTGTAAAAAGAGGTCACAGACTTGTTGCAGATGACGCTGTTGAGATCAGAAAGGTATCGAATATTAGCCTTGTAGGAAGCTCTCCTGATAATATCAGACACTTCCTTGAACTTCGAGGTATCGGTATCATAAATGCAAGAAGACTCTTCGGTATCGGTGCTGTTAAGATGACAGAAAAGATCGATCTTGTTGTTGAGCTTGAACAGTGGAATTCCGAAAAAGTATATGACAGAATGGGCGTTGATACAGAGTTCGTAAGCCTGCTTGGTGTAAAGATACCCTCACTTACTATCCCTGTAAAACCGGGACGTAACCTTGCTGTTATCCTTGAAGTAGCAGCTATGAATAACAGACAGAAGAAAATGGGCTATAATGCTGCCCGTGAGCTTCTTAACCGTCTTGGAATGGAATCAGATCCTAAGGAAGTTGTTCGTGATTATGACGCATTCTGATAATGAAGAACTACATACTAATATGATCCAGGGGGAAATAATGATAGACATAAATGAATTATCAAAGCTTTGCGAAAGGCTTGGGTGCAGGATTACACCTGAGTGTTCGCTCAGTGATTATATAACATTTCGTTTCGGCGGACCTTGCAGAGCTCTTATCAGTGTAAATTCTGCAAAGTCAGCAGCCGAGCTTATCAGATATATGAAAGCAAACGGTATAAAATATGGTATCCTCGGCAGAGGAAGTAATGTGCTTGTTTCTGATGATGGATATGACGGTGTTATCTTGCTTTTCGGAAGCGATTTTTCGCATATGGAGATAAATGGTAATACAATAAAGTGTGATGCAGGTGTCCTTCTTGCATCAGCTTGTGTTCGTGCTCAGCAGTTAGGGCTTACAGGCATGGAAAATCTTTTCGGTATCCCGGGAACTGTTGGCGGTGCATTGTATATGAATGCAGGAGCTTACGGCAGTGAAATGAAGGATGTTGTTATTTCTGCTGAGTACATTGATGAAAACTGTGAGATTCGTACCATAAGCAAAGATGATATGCAGCTGTCTTACAGACAAAGCTTTTTTTCGGGAACAACAAATGTTATCACATCTGTTACTCTTGAACTGAAATCAGGCAACTTAGATGATATTAAGAAAGCAATGTCTGAATGTATGGCTAAAAGAAGCTCTAAACAGCCTCTTGAATATCCAAGTGCAGGAAGTACTTTCAAGCGTCCCGAAGGAAGTTATGCTTCGCTTCTGATAGATCAGTGCGGACTTAAAGGACTTACCTGCGGTGGTGCTATGGTAAGTGAAAAACACAGTGGTTTTGTTATTAACAAAGGATACGCTACTTGTGCTGATGTACTTGAGCTTTGTGACAAAGTTAAAACGATAGTAAAGGAGAAAACAGGCTATCAGCTTGAGCTTGAGCCTGTTATCCTTCAGTAAACTCTTTTCAAAAAGGAGATTATTATGCAGCTTTTGATTGTAACGGGAATGTCGGGATCGGGTAAATCAAGTGTTATGGACGTTATGGAGGATATTGGATTTTATTGTATCGACAATATTCCGCCAAAGCTTATAACACAGTTTGTTGATCTGTGCAGGCAGTCCGAATCGGATATAAATAAAATAGCTGTGGCAGTTGATATCAGAACAGGTGATATGTTTGCAGAGATCTTCCGTTCATGGCAGGAGCTGAAAAATCGAAGCGATGTTGATGTAAAGGTTCTCTTTATCGAGGCTAATCATGATGTTCTGCTGAAGAGATATAAGGAAACAAGGAGAAGACACCCTCTTTCCGATAAATTCAACGGAAATATACATGATGCTATCAATTATGAGTGGGAACAACTATCACAGCTTAGAGAGATAGCTGATTATTACATAGAAACATCAAACTTCACTTCTTCCCAGCTTAAAGAACAAGTCAAAGGACTTTTTCTTGAAAAAAGTTCGGATTCTCTTATTATAAAAGTTATGTCATTTGGTTTTAAATACGGAGTTTCAACAGAAGCAGATCTTGTTTTTGATGTGAGATGTCTGCCAAATCCGTTTTATATCGAGGAACTTCGTAATCATACAGGCTGTGACAGCTGTGTCAGGGATTATGTTATGAGCTTTGATCAGTCTAAGGAGCTTTTCGCAAAGCTTACTGATCTTATTGATTATCTTATACCTCTTTATGTACTTGAAGGCAAGAGTCAGCTTGTTATCTCTTTTGGCTGTACAGGCGGAAAGCACCGTTCCATAACTTTTGCCGAGTTAATGGCGGATCATCTTATCGAAAAAGAATATAAGGTGCAGAAGTATCACAGAGATATAACTAAGGACAGAAAATTCTGAGTAAGGAAGTGGTCAAAATTTCGTTCTCAAATGATGTAAGACACGAGATATGCTCCTCTGTAAATGATAAAGACAAGAGATTTGCCTGCCTTTACGGAATGTTGCTGTTTTGTCGTACCCTTACCCGTGAAAGAATATGTTTTCAGAGTGAAAGCGGTACTTCTGCGGAACTTTTTAAGTCTCTTTTTAAAGCTGTATTCCATATTGAGCTTTCAGAAAATGTACACATACGCAAAAACGGTACAGTTCTGCACTCATATGACATTGAAGGCGAAACAGCGTTAGCGGTTTTTGAAAAATATAAAATATCAGGTTATGAAAGAGTCATAGACTCCGAGATTATTGCTACAAATAGTCTCGGAGTTTTTACAGCAGGTGTTTTTCTTGCCTGTGGAAGTGTAAATGATCCTTCAAAGGAATATCATCTTGAATTCGCCTGTCCTGAGGAAGGAATATCCGAACAGCTTCTTATGCTGCTCAATGATATTGGTGTAAACGCTAAGAAAATGCTTCGCAGAGGGCAGAATATAGTTTATATCAAGGGCAGTGAGTCCATAGAGGATACGCTGACATTTATTGGTGCTACACAGTGTACACTTGAACTTATGAATACGAAAATTTATAAGGATATAAGAAATAAAGCTAACAGAATTGCAAACTGCGACGCTGCTAACATTGATAAGGTCGTTAAATCTGCTATGAAGCAGATCGAAGATATCAAGCTGATAGATCATTCTCTTGGACTTGAAAGCTTGTCTGATGAACTGCGTGAGGTAGCTGAGATGAGACTTGAAAATATTGATATGAGTTTGCAGGAAATAGGTGAAAATCTTAGTGAGCCAATAAGCAGATCAGGTGTTAATCACAGATTCAAGAAGCTTGCAAAGCTTGCAGACGAGATAAGATGCGGAGGTATCAAACATGAGAAATGATGAATTTGTTAACCTTCATGTTCATACCGAATACAGCCTTTTAGACGGCGTTTGCCGTATAAAAAAGCTTATTGAAAGAGTTAAGGAGCTTGGACAAACAGCCGTAGCGATTACAGATCACGGCAATATGTACGGAGCTGTTGAGTTCTGGAATACAGCACGTGAAGCAGGTATAAAGCCGATAATCGGTTGTGAGGTCTATGTTGCAAGAAGGACAAGACATGATCGTGAACCGAAACTTGATGCATCTCCGTATCACCTTATTCTTTTGTGTGAAAACAATGAGGGGTATAAAAACCTTGTTAAGCTTGTATCTCTTGCAAGTATAGAGGGCTTTTACAACAGACCGCGTGTAGATTTTGAGCTTTTGCAGAAATATCACAGCGGTCTTATTTGTATGTCTGCCTGCCTTGCAGGTGAGATACCGCGTCTCCTTGTAGAAGGTCATTACGATGAAGCTAAGGCAGTCGCACTTAAATACCGCGACCTTTTTGGCAAAAACAAATTTTTTATTGAAGTTCAAAACCACGGTATAAAGGACGAATTAAGAATACTTCCGCTTTTATATAAGCTTTCAGCAGAGACAAATATTCCTCTTGCTGCAACAAATGACAGTCATTACATCAATAAAAATGATTCGGAAACGCAGAGTGTTATTATTTGTATTCAGACAGGTAAAACTCTTGATGATCCGAATGCTCTTAAGTTTGAATCGGACGAATTTTATATAAAAACAGCAGATGAAATGGCAGAACTTTTTAAGGGACACGAAGAAGCGGTTTCAAATACAGTGTCTATTGCTGAAAGATGTAATGTTGATTTTGAATTTGGAAATATTAAACTGCCAAAATTCAATATAGACGGAGTTAATGACAATAAGGAGTATTTCAGACAGCTCTGCCGTAAAGGTATGTATGAGAAATACGGCACTTCTCCTGATGAAAAAGTCATCGAGCGAATGGAGTATGAGCTTGATGTGATAACAAAAATGGGTTATACCGATTATTACCTTATTGTATGGGATTTTATCAGATATGCCCGTGAACATAATGTTCCGGTAGGTCCGGGAAGAGGTTCTGGTGCAGGCAGCTTATGTGCTTACTGCATCGGTATCACAGGAATTGATCCTATAAAATTCAATCTTCTTTTTGAACGTTTTCTCAATCCCGAACGTGTCAGTATGCCCGACTTTGATATTGACTTCTGTATCGAAGGACGACAAAGTGTAAAGGACTACGTTGTTCAGAGGTACGGAAAGGAATATGTATCGGAGATAATAGCTTTCGATACTTTGAAAGCACGTGCGGCTGTACGAGATGTAGGAAGAGTTCTTGGAATATCCTATCAACTGTGTGACAGAGTGGCAAAAGAGATCGATCCTCGTGCAACGCTCGATGAGGCACTGAAAGAAAGTGAAGAACTTGACTCACTTTATCATACAAACAGAGATGTGCGCAATATTATTGATCTTGCGAAACAAATAGAAGGTATGCCGCGTCATACTTCTACTCATGCAGCTGGAGTTGTTATATCTGCTGTTCCGCTTATTGATCTTGTACCGTTGCAGCGCAATGATGATACAGTTGTCACTCAGTATACAATGGGCGTTCTTGAGTCGCTCGGACTACTGAAAATGGACTTTCTTGGCTTGCGAAATCTCACTATAATCAGAGATACAGTTAAAGAAATACATCGTTTTGAACCTGATTTTAATATAAGCAATATTCCTACTGATGACAAAAGCGTATATAAGATGATGTCTGAAGGAGATACGCAAGGCGTATTCCAGTTTGAAAGCGAAGGCATGACAGCTCGTGTTATGGAGCTTGTTCCCGAACGTCTTGAAGATCTTATCGTTATCATTTCGTTATATCGTCCAGGTCCTATGAAATCAATACCTGTATATATCGAGAACAAAAATCATCCCGATAAGGTGACATATAAGCATCTTATTTTAAAGGATATCCTTGAAGATACATATGGCTGTATGGTCTATCAGGAACAGGTAATGGAGATATGCCGAAAGCTTGCCGGCTATTCCTATGGTCATGCAGATATAGTACGCCGTGCAATGGCTAAGAAAAAGCATGACGTTATGCTGAAAGAGCGTGAGAGCTTTGTAAAGGGTGCAGCTGCAAACGGAGTTTCGGAGGATATAGCCAATTCGATTTTCGATGAAATGGTTAGCTTTGCGTCTTATGCTTTCAATAAATCTCACGCAGCAGCCTATGCTTATCTTGCTTATCAGACCGCATATCTAAAGTGCCATTACCGCGGAATATATATGTCGGCACTTATGTCAAGCGTAATGGGGGCAAGTGCCAAACTTGCAGAGTATCTAAATTCCTGCAAGGAATATGGCATAGAAGTTCTAAAGCCCGATGTCAATAAAAGCAATAAGAACTTTACTCATGCTAACGGAAAGATATATTTCGGACTTCTTGCAATAAAGAATGTCGGAAGCGGACTTGCAGACAAGATTATAACTGAACGAAATGAAAATGGTAATTTTTACGGATTACAGGATTTCTGTGAGCGTGTAGGGGGAAGAGAGCTTAATAAAAAGGCACTTGAAAACCTTATCAAAGCAGGTGCATTTGACGGACTTGGTTTAAATCGCAGGCAGATGCTGGAAAGCTATGAGTCAATACTGGACATGACAGGTGCAGGCACAAGGGGAATTATTGAGGGGCAGCTTAATTTCCTTGACGGAGAAGATACGACCGAAATGAATGTACGCGTACCATATAAGCAGGAATACGACGAAAAAACGCTGCTTGCGCTTGAAAAAGATGCAACAGGTATGTACCTGAGCGGACATCCGCTTGCACCGTATAACTGGCTTTCGGAAATAATGCACGCACAAAAGATCAACGATATCATCACTCATACAGATATGAAAGACGGTATGAGCATAAAGCTGATATGCACTGTAGAAAGTTCAAAGCTTCATATCACGAAAAATGGCGATAAGATGTGTTTTGTGACTTTTGCAGATGAAACGGGAGAGATGGAAGGAGTTGTTTTCCCTGATCTTTTCATGATAAACGGTTCAAAGCTGAATACTGACGCAGTTGTTCTTATAAACGGAAAGCTTTCGGTAAAAGATGACCGTGTAACTGTCATATGCGGAGCAATTATTGCCGAAACCGAGTTTGAACGTCATGTATCAAATATGAAACTATGCATAAAAGCTGAGTCTGCTGATACAGCGATAAAAAATGAGCTTACGGAGCTTTGTAAGAAATATAAAGGTGATACAGTGGTATGCTGTTATCTTTCTGATATAAAAAAGACAGTTATCCCTCGTTCAAAATTGAGTCTGAAGATATCAAAAGAATCCTATGAAGAGCTGAAAAATATATATGATACCGCAAAAATAGGACTAATTCAGTAAAAAAGATAGAAAAAATAGTTTTATAAGAAAAAATAAGGAATACTCTTGACATTTTTTATACAAAGTAGTAAAATATAAGAGTATGGAATTATGCCGCAGTAAATCTGTGGGTTAAACAATATATGCCAAGTGCAGAATGGAGAATATGTATGATCAAGAAAATCGGTGTTTTAACAAGTGGAGGAGACGCTCCAGGAATGAATGCCGCTGTAAGAGCAGTTGTCAGATCGGCTCTTAGCAAGGGAATGGAAGTTTACGGAATTCGCAGAGGCTATGTTGGTCTTTTAAATGGTGACATCGTAAAGATGGACGAGAGAAGCGTTTCTGATATTATCCACAGAGGTGGTACAGTTCTTTATACTGCAAGATGCCCTGAGTTCAGAACACAGGAGGGTGTTGCAAAGGGTAAGGCTAAGCTTGATGAGCTTGGTATCGAAGGACTTGTTGTAATCGGTGGTGACGGTTCATTCAGAGGTGCAGCTGATCTTTCAGCAATGGGCGTTCTTTGCATAGGTCTCCCAGGCACTATCGATAATGATATTGCTTGCACAGACTATACTATCGGATTTGATACAGCTATGAATACAGCTATGGAAATGGCTGATAAGCTTCGTGATACATCTCAGTCACACGACAGAATTTCTGTTGTTGAGGTAATGGGACGCGGTGCAGGTCATATTGCTGTAAATACAGGTGTTGCTTGTGGTGCTACAGATATCATCACAAAGGAAGTTCCTTATGATATCAATGCGATCGCAAATACAATGCTTGCTAAGAAAGCAAAGGGCAAGCAGAACTTTGTTGTAATCGTTGCTGAGAGCGTTGGTCACTCTGATGAAATTGCTAAGATGCTTCAGGAAAAAACAGGCATTGATGCAAGATCAACAATTCTCGGTCATGTACAGAGAGGTGGTTCACCTACTGTAAGAGACAGAGTTGAAGCTACAAGAATGGGTTACTATGCTGTAGAGCTTCTTGAGCAGGGCATTGGAAATCGTGTTGTTGGTATCAAGGACAGCAAGATCGTTGATTACGATATTCAGGAAGCACTTTCAATGCATAAGGAATATGATGAAAAGCTTCATCATATCGCTGAAGAAATCGCATTCTAAATATATAATTATGCACCTGTTTTTACAGGTGCATTTTTAGTTAGAAAACACTTATTATATTTTTAGAAGAACTATCAGTTGAATATGTCCATTGGTTGATGTGATCTGACTGAATGAAGTAATTGATCTCTTTAGGTTCTGTCTTATCGCCGCAAACATCTACAATGATAAGCTTTACTTTCATCTTATCAGGAAGAATTGCCTTTATGTAGACACTTACGCTTTGACCTATACAAACATCGTCTTTGGGTTCGGCGAGTCCTGCAAGATTAGGGGATAGTTCGACAAAAATGCCATATTCCTCAATTGAACGTACTACACCGGGAACAGTTTCTCCTGCTTTGAAACAATTTGCATTTTCTTTCCATGTGCCAAGAAGCTCTTTATGGGTAAGATATATTTTATTATTTTCATTTGCTTTTACAATTACCTTTATCATTTGTCCGACTTTGAAGCGGTCTGACGGGTGTGATATTCGTGAAACGGACATAGCATCGATTGGAAGCAGCGAGGGGATACCACAACCAATATCTACGAAGCTGCCGAATTTTTCAAAATGAGTTATACGAGCATCAATGATATCTCCTGATACTAATTTTGAGATATATTCTCTCATGCACTCTTCCTGAGCTGTTTTTCGTGAAAGAACTGCTGATAATTCACCATTTTCATCAAGTTTAAGAGATCTCACTTTAAAGCATACGTATTTATTGACACGTGATATCAGGGCGATATCACGTGTCGTTCCTTCTGAGATCCCTAAAGCTCCTTCCTCACGAATAATTATACCTTTAGCACAGGGCAGATCTATTATAAGATCATGTGAAATAGTGCATAAAACAGCCTTAGCTTCAAGAATAATGCCTTTTTCCATTGCTTCGCTGAGGCCTTCTGGTGATGATATATATTTCTGATTGGAAAAGGTGTCAAAGATACAGCCTTCGGGTTTGTAATTCATGTTTGTACCTCCGTAATTTACTGTTGTTACTGTTCTTTTGAACAGTCCTGACTTTAAATTTTATGCGGAGGCAAATTCGATTATGCTATTGAGCAAATCTAATATTGAGTGCTCCCATAGAATTTAAAACTGATATTACATTATCGACAGCCGCACTTCCACAAATAATACAGGCAGAAGTCTTTCTGCTCCTTGCTGGTTCGGGGATAATATCACGGGAAGCAGGGGATTCCATTACAGCTGTGAGGAAATTTGTGTGTGTATTACAGTAAGTCGGAACGATAGAGAAACTTGTGCCTCTGCTTAGTTTTAATGCTCTGTCTGAGATTTTATTATATATCATTTTGGCTGAATACACATAGTCCACACTTTCCTTTACTCTTTTCATTGCCAGTTCGGCAAGTTCGGGAGACTCAAATTCGGCAGTAACTCTTGAAATCATATTTATAATTCCTTTCCATTTTTGTATGTGTTCAATATGTTTAAAGTGAAGTTTTTATTATTTTTCACCAAAATGAAAAAAATATACTTCTAAAATATTGATTTAAGAGCGAATTTGGGGTATAATGAAAAATGTACGATTTTTCATTTTTTCGGAAGGAGGATACTGTTTTGGATATCAGACCTGGAGATACACTTACAATGAAAAAAAATCACCCGTGCGGCGGTAATGAAATGTATGTGATACGCTCAGGAATGGATTTCAGACTTCGCTGTGTGAAATGCGCAAGAGAGTTTATGGTCGCAAGAAATAAGATTGAAAAGAGTATCCGAAGCGTTAAACACGCTGATGAGGGTTAGCTTTCTCCATTAATTTTTGTAATAATTTTAGCATTAAGGAGAATACTGAATGTTTGAAAAACTTGCTTTGATGGAGCAGAAATACGAAGAGATAAGCGATAAATTATCTGACCCTGAAATAATAAATGATAATAAGCTGTATGCTCAGCTTATGAAGGAATACAAAAATCTAACACCTATAATTGAAAAGTATCGTGAGTATAAAAAGGCACAGTCTTCCTTTGATGAAGCTAAAGAGCTGCTTGACAGCGGCGGTCTTGATAAGGACTTCAAGGAAATGGCTCAGGCTGAGTTTGAAGAATCCCGTGAAGATATAGATTCAATAACTCAGGAATTAAAGATACTTTTACTTCCGAAAGATCCAAATGATGATAAAAACGTTATTATTGAGATAAGAGGCGGTGCAGGCGGCGAAGAGGCTTCACTCTTTGCAAATTCACTGTACCGAATGTATACGATGTATGCTGAGACTATGGGGTGGAAGCAGGAAATATTAAATGCAAATCCAACCGAACTTGGTGGATTTAAGGAAATAAGTTTTTCGATAGAAGGTGAAGGAGCTTATTCTCGCCTTAAATACGAAAGCGGAGTACATCGTGTACAAAGAGTTCCCGAAACTGAATCACAGGGACGAATACACACATCTACAGTAACTGTGGCGGTACTTGTTGAAGCTGATGATGTAGAGCTTGAGATAAATCCCACAGATTTAAAAATTGACTATTTCCGCGCAAGCGGTGCAGGCGGACAGCATATAAATAAAACAGAGTCTGCTGTAAGAATAACATATCTCCCCACAAATGTTGTGGTGGAGTGTCAGGACGAAAGAAGCCAGCATAAGAACAAAGATAAAGCAATGAAAATTCTGCGCTCAAGAATTTACGAAGCTATGCAGGAGGAGCACAACGCAAAAATCGCATCGGAGAGAAAAATGCAGGTCGGAACAGGAGACCGCTCCGAGAGAATACGAACTTACAATTATCCGCAGGGACGTCTTACAGATCATCGTATAGGGCTTACTATATACAGACTTGAAGATATTCTCAACGGAAATCTTGATGAAGTATTTGATGCGCTTGCTACTGCCGATCAGGCTGCCAAGCTCGCAAATCAGGAAGCGTAGTTTTTATGGATACAGTTTTACTTAGTGATAATGAAGCAGACCTTATAAAAGCGGCTGAATTTATTAAAAACGGGAATATCGTCGGTATACCTACTGAGACTGTTTATGGTCTCGGAGCTGATGCTTCAAATGAGGAAGCTGTCAGAAAAGTCTTTGAAGCAAAAGGCAGACCAGCCGATAACCCTCTCATAGTTCATCTTGCTGACTTTTCACAGGCTTCGGAATATACAAGCTTTATACCTGAGCTTGCATTTAAGCTTGCTGATAAATTCTGTCCTGGTCCGCTTACAATTGTGCTTCCTAAAAATGATAGGATACCTATGATTACCTCAGGCGGACTTGATACAGTTGGTATAAGAGTGCCGTCTCATAAAGTTATGCACAGGATAATAGAATTATCAGGACGTCCTATAGCTGCTCCTTCAGCAAATACTTCAGGATATCCTAGTCCGACATCTGCTGCTCATGTTATGAGAGATATGAACGGTAAGATCTCAGCTGTTGTTGACGGCGGAAGTTCTGAGTTTGGTGTTGAGTCTACAGTTATAGCTATTGAAAGTGAAAATACAGCAAGAATTCTTCGTCCAGGCTGCATTACAAAGGAAATGCTTGAACAGGTTTGCAGTGAGGTCATAATAGACCATGCGATACTGCATGAGTTGGAAGCAGGTCAGAAAGCTGCTTCTCCTGGTATGAAGTATAAGCACTATTCACCCAAGGCTGATATAATCATGGTCGAGAGTGATCTTGAAAAGTTTATATCGTATGTAGGTGAGCATAATGGTGAGGGAGTTTATTCTCTTATTTTTAACAGTGACAGCGAAGTATTTCCTTACAGAAATATGACATACGGAAAAGACAGTTCCGAACAGGCTCATCTTCTATTTCAGCGTCTTCGTGAGCTTGATGATGCAGGTGCAAAAAAGGTATATGTCCGTGCTCCTGAAACAAGTGGAGTGGGACTTGCAGTATATAACCGTCTTATAAGGGCGGCAGGATTCGAGGTGATAAGGATATGAATTCTCTGAATGGAGTTATGGTCGTTGGACTTACAGGACAGACAGGTGCGGGTAAGAGTACCGTTTCAAAGGTATTTGCTTCAAATGGTTTTTCTATAATCGATGCAGACCAGGTCGCACGTAAAGTTGTAGAGAAAGGTACAAAGTGCCTTGATGAGATAGCTGATTTCTTCGGAAGTAGTGTTATAAGCAGTGACGGCACACTTAACAGAAAAGCTCTTGCAGCTATTGTTTTTTCGGATAAAGCAAAGCTTGAGACTCTGAATACAATTACATATCCTTATATCACAGGTGAGATACTTCGTCAGATTCGAGTTCACTCAATGAAAGGCGAAAAGCTTATTCTTCTTGATGCTCCGACTCTTTTTGAGAGCCGTGCAGATGATTTCTGTGAGATAATCATATCTGTGCTTGCTGATGCTGATATAAGAGAAAAGCGCATTATTTCACGCGATGGTTTGACTCAGGATCAGGCAAGAAGAAGGATGAATTCACAGCTTAATGAAGATTTTTTCAGAAGTCATTCGGATTATATAATTCATAACAATGGCAATATTGATACTGTAAACGGAATAGCGTGTGAGGTATCAGATAAGATAAGAGAGCTGTATAATAACAAACAGACTCCCGTACAAGTGCAATAATACAGCTGTAACAGCTGATTATAGATATTTCTGCGAAAGGAGAATACATTAATGGCAGAAAAAAAAGATGCAGTAAAAAAGCTTAAAGAAAAGCTTCTTGTGCAGAGAAAAAACGCTTATCATCTTATTTCAGAGAAAGAACTTAAAGCCTGCGATAAATTTTGTGAAGGCTATAAGGATTTCATGGATAAGTCCAAGATTGAGCGTGAGGTAGTTATATATTCTATAGACCTTCTGAAGAAGAAGGGCTTTGTTGAGTTTAAAGAAGGTATGAAGCTCAAAGCAGGGGATAAGATATATCGCTGCAACCGCGGTAAAGCTGTACTTGCGGCAGTTATCGGTACGGCTCCTATCACAGAAGGTGTAAGACTTTGTGCAGCTCATATTGATTCACCAAGACTTGACATGAAGCAAAATCCGCTTTACGAGGATACAGAAATGGCTCTGTTTAAGACTCATTATTATGGCGGTATCAAGAAGTATCAGTGGACAACGATACCACTTGCGCTTCACGGTGTTGTAATAAAGGCTGACGGAACTACAGTTCCTGTAAATATAGGTGAAGATGATAAAGATCCTGTTTTTTGTGTTACCGATCTTCTTCCTCATCTTGCATCTGCTCAGATGCAGAAGCCAATGGCTAAGGGAATAGCTGGTGAGCAGCTCAATATAGTTATTGGTTCACGTCCTTTCAAAGATGATGAGGAAAGTGGTTCTGTAAAGCTTAATATTATGAATATACTCTTTGAAAAGTACGGAATTACAGAGTCTGACTTTATTTCATCAGAGCTTGAGGCAGTTCCTGCTTTTAAAGCAAAGGATATCGGCTTTGACAGAAGCATGGTAGGTGCATACGGACATGATGATAAGGTTTGTGCGTATCCTGCATTAATTGCTACAGTTGATTGCAAAAAGCCGAAGCATACGGTAGTTACAGTTCTTACAGATAAGGAAGAAACTGGAAGCGATGGCAATACAGGTCTGAGATCAGCATATCTTGAGTACTTTATAGCTGATATAGCTGAAAATTTAGGCTCTGATGCAAGAACGGTGCTTTCTGCTTCTGAGTGCCTTTCAGCAGATGTTAATGCTGCATTTGATCCTACTTTCCCTGAGGTAAATGAAAGAAATAACTGTGCATACATAAATCACGGTGTTGTTATTACAAAATATACAGGCGCAAGAGGAAAAGCAGGTACATCTGATGCTTCTGCTGAATTCACAGGACGTATAAGACGTCTTATGGATAAAGAGAATGTTATTTGGCAGACAGGTGAGCTTGGCAAGGTAGATGAAGGTGGCGGCGGTACAGTTGCAGCTTATATCGCTAACCTTAATGTTGATACGATAGACCTTGGAGTACCTGTACTTTCAATGCACGCACCATATGAAATAGTATCCAAAATCGATACATATATGGCTTACAAAGCTTTTGCAGTATTTATGGCTGACTAATATAGTAAAAACTCCTCTGACTAACCGAGGAGTTTTTTATAATCGAGTATGAAAAAAATCCGTGTACATTTGTACACGGATTTCGTTATATTTAGTTATTCTTCTTTGCTTCAATATCTGCAAGAGCATCCTTACGTGAGAGGTTTATTCTACCCTGACGATCGATCTCTGTAACCTTTACAACGATCTCGTCACCGATAGAAACTACGTCCTCAACCTTTTCAACTCTCTGCTTATCAAGCTTTGAGATGTGAACAAGTCCGTCCTTGCCCGGAGCGATCTCAACAAATGCACCAAAGTCCATAATTCTTACTACCTTACCCTTGTAGATAGCACCTACTTCAGGATCGTTAGCAATTGTATGGATTATCTGGAGTGCCTTGTTAGCGTTATCTCCGTCAACACCGCTGATAAATACATTACCGTCATCGCTGATGTCGATCTTAACATCACAGTCAGCAGATATCTTCTGGATAACCTTACCGCCCTGACCGATAACTTCGCGAATCTTGTCAACAGGTATCTTAGTCTGGAGCATCTTAGGTGCATACTTATTGACAGTTGGTCTGCTCTCAGGGATAGCCTTGAGCATGATCTCGTCAAGAATATAAATACGAGCTTTTCTTGTCTTTTCAAAAGCTTCCTTAATGATAGCAGGTGTAAGACCGTCAACCTTGATATCAACCTGGATAGCTGTAATACCCTTGTGTGTACCGCCAACCTTGAAGTCCATATCGCCGAAGAAGTCCTCAAGACCCTGGATATCAACCATTGTCATGAATTCATCGCTGTCAGGCTTAGTGATAAGTCCACAGGAAATACCTGCAACAGGAGCCTTGATCGGTACGCCTGCGTCCATAAGAGCAAGTGTAGAACCGCAGATAGAACCCTGTGATGTAGAACCGTTAGATGAAAGTACTTCTGAAACGAGTCTGAGAGCATATGGGAATTCTTCAACAGGTGGGATAACAGGTGCAAGAGCTCTCTCAGCAAGAGCACCGTGACCGATCTCACGACGTCCGGGACCTCTGCTTGGCTTTGTTTCACCAACAGAATAGCTCGGGAAATTGTACTGGTGCATATATCTCTTTGAATCTTCTTCGTCAAGACCGTCTATCTTCTGAGCATCGCTTACAGGACCGAGTGTAGCGATTGTAAGAACCTGTGTCTGACCTCTTGTAAAGAGACCTGAACCGTGAACACGGGGGAGTACTCCAACTTCAGCAGCAAGAGGACGTATCTCATCAATACCACGTCCGTCAACACGCTTGCCTTCATACAGCCAGTTACGAACGATCTTCTTCTGGAGCTTATAGATACACTCATCGATCATAGCGATCTGCTCAGGGTACTTTTCGTCGAAGTTAGCGTGGATATCGTCAACGATAGGAGCAAGTCTCTCGTCACGGATATTCTTGTCGTTTGTATCAAGAGCAAATTTTACACGGTCAGCAGCAAATGCTTCGATAGCATCAAACATATCATGGTCAACTTCCATTGACTCGAATTCAAACTTTGGTTTACCTATCTGAGCGCGGATATCATTGATAAATGCTACCATTTTCTTGATCTCTTCGTGACCTGTAAGAATAGCATTGAGCATTGTATCCTCAGGAACTTCGTTTGCGCCTGCCTCGATCATTACGATCTTTTCAGCAGTACCTGCAACTGTAAGGACAAGATCTGTCTTAGCTCTCTGTTCAAGAGTAGGATTAAGAACGATCTCACCGTCAACAAGACCTACATTGATACCTGCAATAGGACCCTTCCACGGAATATCGGAAATAGAAATTGCAATAGAAGTTGCGATCATACCGGCAATCTCAGGAGAGTTATCAGGCTCAACTGCGAGAACTGTCATTACAACTGAAACATCATTTCTCATATCCTTAGGGAAGAGTGGACGAATAGGTCTGTCAACGCATCTTGAAGTAAGGATCGACTTCTCTGAAGGCTTACCCTCACGCTTTGTGAATGAGCCCGGGATTCTGCCTACAGAATAAAGTCTTTCTTCATAGTCAACTGAAAGAGGGAAGAAATCAACGCCCTCTCTTGGCTTTGCACTTGCTGTAACGTTAGCCATTACAACAGTTTCACCGTATCTTACCCAGCATGAACCATTGGAAAGACCGCAAGTCTTACCTGTTTCAACGATAAGTGGTCTGCCGGCATAGGTAGTTTCAAAAGTTCTGTAATTTTCAAACATCTGTTTTCCTCCATTTATTTATATTTATCAGAGGAGAGCTTTTAGAAGTTAGAGGTAAAAGTAAGATATATCACAACTCTTACCTCTGACTTCTAATCCCTTACTCTGATAGACGTAAAGGCAGAAGGATATAAATACCCCGCTGCCTTCATTCACACTGTAATTACTTACGGAGACCGAGCTTCTCAACGATAGCACGATATCTCTCGATATCCTTCTTCTTGAGGTAACCGAGGAGATTACGTCTGTGACCAACCATTTTAAGAAGACCTCTTCTTGAGTGGTGATCGTTCTTGTGGCTCTTGAGGTGGTTTGTAAGATCATTGATTCTTCTTGTGAGAATAGCGATCTGAACCTCAGGAGAACCTGTGTCGTTTTCGTGTGTTCTGTTAGCCTCAATAACGGCTGTCTTTTCATCCTTCAATAACATTTGAAGCACCTCTTAATAAATATTCCGTTAACTCAGAATGAGGTGAAAATCGAGGACAAGCCTCAAACCAAGTACACGGTGATAATATTATACCATAAAATTTATCTTTTGTAAAGTACTTTTTGAGAAAAATATGATTTTTTGATTTCTACTGCCCATAAAAGAAAGTCCCCTTTAGATATATGCAGATTTCATATACTAAAGGGGACGGTATAAGTCTTTTTATATAATTATGCTCAGATCTCAGTGTTATTTTCACTTACTTCAGATGTAGTATCTGTTGTATTATCGTTATCATAAAGAACGGATTCAGATATTTCACCGCGCATAAGCTTTTCAAAGTCATCACCGTCGATCTTCTCATATTTGAGAAGGTACTTTGCAAGTAAATGCATTTTATCAGCATTTGCCTTGATAAGCTCAGTACAGTCGTTGTAAGCTTTTTCAATAATAGAACGTACTTCTTCGTCTATCTGAGCAGCAACAGCTTCACTGTAGTTTCTTGTATGACCGTAATCCTTACCAAGGAAAACCTCATCGTTATCAGAGCCGTATACAACAGTTCCTATTTTCTTGGAGAATCCATATCTTGTAACCATGTTTCGAGCTGTTGCAGTTGCACGTTCAATATCATTTGAAGCACCTGTACAGATATCATCAATGAAAAGTTCCTCTGCAACACGACCGCCGAGAAGCATTACAATGCTTTCGCGCATCTGATTTCTTGAAACGTGGCGGTCATCGTTATCAGGTCTTGTGACTGTAAGTCCCGCAGCCATACCACGCTGGATAATTGTTACCTGATGAACTTTATCCTGAGTTTTGAGGTTATAAGCTGCAACTGCATGACCTGCTTCGTGATAAGCTGTTACGAGCTTGTCGTGCTCTGTAACTATTCGTGACTTCTTTTCAGGACCAGCAATTACCTTCATAGTTGCTTCTTCAATATCAGCCTCTGTGATAGCAAGACGGTTGTTTCTTGCTGCAAGAAGAGCAGCTTCATTAAGCACATTTTCAAGATCAGCACCTGTAAAGCCCTGAGTTGTACGTGCGATAGTCTTGATATTTACATCAGGACCAAGAGGCTTGTTCTTAGCGTGTACCTGGAGAATCTCTTCTCTGCCCTTAACGTCAGGATAACCTACTACTATCTGTCTATCAAATCTACCCGGTCTGAGAAGAGCGGGATCAAGTATATCACGTCTGTTAGTAGCAGCAATAACGATTACGCTTTCATTGCCTGTAAAACCGTCCATTTCAACGAGAAGCTGGTTAAGTGTCTGCTCACGTTCATCGTGGCCACCACCGAGACCTGCGCCTCTGTGACGACCTACAGCATCAATTTCATCAATAAATATGATAGCTGGAGCGTGTTTTTTAGCCTGTTCAAAAAGGTCTCTTACTCTTGAAGCACCGACACCAACGAACATTTCAACAAAGTCGGAACCAGAAATAGGGAAGAACGGACAGCCTGCTTCACCTGCAACTGCTCTTGCGAGGAGAGTTTTACCAGTACCTGGAGGGCCTAAAAGAAGAACACCCTTTGGTACTTTAGCACCGAGATCAGTGTATTTCTTAGGATTTTTAAGGTAGTCAACTATCTCAACAAGCTCCTGTTTTTCTTCATCAGCACCTGCAACGTCCTTGAATGTAGCTTTTCTTGCACTTGCACTGCTTTTCAGATTAGCCTTTCCGAAGCTTGTGTATTTACCGCCGCCGCCGCTTTGCTTCATCATAAAATAGAGAATAGCAACGCCGAGAAGTATTGTTAGAATAACAGGGATCAAAGAGTACAGCCATGTTCTGTCGGTTATTTTGATATAATCCTGTTCTAACTGTTGATCCTTCTCTTTGTCTTTATTATATTCCTGACGATAGTCCTTGGTATCTTCAAGGAATATATTTACATTAGGAACAGTATAATGTCTTTCCTTTTCTTCGTTACCAACCCTGTAGGTGAGATCACCTGTTCCGAGATCAAGTTCATAATATGATACCTGATAATTATCAAAAAGACTTATGATCTCAGAGTATTCTGTTTTATTGTTTGTTGAGTTTAGCCTTGAGCTTACATAAATAAGCAGGAAAACGGCTGCAATAATCAGCATGAGATAGGTAAAGATACCCTTGCTTTTCTTTGGTGTCAAATTATCCTCTCCATTTCTTACGATCGTATAAACGAAATTTTTAAAAACCTGGCTGTATTTGTATCGGGTGAAATACGGTCGGCAATACCGATCTTTTCAGCAAGAATGGTCCCACATTCATCTTCAATAAACAGAAGATCCGCACGTTCATCAGCAGGTATTTTTTCATTGATCAGCTTTTTTACGGAAGAAGTAAAGTCTCTTCCTTTGAGTTGGATCTTATCACCGAACTTTCTTGTTCTGACAATAAGCTTACCTCTTATTTTATCATAATCAGCAACATAAAATGTGGATTTTTTGTTAACGGCTTCAAATTTCTTCAAATTATCACATTCAATAACATCACATTTTACAATACAGCTGCCTATTATCATATCT
Organism: Ruminococcus sp.; assembly: GCF_016283395.1. The sequence continues at coordinate 149,585 of NZ_JAEEMU010000037.1, forward strand.
TCACCAATAGTAATATCTGTCGATATAATGTCTTCTAAAGGCTTTTTTATTTCTTTAAGTTCAAGTACATCATTTTGGCATAGAAGAAAAAATGAACCGGAAATATTTATTTTTCCACCATTTATCAGAATATCATCAGCTTCTTCAAGTCTTTTGAATGAGTAGGGAAGGTGATTATCCGCAAGCAAACGAGAAATACAGCGTTTTCTGATTACAGCATCATACGAACTCAGACCAGTGATTTTGTTGACATTTCTGCATTTTTCTTCTGCTTCGTTAACGATTTTTTCTATAAACTCATTTTCTTCTCTTATATTGCTTATAGTATTTACAGATGTTTCATTTACTGATGAATTGATCTCAGCAAGCAGGGGAACAACCTTATGTCTGATTTTATTTCTTGTATAGTCATCAGACAGATTTGTACTGTCTGTAACATATGACTGTTCTCGCATGGAAAGATATTCTTCGATCTCCTGACGTGTAACAGTCAAAAGCGGTCGTATTATATTGCCTCGTATCACGGGAATACCTGATAGTCCCTTTACACCTGTTCCTCTTGAGAGATTGAGTATCACTGTTTCAAGATTATCATTGGCATTGTGTGCTGTAGCAAGTTTTTTGCCTTGAGAGTTTTCTTCAAAGATCTTATATCTAAGTTTTCTTGCGGCTTCTTCTACGGATATTCCTTCGGAAGCTGAAAGTGATTTAACATCACATGATAGAGCCTTAAACGTTATACTGAACCTTTGGCACAATTCACGGCAGAAGTTCTCATCTCTGTCGCTTTCAGTTCCACGTAAGCAGTGATTTACATGGACGGCTTGCACATCAATATTCAGCTTTTCTTTTAATTCATTCATAACTAAAAGAAGTGCAACACTGTCTGCGCCGCCAGATAGTCCGCATACAACGGTATCACCGTCGGTAAGCAGTTCATTTTTTATAATAAAGTTGTAAACCTTGGTTAACATATTCATACATTTTCGGGGACTTCATTATAATCCGGATTTGAGAATCGTGTATACTGACCGTCCCATATCAGCTCGACTGTACCTGTTTCACCATGACGGTTTTTAGCTACAATACATTCCGATATATTCTGACGCTGACTTTCTTTGTTGTAATATGCTTCACGATAAAGGAACAGAACGATATCTGCATCCTGCTCAATAGAACCAGATTCACGAAGGTCAGACAGCATAGGTCTTTTATCAGTACGGCTCTCCACCGCACGAGAAAGCTGTGAAAGAAGTATTACAGGTACATTTAGCTCTTTTGCCATTACCTTTAATTGACGGGTTATTTCACTGATAACAGTAACTCTGTTATCGGAATGTGAAGTTGATTCCATAAGCTGTAGGTAGTCTATAATTACTAAGCCGAGATTTTTAGTTCTTCTCAGCTTTGCTTTCATCTGTTGAACGGTCATACTTGCAGTATCGTCGATGTAAAGGGGGATAGTGCTGAGATATCCTGCGCTTGTTGCGAGTTTTACCCAGTCTTCACCTGTTATTCGACCGTTTCTGAGCGTATTTGACTCAACAAGAGCTTCTGTTGAAAGAATTCTTGTTGCAAGTTGTTCCTTTGACATTTCGAGATTGAATGTAACAACTTCTTTCTCAGAACGTCGCGCTACATTTGTAGCAATATTCATTGCAAAAGAGGTCTTACCCATACCTGGTCTTGCAGCAATAATGATAAGGTCGGACTTATTTAGTCCTGAAGTTATGCTGTCAAGAAGTGTGAAGCCTGTTCTTGCACCAACATATTTTTCTTTATCGGGACCCGATATTTTGCCAAGTCTGTCATATGCTTCTGCAATTGCATCAGAAAGCGGAACAAGTCCTTTGACATCTCTGCCCTGTCTTATATCATATATTTTCTGCTCGGCAGCATCAAGAAGAAGCTGTGCATCTTGTTCACCTGACTGTACATCATCAAGTATAGCTCTTGCAACATAGCTGAGACTTCTGAGAAAGTATTTATCTGCAACTATCTTACAATAACTTTGTATGTTAGAAGTAGAGGGGAGCAAATTGCCTATTTCAGCAAGGTATCGTCTGCCCTCGGCAGGACTTTCAAAAATATGCTGTTTTTCAGCTTCGTTGAGCACTGTAACTATATCAACAGGAAGACTCATAGAGTTCATTTGCAGCATTATAGAGTACAGTGCTTTATGCTGCTCATTGTAAAAGTATTCAGGCTTTATCAGTTCAATTACATCTGAAAGAACTGACGGCTGAGAGATTATAGCACCAAGAACGGACTGTTCAGCCTCAATACTGTGAGGGAGCTCCCGTGTCGAGAGCAGGATCTCATTTTCATCCATATTATCCACCGATCAGCCTTCGCTGACTTCTACATAAATAGTATCGGATATTCCATTATAAAGCTTTATAGTAGCTGTATAAGAGCCGAAATTCTTTATATCTGTACTGAGTGTGATCTTCTTTTTGTCTAACTGTACACCGAATTGCTTTGAAATAGCCTCAGCAACGTGTGCAGCTGTTACTGACCCGAAAAGCTTGCCGTTAGAACCTGCTTTTGCAATGACATTAACTTTCTTACCTTTAAGTTTTGCGGCAGCTTCTTTTGCAGCCTGAATGTCCATATCGATCTTATGCTGAGCAGAAGCCTGAGCTCCTTCGAGTTTGTTCATATTTTCAGCAGTTGCCTCTACCGCATAACCCTTTGGGATAAGCATATTACGAGCGTAGCCGTCTGCAACATTCTTCAATTCGCCTTTTTTTCCTGATCCTTTTACGTCCTGTAAAAAAATAACTTTCATATCTATACCGACCTTTCTTTTTATGATTCCGAACTGTTTTTACGACAGTCGTCAATAGCATAAATAAGTGCTTTAACTGCATCTGCGATCTCAACATTTTCAAGCTGAGTAGCTGCCATTGTCTGATGACCGCCTCCGCCGAGCTGTTCCATTATTATCTGGACGTTGAGGGCTCCAAGTGAGCGCGCAGAAATATTAATAGTGTTTGCTGTTCTGTAGATCACAAACGATGCGTCAACATCGGTTATGCTAAGTAACTCATCTGCTGCCTGAGGTGCAACTAATCTGATATCGTCTGACTCAAAATCAGCTGCTGCAATTGCACAGTGATTATGTATCTTTGCAGATGCTACTATCTGAGTTTTTCTTCTGTAAGAATCAATTGAATTTGAGAAGAGGAGCTTTACAGCTACGGTATCTGCACCAAGTTTTTTCAGAAAAGCTGCCGCTTCAAATGTTCTGACTCCTGTTCGCATTACAAAATTCTTGGTGTCAAGCATTATTCCTGCAAGAAGAGCATCTGCGTGGCAGCTTGCGATCTTTTCATCAGAATTGTAATTAAAATACTGGATTATCTCTGTTACCATTTCAGAAGCTGATGAAGCGTATGGCTCATGGTGGAAGATAACAGCGTCATCAATGAAATTTACTGTTTTTCTGTGATGATCCACTACAACAACAGAATGAGCTTTTTCGTAAAGTAAACGGCTTTCAACATAATCCTTATTATGAGTATCTACAATTATGAGGATATCATTGACACCTATCATGTTTTCAGCTTCAGCTGGAGTTATGAACAGACCGCAGTCAGTTTCTGCGTCAATTGTATCAATGAGATTGGAAGCGAGATTTTTAGTGCGGTCAACTGCTATATAAGCTTCTTTGCCAAATATTGATACAGCTCCTGCAAGTCCGCAGGCAGCTCCTACAGAATCAAGGTCACCAAAGCGGTGTCCCATAATAAACACTCTTTCCGAACTCATTATCAGATCCTGAAGAGCGTTTGCAATGATCCTTGTCTTTGAACGGGAACGCTTTTCAACGCCCTTTGAAACTCCGCCAAAAAACCTGTATCCGCTCTCTGTTTTCACGACAGCCTGATCTCCGCCTCTGCCGAGTGCCATATCAAGACACTGACGCGCGATCTTTTCACTTTCGGAAAGGGAAGAAGCTCCCTGACCTACGCCTATAGAGAAGGTGAGAGGGTATTTTCCAGCGATCTTGATGTTTCTTGCAGCATCAAGAAGCTTGAATTTACCGTCAATAACTTCTTTAAGGTGACGATTTTCCAGAACAGCAAAGAAAGTATTTGCAGAAGTCTTTTTTATAAAGCCGTTCGTTGTGCTCATAAAGTTTTCAATGAGCTTTTCTGTCTCTACCGAAGTCTGAGCCTTTTCGCTTTCTTTAGCGTTCTGCATTATATCGTCATAATTGTCGATTGTAATGACTACAACATTAGGATGAGATTCATCCATATTTTTCTTTATACTATAATAACTCGTATCATCGTGGAAATAGAGGACAAGAAAAGACATATCTTTTTTTGTGAACTTTTCAGTCGTAACATTATAGATACAGCCATTCAAAGGACAGAGTGCAGAGCCGTTTGCTATAAGCGACTCAAGGTCTATCTTTACAAATCCTTCAAAGTCATGTCCGTATACATCTTGTCCAAGACCGATCTTTTCAGCAAAGATCTGATTGTACCATACAAATTTTTTATTATCATCTATAACGGCAACAGGTGCAGGAAGTGAATTCATGAATTCGGCAGCTGAGCTTTCCAGATGCTGATTCATTTTTGATATTCGACGCATTGCGTTTCTTGAGTAGATGATAGTATAGACAATACAAGCAAAGATAAATGCCACAGCTGAAATAAGAACTATGTTAATGACTTTATCATTGTGGTCTATCAGCAGAAATGTGCTCGTCAAAGCTCCGAGTGCAAGCAAATGAAGAATCAGCAAAACTGCCGGAAATTTATTTTTCAACTTAAATCTCCTTTCGGAAAATCATGTCTCCATAATTATAGGAAGTATCATAGGGCTGCGCTTTGTTTTCTGATAAATGTAATCAGAAAGTGCGTCACGAAGCTTGCCCTTGAGGGAATTCCACTCTCTTAATTCGCTTGCAGAGCAGTTAGCAAGGGTATCGGTGAGAAGTCCCTTTGCTTCTTCCATAAGTTCTTCTGACTCACGGACATATACAAATCCTCTTGATATGATATCAGGACCTGCAACAATCTCGTTTGTGCTTCTTTCAATTCCTATAACGATTATGATAAGACCGTCCTGTGCAAGATGTTTTCTATCCCTGAGAACAATAGAGCCAACATCGCCGACGCCAAGTCCGTCAACAAGAACTCGTCCTGCGGGCACCTGAGATACGATCTTCATTGTATTGCCGTCAGTTTCTATTACATTGCCTATCTCAGCTATTATGACATTTTCATTTGGGAGTCCCATTTGTTTAGCGAGATCTGCGTGCTTTTTCAGATGCTTGTATTCACCATGAACAGGGATAAAGAATTTGGGCTTTGTCAGAGCCTGCATGAGTTTAAGTTCTTCCTGACAGGCGTGACCTGAAACGTGAACTTCATACATAGCCTCATAAACTACCTCAGCACCGGATTTCATCAGCTCGTTAACGACTCTTGTAACAAACTTTTCGTTACCTGGAATAGGAGTTGCAGATATGATAATGAAATCCATAGGGGTAATGTTAACCTTTTTATGGTCGTTCATTGCCATTCTGGTGAGAGCGGACATTGGTTCGCCCTGACTTCCTGTAGTTATAAGGACTATCTTTTCACTCTCATAGCGGTTCATCATTTCAATGTCAATGAATATACCGTCGGGAACGTCAAGATATCCCAGCTCAATAGCAGTATTTATAACATTTACCATGCTTCTGCCGAATACAGCGACTTTTCTGCCGTATCTTTCAGCGCAGTTGACGATCTGCTGAACACGGTGGATATTTGAAGAGAATGTTGCAATAATGATACGCTTTCCTTCACCTTTCTGGAAAAGCTTATCGAATGATTCACCGACTGTACGTTCGGAATGTGTATAGCCCGGACGCTCGGCATTTGTCGAATCAGCCATAAGTGCAAGGACTCCGCGGCTTCCAAGCTCACCAAATCTTGCAAGATCAATTATTTTACCGTCAATAGGGGAATAATCTACCTTGAAATCGCCTGTATGAACGATAACACCGGCAGGAGTGTGGATAGCCATACCTACAGAGTCAGGGATAGAATGGTTGACTTTTATGAATTCAACAGCCATACAACCCATTTTTACTGTTTTCTTTGGCTCTACGATGTTAAGGTTGACCTTTCCGTAAAGTCCCTGTTCCTTGAGTTTACCCTCAATAAGCCCGATAGTAAGACGTGTAGCGTATACAGGAACGTTGATTTTTTTAAGAAGGTAGGCAAGTCCGCCAATATGATCCTCATGACCGTGAGTTATAACGATACCTCTGATCTTTTCCTTGTTGCGCTCAACATACGTGAAATCGGGTATTACAATGTCAACACCCGGCATATCAGCATCAGGAAAGGCGAGTCCGCAGTCAAGAATGAAAATATCGTTTGAACACTCAAATACGGTCATATTCTTACCGATCTCGTTTAGACCTCCGAGAGGTATTATTTTTACAGGAGTCTTTTTGACTTCCTTTGGCTTTCTGCCTGCTTTTGGTTTGGCAGCAGCAGTTGGTTCAGCCTTTACCTTTTTTTCGGTTACTGTTTTCTCTTTCGCAGATGTTCTTTTTCTGTAGGTTCTCTTAGGCGCAGCTGCTGAATTCTGCTTCGCCTTTGTATTTTTTTCCTTTTCGTTCACTATATGACCTCGCTTTCAAAAATAGGGAAAACTTCCGCATGAACGCTGCGAAAGCCAAAAATATGTAGAAAGCCCCGGAACGGATTAAACAAAACTAACCATTATTTACCATTCTGTTTCAGAATCGGGATACAAAAATGGCTAAAATCGGCGATAAAAAGACTGACCACATACAAACAGGCGAACGTACAAACTCGTTGGTATCTGAGCCAAACCTGATGAAAATATGTGACCAATTTAATATTTGATTTCCGAAGCAAAAAAATACCGCGAATCGCCCTGCGGTTTTATATCTTAATGACGTTTTTCGCCATAAAAGCCTTTATAAATATACATAAACGTACTGCTTAAAAATGAGCAGACAGAATTATTCACACTATAATTATACAAAAACAAAATGCTTATGTCAATAGCAAAAAGCCTTTGAAACCAACATTTGGCAAAATATATAAATTTTTATATTCGGTTGAATTTATTGTGGTATTAGATAATTATTATATGCTGTATAATCTCCTTATATTAAAACAAACACTAATATCAGTTATTGACCTAATCAGATTGTTTTATTCTTTCCACCTTATTTATTAGCAGGATAAGTCCTACAATGTTAATAAAAGCCATTAATCCGTTAAAAATATCGGATATAGTCCATGCTTTATCTGCTTTAATAATTATACCGACAGCGGTAACAAGCGAAAAAACGAAGGAAAATGTATTCTTGGATAATTTATTGCTTAGAAATAAAAATGCTGTTTCTCCGCAATAATACCAGCCGATGATCGTACAAAAAGCGAATGTTGTCATTAATACAGCAATAACGAAGCATGAATTATCACCTAAAAAGTTAAGGAAAGCTTCTTCAATTGTATTGTTTTGGGACGCAGAAAGAACCGTGAGTGCGGTAAGAGTACAACAAATCATCGTATCTATAAATACTTCAAGCATACTGCACATTCCTTGTAGTTCGGCGTTTTTACAGTTATAGGACGAGCTGTGAAGAATAGGAGAACTTCCGAGTCCTGCTTCATTTGAGAATACACCGCGTCTTATGCCTGCTGAAATAGCCTTAGATATACCATATCCAGTTATTCCGCCTATACATTTGCTGATACCAAATGCTTCTCTGAATATACTTAGAAAAACGCTTGAAAGCTCAGAACGTGTTTTGTACAGAACAACAATACATATTGCAGCATATAGAGTGGTGGCGAACGGAAGAAAAATCTGCGCGGCTTTTTCAATCCTTTTAGATCCTCCTCGAACTACAGGAAAAACAATAGTAAATGCAATTATTGATAAATGAAACTTGCTGATCCCTGTACAGTTTATTATACTTTCGGACATAGCATTAGCCTGTACCATTCCACCCATTCCGAATGATGCCAGCAGACAGCAGAAGGCAAATAGTTTTGCAAGTTTTCGGCTTCCGATGCCTTTAGTCAGATATGCCATGGGTCCTTTTAACGTTTTATCACTGTATTTTGCGGAAAGCCAATTCTCAGCATATACAGTAGCCATACCGAGAAAGGCTGAGAACCACATCCAGAATACAGCCCCTGCTCCGCCAATCGCAATGGCTGATGCAACTCCTGTAATATTGCCTGTTCCCATTGCTGTGCCAAGAGACATACAAAGTGTTTTGAACTGAGTTTTTCTTATTTCCTTGTTGCGTGAACTTCTTATAATGTATGGGATCAATCTGAACTGGACAGCTTTCAGTTTTACAGTGTATACCATGCCGATAATTACTAGCAAAAAAATAAGACCTTTGCCCCATATCATACCATTTATTCTTTCGAGCATATGTATCATTTTCTCCTGTTTTATGCGTTAAAGTTTACAATTTATCTTTAATTTTCCTTTTACATTAAATAATATTTGTGATATAATAAAAATATACTATGAAAGGGGGAGGAGAATGAAACAATATGTACCTGACAGGCGCTGTCTCAGCACATTGCGTCTTATTATTACTGCGATAGCTGTAATTATTATTGCAGCAGCAAGATATTTTTTGCCGATGGATAACGTAGTATTTTATATAAATCTTGGTACGATAGCAGTCGCTTGCTTTGAGATGTTTGTTCATTTGCCCCTTTATTTTTCGTCAATAAGCTATATTGCAACAAAAAGCGAAGTAATAAAAAGTAGCGGCGTTTTTATAAAAGTACATCAATCAGTAAGATATTCCTCGGTTCAGTATACAACTGTTATAAGCAGTCCCTTTTCTCAGTATACGGGATTTAATTTTATAATATTCTTTGTTTACGGAGGACAGCTAAGACTGCTTTTTCTGAAACAGGCTGATGCCAAAGAAATAATCAGGCTGTCAGGAACTATTAACATAAGGGGTGACAGGCATGTACCATGAACACCCTATAAAGATGCTGAAATACTCCTTCAAGAACATCTGGCTTCTTGTATTTCCACTTATGCGCGGTATATACACATACCATTTTGATAAAGACTGGTTCTACAGCTGGGTGAAAGGTGCATGGTTCGATATTGCCGTACTCGGAGCTATTCTTGTTTTTGGCTTTGTCAGGTGGTTCTTTTCACGGATAGACTTCACAAGTGATGAGATAGTTCATCGTGACGGAGTTTTTGTCAGAGTCAATACGTACATTCCATATAAAAATATCAGTTCTACAACGGCAGAGCAGCCTTTTTATCTTGCTCCGTTCAAAGCGATAAGATTTCGCTGTGATACCCGTGCAGGAATATTCAAGACAGTTGACATGAAGCTTATTGTCGGGAAGAAAGCGTTTGATGCAATAATGCTTCATATGCCTGATATCAATGAAAAGAAAAAAATAGAAGGACTGCCGCAGATAAATATGCTGTCAGTACTTCTTTTTTCGATATTTTTCTCCAGTGGCTTCTCGGGCACTATTTATGTTGCTACATTTTTCTTCAAAGGTGGAGATATTGCATATAATATCATAAGTCGTTCTCTTAATATTCTTACAGCAGGTACAGCAAAAATTACAGAAAAAATGCTTCTGAAAATACCGACAGCAGCTCTTTTTATTGGTATTTTCTTCATCGTTTCATGGTTTTTGTCGTTTCTGGTGAATATTTTCAGATATGGCAGATTTGTTATAGAATGTGATAAGAAATACATGAAGATCGGCTACGGTATCCTTAACAGGAAGGAATATCGCATAAAAACTTCTCATATCAATTATACCGATCTTAGACAAAATCTTATTATGAAAATGTTTGGTGCGGTTGCGGTAAATATTAATTGTCCGGGATATGGAGCATCAAAAAACAGACTTCCTGTGCTTTTGCCGGTGAAATTTGAAAAAAATCTCAGTAAGGAACTTAACGCGATAGGAATATACAGCGGAATAAAAAATGATTACAGTGCTCAGCCTGCGGGAATAGGCTCATATCTGCTTATACCGCTGTTGGTCACAGCTCTTATAATACCGTCACATGATTGGATAGCAGAGATGTTCCCTCGTTTTGCCGAGCTTTCTTTTTTTATTGCAGTAATGCTTGAAATTCCTTCCGTATGGTTCATAATAGTGAAGTTTACTGCTTTAATGACCAGCGGAGTTGCTTTACATGATGATAAAATAATGATCCGCTGTTCAGTATGGACGAGATTTCACACTGTTGTTTCTGAAAAAGACAAAATAATCAAAATCGAGCTTGAGCAGAATTTATTACAGGCAATGAGCGGACGATGTGCAATGAGCATATGGTTTGAGGGAGAGGAGCACAGGAGATTTAAGATAAAAGCTATGAAAGCTGATGAAGTTCGTAAAATCGCCAAAAAGCTTGGGTATGAACTTGGAAATAAAGTTAGTGCTTGACTTTTGATGCAAAAAATGATATCATTATCAAGTGAGTAGACTATGCGGTAGCGGAAACGTTTTAGTTTATGAGGAAAGTCCGGGCATCACAGAGCAGGATAGCTGCTAACGGCAGCCGAGGGCGACCTTAGGGCAAGTGCAACAGAGATATACTGCCGTCAGTATTGGCGGTGATGGTGGAAAGGCGAGGTAAGAGCTCACCAGAGTGCTGGAGACAGTACTGCTATGTAAACCCTATTCGATGCAACGTCTATTGGTGCTTGTTATCTTAACGTCTGCTCGGCGGATAATAAGTAATGACGGCTTCAGCTTGTCGGCGACGATAAGCGTAGATAAATTACCGCACACGACAGAACCCGGCTTATCGGTCTGGTCACAAAAAAAGAGAGCATATGCTCTCTTTTTTATTTATGTTTTAATCTCTCCACATTTTTCTGTATGAAAAGCAGGTGAGGTTTTCAGCCTTTTTAAATTGTCTTGCGAAGTAGCTTTGATCGTTAAATCCGCATAGATGAGCTATTTCTTCCACTGATTTATCAGAAAAACGAAGCAGTTTTTTTCCGTAATTTATACGTGCGTTGATGATATGCTGGAATATAGTTTTACCGTATATCCTTTTATATTCTCTTGTAAGATAGTATTTGCTTATGTAGAACTGCGATGAAAGCTTCTCCAAAGAAAGATCTTCTGTAAAATGATCGTCAATATAGTTATTGACTGCTGCAAGCTTCTGTTTAAGGGCGGAATCATATTGTTGATCTGTTATATTTACAGAAAGTGCAAGTGTAAGTATATCAACGATATATTTGGATGTAACGATCTCTGCATCAGGTTCTTTTTTCTCATTAACTTCCAGAATATCAGTTATTGCAGAAACGACTTTGTCAAAAAAAGCAGGTCTGAAAACATTTTTTGACTGGGAAATAAAGTAATCATAGTACTGCTGAGAAGTACCGCCGTTGAAGTGTATCCAAAGAAGCTCCCACGGATCCCTTTCCGAGCTTTTATAGAAAAAAGGAGATCTACAGTCTATAAAGAAGCAATCGCCTTTAACGAGCTGAAAGTTTTCACCGCCTATAGAGAGTTCACCTTTACCGCTTATAACTGCAACAATAAGAAATGATTCCAGAGCTTGTCTTTGTATCGCAGCAGCATCTTCGGTTTTAGCAAAGCCAACTTCCTGTACATAAAAGAAAGTATTCTTTGCAGACGGACTTGGCGTACAAATTATTCTTTTGGAAAGCTTGCTGCTGAATATTTTATTCTCAACTTTTTCCACGTAAGCACATCCTTTTCATAACAGAGCAATATTGTACTAATATTATATCACGAAGTAACATATAAATCAATATCTGCTTGGGAATATCTGTTATTATTTCAAAAAAAGCAAAGTGATAATAATTATGATCATTCCTATGAACACTAGCTTTTTTCTGTATTTTGACAAATGCTTTTTTTCTTGTTTGTCAGGAATAAGAGCGGATAAAATACGCTGAGCTTCCTTCTGGGATATTGCTTCGGGCAATATCGTTACATTTGGTCTTACATAGAGAACTGCTTTCTCAAAATAGAGACTGTCAGGATTATTGATCTCTATTATTTTCTTATTTACGCCTTTTATCATAGTACCTCCGATGAAAATATTTACCGAAAGTATTGGCTAAAAATAAATGTTTATTCACTTTGCTTGGAAATACTGCGGATATAATGGAACAGATACTGCTGGGCTATACCTGCATCTTTTTTTGCAAATTCAGGAAATCCGTTTGGGTAATACTCTGCAAGGACTCTTTTTATCCATACATCTATTGGGAATGCTTCCGTTCTGTACATACCAAACAGAAGAACACATTCAGCAACCTTTGGCCCTACGCCTTTTATTTGCTTTAAAGCACTTCTTGCTTCATCTATTGGCATTTTTGATATAGCTGAAAGTTCAATAGTACCGTTTGCTACCTTTGATGCAGCATCTGCAATATATTTGGCTCTGAAACCGCTGCGAAGATACGATAGAGAGTCGGGAGTTTCAGCTGAAAGCTTTTCATAGTCAGGAAATCTGCCGTGATAATTCTCGCAAAGCCTGTCTATTATACCTTTTATTCTCGGGATATTGTTGTTTTGGGAAATAATGAAGGAAATAAGACACTCCCAGCTATCCTGCCTTAGCAGACGAATACCGCCTGCAAATTTACAAGCTTTTGAAAGAGTCTCATCTTCCGAAAAAGTCTTTTTTAACTCGGAATAATCTGTCTCAAAGTCGAAGTAGTTTATCCATTTTGAAACAAAATCATTTTCATCGGTATTATGAAAAATAAAACTTCCTTTGTCAGTCTGTGAAATAGTGAGCTTATTATTAACAAAAGCTCCCTCATATGTACATATGTGATCAGACGGTATCTTCTTCCAGCGGAAAGCCTGTCCGCAGTCAAGAGTCTCATCAAGATCAAGATCGGGTTCGTAAACGATAATATCATTTCCCTGTATCCTGTAATCCATATTTTTCTCCTTTAAATATAGTTATATATCTAAACAAAAAATCTTATACTTGATTTTTCATTTAAATTATACTAAAATATAATAGAGAATACAATAGCAAGGAATGATTTTTTTGAAAAAATTTTTATCTTCCATAATTTTTGCAGCTGCTATAGGTATGATTTTTAGTGGTTGTTCATCAAAAAGTGACACCAAAGAAAGCCGTGTAGAAGCAACAAGCCAGCCTTTTACCGAACGTGAAGTGGAGTCAGCTGACGGTACATATATTTTTGATAAAGCTAATATCCTCGACACCGAAACTCTAAAAGCCTGTAATGACTATGCAGGCTGGCTCTATAAAGAGAAGCTTATAAATACAGCCGTTATAACAGTAAATGATCTTGATGGAAAGTTCCCTTATGATTATGCTGCCGAAGAATTCAATAAGCTTTACGAAGGAAAGGGAAGCGGTCTTGTTATTCTTATAAATAACGATACAAAATATGATTCTGTGTTCAGATCAGGTGCCTGTCTGTACGGCATATCCGATAAAGCAGAGAATAATGCTGTATACTGGGAAACTAAAGAGGTATTCAAGGGCGATTACCGTTCTGCTATATTGCGACTTTTGCAGCTTGGCGAGCTTTGTCCTACACACGTTATCGACAATGCACAGGTATTTGACTCGAATCAGCTGAACAAGATCGAAAAAACGCTTAGTTCATGCAAAGAAGATGTAACAATAATTGCTTCACATAATGGTTCGGAAACGTCTAATGAACAGATACTTCAGCAGTATTATGACCGAAAATATAATAACGATAAAGGCATAATGTTTATGCTTGATACGATATCAGGAAAGGTGATCGTCCATTCGTCTGAAAAGATTTCTTCTGATATTGAAAAAGCACTTAAAGATGCAAATGCATTGTCTTCAAAGGGTGATAACTACGGAGCTGTCAACAAAATTCTTGAAGCTCTGAAATAAGCCTTAATACTAAATGAATAAATAATAATTACATGATCATATACCATTTTTATAAGGAGTTGGTACAATATGCCGCCTGTTGGAGGTCCCAGAGGAATGGGATATCTTACCGATGAAGAAAAGAAGAACAGACCTAAAGTCACAAAACAGCTGCTGAAAAGAATATTTTCCTATTTAAAGCCTTATTGGAAACAAATGGTGATAGTACTCATTGCCATTGTCATTTCTTCGATCCTTACTCTTTTGCCTTCAGTCCTCACCGGTAAGATAATTGATGAAGGACTTATAGGCAGAAGTCTTAAAAAGCTTATATTCTTTATTGTTTTATCTCTTGTTGTAACTCTCGGTGCAAATCTTATAGGTGTACTTGAAAGCTATATGAATACATGGATAGCTCAGCATATAACTTATGATATGCGCAATAAAATGTATCTGCATCTGCAAAAAATGTCACAGAGATTTTTTACTTCCAATAATCAGGGTGATATAATAACACGTATGACCAGCGACATTTCGGGAGTTCAGCAGATAATAACAAATACACTTACAAGTATACTTTCAAATTCTATCACGCTTATTGTTGCGATGATAGTAATGTTCAGACAAAACTGGGTACTTGCAATAGTCGGAATACTTGTTGTACCGTTGTTTGCTATCCCGACAAGAAGCGCAGGAAAGACAAGGTGGTCTATAACTAAAGAATCACAGGCTTGCAGTGATGAAATAAACGGTATCCTGAACGAGACTATGTCAGTAAGCGGTCAGCTTCTTGTAAAGCTTTTCGGCATGGAAAAGACAGAATACGAAAAGTATGAAAATGTAAACCGCCGAATGATTAAGCTTAATATACGCGAAGGTATGGCAGGACGCTGGTTCAGAGTAGCTCTTACAACTTTTTCAAGTATCGGTCCAATGCTTATATATCTTGCAGGCGGAATACTTATGATGAAGTTTGATTCAGATCTTACTGTAGGTGATATTACTGTACTTGTTGCACTTCTCGGCAAAATGTACGGACCTGTAAATCAGCTTCTCAATATACAAGTCGATTGGATACGTTCAATGGCTATGTTCACACGAATTTTTGAATATTACGATATGCCTGTTGAGATAGAGAATGCTCCCGATGCTATAACTCCTAAAGAAGCACCCGAGGGAAAAGTCGAGTTTAAAAACGTTGGATTCTATTACGATAAAGAACGTCAGATACTCAGTGATATAAACTTTTCTCTTGACAGTGGAAAATGTATTGCAGTTGTAGGTCCGTCAGGTTCGGGCAAAAGTACACTTGTAAATCTTATACCGCGTCTTTATGATGTTACGGCAGGCAGTGTACTGTTTGACGGTACAGACGTGAGAATGCTTGATCTTGCATATTTGCGCAGCCATATAGGTATAGTAAGTCAGGAAACCTATCTTTTTAACGGAACAATTCGTGAAAATCTTCTGTATGCAAAGCCTGATGCAACAGAAGAAGAGCTTATAAATGCTTGTAAGCAGGCTAATATATACGAATTTGTACAGAAACAGGAAAACGGGCTTGATACTGTTGTCGGCAACCGTGGTTTAAAGCTTTCAGGCGGCGAAAAACAGCGTATTTCCATTGCGCGAGTTCTGCTGAAAGATCCTGCACTTATGATATTTGATGAGGCTACTTCGGCTCTTGATTCTATATCAGAGCAAAAAATACAGGATGCTATCGAGCCTCTTATCTCGTCACGTACAAGTATTCTTATTGCGCACAGACTGTCAACTATACTTGCAGCAGATGAGATACTCGTAATAAAGGACGGTATTATCACAGAAAGAGGTACACACAGTGAGCTTGTAAACCGCGGTGGAGTCTATACAGAGCTCTATAAAACACAGTTCAGTAAAGCTGAAACAGGTGCAGAACGTTTTGAATATACGGAAGGTGAAGATTAACATTGCTTTCATGAAGGGAAGGATATGCTATGAGTGAAAAGGATTTTTACATAGAAGCATTTGATAATTTGCCTGCACTTGCTGATAACAGCGAGTCAGTTAAGGAAAAATTCGCTCACGTTTTCTATGATTTTTTACAATTGTCACATCTTTATGATTCAGCTATAGAAGTAGTAAAAACATATCTTGGCATACTTGATAATGAATTCAGCGTAAAATTTCAAAGGAACCCGATACATAATATTGAGAGTCGTTTGAAATCTCCTCAGTCAATAATAGGAAAGCTTCAAAAAAAGAATCTACCCTTATCTACAGAGGCTGCACGGAAAAATCTTCTTGATCTTGCAGGTATAAGAGTTACCTGCTATTATATAACTGATATATATGCTATCGTTGAGATGCTTTCAAGACGTGATGATTTTACAGTGATAAAGCGAAAGGACTATATAAAAAATCCAAAACCAAGCGGATACAGGAGCTATCACATGATACTAAATGTACCTGTATATTTATCTACTCACAAGGAATATGCTCCTGTAGAGATACAGATACGTACTATGGCTATGGATTTCTGGGCGAGTCTTGAGCACCAGTTGAAATATAAGACTTCCTCAGATATTCCACACGAGATATCAGAGGAACTGAAAGAATGTGCAGAAAGAATTGCACAGACGGATCTGCAGATGCAGAATATATATATGCAGATCAAAGATATGGAATAGAATTATAAAAGCTCATCGAAAACGATGAGCTTTTTCGGCATAAAAGTATTTTAAATAATCCGATTTACAAAAAAATCCCCGTTCACAAACACTCTGACTAATGTTATAATATTAAAGTCATCAGTCATAAAAGAAAGGAGCATAAAAATGTTCGGGGTAGTTAAAAAAATAAAGCGTGAGGTCATAGATAAAACGATCTATATGGAAATATTTGGCGATAACAAAGTTGCATACAGAGTTTTAAGCGGAAGAATGAGGATATTTGATGATGAAGTTATTACATACGGCATAGAAGTTATCGACCACAGAAATGGTCATAAAGAGATAATATCTGATTTTTCACGAAATATAGAAGATGCAGTAGCTTTTGCGGAAATGCTCATAAGTCTGAAAGTAAGACCTTGCCAGCTTTACAGCAAAGCACTTGATTATTTACGCGTATCCATATAAAATTTACTTTTTGGGTATGGACAAATTGATTTTTTTATGATATAATATCAAATTGAATGGTAAATAGCCATATCTGGAAAGGAGAGATCGCATTGGCTGAACTTAAATACGAGATCACAGAGAAATTGGGTGTTCTTTCTGAGAACGCTAAAGGCTGGACAAAAGAGCTTAACATGGTAAGCTGGAACGAGCACGAACCTAAGTACGACATTAGAGAATGGTCTCCTGATCATTCAAGAATGGGCAAGGGCGTAACTCTTACAGCAGACGAGCTTGCAGAGCTTAAAGAGCTTCTTGCAGGAATTGACCTTGATTCTTTTGAATAAGCATAAAAAAGCAGCTCATTGAGCTGCTTTTTTCTTATTTCAATATTGCTTTTCCGCCAAAATATGCAAGTACAAGTACTCCGAGTACTATTCTATACCAGCCAAATACCTTGAAATCGTGTTTTTTGATATAGTCCATGAGGAACTTGATAACAAAAACAGATACTAAAAATGCAACTATCATACCGACCAGAAGTACTGCAAGTTCGCTTCCTGTAAAGTCAAAACCGAACTTTACAAGCTTCAGCAGACTTGCTCCAAACATTACAGGAACAGCAAGATAAAATGTGAATTCAGCAGCAACTGTACGCGAAACACCAATAAGGAGAGCACCGACTATAGTTGCGCCTGAACGTGATGTACCCGGGAATATTGCAGCTATAAGTTGAAAAATACCGATGATAAATGCTGCTTTGTATGTAAGCTCAGCAATTGTATTTATCTTCGCTTTTTTGCCTTTGTTCCAGTTTTCAACGATAATGAATGCGATACCGAATACGATAAGTGCTATCGCAACAGTCCAGGGATTGTAGAAATGCTTATCTACCCAGTCCTCGGTTAAGTAACCTATTACAGCAGCAGGTACACAAGCAACAAGGACCTTGAACCACATCTGGAATATATCTGTTTTTACCATTTGGCCGAAAGGTGATTTATTCAGCGGATGCTGATTATCTTTTTTACCGAACGGCCAGAGCTTTTTCCAGAATATAACGACAACAGCCATGATTGCCCCCAGCTGTATAACAACGTCGAACATTTCCTTGAATTCATCGGATTTATCGAGTTTCAGAAATTCTCCCACGAGGATAAGATGACCTGTACTGCTTATCGGAAGCCATTCTGTAATGCCTTCTACAATACCAAGTATGATTGTTTTGATTATCTCCCAAAACATTATGTAAGTTTCCTTTCATATAAAATACAGATGATATTATAACATATTTAAATCTGCGTGTCAATTGTCTGAATCAAGGTTTCTTATTAATTTAAATTTTCTTTTTGATATTGTTAGCACACCTGTTCGTTTTAACCTTGTAATTTCACGTTGGAGCGCACTTCGATTTACACAAAGATAATCGGATAAAGCGGTTGTAGAGAATGGGATCTGAGGAATTTTTCCTTTTGGAGTTTTTTCTTCTATTATACTGAGACAGCTTATAAGTTTATCTTCTATAGTTCGTTGACTGAGGACTTCTATTCTTTCGTTGAGCGAGATAGCCTTTTCTGACATAAGCTCCAAAAGATTTTCAACTACCCTTGAATGACATTGGCAGGCATTTTCACATCTTTTTGTAATTTCCGATCTTCTTACAAACATTACTTCACATTCTGTTTCTGCAATTATTTCAACGCTGCTTCGCTGAGAGGCTGTAAAAGTAAAGTATACTCCAAAGATATTTTGTTCTTCGAGAGATTCCATTATTGATCTTACGCCGTTTATATCATATCTGACCATAACTGCTGTACCGTTAAGCACTATACCTAGTTTATCTGGATTATCCGAATAATCCATGATTCTTCCGCCGGGTTTGAATTTTTTAATCTCGGCGTTGAAGCAGTCTATCATACGGCGACAGTCTTCGCGTTCTATGCCTTTAAACAATATGTTATTTTCGGGTAACATAAAAAACTCCTTTCTGTTGCATTTGCAACAGATTTTTCTTTTACTTTATGATACAATATATTCAGACAAAAGTCAACACTATTCTAATGGAGGTCATTACAATGAAGGTAAATGTTATAGGTGAACAGCTTTCACAGGACGAGATCAACGCATATATTGATTATGGCAAAAAGAAGTACAGTGACAGAGAAATTCTTGGAATGACTGTAAAGACAGACGGTGAATACGTAGATCTCCAGTATGATTTTGCAAAGGATATCCCTTTTGACAGAATAAGAAGGATAACAGGATATCTTGTAGGTACTCTTGATCGTTTCAATGACGGAAAACGTGCTGAGGAGCATGACAGAGTAAAGCATTCTGTATAAATATCTGTTGATTCGGTACAAAACCGTTCACAGAATTATAATAAAAACACGGAGGTAATAATCATGAAAAAATACGTATGTCCAATTTGCGGTTACGTTCACGAAGGAGATGCACCACCTGAAAAATGTCCTCAGTGCGGCGTTCCAGGTTCAAAATTCATTGAAAAGGAAGCAGGAGAAAAGCTTGTTTTTGCTTGCGAGCATGAACTTGGAGTTGCAAAGGCTGTAACTGATACTGAAATAATCGAAGGACTCCGTTCCAACTTCAACGGCGAATGTACAGAAGTTGGTATGTATCTTGCAATGGCAAGAGTAGCATATAGAGAAGGCTATGCAGAGATAGGTGCATATTGGGAAAAGGCTGCTTACGAAGAGGCAGAGCACGCTGCAAAGTTTGCTGAGCTTCTTGGCGAGGTTCTCTCTTCTTCAACAAAAGAAAACCTTGAAAAGAGAGTTGCTGCCGAGCATGGAGCTACAGAAGGTAAGCTCAAGCTTGCTAAGAGAGCAAAAGAGCTTAATCTCGATGCTATACATGATACAGTACATGAAATGGCAAAAGACGAAGCTCGCCACGGCAAGGCTTTTGAAGGACTTCTCAAGAGATATTTTGGCTAATATTTATATTTTAGTTAATATTTAAAGAAAGACGTAGCATATGCTGCGTCTTTTTTTCGTAATAGACAACTATGTTTTTGATTATATTATTCGATCGGGATAATTGGCAGATCTATCGGCTCATCATTATATGTACGAGTGGTAGCAGACTCAGTAGGGGAATCAGTTGACTGGGTTAAAGCTGATTCAACATTTGAATTGTCGTTATCAACAGTTGTGCTTTCAGTCAAACTATCAGTTATCTTTGCTGTAGTGACTAATGCACTGTCTGTTGTTTTTTCTGTTATTGTGGTTTCGGTCTTAATTTCGATATTTGTAGTAGTTAGTGTTGCAGCAATATTGTTTTCGATTGCAGCAGTTGTTACAGTTGATGTATGTGTGGTGGTATCAGCTACATAGTCTGATGTTGAACCACCGCTGTCTTTACAGCTTGTCAGCAGAAGTGCTAACATTATTATTGCAAATATTGATTTTTTCATATTTATTCTCCGATCTTCATGATGAAATTATTATATCACTTCATTGCGGATAATGCAAGTGAGAGTAAACGAAAATCACTTTTTTTAAAATTGTAAAATTTATGCAAAAAATATTTCTTTTAAGTGTAATTGATTTTATTTTCGAATAAATTGAAAAAAAGTCAATTTTTGTATTGACAATTATAATTGACTGTGATATAATGTGGATTACTGAAAGTTGTTATTCACTAATAATACACTTCCTGTATATTGTTAAAGGTCCGAAAATTTATTAAAAAACGTAATATAATAACAAAACATATAACGCATCCTCGTCCCTTTTTCATTTAGACTTTTAATGCAAGTGTGGTAAATGATCGCTTTTTACCGCAATAATTGTGTTATTTGTATTGTTATTACGTTTATTAGCAGCAAACTGCTTTTAATAAGACATTTTTTATAAAATCGGGAGGACCTAATAATGAGAAAACACTGTGGTTGGAAAAAAACAGCAGCATTCTTGATGTCTGCGGCTCTTGTAACAGGTGCAATGCCTGTAAATGCTGGAGGTTTGTTTAACGGAAACAGCGCGATCGTTGCTAATGCAGCATCAGAATCAAAGAAACCTGAAGTTGGCACACTTTTTAAGGTTGGCGATACCATTGCGATAACAGGGGAGACCTGGTTCGTAGTTGATGATGACTTGAATTCAGGCGATTCAAGAGCAAAAGTTGAAAGTGATATTGCAATAACAGGATATGAAAGTTCTGATACGGACAATCAGTATATCTGGAAAACAGGCGATGTTGAGTTATATACACTTCACAAAGGATTTTATGTAACTCGTGAGGATTCTTATGTTGATCCTGAGGGCTTTTATATAACAAGCGGTAGCGGTACTTATGAGGATCCTTTTATTATAGGACTTAAAGCACCTAAATTCAGCGGAAAGAATATTACTCTTGATTCTGATATCGGTATGAATTTCATTGTAAATCCTGTCAGCGATGCAAATATTGATGATCTTAAAGTTAAGTTTTCTGGCGATTGCGATGAGACAGGACTTCAGCAGCTTGAACTCAAGACCATAAACGGAATAGAAGTTTACTGCGCAACCGCAAATGTTGCCACAAATAAAATGGACAGAGTAATTACTGCTGATCTTTATTATGGTGACAGTGAAACACCGATCGATACTCTTTCTTTTTCTGTAAATGAGTATCTTGATACTGTTGATACATCATCAAGTCCGAAGCTTAAAGCACTTGTTGAGGCAACAAGACAGTACGGAAAAGTTTCCACAGCTTATTTTGGAAACGGCGAGTTGCCTAAGGTAAACGACCACAAGAATGATATTGTTAATGCAGCTTATAAATTTGGTGACTATACTATATACAAGTTCAAGCCGGGATTTGAGTCAAGTGACGCTATAATCTCACTTGTTCTGAATTCAAAGATCTCTGTTCGTCTGTATACAGCTAAATATGAGCAGTCAGGTCACGATGTTGCTGCATACGATATATGGACATTCGATGAAAACAATAAGCTTCAAATTTCACCATTTGAAGAGATCTATGCATTTGACGGTGCAAACGGTAAGAAATGCTTTGAAGTTCCAAATATTAAACCTACACAGCTTGGCACTACATTCAATGTAAATTATCAGGGTACTGATTACTTATTCACACCTTTGGCATGGGCATATCGTGTTTTGAGCCATGAAGCTGCTCCTGAAAAGGACGTTGCACTGGCAAATGCACTTTATGAGTATTATATTGCCGCAACTGACTATGTTGGCTAAGGAAAGGAGAATAATATGAACATGAATGTTAAAGAAGAATACATCTCACCTGAGATAGAAGTCGTAGAATTTGATAACGAGGACGTTATCACTACAAGCAATCGTGAAACAGTTGGATATTGATAATGATTTCTGACGGTTGAGTCATTTTAAAGCAACAGGCAGTCCATTGGACTGCCTGTTTTCATATGTTAACAAAGGCGAACGCTTTGAAACGTCCGCCTTTGTTTCTATTAACTTTCTTTTTGTTCATCAGGTAATTTGGAAGAATTTAATGTTTCTTTCAGGAGCTCTTCAAACTTTGCATAGTCGAAAGAGAAATTCTCGGCACCACAGGGCTCCCAGTCACCATTAAAGTATATATAAGAACAAAGTGAAACAGCATCATTATCACCTATAAAATAACCGTCACGTATCATATATTTGGCAGGTATTCCCGTATAATTTTTTTCTGTTTCATATATCCTGTATATCGTATAGCCGTTTTTGGCGTATCTGTCGGGCCCCCAATTGTAATCCTTGAGTTCAAGCATCGGTTCAAATACATTTGCTACGAAGTCATCAAGTGCATTATTGTCATGAGTGATACATGAAGCAACAGAGGAGTATGTATAATCTGGCAGCTCGTAATCAATAATTACGTGTGGTGTAGGTGCGAGCCAATCATCATAATATTTATGAGGATCACCAAGATTTTGTTCATTCGGGTTAGTTGGTTCTGTCAGTTCAGCTTTGGTGGTCGTTTCAACTTCTTGTTTTTCATTGCTGGTAGGTTTGACCTGCTGTTGTTTATCGTTATTGTCAGGTTTATCCTCTTTTTGAGTAGTTGGCTGTACGCTTTCGGAATTGTTCTTATCCTTTTTGTCGGTGTCCTTCTTATTTTCTGGCGTTTTTTCGCTCTGTTTGTTATTGATTAGTTCGTCAAGCTTATGTTCAAATTCCGAGAGATCAAGTGTATAATACATACAGCCTGCAGGTGACCAGCCATATACAGAATCAAGCACATAATCAAGCCTTTCAACATCTCCAAGGCTGCTTATGCTGAAGCTGACGCTTCTGAGTTTGGTATCTCCTGATTTGTAGGATACATCAATATGGTATTTCTTTGTAGAGTTGGTGTTTTCGGAAGGATCATTATCATATGATATGGTCATTGACGGGAGATCGTTATATATGAAATTTGCAAGCAGTGCATCGTTCTTGTCATCGGTAGAAATTATAGCTTCTTTTTTAGCGTCATATATGCTGATATTTAGTTTAACATCGGGATAATCATATTTACTCATGATGCATCGGATATTACTCGAGAAGCCGGGACTATCGCAGAGATAGGTCGTACCGTTCTTAATATAGTAAGTATTTTCATCAATTATCCCAATAGTTCCAACGCCTTCATTTACAAATGAGAGATCATAGAAACGGTCAGCTTCTGCTTTTTCCACAAGCCAGCCGTAACTCTTCATGCAGAGCCTGAGAAGCGTTTGCTGTATAGGTGTCAGCTCAACTGGAGCACTTGTACCTTCAACTACCTTGTAACCGGATACATCATCATCGAAATCAACACTATAATCTATAAGCTCATTTTCTGTGATCTCGCTTTCTATGATCTCGGCAATGCCGTTTATAAGTGTAAAACTATCACATTCATAAAATGTCTTTTCCCATTTGCTATTGTCATTACAAACAGAATACTCGATTATATTATCATCGCATATCTGGAGATAGTAAATATCATATGCCAATACCAATCTTTGTGTGAGCGGCGAATATGCGCCTCCATTTTCCTCATGAAGAAATCTGCTGTAATTATCAGCGACTTTCCAGCCTTTCTGAGAATTAAGAAACTCAGTTATCTTCTCACGCATTGATTCAGTGATTTCAAGAGATGGTAAAAGCATATTATATGGACTGTTCAGTATTCCTTCAAATGGAGAGTCACATATTATTTTATCTGATAGAGTACTCGTTTCGTACTCGTTAAGATCATTCTCTTCGTTTGTTACAGTAGGCTTCAAGGAATTGTTTTTGTGCAGAAGTACACTTGTAGCACCTATACCGGTTACCAGCACAGCACTTGCAGCAATAGTACTTATTATACGTAACGTGCGGTGTGAAGTTTCAATTCGCTCTGTACCGTTAACAACTTCTGTATATTCTTCTTCATTATTTTTTTGTTTTGTAGCAGAAAAGATGTTTTTGAATTTGGATTGCTGTAATTTCTTTTCTTCTTCATATTGAGCTATACGGCGGTGTACGTTCTCAATCATTTCTTCATGCTTCAACATAATCAAAACCCTCCGTTTCAAGTTGTGATTTAAGTGATTTACGAGCACGATATAAGGTGGATTCCAGACTGCGAAGACTTTTTTTCATTATCTTTGCAGCTTCTTTATTGCTGAACCCCTCAAAATAAATGAGCCATAACACCTGTTGATATTTCGGGTGTAGTTTTCGCATTGCCTTATGTATCGCTATCTGCTGTTCTTTTCTGAGATAAGCTTCTTCAACAGA
The DNA here is from genome assembly GCF_016283395.1 of Ruminococcus sp. The sequence goes on from NZ_JAEEMU010000037.1 coordinate 174,315, forward strand.
AGCCTCATCATCTGTCATTTCAAGTGTATCATCAATAGAAATACAGGTCTTTTTTGCGTATTTGCGAATATGGTCTATCGCCATATTCCTGCCAATTGCATAGAGCCATGTTTTGAAGGAGCTTTTTTCTTTGTACTTAGGCTTCTTTGTGCCGAGCAGTACAAAAGTGTCCTCAGTAAGCTCTTCGGCTGTCTGAACGTTTCCGACTATGCTTGTCAGGTACAGTATCAGGCCGTCGCTGTATTCTATTATGATCTCATCTAATCCGTGTAAATCACCTTCGTCAAGAAAACGGCGGTAGCTACTTGCACCGTTATCCATAGACCTGCTCCTTTCTGAAAGATCTTTTTCCTGAACCTTCACTTATTAGACGATAAGAGAAGAAAAAACTACGCGCTTTTTTAAGATTATTTTTATTGCATTTGTTTTAGAGGTATATATCTTCATGTGTTTTCACATTATATCATTTTGAAATGTACATGTCAAGCGTTTAAACGGGGGAGTGTTATATTTCTTTGACTTTTCAAAAAAATAAAGGAACTGTTATGAAAACAGTTCCTTTAAAAGGCATTTTATACTATTTTATCGTCTTTATTCTTGTTCTTGCGAGATATAAAAATCAAAAATCCGCCTGCAATTACCATTACAAAAGCAGAAGCAGCAGCGGCTGCTGTGCCAACAGAATTATTACCTGTATTAGGAAGATCTCCGTTATTCTGTGAATTTGCTGTTGTGGTATTTGATGTTGTAGAAGAAGATGATGTTGTTGTTGTCGAAGTTGATGTAGATGAAGAGCTTGTTGTTGAAGTCGCAGTTGTAGTAGTTGTGGTTGCAGATGTGGTAGTTAAAGTAGTAGATGTAGTTGTTGTTACTGAAGGTTCAGTCTCGCTCTTCTTGCCGTAGAATTCGTTAAAGAGGGAGCTGAGCTTGCTGAAGTTGTATACCTCGGAATAATCCTTTGTACCGTCATCGTTTACTTTTACGATGTCATAATCAGGCTTGATACCGTTATCAATAGAATTACCGTCCTTGTCAACAAATTTCTGACCTATTGAAAGAGCATATAATAATCCGTCAGGTGTAACGAAACAATTTGTTGCACAAGTTCCACCTCCGCTTGTTTCGCCCACAAGCATAATTCCGTTTTCTTTTGCAAGTGAAGGCATAAGATTAGCGCATGAGAATGAGAAATTAGATGTTATTATACCGAAATTAAGGTCAAACTTTACAGCCTTATCTTTTTCGTCATATACTTTATCCAGATTTTTATCAACTGAATATTTAATATTCCCAGTCACATTCCCAGAACCAGAAGATATATTATAATTATCAAGATCGCATATAAGTCCCATCATATAATCCAATATATCTGAAGAATCGCCGCGATTTGCGCCGAGATCAATAACGAAGTTCTTTATTGCAGGATCTTCATTTGCCTTAGTAACACAGTTATAGAATTGAGATACGAGATCCTGCGGCATTTCATCATTTTTAAAATAATATGATTTCCACTTATCTGAATCAACGTAAAAGTCTAAGAATGAGAAAAAAGCAGTATCTCCTTTTACGGCATAAGCTGCGTAGCGACCTAAATCTTCATAAGTATCAGCTGTTTCTAGCATTTCATTTCTTGCAGCAAATGCAGATTGACCGCTGTAAAGTTTGTACGCCTCTATTGCTTTATAATAATTAGCATCTTCTGGTGAGCCTATTAACGATAGTTTTTCATTAACTTTGTCAGCAAAATCCGATTCAGTAGCTATCATTGTATCATAAAAAACAGTATGTCCGCCGTCCCAGAAGTAGTCATTAAGAAGATCATAACCTGCACAGTATTCATATACATCTTCGGAAAGGAGCATTTCTTTTATCTTTTTGGTACCTTCACTTGCAGTTGAGAGCATTGTGTCAAAATTTGTCTCAGCAAGAAGATCGTTGTATACAAATCTTCCGGGAAAACCATAGTTTTGATCAAAATTAAAGCATATCTCGTTGTAGTTGAACTCCACCAGATCTTTTGGTCGTCCGTTTTTGTATTTTTCAGTGAATGAATCTATATGTTCCTGATTTGAAATCATATTTGTTCTTGAGTAGGGGGAAAGAATTCCGTAAAAGAAATACAGGTTATCATCAATTAAATCACCCTGCATAACAGTAATATCGTAGAGATCACATAACGTTGCAGCAGGATACCATACCTCATTCTCATCTCCGCGTATATCTATGTTATATTCAGATAAATCGCAAGTGTAACTTACTGGTTCTGATGTCTGAGAAGTGCCTTTGACAAATGTATAGATATCTGAAGTATCGTTTTCAATGAATTCTTTAGGGTAATAAAATTGTAAAACATCATCTGTTGAAATGGTATCCTTATTAATGTCTATTGTTCCCGTTGTGCCAATAGGAACTTTGACTTCGTATGTACTATCGTTATTGTTTGTTATTTTTAGATCCTGACCTAACCAGCAGTTATAATAATCAGAGAGCTTGATGTAAGTAATATTTGGCATATCGTTATAATAACGACACTCAATGTCTTTTAAATTCTCATCTTAATACATATGCACTGTGATCTTTCCTGTTTTGTAATCTGTGGAATCTGCTGCAAATGCGTTCATAGCTGTAAATGCACCGGAACTCATCAGTGTAGAGAGAGCGAATATTCCTGCGATTGTTTTTTACTGTTCATGACAATTCTCCTCGATAATTTTTTAACAGGCTCATGCCAAAAACAAAGCTTACATAAAATGCTCTAATGTCTATTTGCTTTATATCTCGCATTATTATAACATATTTTATAGTAGAAAGTCGATAGTTTAACATATTCTACTTAAAATTTCAACAAAAAGGGGGATAGTTCAGAAAAAAGCCGCCTGTTTTACAAAACGATCCGAAAAACGTAATGTACGCAAAACAGGCAGCTATATTATTTATTGGGTGACAGAATCAATAACAAGTTTTTCAGCTGCATCAGGCATCAATGGTCTGCCCCATACAAATCCCTGAATGAAGTCACAGCCGATTTCTTTAAGAGTATCGACTTGTTCAGCTTCTTCTACACCTTCTGCTATAACATCAAAGCCCATGATGTGACCAATAGATATGATAGCAGAAACATACTGTCTTGAAGATTCACTTGTATTCATTTTGTCAATGAAAGATTTGTCAACTTTCAGAAGATGTGCGGGGAAGCGGTTAAGGTAACTGAGTGAGGAGTAACCTGTACCAAAATCATCAATTGCTATCTGGACCCCCATAGCTTTAAGTTCATCAATGTATTGCAGTGCCTTATCAACAGAGTCAATCATAATTGACTCTGTTATTTCTATTTCAAGATTTTTAGCGGGAACACCGCTGCTTTGCAGTACATTCCGTATCTCATCAAGGAAGTCGTTTTTCATCAGATGACGTACAGATACATTGACGCTCAGTATTATATCTGCTCCCGTCTTTCTAAGCAGTTCACCGAAGAACATAGCTGCTTTACGAAATACCATTCCATCGACTTTATCGACAAGTCCGACTTTTTCTGATACAGGTATGAATTCTCCAGGGCTGATATTAGTTCCGTCAGCGTCCTTCATTCTGGCAAGTGCTTCAAAACCGCGGAGCTTATGATCCATATCAAACTGTGGCTGAAGATTGAAGTATATCGTTTCTTTTTCAAGGGCAGCTCTTATCTTGCCTTCAACTTCTATTGTATGCTCTATTTTCAGAAGATCAGGTGTAAAACGCAGGATATGATTGCTGCTGTTGGTACGCTTTACTTCATGCATTGCTGCATCTGCATAGGAGAATACACTGTCTCTGGTTTCGGCATCAACAGGGAATTCGGCATATCCAAAGCTTGCAGTGATATACAAGTCACAGTTATCAACTGTCAGACGGTTTTGCAGCACAGCTTCATATTGTTTGATCGTATTGATAATATCCTTATCTGTCTGATAATCACGGATTATCAAACCAAATTCATCACCACTTAAACGTGTTATAAAATCTTGTGTACCTGTGATACCTGTGTCGGCAATAGTTTTCCAGCGTGATGCGATCTCACAAAGTACAGCATTGCCTGTTTCAAATCCCATTGTATTATTGATACCTTTGAAGCCATTGATATCTATTGAAACGAGAGTAAACTTATCGCCGCGTTCTACCAGAGCTGACAATAGTCTCGAGCAGGCAAATCTGTTCGGAAGCTTTGTAAGCTGATCAGTTACAGCCTGATCACTTAGCTCCTTTTGGTATGCATCAACTTGTTTGTTGTTGAAATAGATGATAGTTATTGCTATAATAGCCAGAAGATTACTGAATACACCCGGAAGACTTGCGATGTTGTGATGAAAAATGATACCTGAAAGAACCAGTGGAAGCTGAATTATAAGTAATCCTAAGGCTGTATAATAGCCTTTCTTTTGAAAGTAAAATGTCATGAATATAACACATATCTCGGAAAGTGCGGAAAAAATGCCTGCGAAAGAGTAGAATGGTATCGATGCACCGAAGATATTGACAACAGAATTTGAAGTCGCCATAGCACGTATAATGAATGCGGCAATTATATATAATAATAAAAGTATAATATAAACACTGATCGGAGCGTTTTTTCGTGATGAAAGCCTGCTTAGTGTTTTTTCTATATTTTTTTGGCTCTCCTGATTTCTTTTCATACCTTCCAATCCTTTCAAAAAACAATATATTCTTTTCTATTTCTTTTTATCTTGAATTAAAGTCATATAAAATCAAAGTGCATGAATGAGTCAAAGCAGTTGTCGCCGATATAGCTATTTAAGATGAAATATTATTATAATATCTTCTAATTAAAGAGACTATTTGATCTATATACAAATTGTAACATTTTTGTAAGAATACTTCAATAATTATTTGTTAACAGGTTACTTTTTACGCAAAATTCGGTGCGTTGAACAATTAGCAGAGGAAATAGTTGTGCAAAATGCAGCATAAATTCTGGATACATATTGTGGTAATTGATATTGAGTATACGATCTGTAATTCTGCAAAAGAAAAACTGTTATAAATAACAAGTCGAACTGTTCAGCATTGAATTTTGGAAAAGATTTTCAAGAGTATCTTCTGCTGTATTATGTTTTTACAAAGTGCTTTCTGTAACTGAAAAAATATGCTGAAATAGTAAAATTATATCTTTCCGAATTCTTTTAGAATATTTTTAAACTTGCGGTATAAATAAGATTGAATCTGCAAAAAATCCACTAAATATTTATAATATCCACCGCACGAATAAAGTCACATGGTATGACCAATCGGATTGTTTAATTAATATCACAAAAAATGATAACTTAAATTAATTACAGCAAATATTGACTTGTATTTAATTACTAAATAGAATATTCTAAAAGTGAAATATATAGAGCATTTGCTTATAAGGGGTTTATTTAGTCGCTAATAGGTTTATAAAACAGTGTTTAACCAAAGGAGTGATTGGATTGAAAACGAAAACATTCAAAAAGATCATCAGCGGAACCGTATCCGCGATGATGATCGCAACAAGTATACCATTTTCTTCAACTGCCGCAAATGGGAATATTGACTTAGGCAGTGTCACAAACAACAATGTTGGCGGTGGCTTCGGAGACTGGGGCGGTTTCGGCGGCAACGGCGGTGGAATGAACTGGGGAGGCTTCGGCGGCGACAATGGAGGCGGCATGGACTGGAGCGGATTTGCAGGCGGCTTCAACGGCGGCGGTGCTCAGATCGGCGGTGATGCAGGCAACGGCGGAAACGCTAAGTCAGGTCTCAATGCTGAGATCA
>NZ_JAEEMU010000010.1 GCF_016283395.1 Ruminococcus sp.
TCAAGCTCTGTGCCCTGTCCTACGTCACCTGAAACAGCGATAACTTCACAGTTATTGTAGTTTTCCTTGAGCCACGGAATGATGATAGATGTATCGAGTCCGCCTGAATATGCCAGAACTACCTTTTTGATATCCTTTTTGTTTGCCATAGTAATTACCTCCTGAATATAAACGCATAAACTTTGCGTGGATTTGCAATATAAATCTATTATACTACATAGTAAAATAATGTCAAGTATATTTGCATAAATATTCATTATTTTCAAAAATATTCACTTTATTTTGCATATTATTCATTTTAAAATCGGATTTTTTAATTGGTCGGGCTAATCACCGCCTATTATCCGCAGAGTGAAAAAGCTTTGTTAAATGTTACTGCCTTTTGTATGAATTTACGATTTTTGCAATAAAGCCGCGTTTTTGCTTGATATTTTTCACCTTTGTGTTTATAATAATAAGTACATATAGCTCTGCAAAATGAAAAAAAGATATGATGTAGGCAGAGTCCACCGAGATTTATGGAGGTTAACATAATGGCTGAGAAAAACGGTACAAAGATAACTATACTTGGCGCAGGCAATGTCGGCGCATCTGTTGCTTATACATTCGCAGTAGCAGGTACCTGCTCTGATATCGTTCTTGTTGACATCAACAAGGCTAAGGCAAAGGGCGAGGCTATGGATATACGTCAGGGCGTTTCATTCGGTGAGAACGTTGAAGTATTCGACGGCGGATACGAGGACGCTAAAGACTCCGATATCGTAGTTGTCACACTTGGTCTTGCAAGAAAGCCAGGTCAGACACGTCTCGACCTTGCTCAGACCAACGTAAATATCATCAAGGAAGTAATGCCTCAGGTGGCTAAATACGCTCCCGATGCTATCTATGTAGTTGTCAGCAATCCTGTTGATATCCTTACATACACTATTCTGAAGTGTACAGACCTCAAACCTAATCAGGTTATTGGTTCGGGTACAGCTCTTGACACTTCAAGACTTCGTTCCATAATCGCTGACCACGTAGGTCTCAGCCCTAACAGCATCCACGCTTATGTATTCGGCGAGCACGGCGATTCATCATTTATCCCATGGTCTATAATGAACATAGCAGGCGTTCCTGTTGATGAATACTGCGCAGATCAGGATCACGCAGACCTTGATGAAGATGAGATCATCGACGAAGTCCGCAAGGCAGGCGCAGAAGTCATCAAGAGAAAGGGTGCTACTTTCTATGCTATCGCAATGAGCGTTAACAAGATATGTGACACTGTTCTCCGTGACTCAAAGAACATCTTAACGGTTTCTACTATGATAAACGACAGATACGGTATCAGCGATGTATGCCTCAGTCTCCCATGTGTTATCGGAAGCAACGGTATCGAGAGAGAAGTCTCACCAAAGCTCAACGATAAGGAGATAGAGAAGCTTCAGGCCAGCGCAAAGGCACTGAGAAGCGTTATTGACCAGATCCAGTTCTGAGAAACCGCAAATAAGCATTTTCGCGGAGAACTCTTATGTTCTCCGCTTTTTTAAAATTAAGACACTGAAAGGAATTTAAACCATGAATTATGCAGAAGAATCCCTTAAAAAGCACAAGGAATGGCAGGGCAAGATAGAAGTTATCTGCCGTGCTCCTCTCGAAACAAGAGATGACCTCTCTCTCGCTTACACTCCCGGCGTTGCACAGCCATGCCTCGAAATACAGAAGGACGTTGACAAGAGCTATGAGCTCACACGCCGTTCAAATCTCGTTGCTGTAGTTACTGACGGTACAGCTGTTCTCGGTCTCGGCGACATCGGTCCTGAGGCTGGTATGCCTGTTATGGAGGGCAAGTGCGCACTCTTCAAGGCATTCGGTGACGTTGACGCAGTCCCGCTCTGCGTTCGTTCAAAGGAAGTTGATGATATCGTTAATACAGTACGTCTCCTTGCAGGCTCTTTCGGCGGCGTAAACCTTGAAGATATCTCAGCTCCGCGCTGCTTCGAGATCGAGAAGAAGCTCAAGGAGTGCTGCGATATCCCGATATTCCACGACGACCAGCACGGTACAGCCGTTGTTACTCTTGCTGCTATGCTCAACGCTCTCAAGGTAGTCGGCAAGAAGCTTGACGAGATAAGAGTTGTTACAAGCGGTGCAGGCGCAGCAGGTATCGCTATCATCAAGCTCCTCATCTCTATGGGACTCAAGGACGTTGTTCTCTGCGACAGAAACGGTGCTATCTACAAGGGCAGACCTGAGGGTATGAATCCTATGAAGGACGAAATGGCTGAGATCACAAACCAGCAGATGAGAAAGGGCAGCCTCGAAGAAGTTATCAAGGGCGCAGATGTATTCATCGGCGTATCAGCACCCGGCTGCGTAACTCCCGAAATGGTAAAGTCTATGGCTGACAAGCCTATTCTCTTCCCGATGGCTAACCCGACTCCCGAGATCATGCCCGACCTCGCTAAGGAAGCAGGCGCAGCTGTTGTTGGTACAGGCAGAAGCGACTTCCCGAACCAGATAAACAATGTTCTTGCATTCCCCGGTATATTCCGCGGCGCTCTTGATGTTCGCGCAAGCGATATCAACGACGCTATGAAGATAGCCGCTGCTAAGGCTATCGCTTCATTCGTTACAGACGATAAGCTCAGCGCAGATTACATTATCCCAAGCGCACTGGACAAGACAGTTGCTCAGGCTGTTGCCAAGGCTGTTGCTCAGGCTGCAAGAGATACAGGCGTTGCTCGTATATAAGCGCAGAGTCTCCGTTCACGCGATGATATCCGCATTTCGTTAATTGTTCCTCGCGGATATTATCTGCCATTAGAGTTAACTATATCGCGGAGAAAGGGTGCAGCGTCACGCTGCCGCCCCCCTCATTTTAGAAGATGTACAAAAATTTTCTCACAAATGTTGATTTTTTGTTAGGAATATGTTATAATGGAGCCGTACAGTTTTTACTTTACGGCTCTTTTTATTTCAGAGTACGGAAATGTGAGCTGAAAGCTATAAAAACTTTAACCGTTAGTTTACAATACAAAAATCAAATTTAACAAGTAAAGGAGAAAAGCACTATGAAAAACACTATGAAAAAAACATCAAAAGTACATTTTATCAGTCTGATCGGAGCTGTTATCAGCTTTTTAATACTTATTATCTCACTCATTACCCAAAGCTTCCTGATGGCGCAGATAGTTCTGGGTGTAGTTTGCGTATTCTGCCTCGCAGCAGGTCTGACAGCAAAAAGAAGTGAATAATAGATCCAAGACCTGCATTATGTCATTTATCGGCAATATCACAAAATTCGGACAGTTGAACGCCGTCCACGCTAAACTAACGGCTAAGGACTAAAGGCTCGGGCT
>NZ_JAEEMU010000011.1 GCF_016283395.1 Ruminococcus sp.
TGAGGGCGTTGTTTACTCATTCGGATTCACACTCCTTGCAGGTGTTATCTGCAACTTCATATTCGGTGTATTCGCATCAAGACTTATGGTAACTTCACTCTCCAAGTTCAAGTGCTTCAGAAACAGAAAGCTTTATGGAGGTGACGAGAAATGAGCAAGAAGAATACTCAGAAAGAAATCGTAACTACTCCGTCAAAGGTATATAATTTCTGTTCAAAGAAAAAGCTTATCCTCGGCGTTGTTATCGCTGTTCTCGTTGTATTTATCGCAGGTGCGATAATAAGAGGTATACACCTTGCTATCGAATTCAAGGGCGGTACACTTATCACTTACACATATCAGGGTGATATAGACACAAACGAAGTCGGAAACACAGTAAAGGACATCGTTGGTTCATCAGTTGTAGTAAGAACAGGTGAAAGCCTTGACTCAGGCGGAAAGCAGGTCACTATCTCATTTACTTCAGATCAGGGACTTACAGTTGAAAGACAGAAAGAGCTCACAAACGCTCTCAAAGACAAGTTCAAGGATAATTCACTTGAGATATACGATTCAAACGACGTAACACCTTCATCAGGCCGTGAATTTCTTCTCAAGTGCTTCATAGCTGTACTTTTTGCAGCATTGATCGTTATCATCTATATCGCTATCCGATTCAGAAATATCGGCGGCTGGTCAGCAGGTGTATGCTCTATATTCGCTCTCTGCCTCGATATATTCGTAGCTTTCACAGCTACAATAGTATGCGGCTTCAACATTGATTCAAATATCGTTGCCGTTATACTCACTATCCTCGGATATTCGATAAACAACACTATCGTTATCTACGACAGAATAAGAGAAAACCGTCAGCTTATGCCTAAGGCTTCACTTAACGAGCTTATCAACGTAAGCTGTACACAGTCTCTTGTACGTTCTGTAAGAACTTCTATTACAACAATCGGCACAATGCTCGTTATCACAATAGTTGTTCTTGTAACAGGCTATGATTCGCTCCTCAGCTTCTCAGTACCTCTTATGATGGGTCTTATCTCAGGTACATTCTCATCACTCTTTGTTGCTCCTGTAACATGGTCATGGTGGAAGAATAAGATGGATGCTAAAGCTAAGAGCAGCAAGTAATTAAACATTAAAGACCGTCCTTCTGGACGGTCTTTTTATTTCTGTTGACTGCTCACTATGCACTAATCACTAATAACTGCTCACTTATCTTGACTTTATATGCATAATATTGTATAATAAAAGGCAGAAAACCACGGAAGGAGCGGTAATGTGGCAAAGCTAAAATTTACTGAAATAAACGACGAAGTATGTATAAAATGCAGATTTACGGGAAACGAAATACTCAACGAACCTGAGTACAGATATTTCATCGATAACCGCATAAAGGGCTGGCTCGTTCCGTTCGCAGAGGGTACAGACCGCCTCGAATTCACAGGTGCTAAGGGTATCCCACTTATAAATAAGATAAGAAGCGGTATCGACAAGCAGGAATACTTCTGTATCATAAAAAATCTGCTGGACATAATAAAGGTAGCAGAGACCTGCGGCTTCAATATGCAGAATATTGTCCTCGACCCAAACTTTATAACTGTTGATACGGCTGATCTTGACATATATCTTTTCTATCTGCCATTGTGGTACAATGAGAGCTGCAATGACGGTATCGTAAACTGTCTGCGCAAGATATCCACCTTTGCGCAGTACAAGTCTCAGAGCGACTATTCAGCCGTTGACGGCTTTATGAATTTCGTCTGCCGTGAAAGCGGCTTCACTATCTCGGAAGCAAAGGAGTATATCCGCAAGGAAGTACCTTCTCTGTTCCCTGCTCAGACTGCAAAGCCTGCACATACTCAGTTCAGCAGACCTGCTTCAACAACTCCAAAATCCGAGCATACACAGTTCAGCAAGCCTCATATCCCCGAGCCTTCTCAGCATATAAATAATATGGCTCAGACCATAATCAACGATATCAACAAAGGCTCACAGGAGTTCAAGCACACAGCTGCTCCCGAAGTCCCCGAGCCTAAGATAATACCTTCACTTAAAAGTGATAAGAAGAACGTGCTTCCCGAGCTTGTAAAGTCAGAGCACATCAGATCGGCTCCGCAGAATTATCCCAAGCTCACAAGACGCGCCACAGGGATTACAGTGAATATCGACAAGCCTGTTTTCAGGATAGGCAAGGAACGGGACAAGGTAGATCTCTGCATAACCGAAAACAGAACTGTCAGCAGAGTCCATGCAACTATATACACTCGCAGCGGCTCGTGCTACATTGAAGATAACAACTCAACAAACAGAACATACATCAACGGAACTGCCGTGCCTGCAAATATGGAGATAAAAATAAAAAACGGCGATGTTCTGAAGCTTTCCAACGAAGAATTCGATTTTATAGACGGGTAATGTCCGCCGTAAGGGGGAATTATGAAATATATTGCAGCCTGTGATACCGATATCGGTATCTCTAAAAAAATAAATCAGGACAGCGTATGCGTCAAAACTGCAAAAACAAGTACGGGTATGGCTGCACTTGTAATGGTATGCGACGGAATGGGCGGACTCTCACGGGGAGAGCTTGCAAGCGCAGAGGTGGTAAGAAGCTTTGCGGACTGGTTCGATACTGAGTTCCCCTTTGAGCTTCCCGACTGGGACTGGCAGACCGCAGCTCATAATGTGATAAGCAGACTCCGCAGACTGAACGCTATGCTCGTTCACTACGGTGCGCAGAACAGCATTCAGCTCGGCACTACAGCTACGGGTATAATAGCCGTAAACTCCGAGTATATGACATTTCATGTGGGCGACAGCCGAATATATAAGATATCCGACAAGCTCAGCCAGATAACCGATGACCATACCTACGTGAACCGCGCAGTAAAAATGGGCAAAATGACTCCCGAAGAGGCTCTCGTTGACCCCCGAAGGAATGCACTTGTACAGTGTATAGGGGTTACGGGAGAGGTCGCTCCCGAAATAAGACTGGGAAATCTTGAAAACGATGTGACCTATATGGTCTGCTCCGACGGCTTCCGCCATGTACTGACGGAAAAAGAGCTGTTCGAGGAGCTTTCGGTAAAAAAGACTGCAACCAAAAAGAATATGCAGTCAAAAATGCGTGAGCTTATAGAAACTGTAAAAAAGAGAGAGGAAAGCGACAATATTACCGTCGCTCTCTTCCGCGCCGAGCTTTGACAGCAAAGGAGCGATATATATGACAACAGGCGAAATACTTGTTATCGCGGCAGCTGCTGCGGTATTCGTTATAATAAACATCATCATGTGGACC
>NZ_JAEEMU010000012.1 GCF_016283395.1 Ruminococcus sp.
CGAAGGCAAAAAAGTCACTGAGCTTGGCAAGAACGCTCTGGGTAAAGACCACGAAAGCAATCCGTACCTTACCGTTACTATCCCTGCTTCCATTGAGTATATCTCCGCAGACAACCCTTTTATGTACTGCACAAAGCTCAAGGAGATAAAAGTAGACAGCGGTAATGCTGAGTATACTTCTGTTGAAGGAGTCCTCTTTACCAAGGACATGAAAACTCTGATATGCTATCCGTGGTGCAAGGAGGGCGACAGCTATACTATCCCCGAGGGAGTTACTACTCTCGGATTTGCTTCGTTCTACAGTGCAAAACTCACCACTCTGAATTTCCCGACTTCGCTTGAGATGATAGGTGCTTTCGCATTCGGCGACATGATATACCTTAAATCCGTGGATCTCAGTAAGACTATAATAAAGGCTCTCCCTAACTATGCATTCTCGAATTGCAGCACAATGGAAAATATTATTTTCCCTGACAGTCTTGAAGCTATCGGCGGCGGTGCTTTTTCAAGCTGTAGTCTCATAAAGGATATAGCTCTCCCAGAGTCGCTCACGTCTATCGGACAGTATGCCTTCGTGGATACAGGGCTCGATACTATAGTTATCCCCGATTCTGTGCAGGAGATCGGCTATTCCGCTTTCGGATACCGCTCATCGGAATACGGCGGTATCATACCTATGAACGATTTTACCTTAGTCGGTAAGATAGGCGGTGCAGCTTACAAATATTCTACAGACTCCGACAGCGACTACGACTATAAAAACAGCTTCACTTTCCTCACCCGTGAGGAATATACACAGGAGAAAGAGCTCCTGAACTTAGAAACTGTCAATTCAGGCGATTATACCTACGCTATCAAGAACAATACAACTCTGCTCATCTCATGCAGAGCTGCGGACAAGACCGTTACTGTACCCTCGGAAATAGACGGAAATACAATAACTGTCGTATACCCCGGCTGCTTCACACCTTGTCAGGCTGAGGAGATAATCCTGCCCGATACAGTCACTGAAATAAGAGAAAGTGCATTCCTGCAATGTCCAGAGCTCAAAACTCTCATTATCCCCGAAAGTGTAAAGAAAATAGGTCAGGCTGCCTTTGCTGAATGTGCAAAGCTTGAAACTATCGAGTTCAAGGGTGCTGAGACTATCGCAGAAGCTGTGTTCAGCGGCTGCGGCGCACTGAAAAAAGTAACAGCCGCAGGCTGTCTGAAGGACTGGCAGGACGATGAACCTTTCGTATACTGCCCGCTGCTTGAAGAAATAAACATCGGTGAGGGCGACGGAAATTACAGCTCTAACGACGGTATCCTCTACTCAAAGGACAAGACTTCACTTCTCTGCTACCCTGCAAATAAATCGGGCGACAGCTTCACTGTTCCCAACAGTGTAAAGGAGATAGGCATGTCTGCTTTCCTCAACAATAAGAACATCAAAAGCGTGAAAATGTCCAAAGTTGAGAAAATACTTGCATACGCATTTGAGGGCTGCTCAAATCTCAGCTCCGTTGAGGTCTCAGAAAAACTTAATACTATCGAAGCAGACGCATTTTATAACTGCACTTCACTGAAAAGCCTGAGACTTTACGAAAACCTCAAAACTATCGGCACTTGTGCATTCGGTTACTGCAAGGACCATTCTTCCGATGCTGAAACCGATACTGACACTGACACCGACTCGAAGGACTCCGAAACAGGCAATGACCTTCTCGTTGCAGGCTTCAAGCTCTATGCTCCCGAAAGCTCTAAGGCATATGAATACGCTAAAGAAAACGGCATTGAGGTCATTACAAATACAACAGAAATACTCGGAAAGAACATGGATACACGCTTCCTTTATACCCTAATCGGCATCATAAGCGCAGCTATCCTCACAGTCCTCGGCATACTCATCGGCAAGGGCGTAAAAAAGAAGAAGGCTGCTGCTGATAAAGCCAGAAGAAAAGAAAAGGCAGCCGAGCTCCGCAGCAAGAAGCAGGAGGAAGAAAAGGCTGACGAGGACGCAGATGACGATGATGAAGAATATGAGGACGATGAGGAGGAAGTATCCGATGAGGATTGATATAAAAAAGGCTGCCGCTTTATTTGTAGCAGGCTTTATGACATTATGCAGCGTACCGTTCAGTGCTGCTGCTGATAATTTACAGGGTGCAGGCGACGATCCGTTGACTGACGGTTCGTTTGTCTTTGAGCTCACAGACGACAATACTTACAAGATAACTCAGTGTACGGCTACTATCGTAGAATCCATACCTTCAATGAGAAACGGTACTGCTGTAACAGCTATCGGTGAGGGCGCATTTCTGAACTGTACTGCAATAACCTCACTTGATATCCCCGACTCTGTAACTACTATTGAACCAAGAGCCTTTTACGGCTGTGCATCGCTCAAAAACGTAAAACTGCCGAAAAAGCTGAAATCTCTCGGTGAATATGCATTCTTCTCGTGCAGTGCTCTCGAAAGCGTAAAGCTGCCTGATACACTTACGGAAGTTGCTCCGTTTACATTCGCACTTTGCGATAATCTTGAAAATGTAGAGCTTCCCGATACCATAACTTCATTCGGCGACTATGCATTTTATCAGTGCGGCAAGATAAGCTCATTCCGTCTGCCTGCTTCGCTTAAAGAAATAAACGACAACGCTATGGGCTGCTGGTTCTCAATAAATGATATTGATGCTTCCGCAACGAGCAATTTCATCTATGAGAACGAGATGCTAATGGATAAAGACAAGCACTTTATCTACCGTGCTTCAACTGAGATAAGCGGCGATGTAGTCATTCCCAACGGTGTAAACACTGTCAAAAGCGGTGCATTTTCCACCTGCGCCCAGATAACCAATCTGTTCCTGCCTAATTCGCTGGTATACATAGAAGACGAAGCGTTCAGGAACTGCTCATCTATCAAGAAAACTGACTTCGCAGAGGGCCTCAAAAGCATCGGATTTGGTGCATTTATGTTCGATATGGGACTTGAGACCGTAGACCTGCCGGCTTCTCTTGAACTTATTGACGAACTTGGTTTTGCTTATTGTATGAAGCTGAATAAGGTAGTGCTTACAGAGGGACTAAAGACCATAGGCAAGGAAGCGTTCCTCGGCTGTGAGGAGCTGAAACAGGTAAATATACCAAAGAGCGTAGCTCAGGTCGGTGAAGATGCTTTCGGTTTCACTTATGCAAACGAGCAGAAAACCAAGGTAAGCGGCTTCTCTATGAGCGTGTTCTCAGGCTCGGCAGCTGAAAAATACGCAAAGGCTAACAGCTTAGAGTATACAGCAAAAGATGTAAATATT
>NZ_JAEEMU010000013.1 GCF_016283395.1 Ruminococcus sp.
CACCAGATACTTCAACAGGAGCGTATCATTGAAAAGATATGGGGCTACGAGAGAGATGTGGAGTACAATAATATAGAGGTATACATATCTTTCCTCAGAAAGAAGCTTTCAGTCATATCTGCTCCTGTACAGATAAAAACTGCCAGAGGCATCGGTTATTCACTTGAATAAAGAGGAGGAATGCTGTTATGTTCAAAAAGGCACATGATAAGATGTTCAAAAAAGCGCAGATGAAGCTTTTTACAATGATCGTTAGTATTCTTCTTGCGGTCTTTGTGGCACTTATAAGCTCGATCAATGTTATTACAAAAGCTGTAATGCGCGGACAGTCAAAGGAAGTCCTGATGCAGATAGCTTCGGGAATAGAGTATGATGAAAAAGAGGCAAGGTTCAAGTACGCCGTGCCGATGAATAACGAAAACAGAGATGACAGAAGGTACGAGAAGGAGAAAAAGCCTTCAGAGACCAAGCCGACTGATCCGACTACTACGGAAAAGCCGTCCGCTACCGAAGCTTCGACATCTACCGAAAAGGCAAAGGAAAAGGTGACAGACGCTCCTACAGATCCTGTTCAGGAAGATACACAGGCTATCGAGGAAAATCAGGAGTCTTATGATGAGCCGCATGATGAGCAGCCTGCTGAGACTGTACCTCCCGAAACTCAGGCACCTGCAACCCAGGCACCAGAAACACAGGCTCCGTCTGCTGATGCTTCATCTGGAGCAACTCCTTCGTGGGACCAGGGCGGCTGGGACTGGAGCAACTGGAACAACGGAGATCAGAATAACGGACAGTGGAACGGTCAGTGGGGCGATCCAAATAACGGACAATGGAACGGTCAGTGGGGCGATCCAAATAACGGACAGTGGAACGGACAATGGGGCGACCAGAACAATAACGGACAGTGGAACGGTCAGTGGGGCGATCCAAATGCACAGGGCACTTATCCATGGTACACATGGATGTGGGGCTATTATCCGTGGGTATGGGAGCAGACTAAGGCTTACTCAAGCGAGTATCCTGTGACCCGTAACGACCACGGCGAAAATGATCCCCGTTATGATACGATAAACGATCACGGTGAAATGGATCCCCGTTATGATAACGTTTCAGAAGAAAAAACAACTGATGCCGATGAGAAAATAATTGCCGACAAAACTGCATACAGCTACAGTGATGATATGTCGGCATACATAAAGCCTCTTGCAAACAGAACGGATCTTTCCGCAGCATCATCTGATGCTACAAGTGTTCAGCAGAATTATCAGTCTCGTCAGAATACTGCTGTAAATGCTCCTAAGGAAGAGCCTATCCCGAAGTCGCTGGGTTCTATCGAGTTCTTTGTTATCATGGCAGATAAGAACGGAAAATATCTTGATGCTAAGAATAATGATGATATGAATGCTGAAACAGCACAGAATTACATCACAAGGATACTTGAAGAGAATATTGATACAGGTATGGTGAATTCGTATCAGTTCTATCAGACTTCAAAGCCTAACGGAACTCTTATGGTATTCACAGACAAGAGCTATGAAATGGATATGCTCAGACAGCTCAAGAGAACAACTATTATCATAGGTTCTATAGCACTTGTTATACTTTCTGTTCTTGCATACTTCTTCAGCAAGAGAAGTATCCAGCCTATCAAGACAGCTTTCGATAAGCAGAAGCAGTTCGTATCAGATGCAAGCCACGAGCTTAAAACTCCTCTTACAGTTATTTCTGCAAATGCAGATGTACTTGAAGGTGAGATAGGTGATAATAAGTGGCTCAAATACATCAAGGCGCAGACCGACCGTATGAGCATACTTGTAAATGACCTGCTCAACCTTACAAGGCTCGAAAACAACAATACAGACCTTGAACGCAAATACTTCAATCTCAGCAAGGCTATCGTCAATACTGCACTTCCTTTCGAGTGTCAGGCATTTGAGAACAACAAGAAGTTTGAAGTGAACATTGACGATGATGTAATGCTCTGCGGAAGTGAGAAGCATATAAAGCAGATGGCTGCTATCTTCATTGATAACGCACTGAAATACTCAAACGAAGGCGGTACTGTAAGGGTAACGCTGAAGAAAACAGGCGACAGAAAGCTGTTCTCGGTATACAACACAGGTGAAGGTATCAAGGAAGAAGAAACAGACAAGATTTTCGAGAGATTTTACAGAAGCGACCAGTCCAGAAACCGTGCAACAGGCGGTTATGGTCTTGGACTTGCCATTGCGAAGTCTATCATAGACAAGCATAAGTTTAAGGTGCATATAATGAACCAGCCAGGCAAGAGCGTCTGCTTCGTAATAACAATGTAATTGTAAAGCCCGTAAGCTTTAAGCTTACGGGCTTTTTGCCGTGTATAACATTGAAATAATACGGAACGCCGATGACACCGTATACATATATGTTGATTTTTGCATAAAAACAAGGGGCTGCCTTGGCAGCCCCTTAACTATGCACTAATCACTGATAACTGATCACTATTATTCTTCTTCCTTTTCCTCAACGAGAGGAAGCTTTTTGACACGACAGACTTCAATACGGTGATGCTTAACTTCAAGAACTTCGATTTCGAGCCCGTCACTTTTGAATGAGAGCTGAGAACCGTCCTTAGGTATCTCTCCCAGTTCAGCTATGACATATCCGCCGAAAGTCTCGTATTTATCCGCAGGGAGAGTAACTTCAAGCTCATCGCATACGTCGCTGAGTGAGGTCATACCCGGAACTGTCCATACATTTTCCTCTGTCTCTTCAAGTCTTACAGCAGGCTCGTCCTCGGGATCGTCTGCGAAATCGCCTACAAGCTCCTCAACGAGGTCGGTAATAGTTATTATACCGCTCATTCCGCCGTATTCGTCTACAACTATTGCAAAGTGGTCTGCACCGCGCTGTTTCATCTGATCGAAAAGGCGGTCAGCCTTCATGCTTTCGTGAACGAAGCATGGTTCGCGGACAGCTTCCTTCATTATGTTTTCGCGTGTCTTGTTGTCAAGTCTGAAATAGTCCTTTGCGTTGAGGACTCCGATAACATTGTCCACACTTTCACCGCATATAGGGAAAGATGAGTGACGGGTGCGGTGTATCGTTTCTTCCCATACCGATATATCGTCATTGCTCCAGAGCACATCAACGTCTGTTCTGTGAGTGCATACCTGT
>NZ_JAEEMU010000014.1 GCF_016283395.1 Ruminococcus sp.
GACAACGTAAGCTTCACACTTGGCAGAACAGACAAGGTAGCATTCGTAGGTGAAAGCGAGCAGGCTATCACTATGCTGTTCAAGATACTCATGGAAGAGGAGCAGCCTGACAGCGGAAGCTTCAAATGGGGAGTATCCGTTACTACTTCATATATGCCTGTTGACAACTCAGAGTACTTCAACGGCTGCGAGCTTTCAATACTCGACTGGATAAGACAGTATTCCGTAAAGGACGAAACAGAGACATATCTCCGCGGATTCCTCGGACGTATGCTGTTCTCGGGTGATGATGTATATAAGCCTGTAAATGTACTTTCGGGAGGCGAAAAGGTGAGATGTATGTTCTCACGTATGATGCTTTTCGGCTCGAACGTACTTCTTCTCGACCGTCCTACAAACCACCTCGACCTTGAAAGTATCACAGCTGTAAACAACAGCCTTATCAACTTCAAGGGCGTTGTACTTCTCGCGTCTCACGACCATGAGATAATGCAGACTACTGCAAACCGTATAATCGAGATACTTCCCGAGGGCTGCCTTGACAGACAGGGCACATATGAGGAATTCATCGACTTCAAGAAAGCAAACGGAATGTTATGATAATAATAAAAAAGTCCTAAAGCACGGGGGGATTGTGCTTTAGGACTTTTTTCATTCTTCTGATTCTTCCCTTGGAAGAAGATTCTGACTGCATTTTTCACGCCAGTCTCTATAGAAGCTTTGTCTGTGAACAAAGTCTATGGCCTGTGAAGCCTTTTCGTCCTGTATCATACTTTCGTATGACTGAGTATACTCATAGGCACGGCAGATATTGCTGCCTATGACAAAGTCGATAAAGCTGTATGAAGTCTCGATGACATCGGGTGCAGCAGCTGTTTCGGGAGTCGTATAGACGCTGCTTGCGCTGTAGGGATCAATGCTGCTGATGATAGAGCTGATATTGTCAACCTTGGTATCATCGAGAGCAGCAAGCTCACGGATATCATCGAATGGCATGAAATCGTCTTCTTTTGTTTCCGTAAGAACAGAGCTTAACCACAGATCGTCCAGAAGCTGATAGCTTGACGAATAATCGGTTTCACTTGTCCATAATCGGTTGAATCTATCAATAGTGCCTTCTTCGTTCATGTAGAAACCGCACCATACTCTGCCGTCTGACTGGATAAAAAGGTCGGATTTGATATCTGAATTGATATTGTATAGTTTTTCGCGGTATATTATCGTGGTTTCCGCGAGTTTTTTAGGAGCAGATGAAGTGTTTGAAGCTACGGTTTTAGTGACGCTTGGCTGAGACTGCGATCCTGCTGACTCTTCTTCCGCTGAGCGCGAGACGCAGCCTATTAGCATTATGGCAGACAAGGCGGCTGTAACCAGTCGTTTCATGTTTAGCCTCCTAAATTCGGGAGAAAACTTCTCCTATTCTTTCGCAGATAAGAAGATCTGCGTTTTTGTCCATTTGGGTAGGTGCCATGTTGATAATAACTAAGTTGTTGCCTTTGAAATAGCGTATAAGACCTGCTGCGGGATATACGTTAAGTGAAGTGCCGCCAATGATAAGTGTATCAGCGTTTGCTATAGCCTGTACAGCACCGCTGACTGTATCATCGTTGAGAGCCTCTTCGTAAAGAACTACATCGGGTTTTACTATGCCGCCGCATTCGCATTTGGGTATGCCCTCAGAGTTTGCGATGAATTCAACATCGTGAAATTTACCGCATTTTGTACAGTAGTTCCTGAGTACGCTTCCGTGGAGCTCATAGACCTTTTTGCTTCCTGCTGCCTGATGAAGTCCGTCGATGTTCTGTGTAACAACGGCTGTAAGTTTGCCCTCAGCTTCGAGCTGTGCAAGCTTCAGATGAGCTGCATTGGGCTTTGCATCGAGGCAGAGCATTTTAGCTCTGTAGAAGCGGTAGAATTCCTCAGTCTTTTCCATAAAGAAAGTATGACTGAGTATCATTTCCGGCGGATATTTCCACTGCTGATTGTAAAGACCGTCAACGCTTCTGAAATCGGGTATGCCGCTTTCGGTAGATACTCCCGCACCGCCGAAGAATACTATTCTCTGGGAGTTGTTTACGATATCAGCAAGTTTTTCAATATTGTCCATAGCTCAATCTCCCATGACCTTGACGAAGAACTTTCTTGTCCTCGGTCCGTCAAATTCGCAGAAATAAATATCCTGCCATGTGCCGAGAAGGAGCTTTCCGCCGCTGATGATAATAGTTTCGCTTGCTCCGACAGCTGATGATTTAAGGTGAGCATCGGAGTTGCCTTCCGCGTGTTTGAAAATAGATAAGTCAGGGAACACCTTATCTATACCGTGAATGAAATCCGTCTGGACATCGGGATCGGCATTTTCATTTATGGTTATAGCCGCAGTGGTATGTGGACAGTAAACTATGCATATCCCTTCGAGAACACCGCTTTCTTTAACGGATTCACTAACCTCACGTGTGATATCCACAAGCCCCTCAGCAGGTGTGCTCAGTTTGAAATTAAATAACATATATCAGTAACTCCTTTCGTGTAGATAGTTTTATTTATATGAAAAATATCGAAATTCAGGTTTGATAGAACCTACAGAAGTAATTCAGCGGACAGATATCGCATTTAGGCTTACGCGCATTGCAGATATCTCTGCCGAACTCTACGGTCCTGTGGCAGAAATCCGAGGATACTTCGGGAGGTATGAGCTTTACAAGGTCTTTTTCCACCTTTGCGGGCTCTTTATTCTTGGTAAGTCCAAGCCTTCCTGTTATGCGTATGCAATGGGTATCGGTCACCATTGCAGGCTTGCCGAAAACGTCACCCAGCATAAGATTGGCAGTCTTTCTGCCTATACCCGAAAGAGTGAGAAGCTCTTCCATAGTATCGGGAACTTCGCCGCCGAAGTCGTTTATGAGCTGATTAGCCATTTCCTTGAGGCTTTTGGCTTTGTTATGGTAGAAGCCGCAGGGCTTTACGTCCTGTTCAAGCTCTGCAAGGTCGGCATTTGCAAAGGCTTCGAGGCTGGGATACTTCTTGAAAAGTGTCTCCGTGACCACGTTTACTCTCGCATCAGTACACTGAGCAGCAAGACGGGCAGCAAACATAAGCTCGTAGGGCTTATCGT
>NZ_JAEEMU010000015.1 GCF_016283395.1 Ruminococcus sp.
ATGGCTGGTTCTCCAGTGCCTTTTCATGTGCGCAGTAGTAAACTACCTTGTAGCCCTGTGACTTTGCAAGTGAAGTGTATGGCGAATATGCCGAAGCTGCGTCGATATTCTTGTTGAGAAGAGCTGCATAAGCGTCCTTCTGGCTGTCAAAGTAAACGATATTTACCTTGTCCTTGCCCTCGCCTATCTCAATATGTGCATTCTTCAGAAGTATCTGGAGCTCTGCGTCCTGAACGCTGTTCTTTACGGAAGCAACATTTCTGCCCTTTAATACTTCTACGCCAAGTTCGTCCTTGTCAGCGAACTGTGACTTGATAACATAGCCGTGACCGTTTGTCATTGCACCGCCGAATATTGAAACGTCATGTCCCTGACTCTGGAATGTAAGTGTAGGAACTGAACCGATGAATGCAACGTCAAGCTTGTCGGACTCAAGTCCGTTTACCAGCTCAGCAGCACTGGAGAACTGTGTAAGTGTAACTTTAAGTCCCTCTTCCTTGAAGTAGCCCTCCTCCTGTGCAACGAATGCGAGCAGATGAGCTGTAGAGTTGAGGTAGCCGATGTTGATGTCGGTCTTTTCGGGCTTTCCGAGAACTGCCTCTGCACTGTCGCCGCAGCAGTCCTTTGTTTCTTCGGCAGCTGATGCATCAGGCTGAACAGCTGTCTTTGCCTCTGTGTTTGTCTCAGAGCTCTGAGAGTTGTTATTGAATGCACCGCAGCCTGTAAGTAAGGAAAGAGCTGCAAGTGCGGAAACGATCTTAAACTTATTCATATTTATCACCTTTCAAATCTTAAATTCAAATCAAACTTATTTTATACACGAATACATCAGCAACATCGCATTCGCTCCGAATTGGTGATAGTTCTGTAATTTTTCATGTTCTTTTCACTCCTTGTTTTTGTTTGCATACTAATCATATCATACCTATAGGAATTTGTCCAATACAAATGGACTATTGTTTTCTATAGGCAATACCTATAGCCGAACAGCAAAAGGCTCTCAGTAAAAACTGAGAGCCTTGCGTTATACTGGCAGTTCGCACTTATTAATATT
Organism: Ruminococcus sp.; assembly: GCF_016283395.1. Next base: position 1,055 of record NZ_JAEEMU010000015.1, read on the forward strand.
TTTGATAGAATTCCTTTGTAAGCTCATCGAGGTATTCAACGTCATCAGTTACGATTTCATTGAACTTTTTGTTCCATTCTTCTTCCGAGCATTTTTCACCGTTGATGGAATAGCTGATATTTTGATCTTCGACAACCATTTTGAATTCGTATAAAAGAGTAATACTGCCGTCATCGTTCAGCTTGTATATCTGATGTTTGTCAAAATCTTCAAGACATTGCGATATGATGATACCGTCCTTATTATTGAAGTGTGTCTGTATAAGCTTTGAACTGATTTCCAGTTTTTGATATTTTCCGTTTTGTAATGAATAAAGTTCGGAAACATTTGGAAATGGAGACTCGGGATCGTCTGTGTGGTACTGTATAAACAGCTCGGGAATATTATCGCCGTTGATGTCGTATTCGCAATAAAAAGCGTCAGTTATGTTGTCATCGGCATTGTCGATGAATTCGTCCATGCACTGACCGATAAGATCTGCGTGAGCATCGCCGTATTTCAAGCCGTCAGCAGTCTCACCGTAAGCGGTATTGCAGTTTGAGAGCTTGTCAGCAAGAGCCTGGGCAGTTTCAGCATCAAAGTTGCCTGTTATCATGAATCTACCGTTAAGTATAGAGCTGTTGACTGTAGGTGCAGAAACACATTCACCGTCTACCCATATGGATATGGGAGTACCTGTGCCTGCAAGTTCGGCGGTGACCTGAGAGAATATATCAGCTCCCTCTTGGTCAAGCTCACCGTTGATCACATATTGTCCGTCACCGTTTGCGTCGGGCATATAACTCATTGAAGCCTTTTTAATACTCTTTCCCGTTAGTACAACAGGACTTTCGGGACTGTCACCCTTGCGGAAGAAAACTTCATGCTGTTCGATGACATCACCTGGCAGAGAAGTCGGTTCTTCGGTAACAGTAGTTGATTCTACATCAGAACCGTTGATACCGCCGTTTCTGTGCAAAAGAGCTGCACCGCCTGCGATACCGCCTACAATAACTGCACAAGCTGCAACGGAAGCAAATATCTTCCACATGGTACGCGGACGATAAGGCTCAGAACCGCTTACGGTATCCTCGTTATGGTCAGTAATGTCATTATTTCTTATATTGAACTTTCTTTTGCTCATTTCCAGTATTTTTTTCTTGTCATCGCTGCTTACAGGAGCGACTTTTTCGGAAAGAGACTCTAATTCGCTGAGTTCGGCATTTTCGATGATACCGAAATCCACTTCTTTGTTGTTGTCTTTCATAATTCTGCCTCCTTCAAAGATATATCGAGTTCAGTCAGCTTATCTTTAAGCCGTCTTATGGCTCTTGAGCATCTTACCCTGACAGCGGCAGGTTCAAGGGAAACAGTTTCTGCGATTTCCTTTGAGTTCAAGCCGTAGTAGTATTTCTGTATAATGATAGTTGAATCGGGTTCTCCAAGCTCATCCACCAACCGCAGGAGAGTCCTGCGAAGCTCCGAACGTTCGGCATTATTGGCAATATCGGTATCATCGCGGACATTATCCGCATCACCCTCTTCCAGCGAGACAGTCCTGCCGCTTTTAGATGTAAGGCTGTGGAACATATTTATGGATTTCCTTATTGCAACTGTGCTTATGAAGCCTTTTATACTTTCGTTCTGTCCTGAGTTTTTAGCGAAGTAAGTGAATATATCCGCGAAAACATCGCTGACACATTCTTCGATATCTTCCTTTGTCGCGCAGCTTCTCAGCTTGTTGAAAACGATAGTATAAACGTAGTTGAAATACTCGTCGAACAGCGTGTTCTGAGCTTCCTGCGGAGATTTTTTGAATAGTTTTTGATAATCCTTATCTGTCATGGCAGATCCCCCTTTATGTGAAAAGTAGTTATGCGCATTTCCGCTTTCATAATATATACTCAAAGTGAAAAGACAAAGTGCAACAAAAAATATTCTACCACATAAATAAAAATAAATCAATCCTGTAGGGACGAACATTGACCGTCCGCATATTGATCTGATGCAAACATAAAAAAGGCGCACGATCGTGCGCCTTCTCT
>NZ_JAEEMU010000051.1 GCF_016283395.1 Ruminococcus sp.
TGCTGGGACACCCTGACTTTGAAAAGACCGATTTCTCATACATGAGAACAGGTATCATGGCAGGTTCGCCTTGTCCGATCAAGACAATGGAAGAGGTAGTTGAGAAGATGCACATGAGCGAGATATGCATCACTTACGGACAGACCGAGGCTTCACCTGCTACCACCATGAGCAAGACGACAGATACCCTTGAACAGCGCGTAAATACAGTCGGCGGACCTATCTTCGGAGTTGAGTGCAAGATAGTTGATCCCGAGACTAATAAGGAAGTTCCCGACGACGTTGACGGCGAGTTCGTAGCAAGAGGATACAATATAATGAAGGGCTACTATAAGATGCCCGAAGCAACTGCAGCAGCTATTGATCCCGAAGGCTGGCTCCATACAGGAGATCTTGCAAGAAGACGTTCTTCTGACGGCTACTTCAAGATAACAGGCCGTATCAAGGATATGATAATCCGCGGCGGCGAGAACATCTATCCAAAAGAAATAGAGGACTTCCTCTATACATATCCTAAGGTAAAGGATGTACAGGTAATCGGTGTTCCTGATGAGGATTACGGCGAAGAGATAATGGCTTGTATCGTTCTCCAGGACGGCGAGACTGCTACTGAAAAGGAAATAAAGGAATTCTGCCTTGCACGTATGGCAAAGCACAAGTGCCCTAAGTATGTGGACTTTGTAGATGGATTCCCAATGAATGCAGCAGGAAAGATACTCAAGTACAAAATGAGAGAGCAGGCAGTTGAAAAGCTCAAGCTCCACAAGGCAGACAGTATCGTTACTGCATAAATTTATAGTTTATAATAAGGGGGGGATCTTTCCGCAGAAAGGTTCTCCCTTAACTTTTTCACAGGCTGACGGGAGTTCTTTACCGCTGATTGACATAAGAAGTAATATGCTATATACTTATATAAAGACAGCTTTTTCTTCAAGGAGAACTAATATGGGAAACTTTTTTACATCTACTCAGATATACAACAACGAAAAGCTCGGCAGAGAAGAATTTATAGAGAATTTTTGTAGCAAAATGGCAGAAGAAGGCTATATTCCATGTGACGATGATGAAAGCGAACTTTCATATATCTTGAAATTTGCTGATAACTGCAATTGGGTGACAATAACCTCGGAATCCTATGGACAGGGAAATGCAGAATCTAAAAAGGACACGGGCAGACTTGCGAAAATGCTTGGGACAGTTTGTGTAAATACAGTTTGTATCGACAGCGACTGTGCTATATTGGAATTGTATGACAAAAACGGTAAAAAAGCTGATACGTTTACGATCGGACGAGCTGATGATTATTTCGGCGATGATATTCCGCAGCCGTCGGAAAAGATATGGAAGTCATTTCTGAGTAAGGACAGTTCATGGGAACAGTTTACCCAAATATGCAGCTCGGATGAAGTCTTCGTTGAAGACGGGGTATCAAAGCTTGCACCGATCATCGGTATGGATTCCTGTAATATTAATTTTTCGGCAGAAGATGCAGATGAAATAGATACAAATTGTGTTTTCCTTGATTTTAAGTCGGCAAGGTCTTTTATAACTATGTCTAAGAACGGCAAAACGGTCGAAACTCAGCCAAAAAAGCTTACCCTAAATGCAGCATTTAAGCAGTTATTTGGCGAAGCACTTGAACCGTTAGGATTTAAGGCAATAAAATGCAGATATCCGTATCTCGTTAGAGTGATAAACAATGAAATATTGCATATAATCACATTTGCCAAAGTAATAGGCAGTGAAACAAAGTTTATAATATATTCAGGTGTGGCAACTATATATAGAAATGAAATAAATTTTGATCAAAGTATATTGTTTAATACTAATTGGTTAAGTGATACCAAAAAGTATTGGATGAAAAACTTATATGAGGATCCGGACGGAAAAAGCTTTTTTGAAAAACAGTCTTATTATAGTTTTGATGATAACGAAACTTTGCTATCTGCTTTAGAGTTGGCTCTGAGGCACCTAAAAAAATATGTTTTACCTGTTTTGGATAGCGTTAATTCGCTTAAAGAATGCATAAAGTATTTTTGGTGTTATAACTCAAACCTTCGTATTTATTCATTTGACGAGGATTTTCATAATGAAGATAAGAATAATGAAGGTTTATTGTATTTTGTAATTGACGACCACAGTGATATGATGAATGAATTTGCATATTGGAGCGACTTGGAGAAAAAATATGCGGTAAAATATGGAAGTAATCTAAATTCACTTGAAAACTACATAGATACTATCAATGATTTTAGAATACAGCAAATCCAAAAACGTGATAAAATATATAATAATGCAAGTGATTATGAAAAAACAATGGAAGAAATTAAAAATAGAATGAAAAAAAATAATGAATATCTTGCAAGTAAAATATAATAACTGTAGGAAAAAATAGCTGTAAAAGAAAAAAATCTTGAGATTTTAAAATCATATGGCTTGATATGAGCAGTTTTTTCAGAAATATTTGCAAAACCATTGACTTTTGAGTGAAACAGCGTTATAATAATAAAGTATAGCAATGACGGGAATGACTGTAACAAATGCGGTGCAGAGAGAAAGCGGTAGGTGTGAGCTTTTACGCATGATACAGGTGCTACCCCTGAGCTACTCTGAGAAATCGGGGCGTATTTCTGCGTTAAGGATATCGAGGAAAGGAATTTGTTCCTTTTGAATTTGGGTGGTACCACGAAAGCCTTCGTCCCATTTATGGCGGCGGGGCTCTTTTTGTTTTAATTCGGAAATACGGATTAAACTGTAACAGTGTCCTTGATGCGTGATGTAATTACGCATTATGAATTATGAATTAATTAAAAGGAGATCATTTTTATGCAGTGGACAGGTCTTAACGATCTACGTGAAAAGTATTTATCTTTCTTTGAGAGCAAGAACCATACAAGAATGGCAAGTGCTTCTCTTGTGCCTCAGGGCGACAAGAGCCTTCTTCTTATAAATTCTGGTATGGCTCCTCTTAAAAAATTCTTCCTCGGACAGGCTACTCCTCCGAACAAGAGAGTTACCACCTGTCAGAAATGTATAAGAACTCCCGATATCGAAAGCGTTGGTAAGACAGCTCGTCACGGTACATATTTCGAGATGCTGGGTAACTTCTCTTTCGGCGATTACTTCAAGACTGAGGCTATCGAGTGGGCTTGGGAATTCCTTACAAAGACTCTCGCTATCCCTGCTGAAAAGCTCTGGATAACTATTTTCGAGAGCGATGATGAAGCTGAACAGATATGGGAAAATCATATCGGTATCCCTCACGAAAGAATTATCCGTCTCGGTAAGAAGGATAACTTCTGGGAGCACGGTTCAGGTCCTTGCGGTCCATGTTCTGAGATACACTTCGACCGCGGTGAGGCTTACGGTCCTTTCGAGAGCTTCGAGCAGGCAAGCGACTGCGACAGAGTAATCGAGATATGGAACCTCGTTTTCAGCCAGTTCGACAGCGATGGTGAAGGTCACTATGCTGAGATGAAGAGCAAGAACATCGATACAGGAATGGGACTTGAAAGACTTGCTTGCGTAATGCAGGGCGTTGATAATATATTTGAAGTTGATACCGTTCAGAATATCATGAAGCATATCTCTTCAATTGCAGGTGTTGAGTACAAGAAGGACGCTAAGAAGGACGTTTCTCTCCGTGTTATCACCGATCATATCAGAAGCACAACATTCATGGTAGGTGACGGTATTCTTCCTTCAAATGAGGGACGCGGCTACGTTCTCCGCCGTCTGCTCAGAAGAGCTGCACGTCACGGCAGACTCTTAGGCGTTAAGAGACCTTTCCTTACAGAGGTATGTGATACAGTTATAAATGAGAATGCAAATGCTTATCCCGAGCTTGCTGAAAAGCGCGACTACATCAAGAAGATCATCGGTGTTGAGGAAGAAGCTTTTGCAAAGACTATCGACAAGGGTACTGAGCTTCTCAATCAGTTCACAGAAAAGCTTGCTGCTGAGGGCGGTAAAGTTCTTTCAGGTGACGATGCATTCAAGCTCTCCGATACATACGGCTTCCCTATAGACCTTACAGAAGAGATCTGCGAGGAGAAGGGCTATAGCGTTGACCGTGACCGCTTTACAGAGCTTGCCAAGGAGCAGAGAGCAAGAGCTAAGGCTGACCACGCTGCTAAGGCTGGTTCTTCATGGGCTGACAACAGCATAAAGGTAGACGCTCCTGCTACTATATTCACAGGTTATACCGATTTTGAGGCTGAGGATGCTGAAATACTTGCCATCTACAAGGACGGCAATGAAGTTGAAACTGCTGTAGAGGGCGATGATGTCGTTATCGTTCTCGATGTTACTCCTTTCTACGCTGAGAGCGGCGGACAGGTAGGCGACACAGGTATGATAATCAATGGTGCGAATATCGCTTCTGTTGATGATACTATAAAGTCTGAGGGACATTTCCTCCACATCGCTACTGTGGAGCAGGGAAGCATCTCAAAGGGCGACAAGGTACTTGCTCAGATAGAAAAAGACCGCAGAATGGCTATCATGCGTAACCATACTACTGCACATCTTCTCCAGCACGCACTCAGACAGGTGCTCGGCGATCATGTTCATCAGGCAGGACAGCTTGTTAACGAAAAGGCTTGCCGTTTCGACTTCAACCACTTCAGTGCAATGACTGAGGAGGAGATAGCAAGAGTCGAGGATATAGTAAATGCTGAGATAATGTCTGCATTCCCTGTTACTATGCAGGAAATGCCAATCGAGGAAGCAAGAAAGCTTGGTGCTATGGCACTCTTCGGTGAAAAGTACGGCAATACTGTCCGCGTTGTAACTGCAAACAAGTCAGTTGAATTCTGCGGCGGTACTCATATATCAAATACTTCTCAGATTGGTCTTTTCAAGATAGTTTCTGAGAGCTCTGTTGCAGCAGGTGTAAGACGTATCGAGGCTGTAACAGGTATGAACGTTATCGCTCTTCTCAACGAGTTCAAGAATACTATCATCAAGTCCGCAAAGGCTCTCAAGCTGGCTAATATCACAGAGCTCCCCGAGAAGTGTGCAGCTATGACAGCTGAGGCTAAGGAGAAGGACAAGAAGCTGGAAAGCCTTACTCAGCAGATAGCTAACTCAAAGACTGCTGCTCTCTTTGACAATGCAAAGGAAGTCGGCGGCGTGAAGATAGTTTCTGCAAGAATGGACGGCTCTGCTCCCGATGCTCTCAGAAAGCTCGGCGACAGCGTAAAGGACAAGGACGAAGCTATAATCGCTCTCTTTGCAGGTACTATCGGCGAAAAGGGTACTTTCTACTGTGTCTGCACAAAGGACGCTGTTGCAAAGGGTGCTAACGCAGGCAAGATCGTTCGTGAGATAGCTGCTGTTACAGGCGGTAAGGGCGGCGGAAAGCCTGACGGTGCTATGGCAGGTGCAGGAGATATCTCCAAGATCGATGAAGCTATGGGCAAATTTGAAGAAATAGTAAGCGCATCACTTTAATAAATATATCGGAGCGGTATCTCCGCTCCGTACATCTTGATACAAAGGAGAATTATTATGGATTGTTTATTCTGCAAGATCATTGACGGCGAAATTCCAAGTACAAAGGTCTATGAGGACGAATTTGTTTTTGCTTTCAAGGACATCGCTCCTATAGCTCCTGTTCACTATCTGATAATACCAAAGGTACATATCTCATGCGCAAACGAGATCACTGAGGAAAACTCAAATGCTGTAGCAAAGGTATTCGAGGCTGCTGCCAAGATAGCTAAGGCTGAGGGTATCGAAAGCTATCGTATAATCAATAACTGCGGAGATGACGCAGGTCAGACAGTCAAGCATCTTCACTTCCATATGCTTGCAGGCGTTAAAATGGGCTGGGGACCTGAGTCTCTCGGCAAGACTGAATAAGGAGAAGATGTTATGGCAAATACTTATAAAATGACTATTGCAGGTCTTGAAAGAGAGCTGCCTATATGTCCTCTCAACGACAAGATAGATATTGCGGCTTTTGTAATGTTCTCTGATGTTGAGCTTACTATGGCTGTTGCAAGTGAGCTTCTTAAAAGGTCTCCGTATTTCGATGTTATCCTTACTGCTGAGTCTAAGGGTATCCCGCTTGCTTACGAAATGTCAAGAAGCAGCGGCAAACCTTATGTGGTTGCAAGAAAGTCCGTAAAGCTTTACATGACAGATCCTATTGCTGTTACTGTAAAGTCTATAACTACTGCTGATGAGCAGACACTTTATCTCTCTCAGGAAAAAGCTGAGATGCTCAAGGACAAGAAGGTGCTCATCGTTGATGACGTTATAAGCACAGGCGAGTCTCTTACTGCTCTTGAAAAGCTTGCAACTGAGGCAGGCGGAGATATCACAGGTAAGTCGGCTGTTCTCGCTGAGGGTGATGCTGCTGACAGAAAGGATATCATCTTCCTTGAGAAATTACCTCTCTTCTTTAAATAAGGAATAAAATTATGAAGCGAAAAATGATTGGTGCTGCGGCAGCGTATATGGCGGGATTATTTTTCGCTTCATTTTTTACAAGTCCTGCGCTGCTGATAGTTCTTTCGGCAATGATAGCTGCTGCACTTGTTATTGTCAGAAAGTACGGAGCACAGAAAGGCGACTATATAGTTCTTGGAGTATTCTTCGCGGCGGCAATTTGCGTCTTTTCGGCTTATTCTGCCGTAAGATATTATCCTGCGGTCGCTATGGACGGCAAAAGCGGAAGCTTTAAAGGTGAAGTAGCCAATGTCGTTCGCTATGAGGGCGGAAGCGCGTCATATATCCTCAGCGGCAGGATAAATGATGATATATCTGCAAAAGTCAGCTTTTACAGCAGTTCCTGTGAGGCGGACTACGGCGATATCATTTCCATAGAAAGCTGTGACTTTTCAAAGCCGTCAAAGGATTATCTCTTTGACAGCGAAAGATACTATAAGTCCGATGGAGTTTTTCTGAGTATCGGAAATGCCGAGGGTGTAAGAGTAGAAACAAGGGACAGCCGCAGACTTAAAAAGCTTATTGTCGGCTACAGGGAGGATATTATTTTCGATTTCCGTACCGAGCTTGGCAAGGACAGTGGTGACCTGCTTGCAGGCATGGTTTTTGGCGAAAAGCGAGGCATGGACGAAAATCTGAAAACGGCTGTATACCGCAGCGGTATCGGGCATATGCTGGCTGTTTCGGGACTTCATGTTTCGGTTGCCGTATTTGTTCTGATGACGCTGCTGAGTATACTTCATGTAAACAGGTATCTCTCATTTATCGCAATGGAGCTTATCCTTATATTCCTTACGGCTATGGCTGACTATCCTGTTTCTGCTGTGAGAGCTGCCATAATGATGAATTTCATGTATGCGGCAAGGCTTTTCAGACGGCAGAACGATACCTTTAATTCGCTGGCAGGAGCTGTATTACTCATATGTCTGTTACAGCCATATGTTGTTTATGATGAGGGCTTTATCCTGTCAGTTGCAGGTACCTTTGGTATCGGAGTTTTTGCACAGTATATGACAAATGTTATGCCGAAGGAAAAGCCGCTTCAAAAGCTGATAAGAAGCTTTGCGGTGATGTTATGCACTACTGTGTGCGTATTCCCGTTTTCTGTGCTGTTCTTTGACGAAACGTCGCTTATATCACCTTTGACTAATCTCATAGTTGTGCCGCTTTGCTCACTGTCAATGGTGATCGGACTTGTTTACGCGCTTACAGGCGGCGTGTTTGACTTGCTACCTGTTTCAAAGTTGATAAATGATGTTATACTGGAGATGTCGGACAGACTGGCTCATATAAGGTGGACGCATTTCTCCTGCGACAGCAAAACCATAGTCGCTATACTTCTGATATGTACATTTATGACTGTTGTTGCAGCTGCTTTGTTCCGCAGCAGGAGATTTATCAGTATATGTATCTCTTTATCGGTGGGAGCTGTGTTTATAGGTTCGGGAGTTCATCGTATAATGAAGAATTCCGTTCTCACAGTAGCTGTTCTCGGAAAGGGCAATAATGCTGCGGTTGTGGTGTGCAGGGACGGCTGTACGGATATAATCGACCTCAGCGGTAATTACCGCTCGGCTTCCTATGTGAGAAAATACCTTATGAGAAACGGTATTTCAGCGGCTGAAAACGCTGTGCTCACGGCAAAGGTGCAATCGGCTTTTGCTTCATATGATAAGGAACTGGAATTCACTGATATCGGGAAATGGTTCGTATTCAGCGATACGGATATAACTGGTGCATCGTGTAAGGATATGATGTATTTCCATGACAAGGCTGTGTCCATAGAACATGATGATCTTCATATAAGGTATGATGACGGCATACTTACTGTTGGTGACAAAAACGGTGAGATAGCTTTTGTGAAGTCTGCGGATATAAATGCTTCTGACAGTGATATTGCAGTGTGTTACGGAAAAGCTCCAAAGGATACAGACAAGAGCGCGGATAATATTATCTGCCTTGACGATAACAATAATTTTGAGATAGTGCTGTCGGAGAAGGGCAGCTGCATGATAAGGAGGCTCTGATGCCACAGACTGATCCTAAGACTATAAAGGCTCAGCTCAGAAAAGGTGAACTGAAAAATCTGTATTATATTTTCGGCAAGAATATCCCCGAGGTGGAAAAGCTTACAAAGCAGATAATACAGGCTGCGGTGGGGGACAATGAGGAGTTTGCTCTCAATAAGCTTGACGGTCGTTATCTCGATACCTCCGAGCTTTATGATATGATACAGATGATGCCTATGATGTCGGAATACAACTGTATACTCATTAATGACTATAACTGCGAAAAGCCCCGTGAAAACATGGCAGGTCTGCGCAGTGACGATCTCAATAAAAAGCTTCTGGAAGTACTTAAAGATATACCGTCTCAGACTGTGGTCATATTCAATGTTACAGGCTTTGAGATAGCGGTAAAAACTGATTATAAAACAGGCAGGAGCACTATCAAGGATAAGAACAAGAAGCTTGCTGACCTTGCAGAGAAAAACGGTGAGCTTGTTGAGTGTCCTATCAAAAGCGAAAATGAGCTCGCCAAGGATATCGCTGCAAGCTTTTCAGCAAGAGGCAGCCTTATATCCCTTGACAATGCCCGTGAGCTGGCTGTGATGTGTCAGTCCGATACCCTTACCATAAAGAATGAGATAGACAAGCTTTGCTCTTATGCGGGAAGCGGCGAGATAACTGCGGATATTATCCATAATCTCGTTCACAGGCAGAGCGATGTTACCTTTTTCAAGCTGGCAGACGCTGTTTCTGCATTCAATAAAAGGGCAGCTTTCGAGGCTCTTGATGAACTTATGCAGGACAGGGACAACAGAGGTGCTGTACTGGCAAATATAACTGCTTCGTTCATTGATATGTACCGTGCTTCATGTGCAAGAAAATGCGGAAAACAGGTTGCTGATGTGAAAGCGGATTTCGCTTATGTATGGGAGTTTAAGGTGAAGAATGCTTTCCGTGACAGCTCGAAAATGAGCATACGCAGGCTGAGGGAGTGTATCAGGATACTGAGGGATACCAATATCACCCTTAACTCAGGGGGCTGCGACGAAAAAACTGTACTTGAACAGACAGTGACTAAAATGCTTATGACTAAAAATTAGCGGAGGTCTTATGATTAAGTTAGATGAAGCCATTATCGTGGAGGGTAAATACGATAAGATAAAGCTTTCGTCGATAGTTGACGCTGTTATCATCGTTACCAACGGCTTCGGTATTTTCAAGGATACGGAAAAGCTTGAGCTTATCCGCTATTATGCAAATAAAACAGGTATTATCATACTCACGGATTCTGATGCGGCAGGTCGCAAGATACGCGGCTATATCAAAGGAGCTGTTGGCAGCGGCAGGATAACAAATGTGTATATCCCCGATGTTTTCGGCAAGGAAAAACGCAAGACTAAGCCCTCCGCCGAGGGAAAGCTAGGCGTTGAGGGAATAGATGCGGATATTCTGAAAGAGGCTTTCAGAAAGGCAGGCATCACTGCTTCCGAAAAGGGTACACGCTCAGATATTACTAAGCTCACGCTCTATGAGCTTGGACTCAGCGGCAGTGCAAACAGCAGTATGTTCCGTGAGAAGCTTCAGGTCAGTCTCGGGCTGCCGAGACAGCTTTCCGCAGGTGCTCTGGTGGAGGTGCTGTGTACCATGATGAATAGCAGTGAACTTGCGGAGCTGACGGAGAAGATAAAGGAGGAAAACAATGGTATATAGCAGTCTGATGTTTATATACGGGTTCCTGCCGGTTGCTCTGCTGCTCTATTATCTGACGCCGAAAAGGTTCAGAGAATATGTAATGCTTTTTGAGAGTATGGCTTTCTGCTGCTTTATAAGTCTCTATTTCTTTTTATATATCGCTGCTTATTCCATTGTGAATTTCCTGTTCGGCAAAACGATAGGCAAGCTGAGAAAAAACGAGAAGCTTGCTGCGATACCGCTCACTATCGGTATCATATTCGACCTGATAATGATATTCGGATTCAGAACGAAGTACTTTATGTGGCTGCATGATATGCTTCATGCGCCTGAAGGCTTTTACCCCATAGGAATATCCTTTTTTACTCTTTCTGCCATTGGTACGCTCATAGATACCTACAAGGGAAGAATAAAGGCGGACATGAGCTTTGTCAGATATACGCTTTATATCATGTTCTTCCCGAGACTTATTATGGGGCCGCTGCTCAGATACGGTGTGTTTGCCAAAGTACTTGACAGCCGCAATGAAAACCTTACAAATATCGGTATAGGTATGTCATTGTTCATAAAGGGTCTTGCTAAAAAGGTGATCGCTGCGGATAATCTTTATATGCTTTATTCTGCTGTACGAAGCAGCGACGTGAGCAGTATCTCCGCTGCAACTGCATGGACAGGCATTACTGCTTATCTTTTCTGCCTTTACTTTAACCTGTCGGGATTTGCTGATATGGGTACGGGAATTGCTTACTGCTTTGGTCTGAAATTCCCTCAGAGCTTCAATTATCCGCTGCTCAGTACAAGAATAAAATACTTTGCCGCACGGTGGCAGTCGCAGGTAATACAGTGGCTCAGAAGGTACATTACCAAGCCGCTGTACAGTGCGTGTACAAAAAAATGGATAAGAGAGATAGTATTTGTTGGCGGATGGACTCTTTTCGGATTTTGGTATACCGTTTCATTCAATGGAGTAATATGGGGATTAATAATGGGTATTGCTCTCATTATTGAAAACTATGTGCTTCCTGAGAAGGTAATGAAATTTACAGGTATTATTTATACTTTCCTTGTGGTAATACTGTGTACGGTATTCCTTTCGGGAGACAGCCTTGCTTTTTCTGTAAAATATCTTCTGGCGATGTTAGGCGGAAATGGCGTGATAGCAGATGCGAAGTTCTTCTATCTTCTGAAATCGTATATTGTTCTTCTTTTGATAACTATGTATGCTTCCACGAGCCTTTTCAGAAATATGATGGTACGTTCGGGAAAGGTAAAGATACATAATATTATTGCTGTTGCTTCACCTCTGATCGCTGTGGCAACGCTTATCATATGCACTGCACTTATCTCATACAGCGGAAGCTCGGATATGATTCTTATCTATTTGTAAGGAGGGGTAATGTGAATAAGCTTAACAGGACAATGAGTATCATTACGGCTGTATTATCCTTGACTGTCATTTCTTCATTGAGCCTTATGTCTCTTTTCGGGGAAAAGATACAGTGGTCATTTGATGAAAACAGACAGCTTTCAGCTTTGCCTGAGCCCTCTTTTAAGGAAATGTACAATGGAGAATGGTCTGAAAAGACCGACAGATATGTAACGGACCATTTTGTGGGACGCAGTAAATGGATATATGCAAGCAACCGTATGCAGGAGCAAATGACTGAGAGTATTGTGAACGGTGTCTACGTCAGCAGTGAAAGATTGCTTGATACAGTCATACCTGAACAGGATAAAAAGGCTTTTTCGGATAATATAAGCTTTGTCAATTCCTTTTCAAAGGAGTATAAGGATACTACAACAGTTTACTTTGCTGCTATCCCGTCGTCTACGGGGATATACGGTGATATCCTTCCTTCGGATTTTATAAGCCGCTCGGACAGTCAGCGTATAAATGAACTTTATGAACAGCTTAGCAGTAAGATTCGCTGTATCGATGCTTACAATATCCTTAAAATGATGAAGGATAACTACATTTTCTACCGCAATGATACTAAATGGACAAGCTATGGGGCATACTGTGTTTATAAGACTGTGATACAGAAGCTCGGTTTTCAGCCAACTTCTTATGACAAGTATTCCATTGAACACGTTTCGGACAGCTTCAGGGGTGATCTCTATAACAGGACTCTTTCTGATAAGCCAAAGGCTGATATACTTGATATATACTATTATCCTGACGGTGCCGAGGTGGTATCCTGCGAGAGAGTGCTCAATGACGGCTCGGTGTCGGAAGGGGAGATCTATGACAGGAGCAGGCTTGGTTCAAGTGATAAGTATTCGATGTATCTCGGAGAAGATGTGCCTGTGCTTAAAATAAAAACGTCGAACCAGAACGAAAAAAAGCTTCTCGTTATCAAGGACAGCTATGGGGATTGTTTCATTCCGTTCCTTATTCAGCATTACAGCGAGATCATTGTCGTATCTCCCGATCAGCTTGACCGACCTCTTGCTGATATCATAAACATAAACAATTACGGACAGACATTGTTCCTTTTCGGTATCAATGATCTTGATGAAAAAATATCTTTTTAAGAAAGGATCTGATCTTATGAAGGCTTTAGTTACAGGTGCAACATCAGGTATCGGACAGAGTATTGCAAGAAAACTTGCAAAGAGAGGCTGGGAGCTCATCCTGACGGGACGCAATGAGAGTATGCTCAGAGAAATGCAGAAAACTATCGGAAAGGGTACTGAGATAATCGCTGCCGATCTTTCAAAGCGTGAAGAGGTATTCAGAGTTTACGAGTTCTGCAAGGGAAAAGATGTGGATATGCTGGTCAATAATGCAGGATACGGTCTTTTCGGTAAATTTGATGAGACTGATATGAATGACGAGCTTGCTATGATAGATCTTAATGTAACGGCTCTTCATATACTTACAAAGCTTTTTCTGCGCGACTTTAAGAGAAGGGATTACGGTACTATCCTCAATGTTGCTTCTGTTGCAGGCTTTATGCCGGGACCGCTCATGGCAACATATTACGCTACCAAGAATTATGTGCTCAAGCTCTCTATCGCTATATATGAGGAGCTCCGCAGATCAAAGTCGAATGTTACTATCACTGTTCTCTGTCCCGGACCTGTTGCTACTAACTTCAATAACCGCGCAGGCGTAAGCTTTTCAGTAAAGCCCATAACTGCTGATTATGCCGCTGAATACGCTCTGCATAAGGCTTTTACAGGCAAGCTGTTTGCTATTCCCGGACTTACCGTAAAGCTTGGTGCTTTCGCTTCAAGATTTGTGCCTTATAAGATACTTTCAGCTATCGTATACAATGTTCAGCAGGCTAAAAAGACCTCGGACGGGAAGGACAGGGCATTGAAATAATGAGAGATATCAGCTACAGAGTAGCTCTCGGTGGCATCGTTTCCGCTCTTTGTCTTGTTACGATGTTTCTTGCAGGAGTAATTCCTGTACTTTATCTGCTGCTTCCCGGGATAGCAGGGATACTTCTTATGATAATCGCTGTTGAAGTCAACACAGGCTGGGCGTTCCTTACTTATCTCGCCGTCAGCCTGCTGTCGATCTTCGTAACATTCGATAAGGAAGCGGCTCTTGTTTTTATAATGTTCTTCGGACATTATCCAATACTCAGATTTTATATCGAGAAGATACCGCTGAAGCTTATTAAGCTTTTGATAAAGCTTGCTGTTTTCAATGTGTGTATCATAGCTTATTTCTACGTTACTGTCTATATCTTCGGACTTGATGAGATGCTGGAGGAATTTGATGAGATTGGAAAATACGGGGCTTACATAATGCTCGGCATATCCAATCTGGTATTTCTTGTCTATGATATCGATCTTGTAGTTATGTATAACCTCTATCGGAAAAGGCTTATGCCTAAATTTCGTAAAAAAAGATGACCGTGACCGTTTTTTGCAAAGCGGCTGCGGTCTTTTCTTTTATACTTGATTTATTAATATTTATGTGCTATAATAAAAAAGTAATTTGACTTAGGAGTGATATTTTGAATACTATTGCAATAATCGGAGCAATGCCATCAGAGCTTGCTGATATCAGAGAAATTCTCGGTGAAGCAGAAATAAAGCACATATCAGGCTTCGACTTTTACATCAACACCAAAAACGGCAAAACTGTGATAAACGCCTGCTGCGGTATAGCAAAGGTGAATGCAGCGGTTTGTACACAGGTCATGATAGATAATTTCCACCCCGATTGTGTGATAAATACGGGTATCGCAGGCGGTATGAACAGTGCAGTTAAGGTTTGCGATGTCGTTATATCCACAGAAGTTCTTCCTCACGATCTCGACCTTCATTTCCTCAAGGATTATCCACCCTATTGCGGTGTATTCAAGGCGAATGGCGCGCTTATGGATACTGCTGAAAAGGTTTGCGGAGAGTTTGGCGTTAAGTCTTTCAGAGGCCGTATCGTTTCGGGCGATGCTTTTATTACAAGCAATGTTGTAAAAAAAGCTATACAGGAAAAATTCGATCCTTATGCCGTTGATATGGAGAGTGCGGCAGTTGGTCACTGCTGTTTTCTCAATGAGCTTCCTTATGTCAGTGTGCGCTGCATTTCAGATAATGCAGATGATGAGGGAGCAATGTCGTTTGACGAATTTGAAAAGATCGCAGCTAAGCGAGTTGCGGAGATAGTACTTCGTATGGCTGAGCTGCTCTGAAAGGAGTTTTAATCATGAAAAAATTATTATCAATTATGTCATCAGCAGTTATTGCTGCCGGTATGGTCTCAGCATTTACTGTAAATGCAGCTGATGAGGCACCATCTGTTTATTTTACTGTAGATGATAAGGCTGACGGTGTTGAAACACTTAAATTTGGCGGTATCTTTGTAAATACAAAGGAAAATACTTCGGCTATCCCATGTGCTGTATACATAAAGGACGAAAGCAAGAAGGCAGGTCAGATCTTCGTTAAGGCTATTGCTGACAAGTCACTCAAGCTTTCTGACCTTACAGGTCCTAATGAGCTTTACAAGGGTGCTCCTTATAAGGGATTTGAGACTGATGACAGCATGAACCTCAATACATTTGAGGATCTTAATATGATCGCTGTAAACTACTCAAAGGTTTCTTCTGAAAAGCCTATGGAGCTTAACGGTGAGAAGTCCGATTCATATCCGCTTGCTTGCTTCAAGGCTAAGTTCGATGATAATGCTCAGGGCGGCTTATATAACCTCAAGGTTTACAGCAGCGGTGCTTACTTCAGCGGTATCATTCTCCGTAACGGTGACGGTACATTCAAGGAGTATGATCCTATCGATAGCAGCAAGCCGCTTGCTATAATGGCTTCTGACAGAAAGCTCGGCGATATCAATAACGACAGCAAGTGGGACTCTGTTGACGTTTCAGGTATCATGAAGGAGTATTCAAGAGTTTCATCAGGTAAGGACGGTATCTTTGACGGTAATCAGAGAGCTGCTGCTGATATCAACGGTGACGGTCTTGTTGACTCTGTTGATGCAAGTAACCTCCTTGCTTACTATGCTTACCTTTCTTCAGGTGACGGTACTTCTTCACTCAATGATTTCGTAAAGAACAGAAAGTGATAATATAAAAAGCAGCCTTATGGCTGCTTTTTTGTTGCTGTAAATAAAATCGGGAACATGAAAATGTTCCCGATAATTTTTTATAATGACTTATTGAGACTGCTGAATGCGTTGTCAACTACCTTTTGCTCAGGTGCCTTTGTAAAGCTGCTTACTATCGGTACGATAATAAGTGATACGATCATTGCAAATGCTCCTGCATTGATAGGTGAGAGAAGATTTAACGGGCAGTTCATTTCGATTATGGACTGCTTGAGTCCGCTGAATGCTTCGATATTCATGCTGAACAGTACCATGTGTGTTACGCTTATGCCAACACCTGTGATGAAGCTTGCTGCACAAGCAGCAGGTGATGCCTTCTTCATGAACAGACCATAGAGGAATGGTCCGAGGAATGCACCTGAAAGTGCTCCCCATGAGTAGGACATGAGTGTTGAGATTGATGCGTTTTTGTTGCAGGCGATTATTACGGAGATTATAAGGAATACTGCAATGAATATACGCATGAACTTTACCTGATGCTTGTCATCGAAGCCCTTGATGCGTGGCTTGATAAGATCGTTTGTAAGTGTTGAGCTTGATGTAAGTACCAGTGATGAAAGAGTTGAAAGTGAAGCAGAAAGAACGAGTACAACAACAAGTCCGATAAGAATACTTGGAAGTGCCTGATGTATAAGTGCAGGTACCATTGTATCGTATACAGGCTTTCCGTCAACTGTATCAATAAGTGCTCTGCCCGAGCCGTCTGTACCGTCAAGTGTGCAGTAGAGTCTTACAAATCCGCCCATGAAGTATGAGCCGCCTGCTACTACGATAGCAAAGAATGTGGAAATTATTGCACCCTTCTTGATAGCCTGTTCGTCCTTGATAGCGTAGAACTTCTGTACCATCTGAGGAAGTCCCCATGTACCAAGTGAAGTAAGGATAACGACGCCGAGAAGGTTTATCGGATCAGGTCCGAACATTGAACCGAGGGTACCTGTTTCGGTCTTACCGTCGGAAATAGTGTTGAGCGCATCAAGTGCAGCAGAAAGACCGTCTTTCTTCTGTACTGTAAGTGCTACGACTGTTCCGATACCTATGAGCATGATGATGCCCTGGAAGAAATCGTTGAGTGCTGTTGCCTTGTATCCGCCGAGTGTTACGTATATGGCAGAAAGTACAGCCATTGCGATGATTATGTATGTTGGACCGTTTTCGCCAAGCTTGAATACCATTCCGAACAGACGGGAAAGTCCGTTGTATACAGATGCTGTATAAGGAATGAGGAATATGAATACGATAAGTGCTGATGCTGTTTTGAGTTTTGTGGAGTTGAAACGATGCTCGAAGTATTCAGGCATTGTTTTGGCTCCGAGGTGATTTGTCATAAGACGTGTTCTCTTTCCTAAGAGGAAGAATGGTATAAGGCTGCCGATCAACGCATTGCCTATTCCTACCCATGTTGCTGATGCTCCGTACATCCAGCCGAACTGACCTGCATATCCGATGAAAACAACTGCTGAGAAGTAAGTCGTTCCGTATGAGAATGCTGTCAGCCATGAACCAACATTTCTTCCGCCAAGCATGAAGTCTTCAGATGACTTAGTTCGCCTTGACATGTAAATTCCTATACTTACCATTATAGCGATGTAAATGGCAAGTATGACGAATGTAGCGACTTTTGCGCCCATTTGTATCCCGACCTTTCAGTAGCTTACAGTGTAAAATGATAAACCTGTAAAGCTTTAAATGATTAAAGTTATAAACCACGTCTAATTATACTATATTATTCATAATTTGTCAATACCTAATTATGAAAAATAGCTATTTTACGTAAATAATTTGTTATACCAATCAAACTGTAAAAATTAAATCGTGTATTATTGACTTTGTATTTGCAATATGGTACAATAGAAGCGATGAATTATGCTTTAATTTAATAATGGATTTAATAATACAACTCGTCAGATTCTCCCTAAAGATCTGAAAGTGATGATTTGGAGAAGATAATATGGGAATGCTGGATTTTCTTAAAGTTAGCAAAGGTATAGCAAATAATATGAATTATTCAAGCTCTGTGCTGGGTACAGGTATGTATTCAGGTCATGTCGGTTCATCAAGAAAGCCCGACGGACGCGGAGTATTTATTAACGACCTTGACATTGAATATGACGGCGAGTGGAAAGACGGCAAGCTTTGCGGTTTCGGAAGAAAATATGCAAAGGGTTATTATGATATCGGACAGGGCGAGGGTGACGAGGCAAGTAAGTCCCTTGTTTATGCAGGAGATTTCGTGGACGACAGATTTCACGGCAATGGTAAGCAGTACTGGCAGACAGGCAAGCTCCAATATGACGGGGAATGGATGTATGGCTGGAAATGTGGTGAGGGTACTGAGTTCTATGAGAACGGAAAGGCGAAGTACGTTGGCTCATGGAGCAGAAGCAGATATCACGGCAGAGGTGTTTTTACATACAAAAATGGCGATGTCATCGAGGGTGAATGGATAGAAGGTCTGCTTGAGGGCGAAGCTCTTTTCAAGACTCGTGAGGACAACTGCGTTTATAAGCGTAATTATAAAGAGGGAAAGGTCATCACAGAGGAGCTTATCAGCGGTACACCAAAGCCTTCTCCAGATGCTAAAAGAGTTATCGAATTCGATAACGGCAGATATGAGGGCGAAGTCGGCTTTACGGGAAAAATGCACGGAAAAGGTGTCTTTACTTATACAAACGGCAATGTTTACGAAGGCTGCTTCAATGAAGGCGTAAAGCAGGGAAAAGGGGTTTTCAGATTTGCTGACGGCGATGTGTACGAAGGCGAATACGAAAACGATATGAGAAACGGTGTCGGCGTTTACAGCTACAAAAACGGAAACAAGTATGACGGTGAATGGTGCGATAACGTAAAAAGCGGTCATGGCGTTTTCTGTTACAGTAACGGAGACAGGTTTGAAGGACGTTTTGAAAACAGCCTCAAACATGGAAAGGGTACTTTTTACTTTAAAAACGGCGATGTTTTTGAAGGCGAGTGGGAAAGTGACCTGCGCCACGGAAAAGGTATACTTACCTGTGCTGACGGTGTGAAAAAAATACAGAAATGGGACAGGGACAAGCTCGTGAGTGAGTCGCCTATATTCCAGTAAATATAAGTAAAACGCTTCAGTTCAACACTGAAGCGTTTTTTTATTATTTTTTAAAAAGTTCGATCTTTGTGAAGTCTGTAAGATCAGGCTCGATATGCTCGACAGGGATATCCACCTGAAGATCTGTCGTTTTTAAATAATCAATAACTGTTCCGTTGCTGCTGACTGTATATTCGATAAGTATTCCTGTATAAATATCAACAGCGAGAGTAAAATCATTGCCTTTATCGTTAATTCCAGATAATTCGGCTACTGTTCTGCCGATACGTTCTGATATATTATTTATTTGCCAGTTTTCAAAACGCATTAGCCAAGGTAAGGCTATTTGATCGGGCATGAGTACGTTAAATTCAAATCCCATGAACGCATTACATATATATGTTGAAAAGCTGTAATCAGGAGGAGATACGTCAATATATCGATAGTTATCTTCAGTAAGTTTTATCTCATATTGCCAATCATTTGGAATTACTGTGTAATTATTACCGTTATAGATTTTATCTATTACTTTTTCACTGCTTATAAATTTTTCCGAAATAATATCAGAATAATTGGAATGTTTATTATAGATTTCCCGCTTATTGAAATCATCCTGAAAATCTACTGATGTATAATGTGAGAGGTCATTGGAATAAGGAAAATTTATAGTTCCTTTAGCGGTATCATAGTAAAGATAGCTGTTGAGCATCATGTGGTAGATATAGCTTTTTGCTTCAAGAGAATTGATATCATAGCCGTCACTTTGCAGAAGCTCCGCGTAATGCTTTGTATCAACTCTGTATTTGTGTCTTTCGTTCCAAGGGATAGTAATACTGTGCTCAGCGGCAAGCTCTTTTGCTTCGTCATGTGTTTCGGCATAATGCGGAGTTTCATGTAGCTGCAATTCTATAAAATTTGTTTCAGTGACGGTATTCTCCTCCGATATCTCAGTAACTTCAGCTTCTGTAGCTTCTTCCGCCTGGGCAATAGTTGATTCTTCTGTTATCTGCTGTGCAGAAGTGGTGTCGTTAAAGTTGTCAGCAGGCTTTGCTGTGCGGTTCTTAATTATTAATGCTCCGCCTGTGACTGCACCTCCTACGAGAACAAGTGCAGAAGCTGCTGCAAGAAGCTTTCGCCATACAGGACTGCGATAGGCTTCTACGCCTTGTACAAGAACTACGGCGTCTGGATTTTCAGCTTTCTCTTTGACAACAGTACTTATATCTGCGGCTTCTTCGATGAGTTCGGGGCGTATGCCGTTAATTGCCTTATCAAGCATCTCGGTCGTCATAGCTCAAAACCTTCTTTCTCTAAATACTTTTTTAGTCGCTTTCTCATGCGAAAAAGAATTGAACCTACTGTTTTGGCATTTAGCTGAAATGACTCAGCGATTGCTTCTATGCTGTCATAATACCAGTATCGTCTGATGAATATTATACGATTTTGCTTATCCTCACTCATAAGGAAAGCGTTTATGGAATTGCTGAGTTCTGACATGATACGTGCATCTTCTGGAGTTTGCTTATCGGATACTATGTCGGAAAGCTCCTCATATGACAGGCAGCCGTCACTCTGACGCTTGTTTGCAGTATTATAGCGGTATTTGGACAGTGCGAGCCTTTTGGTTATCTGGCATAAATAGGCAGAAAAGTGCATAGGACGATCGGGCGGGATAGAATTCCAGGCTTTCATAAATGTGTCGTTTACACATTCTTCCGAATCTTCCTTTTGTTTCAGTATGTTTTCTGCAATACGGTAACAGAGCTTACCGTACTTTTTCTCGGTCTCGGATATAGCACGTTCATCTCTGTTCCGGTAGAGTTCAATAATAGAGGTATCGTCCATATGATCCCTCCTTTCGAGGTCCCTCATTATATTAGACGCAAAAAAACAGAAAACATTGCACCTCTGCGAAAAAAAATATCAATGATCTCATTCAGTACTTATAATTTAGTACAGAGCGTTTATAAGGATACGCATAAATATTTCTTTGAAAGTGAAATATCAGCCGCAATAATTCAACTATATAGGTAAGAGGACCTCATGCCTCATGAAAGGAGGCTCAGCCATGGATGATAATTCGATAATAGAATTATTCCGAAAAAGAGATGAGACAGCAATCGGTGAATTGCAGCGAAAATACCATAAGCTCTGCTTTTATATCGCAGGTAATATTCTCTCTCATCGTCAGGACATAGAGGAATGTGTGAATTCGGCATATTACGAAGTCTGGAGCAATATACCGCCTGATGAGCCGAATGACCTTAAAACATATCTGTGCCATACCGTCAAGAACAAGGCTCTGGACAAGCTGAAATACAATTCCGCAGAAAAACGGAACAGTAAATTTGCTGTTTCGCTGGAAGAACTTTCCGAATGTATCCCAGATTATCGAGAGGATATTGGCGAGGAAAAAGCTCTTGCCGAGGCTATAAGCCGCTTTATCAGGACACAGGACGAGCTGCACAGAAAAATATTCGTAAGGCGTTACTGGTACGGTGACAGTCTTGCTAAAATCGCTGAATACTACGATATAAAGGAGCGCACAGCCGCAACTTATCTTTTTCGGATGAGAAAAAAGCTAAAAGCTTATTTAAAGAAAGAAGGTTACGATCATGAATAAGCTGAAATTATTTAAAGTCATTGACCTTATTGACGACGATCTTATAAAAGAGGCTGAGATAAAATCAAAAGATAAATCGTCATCGGAGAATGAAAGAGAAGAAAACATCATTGTTTCGGGCGTTGAGGTATATAAGAAGAAATGGCAGAGAACTGCCCTTGTCGCAGCTGCTTTTCTGTTGGTGGTAGGTCTCAGCGCAGGAGGTGTACTTATGTTCAGAAATCGTCCGCCTATGCTTGATGATCCAGCTCTGCCGTCGGATATATCGGCGACTGACTCGACTTCGCCATTTGAACGTGTGACCGACGGTGAGTCATCGACTACAAATACAAAGAAAAACGAAAAAGCAACAAAAGAAAGCTCAGATATAACCGTTACTGCTGCTGTGAAAGATGAAAACAAACCAGCAGTAACTACTGCCCTTGATCCGATGTACGCAGAAATAAACCTGATCTCTCAACCACAAAGCGATAACCCCACACAAACACAGGAGACAGGTACAGAAGACTTCATCAATCATGCAAAAGAGTTTCCTGTGGTAACTACGCCCGACGGTACAGAACTGCCTATTGCTACAAAGTCTGATAATGTTGAGGACTTTATTAACCATGCGCAGGATTTTCCTGTAGTAACTTCTCCTGACGGCAGCCAAAAACCTATCGCAACAAAGCCTATAGTCGATGATCCTGATGGCTTTGCAAACTTTGATATATTTGAAAGTCTTGCAAGTCTGCGTTACTCGCCTGATACCTGTGACGGTCTTCCCGAATATGTGCTGCTTGCTCCTGACGGAACATGGTATTATATTAACCTGAGTTCCGGCTGGATATGGCGAAAAACGCCAGATCACCAGTGGACTCAGCCGCCCGAAGAGGCATGGCTTACAAAAACTCAGCTGTCTTATCTCAGACAGCACGGCGAAGAAATAGGTATGCGTCTTGACATCTTTGACTGATAACATCAATAAACATAAGAGAAAGCCGTATTCATTGCGAATACGGCTTTTATCATTTTGATATTAGTTTCAGCTCTCTGCTGGGGCACTATACTTCGCAATAAGCTCCTGTGCTTTTTCTTCACTGATGTAGAATGTAGTTCCGCGTTCTACCATATTGGTATGAACTGCACCATTCGGATATACCCTGATACCAAAGCCGTATCTGCCTAAGAACGGTATATCACAGCCTATTTCAAGTTCACAGTAGTTCTCGGCTGTGCGGTCTATCTGAGAGATGTTGCCAAGATAATCATCATGGCTCGATGAAGCAGCAATATCTCTGTCTCCGAAGAGCATATTATAGATATAATCCTGGTCAGCTGTATACTTTTCGTATTTGAAAGCAGGCTTATATACGTGACAGTAAACGTGGTTGATGCTCAAAGTGTTTTCAAGATCAAAGTCATCAATGATCTGACCGACTGTCTGTGGCTCATACCACATATTGCGGTAAACATGGTAATTGTTGCTTCCGCTGTACTGTACGGCTACTGCTAACTCTGTAGAAATATCGTTCAGTGCGAATACCTTTCCTGTGCTGCCGTTCTTTTCATGGTCAAGGACTTCATATTCGCCCATTTCTTCGCCTATTGCAGAAAGTCCGAGAGTTGCGCCACAGTTTATGTATTCCGTCTCATTTACCTTTACTGTGAAGTTGTTGTCTTCTTCTGTAAAGTCTACGTAATCGTAGTTGATAAGGGTGATATCATCGTCCTTCTGTGGGATAGGCACACTGCCGAGACCGAGAAGGCTCATCTGTATCTCTCTTGCGTCGTTGTTTGTGAGTCCGTTGCCGTCAGTGTCGCCGTTTACCTGTCCCTGTGCGGTTATGCCGCCGTCTGCGGAGATACCGTATTTATCGGGATTTGCCAGCGACTGCATTATCATAATGGAGTCGGAGAGATCAACATAGCCGTCAATATTGGCATCGCCCATAGTACCGTCAATAATAACAGGTTCGTTGCAGTAATACATCTCAGGATTAAGGAGCGCAAGCTCGGTCATTCCCCACATGAATTCCAATTTGTCGCCGTTACCCTGAATACTCTTCACGGTCTCATAAAGAGTATTGTCTTTGCTACGGTAAAGGTCATTTCTTCCATTATATGTAAAAAATAGCTTTCCCTCTACATCGCTCTTTTCGGCTGTGAAGTCGGGATATTTGTCTGTAAATTCACCAGCCGTCATATCACCGCTGTAGTATACGCCGCCTAAACCTACGTAATTTGCAGTATCCTCATAGAGTTTGTAATGCATATTTATGGCAGTTACTTCGGGACAAGCCTTTAAAAGCTCGAGAGTATAGTCATAGGCTTCTCTTGATACAGCACTGATTATCTCATATTCCTTGCCGTTCTTGCGGAAAGTAGGCATTTTTAGGTTCTCGGATTCAACAGCTGCCTTGATATCATCATATGGGAGCACCGTTCCTTCTTCCACTTTTATAGCTGTAACAACAGATTCTATATTAATAATGTGGAACTTGTTGTTTTCGTCAAGTGTAACAAGAGAGCGGTTGAATCTCCAGTCGGGAGTTGCTTTATCCTTGCCGCCGCTCAGCCATACGTAATTTCCTGAGATGTCCTGAACAGCTTCATCAAAGGTCATACCCTTGTAACTGAATGATTTTGCAGCTGTTTCAACAAGATTGGGGGAGTCAGCATTTGCAGGAAGTGCGGAAGCTCCGCCGAATACCATAGCCGCAGCTGCTATAATTGACATTATCTTCTTTTTCATAATAAGACCTCCTTAAATAAAATTATAAGGCGTGATTTTTGTTTTCACTAATAAGTCGTAAAAATCTGCGTTTTGTCTCACCCTTTTTCCAAAAAAATTCAGAAAATATACGTTGAAAAATTTTTTCGGAAAATTTATAATTTAGGTGAGACATTTTCTCTTTTTTTACGACTTATATATGAAGAGACATATCACTAAACCAAAACGGGCACAGAAAATGCGCCTGCGAAAGGAGTTTAATATGGATAACGGTGCAAGTAGCTACCGCCGTTTCCTTGATGGTGATAAAAATGCTCTTATTGATATAATAGAGAACTACCGCCGCGGACTGGTTCTGTTTATCAACAGCATTACAGGCGATTTCTGCCTTGCTGAGGAAATTGCGGAGGAGACTTTTCTGAAGCTTTATGTGGACAAACCGAAATTCTCGGGGAAGTCCTCGTTCAGATCATGGCTTTATTCTATAGGAAGGAATACTGCGATCGACCATATCAGAAAAGCCTCAAAGCTTGATGAAGTGCCTGTTGATGACTTTTATGAGGTGGCGGACAGGGAGGATATAGAGCAGGATTATATCAAAAATGAGGACAAAAAACATCTCCTCAGAGCATTGGAAAAGCTGAACGATGATTACAGACAGGTACTGTATCTTATATATTTCGAGAATTTCAGCAACACTGAAACGGCTAAGATAATGGGCAGATCGGAGAGACAAATAAGAAATCTTCTCTATCGTTCAAAGGAGTCTTTACGGAATATCTTAGAAAAGGAGGGCTTCAGATATGAGGGAATATGACAAAAAGACCTTGAAGATCGCCGAGCGAATATTTGAAAAGGGCGATGAGATATTAGAGCAGCGTCAGAAAAAAGCAGCTAAGATACGTCATATCTCCTATGCAGTATCGGGACTTTGTGCGGTGCTGATAGTCTGCTTCGGCGTATGGAAGATACTGCCGTCGATCAATAAGCCTGACAACAGCTTTGATGACTCTAATACTGTTATCACTACGGAAGCTCCGACTGATACTGTAACTACAGCTGCTCCGACAGCTGAAAATACAACTGTTACAGTGACTGCAAATGTGGTCACTACTATAAAAACTACTGCCAAAAGTACGGAAACAGCGGATGCTGTAACCGCAAAAACTTCGGTTCAAGGAACAACTGCTGTGAATAATACCGTTACTCGCAGGACTACAGCTAAGACGACTGAAAAAATAACACATACCACGGTATATAGCAATACTACGGAGGTTCCGATAGCGACTTCAACTACATCATGGTCGGGAGAAGAGATCGCCCATATGATCACATCGGTAGTAAATGAGAGCTTAGAAGATGGGTGGACTACTGTAAAAACTACGATTGCAGACATACCTGTAGGGCCTGTTACAACTAAAAAAACTTCCGCTAATTCCACTATAATCTCAACGGTAAGCACTCGTGTGACAGAAGAACCTGTTATCAAGCCTGTTACTACTTCGACTTCGGTCATGCCAACCGATATCAATTCATTATTCAAGTTATACCCCGTAAGCGTAAGCCTTGATAATGTACGATATGATAAGGGTACTGCCGAAAGTAATCCAACAAGCGCAGTAGAAATCAAAATAGGAGATTTTATCCGCAAGGCAAGAGTAACGATATATATTACAAATAAAAATAAAATAGTGCAGACAATGGAAGTTTATGAGATAAAAGGAAGAAGTTCCGAACAGGCTGTTGCTGTAAGGCTGAATGATACCGATGAATATTTTGAATTCAGAAACTATAATTACAGAAAAGAAGATGACGGTTCATAGAAACGAAAGCCCACTCATTCGAGTGGGCTTTTTGCTGTTCAGTTATCGTTTTTCTGATAGTTCGGATCGGTGAACAGGTAGTATCCTTCGGTAAAGCTGTATTCGTTTACCAGTCTTAAAGCAACGGCTTCTTCCATATCCACATCTTTTATAGTGTATACACCCATTGATATTATTTGCCTTGTTCCGTCAGGGTGTATCATTTTTAATGATACCAAACTGATAAAGTCGCCTATCCTTTCGTTTTCTATAAGGGTGTTATGCTTTTCGTAGTCAACGTAAGTACCGTTCTTCTTTATTTCGATTGTGGCAGTTGAAGCAAGGAATATCTCGGTCATAGTATTCTTATTGGGCGGTGGATCGGTTATTCCTCCGGGTGGTGTTGTAACATCAGTTGTGACAGGTTCTGTGGTGACTACGAAAACTCCTGTTGTCGGCGATACAGTCGTTACGTGGACTTTGCCTGTAGTTGATGTCTGGGCAGCAGTCGCAGTTGTTGACACTGGGGGAGAAACTGTCGTTAAAGCAGCTGTGGTTGTTGTAGCTTTTCTCGTTGTTACAGGAAGTGAAGTTGTTCTGTAAGGAATTGTCGTCCTTATAGGAACTGCCGCAGTAGCTTTTGCAGCAGTTGTTTTTGTCTCCGCAGCTTTTGTTGAAATAGAAGTTGTTTTTGCGGAAGAGGCTGTCGTTTCCGTCTTAGTTGCTGTCGTCAGTGGGGGAGTAGTCTGTGTGGATGTTACTGTAGTTTCAGCTGTTGTCACGGTAGTTATAACTATATTGGTATCATCAAAGTTGTTTTTATTTTCGAGAGAAGGACGGAGTTTCCATACTCCGAAGCAGACCAGTACAGCGGCACAAAGTCCCGAAGCAGTCAGAGATACCCGTTTGATACGCATTGAACGTATACGCTTGCGTTCAAGAATGGCATCGACTTCCTTAGTGACTATTTCAGCCATTTCTTTATAGTCCATCATACGAATATCCCTCCTTTTCCAGTTGTTTTTTCAATGCGCCTTTGGCACGGTACAGCAGATCGATGACCTGCTTTTTAGATTTCTTCATTATCTTTGCCGTTTCATCGTGATCGAAACCTTCTAAGTAAATAAGATACAATACCTGACTGTATTCAGGCTTTAGCCTGTTTATAGTTCTGCGCAGCCTGATCTTTTCCTCGTCACTAATATAGCTCTGCTCAATGCTTTCTTCACCTGAGATATCAGCTGCTTCTTCAAGTGGGACTTCACGGCGTTTTGAACTCTTTCTTATATGATCGAGAGCAGTATGCCTTCCTATGGCATAGAGCCATGTCTTGAAAGCTCCCTCACCCTTGAATTTAGGCTGTTCGGAAAAAAGCTTGATAAATGTATCTATAGTCAGTTCTTCCGAAGTGTGGATATCACCGACTATACTGAAAAGGTAAAAAATAAGTCCATCTTTGTAATCGCGGATTATTTCTTCGATCGCTTTTTTATCTCCTGAGAGAAAACGGCTGTAACATTCAGCACCGTTTTTCATAGTATTCTCCCTTCAAAAAATGATCGTGAAATTCAACTGTGTATACATTTCTTCTATTAATTAGTCGTATAAAAAGCTGTCAAAATCGCATACCTGTAAAAGGAATTTTGAGATTTGTAATATATGTACAATAACAAAGCTGTCGGTATGGTTATTATAACATAATTTTCGCAGCTTGAAAAGTTTTTTTGAAAAAACTGCGATTTGGGATATGAAAGCTGCGACTAATTAGTGAAAAGGCAAATAAGTACATCGGATACATTCAAAACATTCTTATCCGATAGCGTAAAATTTTACGACACTTTTTAAAGGAGGTCTTAGTATGAAAAAAATGATCAATATTTTGCTGACAGCTTCAATGCTGGCAAGCTGTATAACTGTTCCATTTACTGCTTTTGCAGCTGAACAGCAGACTGTTGCAGTTCAGACGAGTGAAGCGGAGGAGAACATCAGGATTTCAGAGGAACTGAAAAAAGACATTGATGCAGGACTTGAAAAGATAGACGTAATGATGTGGTGTACATTCAAGATCGATTATTCTATAATTATTCCAAGGGTAAACAAAGCCACTGAGGAATATAAAACCACACTGGATGCATCAGTATATTCAGAAGAAGAGATCAACGAAATGGTTGGGGCTTATAAAAATGATCTTTCACAGAAGAAGTATGAGGAAGCTTATGCTGCTAAAACAAAAGAAGTCTGCGATTTTATAGGAATTGACGTTTCAGAGGCGAACTTTACAGGAACAGCTCTGAGATGCTCATTAACTCCCGAGCAGATATACAAGATAGCAGGTACAGACCGTATCAAGGGAAGTGTCATAAAGCAGTCTGAATATGTATCAGCCGAGGAGTTAGGATATACAGCTGTCGATGCTACCGACTCTGATATCACATTCGATGACATCAGAGGAATGTCACTTGATGAATTCAAGGCTCTGTTTGCCGAAAATGAAATGACAGATGGTATGAAATACAGGTTATGGTCAAAAGATGATATGGCACAAATGAATAAGATCGGAAGAGTATGGGTTCTTCTTGAAGCTAATCCGTTCCCTGTATCAAATGAAGCTCTTGCAGAAGATTACAAGGTATGCTGGGAAGATGACAAGATCATCGAAGAAATGGGACTTCCGACAGATATGTTTGCAATAAAACAGAGAGGAATAAAACAGAGAGGAGCTTTAACTGTAGATAAAGGCGAAGGTTACACTAAGTACTGTGCTTTTGAGATCATACCTATAACAGCTCAGGCGGATAATAGTATGTATGCGGCTTGGAACTATGTTCAGTTCAATGAATATTTTGCAGGCTTCTACTACGATTACATAGCTTGTTCTGATCCGCCGAAAGAAAATAATGATACACAGGTAACAACAACTACAACACTTCCTGAAGATGTACCTATAACAACAACTACAACAGTCTCTGCTGAAGTACAGGAAGCAATGGATAAGCTGAACAAGTATATTGAGGACAATGGTCTTGATGCAAAGTGCCTGACAAGTGCAGAGTATCCAAGCTACTATCCGCCTCTCATTATTGAATATGTAGTTGAAAATGTAACGACTGACCAGAAGAAGCAGATGCTGGAATTTGCTGAGCAGAATGGTATCAGCCATGAGCTCTTCACCCTCGTACACATTATCAACGGCGAAAAGGTATACTGGGAGTATGCTACTGTTAATGTAAAAGGCGACGCAAACTGTGACGGTGAGCGTGATATGTCAGACGTAGTACTTATCATGCAGGCACTTGCAAATCCTAATAAATACGGCGAAAACGGTACAGCAGAGCTTCACCTGACAGCACAGGGCAAGGCAAATGCTGACATGGACGGCGACGGACTGACAGTGGGCGATGCTCAGGCTATACAGAAGATACTGCTTGAAATAAACTGAATACTTATATGATAATTAATTGTATGTAACGAAAAATGCCCCTGCACATCAAGTGCAGGGGCATAAAAATTAAAAAAACGTCGATTGATCGACGTCTATATGTTAATTGTACAGAATGGATAATAGTGCCGTAAGCGATGTGCGAGTAAGGAACATAAAAAATGAGCGAGCTTGCGAGCGACAACGCGTCTGCGGTCAAGCTGGCTCAGCTTGTAGTGCCGCTGACCGGACTTGAACCGGTACGATATTGCTACCGAGGGATTTTAAGTCCCTTGTGTCTGCCAATTCCACCACAGCGGCATAATATGAAGCGGTATACTTTTGATGATATACCGCCTTTTGGTCGAGGTGACAGGATTTGAACCTGCGGCCCCTACGTCCCGAACGTAGTACTCTACCAAACTGAGCCACACCTCGGACAGTATTAATATTATACCTCAAATGAGCGGCGATGTCAAGTAAAAATATCAATAAAATAATAATTTTATTTTTTTACAATATCATTGCGATAAAAAGAGCAGCCTGTAAGCTGCTCTTTGCGTTTT
The DNA here is from genome assembly GCF_016283395.1 of Ruminococcus sp. The sequence goes on from NZ_JAEEMU010000051.1 coordinate 29,925, forward strand.
ATTTGATAACGATAGGCTCTGACCAGTAATCCTGATTGTAAATATCAGAGAAACGATAGAGGATATGGCACGCGCCTGATCCTACGTCTGTATTACTAATTGTCATATTGTCTGAAACTGTTACCTGCTCGCCGATCATGTAGCTGTCCTGATAATTCATATCGTAATCATAGTAATCACAGATGAAATCAAGCTTGTCGCCAACACTGAGCTCTGTAAGGTTCTTTGCTACAGCGTTTGTTTCACCGTTAACATAGTCTGTTGAAGCTCCTGCGATAAAGCCGTTTGGATTAGCGTTATTGAATACGATTATGAGATTTACACGCTCACCATTGAGTAAAGCAGGTACATAACCTGTAATGATAGTATCATCACCGCTGTTTGTTGTATCGGTGTGATAGTATGCTACAACGTTTCCGTTGATAGAGAGCCAGTTCTTTTCTGTATCAGCTATAAGGTCGCCCTCTTCTGTCCAGTCGTAGATGTTGTCGAGTCCAAGGTCGATGTAACCCTGACCGTCATCGTAGAACATATTAAGGTCGAGCTTGTGAACCATTTCCCACTGATTGTCAGCAAGCTTCATGGTATAAGAATCGTTCTGCTTTTCCCATGTGAGCTTTGATGCGTCAAAGTAGTGAGTTGAAAGGTACTCTGCTGTGTCGTCAACATCAGTATCCTTCATGAATTCTGTGTTGGTGCTGTCAAGACCTGCTATGCTTCTTCCGCCGCCAAGGAAACTGGAGAGAAGTGAACCGATCATATCAGAGCTGCCTGATGAACCTGATGAACCGCCCAGACCGAAGAGTGAACTGAGTGCTGAACCTGTGCCGCCTGCTGCGACCTGTCCGCCTGTTTCAAGCTTAGCAAACTGCTTGATACACTTTGAATACTCAGAGTCCATACCGATCTGATTGTATGTATTGCAGGCTGTATCGACATATGATGTACGCTGATAAGGGAAGTAGATAGATACTCCGTATGCGTTAGTCATGTTTGTAGATGTACGGTTGTACTTGACTGCCTTTTTCAGAGTTTCAGCAAGTGCCTTACCCTCTGGAGTTCCTACGTTTTCTGCAAGGTTTACAAGGTCTACCTGATCTATGCGTGTGCTTTCGGCAAACTCACGGGTAGAATATCTTGCGTTTGAGATATCCTTGTACTCGTCGTTTGAGATCTTTGTGCTCACAGACTTTGCAAAAGCATTGAGATCCTTTGGTACTGTGTTTGAGAATTCAGCAAGGTCGATAACAGAAAGAGTAGTCTTCTGACCTCTGCACTTCTTTGCACACTCGGAAACGAAATCGTCTACGATATTCTTGCCAATGTCAAGTGTTGCCATGGAAGTATTGCTGCCAAGCTTTGTGAGCCAGTTTGTGTAGTACCAGCCGATACCCGGCTCTGTTTCCTCAGATGCGATAAGGTAATCAGCGTGTTCGTTGAGCATGAGTGCAGTTTCTGCAGTTGCCATAAGGCAAGCGTCAAAGCCAACGAAGTCGAACTTAACTCCGCCGCTCTTTAGTGCCTGATTAACACCTGCAAGGCTCATTGAACCGCTGCTCTTGTTCTTCTCATCGTAGCCGTAGCCTGTAACTGATCCGCCGCCGTGATCCCAGAGGATAAGCTCGTTTCTGTTAGCAGGGAATTTCTTTGAGCAGTACTGTATGAATGATGCAAGGTTGTTAGGATCAGTCATTGCCTTAGAGCCTTCATCATCGGAAAGCCTCATGACCTGTCCGTTCTTTATCTGATAAATCTGGTTGACTTTATTGCTTATACCTGTTGACTTCCATTTTGAGCAGCCGCCTGTGTACACGATAACGTTTACGTTGTCACCGTAGGAAGCACTTGCCATTTCCTGCATATCGGAAGAAGCCATACCGTATTTTGATTCAAGGTCGGTACCGCACATATATATCATTATAGTTACAACGTCCTCGTTGTTGCCCTTGATAACTGTGCGCTTCTCTCTTGAACCTGTTGCAACAGATGTATCTACTGCGGTATCGCTTGTAGCACTTCCTGTGGCTGTATCTTCAGTGCTGAAATCAAAGCCTGATGGTGCTGAACCGCCGCCTAAGAGTGAGCCGAGGAGATTTCCGGCTCCGCCTGAACCGCCGCTGTTGCTGCCGCCTCCGCCGCCTGCACCGCTGCCCATAAATTTAAATAAAAGGAAACCGATTATAAGGAGCGTCATTATTCCGCCGCCGCCGGCAGCTGCTCTCTTTACGCCGCCACCGCCGCCTGTTGATCCGCCTGAATAGCTTCCCGAACCGACAGGACCTGTGCCAAGTCCGTCGCCGCGTCTATGTGCTCCATTTCCGCCGGATGTGACGTTTTTACGTCTGTTCTGCGGTCTGTTTTGTCTTGGATCCATATTAACCTCCGTAATTTTTTCTCTTTAGCAGGTCAAATAGACCTACTTATTAATATTTTACACACTTTCACATAGAATGTCAAGTTAAAATGAATTATTTGTATTTTGTAAAAAATAAGCGCAGCGGCAAGTTTATGGCTTGCAACTGCGCTGAGATCGGTTATTTGATTATGAGAAGCTTTCTTAGTCCGATACTGTCGAAGATATCAACAACTCCGTCATAGTTTATATCTGCATATGCAGAGCTTGTTACAGGTTCGTTTTTCAGCAGGAATTTCTGGAGCATTACAAGGTCTGCAACGGTTACGTCTGTATCGTAATTCACATCGCCTGTACGCGCTTTTTCGGGAGAGAGTATTATCTTCTGGTTTTCAGTGCCCTTGTATTCTTCAAGACGGTAGTTGAGTGCGGAAGAATCACTGATAACAGTAACGCATTTTTCGTTCTGTACAAGTGAATATGAGCCGTCTTTATTGCAGGTGACTTTGAATTTCTGTGAGCTTTCGGCATTGTATTCCTTTGTGGTGATATTTCCTGCACTGTCAGATGTGAGTGCATCACCGTACTTGTTTATAATTGTATAGCTGCCGTCATCAAGCTTGGTGAATTTCCAGATATGGTCGTCTGCGTGATTTAATGAGTCGCCGTTTATTTCATGAATCTGCATATAGCTGTCTAAACCGAATTCTCTGTCTGAAGAATTGTACAGGCAGTCTGATGAAGTGTCACGTATGGAGTATGAACCGTCAGCTACGGCAGGGTGAACGGGTTCAAGGCTGAACAGCTGGCAGTCATCGCCTCTGTATTCCCATTGATTGATGTTTCCGCCGTTTTCCTTTGACCATTCATATACGTCAAAACCGCTTTTTTCATTGGAATAAGCGGTAACAATACCGTAGTATGAGCCTTGCTTTTTTAACATGAATTTCTGATTTTCTGCGCCTGTGAACTCCTGCAATTCAATGTTCACGCCGTCACCGTTTGAATTTTCGGCAAGTCCGATGCATTTGTGCTCATCGCCTGCTGAAAGTATATAGAAATACTTTTCATCGATAGCTGTGAGCTTCCACTGCTGTGCCCAGCTGCCGTTGAATTCCCACTGCTGTATATTAGTGCTGATATCAAGGCTTCCGTTTGGCAGATCAACAGCCTTGCCGCTGTTGCGGTTGATGATATAATATGATACGTCGGAATGTAGCTCCGTACTTGAAATATAGGGGATATAGCTGCTTGGCAGCAGAAAATCCGTGGAATAGACTATCTTTGAGTCCTTGTCGGTGTAGTCGGGGATACCGACCTGACGCTCCTTGCCGTTAAATTCTTTCGTTTGTACGCCCCATATGGTCTGATTATTGCTGCCTACTGCGGTGAATGACATTACTTTCTTGCCGTTTTCGTCCCTGGCTGCAAGGAAGTAACCGCTGTATTTCTGACCGCCTATAGTTATCTCGGCAGCCGAGCTCTCCTGTGACTGTGACCATTTTCCTGTAACTGCACCGCTTATTGTACCATCGGAATTTAGCTTTATGCTGCTGTAGTTTATTATCTTTCCGTCTGTGGAAGTACCATGTTTGATGAATTCATAGTCACCGATAATGTTGGAGTCATCGTAGCCCGATGCGGATATTTCATCGCCTGCGTATTCGTATGGTGCTACAACAGGCCAGCCTTCTTCGTTGAAGTACATGGAGTGTACACGTACCTCGTGGAATTCTGCGCCGTCGTCAAATCGGGTGTGATATACAAGATACCATTTGCCGTCATCATCGCGGAGTACGGAGTTATGTCCGCAAGCCATGTAAGCTTTGCTCAGTGAGCTGAATTTGTAGTTGCCCATGACTTTAAGACCTGTGGAGTCAAGATTGGGATTTGTGGGGAGGACTGCCTGTCTGCCTGCGGGATCGGTAAACGGTCCGAGAGGCGATGCAGAGCGGAATACACGCATATTATATCCGCCTGTCGAAGTGAGTCCACCGAATGTTACCCATAAATAATAGTAGCCTGTATCTGCGTTGTATTCGATGAAAGGTCCTTCACCTGATTTGCCGTAGCCTCCCGATATTTTCGTACCGAAGTAGCTGTCCACCATTCGGCCGTCAGAGGTAGTGCCTGTTTTCGGGTGTATGCACTGTCCTGTTTTCGGGTCTATTTCAAGGGTGAAGATACCGCCTGACCATGAGCCGTAGCACATATACATCTTTCCGTTCGTATCATAGTATATGGTAGGGTCGATGGCGTTTGGGAAAAGCTGGTTGTTGAAGTCGTTGTTCCTGAACCAGCTGTTATTGAAGCTTACCTGTCCTGCGGCAATAAGCTCATCTATATTCGTTGAAGTGTACTTTTTGTTGACGTTCTTTGTTGTGCTCTTTACGTATGCGTCATTATTTGTAAAGCCTGAATAGATGAGTGTTTCCACAAAGGTGTACGGTCCTTCGATATTCTTGGCTGCGGCATAAGCTATTACGGAACGCATATATGTTGAGGAGGTGCAGAAGTACATAAGGTACGCGCCTTTGCTGCCGTCAGAGTTTATGTAGTCTGCATCCCATACCACGTCAGGTGCCCATACGGCAAATCCGCCTGCGCAGTCCTCAAGGTCTTCACCTGACCATGCAAAGGCTTTCTTCAGGTTTTGAGAAAGGTTGCCGAACTCCACATTATTTGTGGTAGCATAGCCGTTTGAGAAACGTCTCCAGTTCTTCAGGTCCGTTGTTTTGGCAGCTTCGATATGTGAGCCGAATACATAATAAGTACCGTTATCCTTGACTATGGAAGGATCATGTACGGATACACGCTGATTTGCTGCAAAAGAGTTCAGTCCTGTGAAAGCCGACAAGAATATGCAGCCTGAGACAGCTGCTGATATTAACTTTTTCAATTTCATTTTAATACCCTCCAAACATAGAAATGTTTATATAATTATAGCATTTTTTTAGTCAAAGTGTCAATGGATAAGAAGTGTACAAAAGTATTCAAACTATTACATATAGTGTAAATATTCATATCGTGGGCTCTTGCATATATTTTTTTGTAAAAGAATGAGCTTTTTTTGTCAAAAGTTACGATTTTGAACCAAACTATTGGAATTATGGAAAATCTGTGCTATAATGTCACTTGTATTCATTGATAATTTAAATGAAATAAGGTAAACGGTGCCTTCCAGCTTCGGTACGGAAGGGTAAAAGGGAAGCAGGTGCGAAACCTGAACGAACTCGTCACTGTAATCAGACAGCATTTTTCTATGTGCTCACGCACAGCCACTGTGTAAAAACGGGAAGGCAGAAAAATGTGCTATTGCCTGTAAGTCAGGAAACCTGCCGCTTATCGGTACATGGGATAATTCCCAGGATCACGAGGCATTGATCGTACCATTGCTGCCCGTAAAGTTAACGGGTTTATTTTGATGCCTTCTGCCTGAGCGGAAGGTTTTTTTGCGCACGACCTATGTCTCCTGAAAAAACAGGAGGAAAAGAAAATGAAAATGAGAAGAATGATCGCAGCCGCTGCTGCACTTACACTTACTGCTGCTTGCTTCACTTCATGCGGTGACAGCGAAAAGAAGGACAGTGGTAATAACGCTGCAACAGAAGCTACTACAACTGCTGTAACAACTGATGCTGATACTACCGAAGCAACAGAAGCTGAAACAACTACTGAGGCTGAGGAAGAGGACGATGAGGAGAACTACGATACAGGCGATGCTTCACTTGATAACATCAGAAATCAGGACGAGATCGGTGACAGTGAGCTCCTCGTTATAAGCTTCGGTACAAGCTTCAACGACAGCCGCCGTCTTACTATCGGTGCTATCGAGAATGCTCTCGAAAAGGCATTCCCTGATTACTCTGTACGCCGCGGTTTCACAGCTAATATCGTTATAGATCATGTTAATAAGAGAGACGGTATTCTCATTGATGATATAGATGCTGCTCTTAAAAGAGCTGTTGACAATAAGGTAAAGACTCTCGTTGTTCAGCCTACTCACCTTATGAACGGTCTTGAGTATGAGGAAGTTACAGGAAAGATCGCTGAATACTCAGATGCTTTCGACAAGGTAGTTATCGGCGAGCCGCTTCTTACAAGCGATGACGACTTTGCTAAGGTAGAAAAGGCTATCACAGAATGGACAAAGGAGTATGATGACGGAGAGACTGCTATCTGCTTCATGGGTCACGGTACAGAAGCTGAGTCAAATGCTGTATATCAGAAGATGCAGGATCTCCTTACAGCTGACGGCTTCAAGAATTACTATGTAGGAACTGTTGAGGCAACTCCTTCAGTTGAAGATGTTCTTGCAAAGGTAAAGGAAGGCAATTACAAGAAGGTAGTCCTTGAGCCGCTTATGGTTGTTGCAGGCGACCACGCTAACAATGATATGGCAGGCGATGAAGAGGATTCATGGAAGTCCATATTCCTTGCTGAGGGTTATGACGTTGAGTGTGTGCTGAGAGGTCTCGGTGAGAACGAAGATATCCAGAAGATATACGTTGAACACGCTCAGAAGGCTATCGACTCTGTAAAGTAATAATATAAGTAAAATTATGACCGCAGCCGACTTTATGTCGGCTGCTTCACTAAGAGGTAATTTTTATGTATAAAAAAATCGCACTGATCTCACTTTTATTGTCTGCTGCTGTACTTACTTCATGCGGCGATAAGGAAAAAACTTCTTCAAATGAGGCAAAGACTACAACTGCTGCTGTTGAGACTACAACAGAAGCGGAAACAACTACTACTGTTGCCGAGACCGAAGCTGAGACTACTACCGAACAGGTCACTGCACCTCAGCAGGAAGTCGGATATGAGGGCATGGTGGCTGTTGCTGCTGACAAACTCAAAGACGGTGAGTACGATATAAATGTTGATTCAAGCTCGTCAATGTTCAAGATAACCGAATGTAAGCTTACAGTTGCAGACGGTAAGATGACAGCTAAAATGACTATGAGCGGAAGCGGCTATGAGTATTTATTCATGGGTACAGGCGAAGATGCAGCAAAGGCTTCCGAAAGCGATTACATCAATGCAGAGGAGAGCGGCGATGTAGTGGCTTTCACTGTTCCTGTTGAAGCCCTTGACAAGGAGATTGACTGTGCTGCTTTCAGCAAGCGCAAGGAACAGTGGTACGACAGAAAGCTTGTATTCCGCGCTGATTCACTTCCTGATGAGGCTTTCTCTGAAAGCAGATATAATACTGTTGAGTCTCTCGGCATAAAGGACGGAGAATACAATGTAGATGTAAAGCTTGAGGGCGGCTCGGGAAAAGCATCTGTTGTTTCGCCTGCAAAGCTTACTGTAAAGGACGGTAAGGCTGCTGCTGAAATTATCTGGAGCAGCAACAAGTACGATTACATGATAGTCGGCGATGAGAAGATACTTCCTGTAAGTACAGAGGAATTTTCTATATTTGAGATACCTGTTACAGGCTTTGACTACAAAATGCCTGTCAAGGCTGATACTACAGCTATGAGTACTCCCCACGAGATAGAGTATACTCTTTTCTTTGATTCTTCCACAATAACCGAATAAAATGCTTAAACGTGTATTTTGCGGAGCTGCTGCTTTAGTTTTGCTTGTTGGCTGCGGCAGTAAAAAAAGTACAGATGCTGTTTCTCACGGTGGAAAAATGCTGGAGCTGAAATATGCTCAGCAGTTTTCAGCGGAGTATATCGACAACGACTGTGTACTTGTAACTATTGCTGATGACAAATATGTTATAGTGCCTGAGAACAGTGAAGCTCCGAAGTCGGCAGGTGATGCTGTAGTTATTCAGCAGCCCGTGGATAATGTGTATAATGCAGCTTCTTCTGCTATGGACCTTATTGACGGGGCAGGTGCGCTTGATGATGTGACCATGACTTCCACAAAGTATGATGACTGGAGCTTGCAGAGTATCCGTGACAGGATAGACAGCGGCGATATAACATATATCGGCAAGTACAGTGCGCCTGATTATGAGGCTCTCCTCGAAGAGGAATGTGGTCTTGCTGTTGAATCTACTATGATATATCACAGTCCTGAAGTCAAGGAGCAGATAGAAGCTCTCGGTATACCTGTTCTTGTGGAGAGGTCAAGCTATGAAAAAGACCCTCTCGGCAGAATGGAGTGGATAAAGCTTTACGGGCTTATCTTTAACTGCGAGGAGCAGGCGCAGAAGCTGTTTGATGATAAGACAAAGCAGATAGAAGAAATACTCACGGAAGAAAATACAGGCAGAAAAGCTGCGTTTTTCTATATCAACTCCGCAGGCGGTGTGGTAGTCCGCAAGCCCTCGGATTACGTTCCCGAAATGATGAGAATGGCAGGGGGAGAGTACATTTTTACCAATGATGACCTGAAAACTGATGAGAACGCACTTTCTTCAATGACTATTCAGCCTGAGTCGTTTTATGAGAAGGCGTGTGATGCTGATATTATTTTCTATAACAGCGATATCACAGGAAGTGTCGCAAGTATAGATGATATTATAAAAAAATATCCTCTGCTCAGGGATTTCAAGGCTGTGAAAAACGGTGAGGTCTGGTGTACGGAAAAGAATATTTATCAGCAGACAACAGGTGCTGCTGATATGATAAAGGAGTTTCACAGCGTTTTCAAGGGTGAAGCTGATGACAAAATGAATTTTATGTATCGTCTGGAGTGATAATGAATGAAAGTTCAGCGGCAGCGTATGATATGGGGATATATTATCCTCACCGTTATGCTTATATTTCTTGCTGTATTGAATATCTGTGCAGGAAGTGCGGATATATCCGTTCATAGAATGATAAATGCGCTCCGCGAGCCTGATACGGATAAAGCTGCGTACAATATAATAACAGGACTGAGACTTCCTCGTACTGCTGCGGCTGTTATCCTCGGAGGGGCTTTGTCAGTCTCGGGATTTTTACTTCAGAATTTCTTTGCAAACCCTATTGCAGGTCCTTATATCCTCGGTATATCATCAGGTGCAAAGCTTATGGTGGCACTGCTCATGGTATTCTCATTGTCACAGGGCTTTGCTGTGAATTCATTCGGCATGGTAACGGCGGCATTTGTGGGTTCAATGATATCAATGGGGATAATTCTGCTCATATCGGGTAAGGTAAAGCGTATGTCCGTGCTTATTGTGTGCGGTGTAATGATAGGCTATATATGCTCGGCTATTACTGAGCTTGTGGTGAATTTTTCTGACGACTCTAATATCGTTAATCTGCATAACTGGTCAATGGGAAGTTTTTCGGGTATCGGAAAAGGCGATGTAATTACTTCGGCAGCTATAGTTTTTCCTGCATGTGTACTTGCTTTTCTGTTGTCAAAGCCTATGAACGCTTATCAGCTGGGTGAGGAATATGCGGTAAATTCGGGAGTACATATCAAAGCTTTCAGAGCTTCTCTCATACTGCTTTCAAGTGTGCTTTCCGCCTGCGTTACAGCTTTTGCAGGTCCTGTTTCCTTTGTGGGTGTTGCAGTTCCACATATCATTAAAAGCGGATTTGGTACGGCAAAGCCTATACGTATACTGCCTGCCTGTTTTCTCGGAGGTGCGGTATTCTGTCTGCTGTGTGACCTGATAACGAGGACGCTTTTTGCTCCAACAGAGCTGAGTATCAGTACAGTAACTGCTGTATTCGGTGCGCCTGTTGTTATATATATGCTTCTTCACAAGGAAAGGAGAGGCGGAAATGAATGAGATAATGCTGAGTACAAAAGCTCTTTCGGCAGGTTATGCCAAAAAGGTCATTGTTGAGGGCGTGGAGATAAATGCGGAGCAGGGTAAGATACTGACTCTCATAGGTCCTAACGGTGCAGGAAAATCAACTATACTGAAAACTATCTGCCGACAGCTCAGTCCTTTGGGCGGTGCTGTTTATATCGGAAAAGACAAGCTTGAAGATTTCAGCGGCAATCAGCTTGCAAGGTCGGTATCGGTGCTTCTCACAGGCAGGGTAAAGACCGAATATATGCGGTGCATAGACGTTGTTGAGACAGGACGTTATCCCTATACGGGCAGGCTGGGAGTGCTGTCTGATAAGGACAGGGAAAAGGTCAGAGAAGCACTCAGGCTCGTTGATGCTGAGGATATCGCTGAATGTGACTTCGACAGGATAAGCGACGGTCAGCGTCAGAGGATAATGCTTGCAGGTGCTATCTGCCGTGAGCCTGATATTCTTATACTCGATGAGCCTACCACTTTTCTTGATATAAAGTATAAGCTGGAGCTTATGAAGATACTGAAAAAGCTTGCCGATGAGCGTCATATAGCCGTTATCATGTCGCTCCACGAGCTGGAGCTGGCTCAGCGCGTTTCCGATACTATCATATGTATCAAGGGTAAAGGTATCTATCGCACAGGTACTCCGCAGGAAATATTCTCGGGAGGCTGTATTGAGGAGCTTTACGGAGTTGAAAAGGGAAGCTTCTGCGAAGCCTACGGTTCACCTGAGCTTGGAAAGCTCTCTTCACCTCCCGAGGTGTTCGTTATAGGAGGAGGCGGTAGCGCGATCGCTTTGTACCGAAGTCTGCGCCGAAAGGGTATCGCCTTTGCGGCAGGTATAATCCACGAAAATGATGTCGAATATCCCGTTGCAGCTGCTCTTGCTTCGGAGCTTGTATCGGAGCAGGCTTTTGAAGCTGTTTCAGATGAGAAATATAAGGAAGCACTGGAACTTATGAGAAGCTGCGGAAATGCTGTTTGTACGCTGAAAAGCTTTGGTACTATGAATGAAAAATGCAGGCAGCTCATGGTCGAAGCTGAAAAAACGGGTATTTTAAGAGGTATAGAGTCATATGAGTGAAAAGCCTTTACTTACTAAAAAGATAGTTGTGCTGCCACTGACTATGCTGTGCTGTCTGCTGTGGGGAAGTGCTTTCCCGTGCATAAAGCTTGGCTGCGGATATTCCCATATATCCTCAGATGATACTGCTGCACAGATATTGTATGCGGGACTTAGATTTACTCTCGCAGGGATACTTGCGCTCGTTATCGGCAGTATCATTGAGAGAAAGCCTCTTGTTGCGAAAAAAAGTTCATTTCCTAAAGCTGCAAAGCTGTCACTTTTTCAGACTATACTGCAATATACATTTTTCTATATCGGACTTACAAGGAGCACAGGCATGAAAAGCTCGGTCATTACGGCTTCAAATGTGTTTCTGTCTATTATTGTAGCTGCTTTGGTATTTCGTACCGAGAAGCTCACCTTACGTAAAATAGCAGGCTGTCTTATCGGTTTTTCGGGAGTAGTTCTTATTAATCTAAGCGGTATCGGCGGAGGTTTTAGATTTACGGGTGAGGGATTTGTGTTCCTGTCCGCGCTGTCCTATGCGTTCTCAGCAGGACTTATCAAACGCTATTCTCGCACAGAGGATACTGTGCTGCTAAGCGGCTGGCAGTTCGTTATAGGCGGCATTTTTATGACTGCCATCGGTTATATTGCAGGCGGAAGGGTAACGATCACTAATACCAAAGCAGTTCTTATGCTGGTTTATCTTGCATTTGTTTCTGCGGCTGCGTTTTCAATATGGGGAGTACTGCTGAAACATAATCCCGTTTCAATGATATCGGTTTTCGGTTTTATGAATCCTGTTTTCGGCGTAATACTCTCGTATCTGCTATTGTCAGAAAAGAGTGACGCAGGTCCGTATAAGGTAGCGGCTGCGCTTGTTCTTGTTGCCGCAGGTATCATTATCGTGAATATTTCACCGTTACAAAAAGACAAAGAAAAAGCAGCATGATAAGTGCTGCTTTTTGTTTCTTGCTTTTGCAGCATTTATGTGCTATAATACAATTGTTAAGTTTATTTGAACGGAGTTGTGATGCCTTGAATAAAATTTTGCTTGTAGAAGATGATAAGGAAATAATCGCAAACCTTACTGAATACCTTTCGGGAGAAGGTTTCAGCGTAAAAAACGCCAACGGACAGACAAAGGCTCTTGAAATGGTTGAAAATGAACCTTTTGATCTTGTGCTCCTTGATGTTTCTCTTGCTGAGGGAAACGGTTTTGCTGTATGCTCAGCTATAAAAGCAAATACCTGTATACCTGTTATTTTCCTTACAGCTTCAGGTGATGAATTCAGTACCGTTACCGGTTTCGACCTCGGCGCAGATGATTATATTGCTAAGCCTTTCCGTCCCCGTGAACTGGTTTCGCGTATCAAGAATATTCTGAGACTTACAGGAAGTACGGGTACTGTTGCACAGCTCGGCGATGTACTTGTGGATACTGTTAAGGGTACTGCCACAAAGAACGGAAAAGACCTTTTCCTTTCCGCACTTGAATACAGACTGCTCCTTGTGTTCATTAATAACAGGGGAGCTGTTATGACACGTACAAAGCTGCTTGAGTCCATATGGGATATAGCAGGAGAATTTGTCAATGACAATACGCTTACTGTATATATAAAGCGTCTGAGAGAAAAAATAGAGGACGATCCGCAAAATCCAACGATCATAAAGACTGTAAGAGGTATGGGGTACAGAGTTGACTTATGATGAAGCTTTTGAGAAATATTGAAATTTTTCGTTCTGTCATTGCTTTTCTCATTCTCTCGCTTGCGGCTGTTATAGCAGTATGGATATATGATGACAGATTTCTTGTTCCTGTGATAGGTTTGTGCAGCGGATTTACTGCTATACATTTCTTAACTGTTTTTTTCAGATACAGAAAGATATCACAGCTCACCAACAATATTGACAGGATACTTCATGAAAATGAGAATATATGCCTTGAGGATTACAACGAAGGTGAGCTTGCACTGCTTCAGAGTGAGATACATAAAATGACTGTAAGACTTCGTGAACAGCAGTCTAAACTTATTGAGGACAAGGTATATCTTGCGGATTTTCTTGCTGATGTTTCGCATCAGATAAGAACTCCGCTCACTTCCATAAATATACTTGTTTCTATGTTGGCTGAGCCTGATATATCATTTGAAAAGCGCGAGCAGACCGTTCATAAGCTTTACGGGCTTCTTTCACGTATCGACTGGCTCATTAATGCTCTTCTGAAAATGTCCAAAATAGATGCAGGTACTGTAAAATTCCATGGAGAAAAAATAACCATGCAGCAGCTCCTCGAAAAGGCTTGTATGCCTGTAAGAGTTCCTATCGAACTGCATTGTCAGGAGCTTGTGGTCGAGGCTGACGGTGAGCTTGAATGTGACATAGCATGGAGCTGTGAGGCTATAGGAAACATCGTAAAGAACTGTATGGAGCATACTCCCGACGGAGGTACTATAAAGGTCGTTGGCAGTGAAAATGCGCTTTATTCGGAAATAGTCATCACTGACAGCGGCAGCGGTATCGACGCTGAGGACCTTCCGCATATCTTTGAACGCTTCTATAAGGGACGTGCTTCTGAAGATAAGGGCGGCTTCGGTATCGGTCTTGCACTTGCACGTATGATAATCACGGAACAGAACGGCACTTTAAAAGCCGAGAATTACAGCGGCGGTGCAATGTTTACGATCAGATTTTATAAAGGTACGATTTAAGGCAGGTGCTCCTGCCTTTTTCTTTTGTGACAGATTTGTTATTTTAAAGTCACTGAATAGTCATCTTGACATGATAGAATGTATTCAGAAACTAAGAAAGGGTGTGTCTATATGGAAATATTAAAAGTTGAAAATCTGTGCAAGACTTACGGAAGCGGCGAAAATGAAGTCCGTGCGCTTGACAATGTAAGCTTCTCAGTAGAAAAAGGTGAATTTGTTGCAATAATAGGTCCTTCGGGTTCGGGTAAATCAACTCTTCTGCATATTCTCGGAGGTGTTGACAAGCCTACTTCGGGTAAGGTGTTCATGGACGGAAATGATGTTTACTCTCAGAATGATGAGCAGCTTGCTATCTTCAGACGCAGACAGGTGGGACTCATCTATCAGTTCTACAATCTTATCCCTGTATTGAATGTAACAGAGAATATTACTCTTCCTGTTCTTATGGACGGTCAGAAAGTCAACGATAAGCGTCTGAAAGAGCTTATTGAAACTTTGAAGCTTAATGGACGTGAGGAACATCTTCCAAATCAGCTTTCAGGCGGTCAGCAGCAGCGTGTGTCTATAGGAAGAGCACTGATGAATGCTCCTGCTGTTGTTCTCGCTGATGAACCTACAGGAAATCTTGACAGTAAGAACAGTCAGGAGATAGTTGAACTGCTGAAACTCTCTAACCAGAAATACGATCAGACTCTTATAATAATTACTCACGATGAGAATATCGCATTGCAGGCTGACAGGATAATTGCTATTGAAGATGGCAAGATCACTCGTGATGAGGTGATACGCAAATGAATGTATTCAGTAAAGTAACAGTACAATCACTGAAAAAGAACAGAACAAGAACTATCGTAACTATTATCGGTATCATACTTTCAACAGCTCTTATTTGTGCTGTAACTACTTCTATCGCTTCTGTTCAGAAGTATGCAGTTAGCTATTATGAGTATGTTGACGGAAAGTGGCACGGACTTGTCAGCGAAAGTGATGTGGATACTTATAATAAAATAAAAAGCTCGGATAAAGTTGCAGGTACAGGCAGTCTTAGTTATATAGGATATGCGGAAATAGGCAGCATAAACGAATACAAGCCTTATCTTTATATATGCGGCTTTGAAGAGAATATAGACGGTCTTATCCCTGTCCATCTTAAATCGGGACGTATGCCGCAGAACAGAAATGAGATAATTATTCCTGATCATCTTGATGAAAACGGCGGAGTATCCTATAAAGACGGCGATAAGATAACTCTTGAAGTTGGTGACAGAAAGATCGACTCTGATCAGGCGGCAGAATCATTTATAGATTCAGAAGAAAATGCTGCTTATGATGATAACGCTGTTCTTACACAGTATTGTCCTGTATATGGTTATGATTCTAATGATAATTTGTTTTTTTCATCTGAATACATTGATGTAAAAGAAACAATAGAATATACAGTTGTAGGCACTTATGAGCGTCCTGATTTTGAGCCATATGTTGCTCCCGGATATACAGCACTTACTGTTGCTGATGATATAGATGATAATACAGAAGTCAGTGTATATTACCGTATGAAGAATGGTAAGGATATATATGACTTCATAAAGGATAACGAGATTGGCGGAAGAACTCACAGTGAGATACTTTTGCTTACAGGTGTGTCAAGATATGACAGCTTCTACAGTGTTGTTTTCGGATTGGCTGCTATAATTATAGGACTTATAATGTTCGGCTCTATAATGCTCATATATAATGCTTTTTCTATTTCTGTTTCGGAAAGAACAAAGCAGTTCGGTCTGCTTTCTTCAATTGGTGCTACAAAGAAGCAGCTGAAAAAAATGGTCAGATTTGAGGCGTATGCATTAAGTATAATCGGTATCCCTATCGGTATAATCGTCGGAATTGTAGGTATGTGGATAACCTTCCTTGCTATCGGAAGCAAATTTGTTTCCTTTTCAAATAACAGCTATCAGGAACCGCTGCGCGTATGTGTTTCACCTGTTGCTATAATCGCGGCCTGTGTGATCGCTTTTATCACCATATCCGTATCTGCGTGGATACCTTCAAAAAGAGCAACTAAGATATCAGCTGTTGAAGCTATCAGACAGAATTCGGATATAACACAGAAAAAATATATCAAAACACCTAAGTTCATTGCCAAAATATTCGGACTTCCCGGTATGCTGGCTCATAAATACTTCAAGCGCAGCAAAAAGAAGTACCGCGCAACTGTTATCAGTCTTTTTATGAGCATAGTTCTGTTCATATCAGCTTATTCTTTTACTGCTTATCTTGTCAGTGCAGTCAGTGACACTCATGATACTATGGGCATGGATTATACCTATTCAATGTATAATACAAGCAAGATCACGGAGATTTCTGCTGAGAAGATCAATGATATCATAAAGAATACAGACTTTATCACCGATTCAACATTTATCGAATATGATAATATACCAGTATCTATCGACAGCAAGTATATTAATGACAGTGCTCTCAAAGATGGATTTGTATTTGACAGATCAGAATCTATGCCGTCAGAAAACGGAAAGAATTATAAAAATATGGATATATTCTTTGTAGATGATGAATCATTCAGAAAGTTTGCAAAGGATTGCAATGTCGATCCTGATGCATTTTTTGACAAGAGCACTCTTAATGGTATAGCTCTGGATAATACACTGTATTTTGACGGAGAGTCTGAGAAAATGAAGCGTTTGAAAATGTTCAAAGCTTCTGAATTTGATATTGGTACGCGTGTATATGATAAAATGGATGGATATTATTTCAACGAGCTCGATGAAGACGGAAATGCTGTTTATGTTGATAAGAATGCTTTTGAAGTAACTGAAGATAATTCGATAAAGGTGCCTGCAGAAGATTGCAGTAAGGATATATCCATACATATAAGCAAAGTTATAGATGAAAGACCGTTTTTCGTTTATTCGGACACACAGTGTATAGTTTTCCCGTTAAATAGTTTTAAATTACTATATGGTGATAAGCAAGAAAATAATGTAAACCATTTTGAATTCTGCATAAAATCTGATGATGTTTATGAAGGATATGATGCACTGAAAAACTCATTAAAGGAAAACGGACTTTCTACTGATGGGCTGTACAACTATGCAGATGAGGCTGAGTCAAACAGAAATATGATAATTATTATCAAGGTATTTGCTTACGGATTTATCATATTGATATCACTTATCGCAGCAGCTAATGTATTCAACACAATAACAACCAATATCAGCCTTAGAAGGAGAGAATTCGCTATGCTCAGGTCTGTGGGAATGGGCTCTAAGAGCATGAGAAAAATGCTGAATTTTGAGTGTATTTTGTACGGTACAAAGGCACTTCTCTATGGTCTGCCGGTGTCGGCAGTTGTTACATATCTTATATATCGCGCTGTAAATGAAGGAGTAGATACGGAGTTCTTTATTCCGTGGACAGCCGTTATAGTTGCAGTTCTCAGTGTTTTCATTGTTGTTTTCTCCACAATGATGTTCTCGATGATCAAGATCAGAAAGGATAATACGATAGACGCACTGAAAAATGAAAATCTGTAAAAGAAAGACCTTCCGTTAAGGAAGGTCTTTTTTCAGCTGCTTTTGCGGAAATTTTTGTCTGTGAGTATCCTTGCGAATATAAGTCCGATAGGAAGTGCCATAACGATTAGAATTGCCTTTGTGAGCCAAAGTCCGCCTGTTGATATGTCATTCAGGGCAATGTAGTATATTGCCTTATACATGAACATACCGGGTACCATGATGACAATCGATGGAACAGTAAGAGTTATACGCGGATATCCTATCCAATGCTTTATTGCGGATGCCATAAGACCTGCGCTGAGAGCACCGATAAATGCGGCAAGTCCTACGTGTATGCAAAAAATATCTATAAGTTCAAGACGCAGGGTATTTGCTATCATGCCGATAACACCTGCAAGCGCAGCCATTTTGCGTTTGCTGTTGAACATAAGTGAAAAGCCGTAGACTCCGCAGAAGCTTGTAAGCATTATAAGGCAGAAGCGGAGCAGGGGAGATATCTTGTATTCAACGAAATCCTGCGGATGAAAATTGAAAATAAGTGCGCTGACCCAGCCTGTGAGTGTAGCCATTATGATAATAAGGAGTGCGTATGTTATTCTTTCTATGCCTGATCTCAGGTCGAGCTTCGAGAGGTCGATACCGCCTGTAATAAGAGGAAATCCGGGGATTACAAAAAGCATGGAGCAGATATATCCCGCCTGATGTACTGCCGATACATCAAAAAGCATCTCTGCAAGCTTTATGAAAAGTACATATGTACAGCAGGCAGATGCAACGCCTGCGGCTACGTTGGCAAAAAGAGTGATATGCCTTTCAAGCAGGAGCTTCCTTACGAAATTGCCGATACCTGCACCGAAGAATGCACATATCATTTCCGCAGGTCCGCCTCCGAGAAGAAAGGTGAAGGCGCAGCAGGCGAGTGCAGAGGCAAGACCTAAGTTCCACGCCTTATAATTGCCTTTCATGTCCTGAAACTTGTCAAGTATCATATGAAACTGATGTACCGAATACTTTCCTGCACGTTCTGCAAAGCTGTCAGCAAAATTTTCAAGCTCATTCAGCTTATCTGTATTTACACCTGTGGTATTCAGCGAGATAGCATTTGTATACATCTCTCCGCCGCTGATACAGGTATATTCTATCGACAGCAGACCGATATCCGCATTGCAGGTGATGTTGAGAGCACGGGCTATCTTGTTCATAGAAGCTCTGACTCTCCATGCGCCTGTTCCAACCGAAAGCATCATCAGCCCGACTCTGCCTACGAGAGTAGCCTTTTCTTTCAGCGTGGCGTTAATGGCAGGTTCCGAGCTTTCGCTGTCAACGATCTCATGCCAGTTGATGGGCATATGCTGTTTTCTGAATTTACTCATAAATACACTCCTTATGTAATTTGTTGAGCCAATTTTATATTATATCACATTTATAATGAAAAATCAAGAAAAATAAAACGGAAGAAAATCCTTCCGTTTTAGTGATAGTTTATATAATGTTATTTTTTATAGCAAACACAGCAAGCTGTGTACGGTCCTTCATTCCGAGCTTTTCGAGAAGTCTGGAAATACCGTTGCGCACTGTACCTTCGGCAAGGAAAAGCTTTGAGGCTATCTCTCTGTTGTCGTAGCCTTCGCATATAAGACGGATAAAATCTATCTCACGTTCTGTAAGGTCGAAATTCTTTGCGTCCTGCTGTACAACAACATCTTTCTTTATAGAGCGGAAAATATTATTGCAGAATACATTTATACCGCCTGATACTGCCTTTATAGAGTTGATTATCTTGTCATTGTCCATTTCCTTGAGGATATAACCGTCTGCACCGCTTGCGATAGCCTTGTCAACAGTTTCCTTGTCGTCAAATGTTGTAAGTACCAGTACCTTTATATCGGGAAGAGTATCCTTTATCTTTCTTGTGCCGTATCCGCCGTCGTAATCGGGCATACGCATATCCATGAGGACTACATCAGGTCTCAGTCTTATGCTCATTTCATATGCTTCTTTACCATCGGAAGCTTCTCCTACAACATTTATCTCACTGTCGCCCGAAAGGACGGCTTTAAGTCCTGTTCGGAGTATTTTTACATCATCAGCTATAATTACATTTATCATTTCTCCACCCCACCTATCGGAATTTTTATTATCGTATTGAAACCTTCACCTTTGACCGAGGAGAACCTTACAGTACCTCCCAAAGCTTCTGTGCGTTCGCGGATACCTCTCAGTCCGTTATGCTCGGAAATACTGTCACAGCCTTTTCCATTGTCGAGTATGTACATCTCTATGGCGTTATCAAGGAACTTGATAATAACATCTATCCTTGATGCCTCGGAATATCTAAGAGCATTTGTTATTGTCTCGCGGCAGTTATCATACATCTCCTTTATGCAGAAGCTGTGTCTTTCGTCTTCATCACCCTGTATGCAAAGCTCAATATCTACGCCTCTTACGGCTGTGATAACGGTTTGTACTGCGCTTGTGACTGATTTCATGAATTCATCGTCACGAAGATTGTTTATGGTACATCTTAGCTGCGTTACGCCGCTTCGTGAAAGTCCGTCGATCTCGGAAATGCTCTCAAGCATTTTTTCTTTGTCAGGATTTGGCTGTTCGGCATCGTATTTGAGTATTCTTGCCAGAGAGCTTATCATTGTAAAGGTATGACCTGCCGAGTCATGCATCTCCTGCGCTATCCTGTTGCGTTCCTGTTCAAGGCTGAGTTTTTTTTCTGCTTTCGCAAGATCGTGGTATTCGGTAACATTATTGATAGTTATTACTCGCGCAACATCGTTTCCGCTGTTGTTCTGGCAGTATCTCTGCTTGATGTTGTAATATTCATTTTCATATTTCAGTTCCATAAGACTGAAATCACTTGGTATCTCCTCGTTCATCATTTCGGATATGAGCCGCATGAATTCATAGGAAGTATTTATATTCTTTAAAAAGGGGATATTCTCTGAAAACTTGTTTTTATAGGTTATCCTGTTGTTGTTGTCAAAGATCATTACTCCGCTGTCTATATTATTTATAGTTTCGCGGATAGCTATGCTGTTTATATTGAGCAGTCCGTATCGTCCGAGGGCAATAATTATAAGTATACTTGATATTCCGAAGAACAACGGTGTAAGTGTAACTTTTGAATGGAAAACTCCCGTGAGAGAAAGGGTATTTACTCCGAGGGGGATAGCTGCTGAAAGGATAAGCAGAAAAGACTGCTTTGTTATCTGTGATGAGCTCCTTGTATGCTTCAGGCAGATTATTGTAATACCTGTGACGATGCATACATAGTATATTACCTGATATACGTAGAAAAGTGGTCCGTAAGTAAAACGTTTGTCTACAAATGAGTCGTAGTAAAGATGATGTATCGGATTAGTCAGTACTACGCATACAGCAGATATTGTAATAAGCGGGAGCAGCCAGAGAAAACGAGGCTTTTTCTTTGAACTGAAGGTGTACTCCTGAGACAGCCAAAGCCACAAAGGGCCGAAGCAGCTTATTCCAATATTGCCTATTACATAGCTTATCCAGAATTGCTGTTTTGTGTATGAAAACAATATAAGTATCTCAGATACCAACCATAGAACAATTGAAAGCTGACAGCTCAGAAAAAGGTGAGTAAGCCTGTTGCTGTTACCGCGGCGAAGTACCCATGTGACAGATATAAGCATACCGCACAGTCCGAGTATCAGAAGTACGGCGGAAACTATTGTTGACGTAGTAATGCACCTCCATAAACAAAAATTATATATTTATTATAACACATGAGATGTTTTTAGGCAATATTTTTTTGTAAAAAATATGCCGAATTATAAGCGGTGCAATATAGAAGTTATCATGAAAAAAAAAGAGAGTCCTCTTTAAAAGGGGACTCTCATTAATAAGCATAAAAGTATTTATGTCGGCACCAAAACAAGTGCGGCTTTTATCATACGTTGTAGATGATCTCTGAATAAGCGGGGATAGGCCATTTAGCAGCAGGCATATTGAGCTCGATCTCGTCTGCGATGCTTCTCATGATATCCATTTCAGCAAGTACAACATCGTGGAAGAATTCAGCCTGCTTCTGGATACCGCTTACTGCGTTTGCCTCGGTTACTCTCTGTTCGAGTCTCTCGATAGACTCATAGAAGCGGTCAGCAAGGTCGTTGAGCTTATTTGCGATCTTCTCATCAGTCTTGCTTGTAAAGCCTATCTGCTTCTTTGTAGCGATAGACTCGCAAAGAGTCTGAACGTAATCCATAGTAGCAGGAAGAAGCTGTTTTCTTGCCATTTCTACCATTGTACGTGCTTCGATACGGATAGTCTTTGAGTACTTTTCGAGATGTATCTCAGTTCTTGCAGCTACCTCGTTCTGATTGTATATCTCAAATTTGCGGAAGATACGTACATTCTTCTCGTCAGTATAGTGAGGCATACAGTCAACAGTTGAAACATAGTTAGGAAGTCCTCTTCTTTCAGCTTCCTTGACCCACTCAGCAGAATAACCGTCACCGTTGAAGATAATTCTTCTGTGATCCTTGATAACGCTCTTGAGGAGCTTTCTTACCTCTGCATCGAAATTATCCTTGCCCTTGAATGGTTCAAGAATTTCAGTGAACTGACTGAGCTCCTCACACATGATAGTATTGAGAAGAACATTAGGACAAGCAATATTATCGGAAGAACCTACCATTCTAAATTCAAAGCGGTTTCCTGTGAAAGCAAAAGGTGAAGTTCTGTTTCTGTCTGTGGAGTCCTTGGGGAATGAAGGAAGAGCGTCAACACCTATCTTGAAAGCACGAGTCTTTGTCTTGTACTCTGTATCGTCCTCTATAGCCTGTAATACAGCTTCAAGTTCTTCACCGAGGAACATGGATACGATAGCAGGAGGAGCTTCGTCTGCACCGAGTCTGTGGTCGTTTCCAGCGGAAGCAGCAGAAAGTCTCATAAGGTCTGCATACTCATCAACGCCCTTGATAAGAGCACAGAGTATAGTAAGGAACTGGAGATTATCCATAGGAGTATCTCCCGGATCGAGAAGGTTTTGACCGTCGTTTGTGGACATAGACCAGTTGTTGTGCTTACCTGAACCGTTTACACCCTCAAAAGGCTTTTCGTGGAGCAGACAAACAAGTCCGTGTCTGAGAGCTACCTTCTCCATTACTTCCATAGCAAGCTCGTTCTGGTCTGTACCCAGGTTGGAAGTAGTGAATATAGGAGCCATTTCGTGCTGTGCAGGTGCAACTTCGTTATGCTTGGTCTTTGAATATATACCGAGCTTCCAGAGTTCCTCATCAAGATCAGCCATATAAGCAGCTATTCTCGGACGAAGATTTGCGAAATACTGATCGTCAAGATCCTGTCCCTTAGGAGGCTTTGCACCGAAAAGTGTTCTTCCTGTAAGGATAAGGTCTTCACGCTTATCATACATTTTTTTATCGATGATGAAATACTCCTGCTCTGCACCAACTGTAGAGGTAACTCTTGTAACTCTGTCGTTTCCGAAAAGCTTGAGGAAGCGGACAGCAGTCTTGCTGAGAGCCTGCATAGAGCGAAGCAGAGGTGTTTTCTTGTCAAGTACTTCACCTGTATAGGATACGAAAACTGTAGGGATATAAAGGCTGCCTTCCTTAACGAAGCAGTAAGAAGTCGGATCCCATGCTGTATATCCTCTTGCGGTACTTGTCTGTCTCAGACCGCCTGAGGGGAAAGAAGAAGCATCAGGCTCACCTTTTACAAGTGCCTTGCCTGAGAACTCCATAATAGCCATTCCGTTTGAAGCAGGGCTGATAAAGCAGTCATGCTTTTCAGCAGTAGAGCCTGTCATAGGCTGGAACCAGTGAGTATAATGAGTAGCACCTTTTTCAATAGCCCATTCCTTTATTGTATTTGCAACAACATCGGCTGTAGCCATATCTGCAAGAGGCTCACTGTTCTGCATGGTTCTCTTGAGAGCTTTATAAACATTTTTGGGAAGTCGGTTTTTCATTACTTCCTCATTGAACACATTGCACGCAAAGATCTCGGGGATATTAATTGACATAGAATTTCCTCCTCAGAGCATAGAAGCTCTTAATATACAATACTCCATCATAATTTAAAATTATATCACTCCATCAGCTTTTTGTCAATATAAGGACAGCCTTAACAACATCACTTTTCCATGTTGATACAAAATAACCGCAACTCCATGTTAAAAAAGGTATATTATGACAAGGACGGAGTTTTGTGCAAAAATTGGTATGACAAAAATACTGCCGATCATTGATCGGCAGTACGTCGTACATTCCCATGAAAGGAACATTATTGACATTATTAAGCTGACTCCGCAGCAGATACAAGAGTTTCCTTTTTAAGCTCTTTGCTGTTGAATTCATCAGGTGTGGTAAATGTAGGAACCATATCATGCAGAGCTTCAACAGCGATCTTTTCATTGTTTTCAAGTGCAGCATTTCTCAGTGCATTGAGTCTGAAAGCAAAGGACATTTCATCGATCTCTATCTGCTTACCGATAAATATGAGCTTATTGGAAGTTTTCTGGAGACCTTCTTCATTCATAAGAAGCTCTTCCTTAATCTTCTCACCGGGGCGGAGACCTGTGAACTTGATCTCAACATCCTTGTACGGCTCTTTTCCGTACATACGGATAAGATTTTCGGCAAGAGTAACTATTTTTACAGGCTGTCCCATATCAAGAACGAAGATCTCGCCGCCGTGAGCAATAGCAGCAGCCTCCATTACGAGACTTACAGCCTCAGGTATAGTCATAAAGTAACGGATTATATCAGGGTGTGTAACAGTAACAGGTCTGCCTTGTTCTATCTGCTTTCTGAAAAGCGGGATAACAGAACCGTTTGAACCGAGAACGTTGCCGAAACGCGTTGTAACGAATTCAGTTCTTCCTTCATGCTGCTGTGCAAGATACTGAACTATCATTTCACAGCATCTCTTTGACGCACCCATAACGTTTGTAGGATTAACAGCCTTATCTGTAGATATCATTACAAACTTCTCAACGTTGTGGAACTGAGCAAGTGTAGCAACATTGAAAGTACCAACAATGTTATTCTTGATAGCTTCCATAGGGGATACTTCCATAAGCGGAACGTGCTTATGTGCAGCTGCATGGAAAACAACATCGGGCTTGTAAGTATCGAATATCTGATTCATACGGAAGTAATCACGTACAGAAGCGATAAGAGTTACAAGATCAAGCTCATCGCCGTATTCCATCTTCAGTTCCTGCTCTATCTCGTAGGCGTTGTTCTCATAGATGTCAACGATTATGACCTTCTTAGGAGAGTACTTTGATATCTGACGAACAAGCTCCGAGCCAATGCTTCCGCCGCCGCCTGTTACCATACATACCTTGCTGCCTATGAAGTTTTTGATATCCGCATTATCAAATTTGATAGGATCACGGCCGAGAAGATCCTCAACTTTGATATCACGTATCTGATTGATGATAGTCTTGTTTTTATCGTCAAAAACAAGGTTTCCGATAAAAGGAACGACCTTTACAGGTACTTTAGTATCTGCACATATGTCAAGTATGCGCTTTCTCTCGTCCTCAAAACAAGAGGGGATAGCAAAGAGTATCTGTTCGATATTCTTCTCCTTGACGAATCTGTAGATCTCAGCAGTAGTTCCTACGATCTGAACACCGCTGATCTCAGAACCTATCTTCTCCTTGTCATCGTCGATAATGCAGACAGGATCAAACATTGTTACCTGCTTGTCTTCCGAATACGGAGAATTCTGAGCGTTGTGTATTTCCTTGAGTATAGTCTTGCAGGCTTGACCACCGCCGATAACCATTGTACGCTTACCATTGAAGGACTTTGGCTGTGCAAGAGTTATGAACGCTGTCTTGAAAAAGTATCTGAAAAGACAAACACCCAAGACAATAAGTGCAAGATGAAAAAATGAATAACTTAGCTCATATGTGCCGTCGATTATATAAACGATAGCCGTTGAGCAAACGATACCGACTATTGAACCGTAAACACAAGTAAGATAATCTTTACTGTTGAAGTATCGCCACAGCTTGTGATAAGCACCCGCTATGAACATTCCGCCGATACAGCATATGGCACTCACAGCACCTGATATCACAAGTTTTGACTCATCAATGTCCCGCCCGACAAATGACAAGCAAAAATTCGCGATAAGTGCTGCAACACATATTATAAATACGTCAGCTACAGCAAGAACGATTTTCCGACACTTAAAGCTTCTAAACAGATCTCTCATAATATAAAACTCCCTTCACCCCGACCATTGTATTGCTTGATCGCTCACCACATAAAGTATAAAGATATTATTAAAACATCACAGAATATTTAATGCAGTAAACTAAAGATTTTATTTATATATAAATCTCATCTAAACTAATACAATTCAATTATACTTATTGTTGCAAAAAAATCAAGAGCAAAACAGTTATCACTAAAAAAGTTTATTATTTTTTGTTACATATCACAAATAACACAGTGATTTTAGCTGCTCATTAGGTCATTTATTCAGCTATTTTTTAGCGTTTTGTATTTGCTTAGATGTTTTATACTACAAGTACTTCGTAATGATATAACACTTTGTAAATCAAAAATTAATTAGTATCAGCATTAATCAAATACATATTTTATTAATTATTTTGTTTGAGAGTGCTTTTTGTCATTCATAAAGTGACATTTGTCACGAAGAAAATGACGAACGACATCTTAAAAGAATTCCGAAAACGTGATATTATATAGTCACAGCAAAAACAAAAGCTCCTTACAGAAAGGATGGTCATTATGACAGATTTATTGACTTTTATCTTTATTTTAATGCCGATAACGATACCGCTTATTGTAATAGGCTTAGTTAAGCTTTCGGACAGAAATAAGAACAGCAACAATTATCCACAGTATCTTTACTATAACAATAATCAGCCTTACGATTACAACAATCCGGGTTACAATATCAGCAACAGCAATATTGCTCCCGAAGGCTTTGGAAATACTCCTACGCCTCTTCCTAAAAGTCCTCAAGCTCCGACAGAAAAAGCTCCTTCACCTGCGTTGCAGAAAGCTGAGCCTGAAAAGCCAAAGAAATCAAAGCCTGATATGACAGTTTCAAATATACTGTTTCTTATCGGTACAGTATTTGTAGTTCTTTCAGGACTTGCCTTTGGCGTTGCAAGCTGGGTAAACACATCTCACACAGGTCGAGTTCTCATAATAGTTGCAGCAGCAGTTATCGCGTATATCCTCAGTTGCGTAGTATCAAAGTCACTTAAACTCTCAGGCACATCTATGTCGTTTTATGTGCTTGGTACAGGTTTCGTATCCACAGCATTACTTACAGCTGGCTACTATCAGATAATGGGAAAATGGTTCTCATTTGATGGTGACGGAGCATTTGCACTGCTTGCATTCTCATCAATTATAGCAGCAGCTCTCATGTTCATAGGCGCAAAGCTTTTCAGGAATATCGTTCTTGTATACACTTCACTTTCAGCCGCAGCACTCTCACTTTTATTTACTATTATACATGTAGCTGACACATATGCTTCGCGTTCAGTTCTTTTCGCAGCAGCTCAGATAGTAATAACAGCTTTCATATATCTGGCAGCTCCGCTCAAGAGCAGCAAATACGAAGCACCTGTAAAAAATGTAGGCACAGTAACAGCAATTATCTTTGGCTCATCGGCATTAAGCTATGTCATAACAACTCTTTCAGCACCAACATTCGCAAGCTATTTCATAATCGCAGCAGCTGTCATTCAGTTTGCTTTTTACGGAATTTACAAGAAGATCTCAACTCTTATCGGCGTTGAATCAGTTCTTTCACTGATACTCTCATTTATGATATACGTTTCGCTTTCAAATGCATACAGCGATAAACTCGGCATAATAGCATTTTCACTTATAACAATGGTCATCTACTTTATACACCGCTTTGTTCCTATATTAAAGAACAAATTCGCAGAGCTTATCACTTTTTTATCAGTTATGTTCACAACATTCTTATGCATAGGAATGATAAGAACAAATTCATTTGTACCTTATCTTATGATCGCAGCAATAGCATCAGTTATAGTTGATTCTTACTTATTCAGCAGTGATCCAACAGTAAAGATACTTGCAGGACTCTTTACACCTGTTATACCTGCAAGTGCAGTTATGACTATCTCAAGATATTACATCGTTTCACAGGAATACTACTTTAACAATATCATCTGCATGAGCATACTCGCAGGACTTCTCATAGGCTTTGCAGCAATTATACTCTGTACACCATTTGGCAAGAAGATCAAATCTGAAGCGGCTGTATATTCAAATCTCGGATTAGCAGGTATAATCCTTCTCTCAACACAGCAGTACAAGCTTTTCACTCTTATCACAGCAGCGCTTTGCCTTATCCATTTTGCACTTTCCAACAAATCAAAGTTCAACATCACAGCAGCTTTATCTTCATTTGCACTTATCAAGATAACATACCTTATGGCAAGTGAATATTCAGAAAACAGCATAGTACCTGAGATAGCAATGTTCATCACAGTTATCGTCTATGCAGTTCTTTCAAGAGTAATTTATCCAGAGGCTATCATGTGTGATAAAGGCAGCAAGAAAGTTGTTGATCCTCTTATCACTGTTGCAATAGTAGCTGTTTTCAAGGTATTCGGCATTACAGACCTGTCAGTATTCCTCGGACTTATTGCCTGCGCAATTTTCTGCACAGGACTCGTTAAAAAGAATTTCAGCGATAAAGCAGTTTCCGTACTTCTTACATTATCTACAGCCTTCACAGTCATCGCACTCATAGAGCGTCCGTTCTTCATCTTTGAGTCAAGAGCTGTAACAAACAAGATAACTCTTGCAATAATCGCTTCATCAGGTTTTGCAGTACGCTTTATCTGGCGTAAATTCGAGAATATAGCAAAGAACTTCTCACAGATCATATTCATATTTACATTCGTATCACTTCTTATTGATGCTATAGTATTTGACACAGCAGAAAACACTATCTTTGTAATGGCAGTAATGATGATCGTACTTTTAGCTTCTATCGTATCAAGATCAAAGACATGGTTTATCACATCAGCTGCTTCACTCTTTACAATAACAGTATTTGCAACAAGGGATTACCTCATGGCACTCAACTGGTGGATATATCTTTTCCTCGCAGGTGTTATTCTTATCGGACTTGCAGCAACAAATGAA
This sequence comes from Ruminococcus sp., assembly GCF_016283395.1. The sequence goes on from NZ_JAEEMU010000051.1 coordinate 58,488, forward strand.
TATCTCAAAAAGAACAACGAAACACTCAAAACATCTGTCGCTAAGAAATTCAGCGGCTGGACATGGTAAAACCAACGCTTGGCAATTAACATCATACTAATAAAGAAGGACCTCTTTAAAAAAAGGGGTCCTTTCTATTTTGCTGTATTATTACATTTGCAACTCATGCTGAACGGCGTTTTATGTCCAGTTGTGCGATGATGACTGCTGCAAAAACAAGTGCGCAGCCTGTAAGCTCCTTTGCGCTGAGCTGTTCGGACAGTATGAGCCAGCCTGATAGGGCGGCGAAAACTGATTCGAGACTCATAAGCAGCGTAGCAATGGCAGGGGGAGTAAAACGCTGTCCGATTATCTGCAATGTGTATGCTGCTCCGCAGGACATGATACCTGTGTAAAGAATGGTGTATCTTGCGGCTATGATATCATTTACGTGGGGCTCTTCAAACAAGAACATACAGACAGACATAAGCGTTCCTGCCGTGAAAAACTGTATGCATGACATCATCATGCCGTCAGCATTTTTTGCGTTGAAGTGATCTATTGTGAGTATGTGGAGCGCGTAGAAAAAGGAGCACATAAGTACGTAAAGGTCTCCCTTTGAAAGTGTGAGACCTTCTTCTATGCAAAGCAGATAAAAGCCTGTAACTGCTATAACTGCACATATCCATACCTTTAAGCTGCATTTTTTGCCGAGAAATATTCCGAGCAGAGGGACTATTATTACATAAAGAGCAGTGATAAAGCCTGCCTTTCCTGCTGACGTAAGACTTATACCGTATTGCTGGAGTGAGCTTGCGATGAATAAGATGATTCCGCAGCATATACCGCCTGATATAGTTTCGGGCAGACGAGATTTTTCGCGTTTCTTGTCCTTGACTCTGAATAAGAATATTATTGGTATAAGCACGATACCGCCAAGTAATGTTCTTACGGAGTTGTATGTGAACGGTCGGACATACTTCATTCCTTCGCTCTGTGCAACAAATGCAGTACCCCATATCATCGCTGTGATAAGCAGCATTATACTGCCTTGAAGTTTCTTTGACATATATCATCACCAAAACGCTTCAGGAATGATCTTCAAATTTATTCGTTCCCTTTACGCTAAGACCTTTGTCAAAGTCATCAAGGAAATGGTGATATTCGTTTCCTCTATGGTAGGAAATGAGTGTTTGCAGATTGACGTTTTCAACGCTTCGGAATATATTCATATCAACAGAAGGATTGACTCTACGCAGAGTTTTAAGAAGCTGTTTTACTTCGGCACGTTTAGAGCTTCCTTCACTTCTTGTTATTCGGCAGGCGCACTGTATGAAATGCAGATCATTATACTCCGACCATTTTATTATATCTTCTTCGCGGACAAGATAAAGCGGACGTATCACCTGTACGTTTTCATAGTTTTCGCTGTGTATCTTGGGCATCATCGTCTGTATCTGCGAGCCGTAAAGCATACCCATAAGGATAGTTTCTATTACGTCATCGAAGTGATGACCGAGGGCTATTTTATTGCAGCATAGTTCCTGAGCTGTTTTGTACAGCCAGCCGCGGCGAAGTCTTGCACAGAGAAAGCAAGGGTGCTTTTTTGCTTTTGCAGTGGACTCAAAAATGCGTGTGTTCATTATTTTTACGGGTATATCCAGTAATTCCGCGTTGGCGATTATCTTGCTGCGATGCTCATCAGTGTATCCCGGATCCATGACAATATATTCGGTATCAAAGTTTATACTGCCGTATTTCTGCAAACGCATAAGACACTTTGCCATAAGCATTGAATCCTTGCCGCCTGATATGCAGACAGCTATCCTGTCGCCAGTTTCGATCATCTTGTATTCATCTATGCCTTTTCTGAATTTAGACCAGATGCTTTTGCTGAATTCGCCTGTAAGTGACCTGTCGATATTGATATCCATAAAGTACTCCTTTTTAATACATATATATAATATATCGTGAATATCATTTAAAGTCAATAGCAAAAGTGAGCTTTTTTTATGTGTATAAAGTGTATTGACTATGTAAAAGAAATATTGTATAATTGTATACGTACTGGTATAAATCAGTATAATTGCATTAAGGGGTGGATATGATGAACAATCTTGAAGAAATGATAAATAATCTGACTCATAGCATACTTTCTGATTACAAGGACGATCGTACTATCAATGAGATAAAAACTTTCGATCATCCTGATAACGATGAGATAATAAGTATAATCGAAGGTCTGAGAAGAATTATTTTCCCTGGGTACTTCAGAAATAAGAGCTACAGAGTGTTTACTGTAAGAAATAATATGTCCATGATACTTGAAGATGTTATTTTCAAGCTTATCAGACAGATATATATAGTTCTGAGATATGATGAAAAATACGAAAAGCTTGATGACAACGCATTAAACAGCAACGCTATCCGTATTACTTTTGAGTATCTTAATAAGCTTCCGAAGATAAGAGCGTTTATCGAAACTGACGTTCAGGCTGCATATGACGGAGATCCTGCTGCATATAATAAGGATGAGATAATTTATTCCTATCCCGGACTTTATGCTATACTTGTAAATCGTCTCGCACACGAGCTGTTTGTGCTTGGAGTTCCGCTTATCCCGAGAGTTATGACCGAACACGCTCACAGCAAAACAGGTATTGATATACATCCGGGTGCAACTATCGGTAAGTATTTCTTTATCGACCACGGTACAGGTATAGTTATCGGTGAAACAACAGAGATAGGGGACTATGTTAAGGTATATCAGGGCGTAACTCTTGGTGCTCTTTCAACAAGAGGCGGTCAGTCTCTGCGCAATAAGAAACGTCATCCTACTATTGAGGACAATGTTACAATTTATTCAGGAGCTTCTATTCTCGGCGGCGAAACTGTTGTAGGCGCGAATGCTGTCATCGGTGGTAACGTATTCATAACACGTTCTGTACCGTCAGGTGCGAAGGTCAGCGTAAAAAATCAGGAACTGAGATATAATTTTGATGACTCTTCCAAGGTTGAGAAATCTGATCTTGATAATGATGAAAGCTGGTTTTATATTATATAGACCTTTATGAAAAGAAAATATTTTAGTGCATTTTGCGTAATATAGCCAAAAAGCAAATGCACTAAAAATTTTTTGAAAAAAATTCAAAAAAAGTCTTGACAACGAGCAGATATCGTGATATAATATTAAAGTCGTCGGGCGAGAAACCGATGAACAGAAGAATAAAGTGGGGGTTTAGCTCAGCTGGGAGAGCATCTGCCTTACAAGCAGAGGGTCACAGGTTCGAGCCCTGTAGTCCCCACCAATTCTTTGGCCTCGTAGTTCAGTTGGTTAGAACGCCTGCCTGTCACGCA
>NZ_JAEEMU010000052.1 GCF_016283395.1 Ruminococcus sp.
AGCCGCTTATGAGGGCTTCAACGGAGACAGCTGCTGGACCTTCCCTGTGGGTAAAATTTCTGATGAAGATAAAGCATTGCTTGAGGTAACCGAGGCGAGCCTCTATGAAGGTATCGCACAGGCTCAGGTTGGCGCAAGAATCGGAGATATTTCTCATGCTGTAGAAGAGTATTGTGCTTCACGAGGCTACGGAATCGTAAGAAATTACTGCGGCCACGGAATCGGCAGAGAGGTTCACGAATCACCTGAAGTACCGAACTGGGGACGTGCAGGTCACGGACCGAGACTGGTAGCGGGTATGACGATATGTATCGAGCCTATGATAAATGTCAGAGGCGACGATGTAAAAACTCTCAATGACGGATGGACCGTGGTTACCAAAACTGGTTCACTGTCGGCTCATTTTGAGCACGCTATCGCAATAACTCCTGACGGTCCCGTCATTCTGACACAGCCCTGACGGAGGGAATTATCGTGAAGCTGCTGAAAGGCTCTGTTGTAAAGGCGGAGGCAGGCAGAGACGGCGGAAAGTATTTCGCAGTCGTGGACGCCGGTGAAAAGTATTGCTTCATCGCAGACGGCAAGAGCAGGAAGCTCGCAAGCCCGAAGCGGAAGAATATAAAGCATATCCGCGTTACAGACAGTATGATCGATCTAAACGATATAACTGATAAAAAACTCAGAAATATGCTGAAACAGTTCAGCGACGCTGAGTAAAGGAGGTTATGTAAAGTGTCAAAAGAAGATGTAATCGAGGTTGAGGGCGTCGTAACAGATGCTCTGCCAAATGCAATGTTTAAGGTTCAGCTTGAAAACGGTCATGAGGTATTATCACACGTGTCCGGCAAGCTCAGAATGAATTATATCAGAATCGTTCCTGGTGACAAGGTAAAGCTTGAAATGTCACCGTACGACCTCTCAAAAGGCCGTATCACATGGCGCGTTAAGTAATATTACAGGATATCACATATATCCGCTATCCGCTAAAGGAGGTATTTTCAATGAAAGTCAGACCTTCAGTAAAACCTATTTGCGAAAAGTGCAAGGTTATTAAACGTAAAGGCAGAATCATGGTTATCTGCGAAAACCCAAAGCATAAGCAGCGCCAGGGCTAATCCCGACGCATTAATGGAGGTGCAATTTTAATATGGCAAGAATAGCCGGTGTTGACCTTCCAAAGAATAAGAGAATCGAAATCGGTCTCACTTATATCTACGGAATCGGTCGTCAGACTGCAACAAATATCCTCGCAGCAACAGGCGTAAATCCTGACGTAAGAGTTAAGGATCTCGCAGAAGAGGATGTAGCTAAGCTTCGTGACTATATAGACGAGCATTACACAGTTGAGGGTGACCTCCGCCGTGAAGTTGCTCTTAACATCAAGAGACTTGTTGAAATAGGCTGCTACAGAGGCGTTCGTCATCGTAAGGGTCTCCCTGTAAGAGGACAGAGAACAAAGACAAACGCAAGAACTCGTAAGGGTCCTGTAAAGACTATCGCAAACAAGAAGAAGTAAGGAGGTTATGAGCTTTGGCACAGCAGAAGGGTAAAAAAGTTACTACTATCAGAAGACGTAGAGAACGTAAGAATATCGAAAGCGGCGCAGTTCATATTCAGTCCACTTTCAATAATACGATCGTAACTATTACAGATACAGCCGGAAACGCAATTTCATGGGCAAGCGCAGGCGAGCTCGGTTTCAGAGGCTCAAAGAAGTCAACTCCTTTCGCAGCACAGACAGCTGCTGAAACAGCTGCAAAGGCTGCTATGGAGCACGGACTCAAGAATGTAGAAGTATACGTAAAGGGACCTGGTGCAGGTCGTGAAGCAGCTATCAGAGCACTTCAGACAGTAGGCCTTGAGGTAAGAATGATCAAGGACGTAACACCTATCCCGCACAATGGCTGCCGTCCGCCTAAGAGACGTCGTGTCTGATCAAATTGGAGGTGTATTAAAATGGCAGTACAGAAAGAACCAATTCTTAAAAAGTGCAGATATCTGGGCATCAGCCCTGCTGTAATGGGCGTTTCAAAGAAGGAGTCAATCCGTTTCAAGAACGCTAACAACAGAAAGAAGATCTCTGAATACGGACTTCAGCTCAAGGAAAAGCAGAAGCTGAAGTTTATCTACGGCGTACTTGAGAAGCCTTTCAGACATTATTTCTCAATCGCTGAAAAGATGGAGGGTAAAGCAGGTGATAACCTTATCACTGTTCTCGAATCCAGACTTGATAGTGTTGTATACAGAATGGGTCTCGCTCTTACAAGAAGAGAAGCAAGACAGCTCGTTGTACACAGCCACTATACAGTAAACGGCAAGAAGGTAAACATTCCTTCCTATAGAGTTAAGGTTGGCGACGTTATCGCTCTCAAGGAGAAGGACAGAACTTCTGAAAAGTTCAAGGCTACAGTAGAGGAAACTAAGGACAGACTCGTTCCTGTATGGCTCACAGCTAACAAGGATGATTTCTCTGCTACAGTTAATCGTCTCCCCTCAGCTGAGGATATTGACTACGAGGTAGCTACTCACCTCATCGTCGAGCTGTACTCCAAGTAATCCGAAAGAGGATCTGCTTGAAGCGTCAGTATTCGAAATCAACATTAATTGCGAAATAGGAGGGTTTTTATGCTGGAAAAAATTAATAAGCCTGATATTGATATTGTCGAGCTTAAAAGTGACGGCAAATACGGCAAATTCGTTTTAGCACCGCTGGAGCGTGGATACGGTATTACACTTGGAAACAGCCTCAGACGTGTGCTGCTCTCCTCACTTCCTGGTGTGGCTGTAACATCTGTAAAGCTTTCGGGCAAGGATGGTACAGTTCACCATGAGTTGTCAACTATTCCGGGCGTAAAAGAAGACGTTACGGAAATAATCCTCAGTATTAAAGGACTGACGGCAAAACTTTACGGAGAAGGTCCTAAGACAGTATATATAGAGGCAGAGGGCGAATGTGAGATCACTGCCGGCGATATAAAGACAGATTCAGAGGTAAATATCCTGGATCCAGGTATGCATATCGCAACACTTGGCAAGGACGCTAAGCTCTATATGGAGATCACTATCGACAGAGGCAGAGGCTATGTTTCAGCAGAAAGAAACAAGAAGCAGATCAACCTCCCAGTTGATGTTATCGCTGTAGACAGCATCTATACTCCTGTTCTTAAGGTTAATTATACCGTAGAGGATACACGACTCGGTCAGGTCACAGACTATGATAAGCTTACAATGGAGGTATGGACCGATGGTACTATCTCTGCTAAGGAAGCTTTATCACAGGCAGCCAATCTCCTCAACGAGCATCTGAAGCTGTTCATCGACCTCTCAGAAGAGGCTGGACTTGCTGAGGTCCTTGTTGAAAAGGACGAGAAGGGTAAGGAAAAAATCCTTGAGATGACCATTGAGGATCTTGACTTATCTGTACGTTCATTCAATTGTCTGAAGCGTGCAGGAATCAATACCGTGGATGACTTGATCAATAAGTCAGAGGAAGAAATGATGAAGGTTAGAAACCTTGGAAAGAAATCCTTCGATGAGGTTAAGGAAAAGCTCCAGTCATTGGGCTTCGACCTCTCATCAGAAGAGGAATAAATCTTAAAACGTGCGTAAAGCGCACAACTATAAAAAGGAGTGAATACAATGCCGGGTACAAGAAAGCTGGGCAGAACATCTGATCATAGAAAGGCTATGCTCAGAGGCATGGTAACTTTCCTGCTTGAGAACGGTCAGATCGAAACTACCGTAACAAGAGCTAAGGAAGTACGTGCAGTTGCAGAAAAAATGATCACTATCGGTAAAAATGATGATCTGCACTCCAAGCGTCAGGTATATTCATACATCACTAAGGAGTCCGTTGCAAAGAAGATTTTCGACGAGATCGCTCCAAAGTATGCTGATAAGAACGGTGGTTACACACAGATCGTAAAGATCGGTCCTCGCCGTGGTGACGCTGCTGAAATGGCTATCATCAAGCTCGTTTGATCGCAGATATCTAATTACAAGAGCCGTTCCCTTCAAGGGAGCGGCTTTTCTGTATACATATAATAAAAAAATACGAAAAATCGCCTTAAAGTACTTGCAAAAATATTCGGGATATGATATAATATACAACGTATGAAATACAAATCAAAACGATTGGAGAATTAGTATATGAAGATCAATAAGTTAATTGCTTCTGTTACAGCTGCTGCCTCAACAGCTGCAATGGCTGGATATACAGCTATGTCTGCTTTTGCCGAGGATACACAGCAGACAACTACAGCAAACCAGCAGCAGGCAAGCATGGGCAGTCTGCTTACAATGCCTCTCATGCTCGTCGTAATGTTCGTTCTGCTTTATTTTATGGCAATCAGACCTCAGAAAAAGCGCGACAGAGAGCTCAAGGAAATGCAGCAGAGCTTACAGGTAGGCGATGAAGTAGTTACAGGCGGCGGTATCGTTGGTATCGTTGTAAGCGTGGGCGAGGATACAGTTGTTATCGAAACAGGCGGTGCCAAGCACAAGCTCAGAATAAAGAACTGGGCTATCACAGAGAATGTTTCAGCTGCTGAGCGTTTCAAGGAAGCTAAGGCAGCAGGCAAGACTTCCTCCTCATCAACAGTTGAAGCTGCTGCGGTAGTTGACGATGACGACGATAAGAAGTCAAAGAAAAAGAAGAACGACGAAGAATAAATAATAAGACCTCCGCATAGAATTAGTAATAATTCTAAAGCGGAGGTTTTTTATGCGCAGACAACGGAAAAGCCTGTGGTCAGGCTGGGGGAGCAGTGTGCTCGTAGCTGTTCTTGCAGGAGCTTTATGCATTGGTGCAGGTGCAGTTCTAACAGCTGCGATAGTATATTTCGTTATGAAAGATATGACAATGATAAGAGCCTTTGCAGGAGTATCTCTTGCGGCAGGTGCGTACATAGCTGCTTATATCTGCGGCAAATACAGGCGCAGAAAAGGACTTGTCTGCGGTACAGTATGCGGAGCGTTGCTGTACGCTGTTATAAACGCACTGGCAGTAATAATACTTGGAGAATGGGCAGGCATAAAAAAACTCCTTCTGCTGACCGCTTTCGGTGCAGCAGGAGGAGTCGCAGGTGTAAATTCAAAGCGTCCGAAGAATCTCAGGGATCAATAATTGCCCGAGGTATCTTCTACAAGCTTGAATTTAATGTCATAATAGGTTATTTCGCCGTCTTTATCAATGTGAGCACAGGTAGCAGGTACTGTATCTCCTGCCTTGTACTTGCTGCTTATGGCATCATAAAGCTCGTGGTAGGTGCTGACCTTAGTACCGTCTATAGCAGTTATAAAGTCGCCCTCTTTGAGGTCGGTATTAGCGATATCATAATCCTTTTCGATCCTTATGATGTATACTCCCTTGAAGTCCTCGGGAAGATCAAAGCCAAGTTCTTCCTGTATCTTCTTGATATTGCCCTCAGAGCTCATATCATAGAGCTGTATGCCTATCTTGAAGCGTCCGCCGACATAGCCGTTTTTGATAAGCTCTTCTATGACAGGAGTTGCTTCGTTTATCGTTATTGCAAAGCCCAGACCTTCAAATTCGGCACTTACATATTTTGAAGATGTGATACCGATGACCTGACCGTACATATTTACAAGGGCACCGCCTGAGTTACCGGGGCTTATATCAGCGTTTGTCTGTATGCAGTCCATTTCAAAGCCGCCTGAGTCGCTGCTTATTTTACGGTTTACAGCCGAAACTATTCCGTCTGTTACGGTACTTGCAAGGTTTGCGGGATTACCGATAGCGATGACCTGCTCGCCTACAACAGCTTCGTCGGAGTTGCCCAGTATAGCAGGCTTTAGTCCGTCAGCCTCGACCTTTACGACAGCAATATCTGTTTTTGAGTCTCTGCCGATGACCTTTGCAGTGTATGTCTCGCCGTCGACCGTTTCTACTACATGATAACCGTCTGCTTCGAGAACATGGGCATTGGTAGCAATATAGCCGTCCTCATTGAGAACTATGCCTGAGCCTGTTCCTATAGGGTGCTTTGATGTGAAGTTGCTGTAATCCTTATAGGTGTATATCTTTACGATAGAAGGCTTTACCAGTGCGGCAGCTCCTTCGGGAGTATATTTGCCGTTTTCGTCCTTGAATTTTGCTTCGGAAGCAGCACCTTCGGGCTTTGATTCCCTATACAGTATCACAGGCTTGGGAGTGCCTATTTTATCAACTACATTTTTGCTGTTGATGATATCATAGATTATTCCGCAAACAGCCATAAGTGCTGCAATGATTATAAGTACGACGAACATTATGAGTACAGCAGACTGTCCTTTCGGACGGTGGTTTGCATCATCTGCACCCTCTGAACTCATACTGCTGTTCTGACCGCGTTCAAGCTCCTCGAAGCCTATTGGCTCGTACATGAATTTGTCGTACACAGGTCTGCGTGGCTGACCGTAAGGCTGCTGATCGTAGAAATTTCGGGGCTGCTGCCCGTATCCGTTCTGATAGCCGTTATTGTAGTTGTTCTGCGGCTGTGAATAGCCGTTAGGCTGACTGTAAGCGGTGTTCTGAGGCGGAGGCGGAGCATAGCCTGTGTTGGCGTTATTCTGCTCTGTATTCTGCATACCGCCTGCACCGCTGTTATCAGCAGGTCTCTCATGCTGAGGAGTATATGGCTGCTGAGAGTCATTTTCAGACGGCTCGCGGTAAATATTATCTCTTTCGTCCATTGTTTATCCTTTCGCTTTTGGCTGCTTTTCAGGCAGCTGAATAAGAAACTCGGTATATTCTCCGTACACGCTCTTAACAACTATATGACCGTGGTGGAGATGAACTATCTTACGTGATATAGCCAGACCGAGACCAAGACCTGTAGTATCCTTGCCTCGTGATGAATCTGTCTTGTAGAAGCGGTCAAAGACCTGAGTTATCTCGTCGTTTTTCAGACCTTCGCCTGTATTTTTTATGCCTATGGTACAATTACCGTTTACGGAACGCTCAAAGCGGAATGAGAGCGTTCCGCCTGTATTTATGAATTTTACGGCGTTTTCGACGAGATTGTATATTACCTGCTGTAAGAGATCTGCATCGACTTCACAGGTCATTCTTTCACTTCCGAGACCTTCAACTTCAAGGTTTTTGTCCTCGATCTTTTTCTCGAACATGAGAACAGTCTGTATAACTATCTCGGTAAGGTTTACATCGCGGAAATTAGGTCTGAGAGTACCTGTTTCAAATCTCGACATATTGAGCATTGACGAGATGAGTATTCGCAGACGCTTTATCTCCTTTGAAACAAGAACAAGGTACTCATTCTGTCTGCCCTTAGTGATAGTACCGTCAAGGATACCGTCAACAAATCCGCCTATTGTAGTGATAGGAGTCCTGAGCTCATGTGAGACATTGGCAATGAAGGTCTTACTTGTCTCTTCACTCTTTGCAACGTCAGCAGCGACTGTATTGACGTAATCAGCGATCTCTGATGAGGTATACGGGACATTTGTAGGGATAGTCTCAGAGAAGTCGCGTCTTGCGTACTGTTCGGATATCCTTGCAAATATCCTTTCGTATTCGTCAAGCTTGTTGAATCTTCTCTTTATGAGCAAAAGCTGTACCGCTATGCTGAGCGCACATATGAGAGTGTAGAATAAGGCTATTTTCAGCGCAAAAGAGTTGATACCGTCTGATTTGCTGTATATCTTGGAGTACATATGCATTGGGACGATATCGTCTTTACCTTTCAGGAAGAAGCTGCTTCCGTAAAGCATATACGGTTCATTTGCCGAGATATTCTTTGTTTCGAGGTCAAGATAGTCGTTGGCATCGAGACTTTCCATTTCCGTAGCGGAGATCTTATCGCTGTTTTTTACTACCTTTTTGGGCGTTTCTTTATAGTCAGCGTCTGAGAGGACGCAGTTGCCGTTGTCATCGTAGATGTATATCATCAGGTGGTATTTGCTTGAAAACTTCTTGTGAAGAGTTTTTGTCATCTCTGAGCGTGTATCGCGCGTTTCGGAATAATTATCCTGCATACAGCTTATAAACAGATCTCCGATAGACTGAAGCTCGTCAAGCTTTGATGATTTATATATCGAAGAGCTTATAGTTATAATGATAACGCCGATAACGATATTTACTGAAAGAACAATAAAGATCAGAAATATAAAAAGCTTGTCATATGAGCTTTTTTTTGTTTTCAAGCAGGATCACCTCTATATAAAATAAGGGGACAGTCGGTCCCCTTGATGATTTGAAATTATCTTCATTCCTCGTAAATACGCTCACTCCATGCGTATCGAAAAATATCGGACATTTGCAGTTTGATATAATGAGAGCTTATTCCTCTTCGTCGGCTTCAAACTTATAGCCAACACCCCATACAGTCTTGAGAGTCCACTTATCGGAAATTCCCTCAAGCTTTTCACGCAGACGCTTGATATGAACGTCAATGGTACGTGAGTCACCGTAGTACTCAAAGCCCCACACTTCGTCAAGGAGCTGGTCACGGGTATAAACTCTGTTCGGGTTGGAAGCAAGATAATAGAGAAGTTCGAGCTCCTTAGGAGGAGTATCTATATTCTTTCCGTTAACTTTCAGCTCATAGCTGTCCATATTTACAGAAAGCTTGTCATAGTGTACTTCTTTCTGTTCAGGCTCAGCCATACCTGTTCCAACGCGGCGTGTTACAGCGTTGATACGGGCGATGACTTCCTTAGCATCGAATGGCTTTACGATGTAATCATCAGCACCAAGTTCGAGACCAATGACCTTGTCGATAGTTTCACCCTTAGCAGTTATCATAATGATCGGGACGTTGGAGATCTTTCTGATCTCACGGCATACCTGCCAGCCGTCCTTTCCGGGAAGCATTATATCCAGCAGCACCATATCCGGGCTGAGAGCCTTGAATTTAACAACAGCATCATCGCCGTCGTGACAAAGAAGGACACTGTAGCCGTCTTTTTCGAGATAAAGTCTGAGAAGATCACAGATGTTCTTGTCATCGTCAACTATAAGGACTTTTGGATTTTTTTCGTTAGCCATATTGTTAATACCTTCCTTCCGTATTGAACCTATACTTCCCCTTATTTGCACATTTGCAAAGAAAGTATTTTAACCCCTAAATAATTTCAATAATACGGGCATAAAACAACTGCCCATTGCAATAAGATATTAAAATTATTATAACTCAATTTTACAAAAATGTCAATCAAAAATAACTATTTTTTGAATAGAAGTAGAAATTTTTGAAAAATCACTAAATGTTCAGCATACGAATTGTAAATTCAGTGAAAATATTTACTCATTGCATAAAATACCGTGCTTCTGTCAGGATAGAAGCACGGTATGATAGAGCGTTATTTATTTTTGAGTGTGCTGTGAGATACCCTTGATGTTGCTTACAGCCCAGTCAAATGTATCTGTAGTAAGAACAGAGCCGCAGTATTCGCAGACTGTGTTCTGATTTATGTCGATATGAGCACCGCAGTACGGACAGGTCTGTGAGGTCGTGCCTGTAGACTTTGACGTTGTCACGCCTGTTGTGCGGACGAGAGTCCATTCGTATGTCATGAACTTCTCGTGAGTATTGTCACCGCGGACAATAGCACCTGTATTGTCGTCGGTAACGTAATCAACGATACGTGTATCGAGCTGGATAACGATTACATCAAGGCCACCCTCCTGTCTCCATCCGAGAAGTTCAGTATTGAGCACAGCTATGCGCTCAACATGGTTGGTCTGGTTGTTCTGACGGTACTTGTCAAGCTGTCTGTCCATCTGAGCGAACATAGCACTTGTCATGTAAGGTCTGAGAGGCTCTATGTTTTTATTCTGCCACTCATTCTGGAAGCGTACATAGAGATTTGATACCTTTTCGATGAAATCGGATATTGAGAAATCAGGATCAATATCCAGATACTCATAAATGCTTCTGAGGTTGTCCTCAGGCTTGAGAGTATATGTATGATGTTCGGGCTTCTTTTTATTTTTGCTGCTGTTTGCTGACATACCGATGACCGTAAATACAGCTATTGCTCCAACAGCCAATGAAAAACCATTTAAACCGCCGCTGCCCGAGCTGTGATAGTCATCATCATCGTCCCAGTCATAGCTGTGACCGCTGTCCCAGTCGCTGTCATAATCGTTGTCCCAGTCGTTGTCCCAGTCACTGTCCCAGCCGCTGTCATAATCCGAATCCCCTGCGAAATCACCAAAATCCGCACGAGTCCCCAGCGGTATGACTACAAGACAAAGTAACATCATGGAAAAAGCGAGAGACTTTAAGAATTTTTTCATTGATATTCCCCCATATATCATATAATAACAATATTATATCATATGGATCTCGATAAATCAACAGAAGGGGAAAAAAAGTTGCTGCCTAATGTGCTTTCAGAGCAGAAAAAACGGGCAGTATAACGCGCCTTGTCAGCTTTCACAAAATAGCAGTCATGAAATTGGTCATTGTGATAAAATATTGTGACTTTTCTCGTTATACAGCCTTTTTCTGTAGTTTATACCCTTGACAATCCTGCGATAATATGGCATAATCTAAATTGTATAGCTATGTATACTCGTGAGGAAGCTGTGTATTGTTTATACACAGCAATAAAAAATGAGAGGAGAGTTTTACTATGCTTAAAAAGTTTACAAGCGGATTGCTTTCCGCTGTAATTCTCGGAGCGTCTGTGATGTCCTCAGTACCTATGGCTGTTATTGATACTGCAACAGCTGCTGACGGAAAGTTCAATTACGCTGACGCACTTGATAAGTCTCTGTACTTCTATGAGGTCCAGCAGGCAGGACCGCTTCCTGAATGGAACAGAGTTGAGTGGAGAGCCGATTCTACTATGCAGGATCCCGTACTGGGCGGCTGGTACGATGCAGGCGACCACGTAAAATTCAATCTGCCTATGGCTTATTCAGCATCAATGCTCGCATGGGGACTTTATCAGTACCCTGAGGGAGTTGAAAAGGCAGGACTTAAAACCACATACGTAAATAACCTTGAATTCGTTCTTGATTATCTTGCAGATTGTGATAAGGGCACTGAGGTCGTATATCAGGTCGGCATCGGTAAGCATGACCATACATGGTGGGGACCTGTTGAGCTTCTCGAATACGGTATGGAGGATAACTCACATACAATTGCAGAAGCACGTGCAGCACTGAAATCATCAAAGGGATGTACAGCTGTATTCGGTGAAATGGCAGCTGCTCTCGCAGCAGGTGCAGCAGCTCTCGACGGCGATATCTCAGCTTCAAAGAAGGCTGATTATATCAAGCACGCTGAAAATATCTACAAGATAGCAAAATCATCACCAGGTGATGATGTTTACAATAAGAGTGACGCTCAGGGCTTCTATCAGTCAAGCCACTTCTATGATGAGCTCTTCTATGCTGCAAACTGGCTCTACATCGCAACAGGCGAGCAGACATATCTCGACGAAGCTAAGGGCTATATCTCAAAGCTCCCTGAGATGCGCGGTGAAGGCGGTACTGCTTACGGCTGGGGCCATTGCTGGGACGATAATACACAGGGCGGTATGCTGCTCTACGCTATAAATTCAAACGATTCTACAGCTATTGCACACGTTAAGAAGCACTGTGACCGCTGGGTAAACGGCGATGAAGCAAAGAAGATAAGCGGCGGACTCCGCTGGCTCAGCAACTGGGGTTGTCTCAGATATGCAAACACAGCTGCATTCCTTGCAACAGTAGCAAGCGATACTATCCTCAAGTCTGAGGCTGACAAATATGCTGAGTTTGCTGAGACACAGGTAAACTACGCTCTCGGTGACAACCCGCTCAAGCAGAGCTATGTTGTCGGATTTGGAGACAAGTATCCTCAGAATCCTCATCACCGTACATCACACGGTTCATGGAAGAACGATCTGAAGATACCTTCACACGCTCGCCATATCCTTTATGGCGCACTTGTAGGCGGCCCTAACGAGGATGGCTCTTACAATGATGACCGTCAGGACTTTATAAACAACGAGGTGGCTACAGACTATAATGCAGGCTTCACAGCTATGCTTTGTAAGATGGTATCCAAGTACGGCGGAACAAAGGATCCAAGTTTCCCTGCAAAGGAAGTTCACGACAGCCCTGAGTTTTACGTTGAGGTGCTTTCAAAGGGCGGCGATTCAAGCGGACAGACTATCAGCTTCAAGGTAACTAACCACTCTGCATGGCCTGCAAGAGTACAGGACAATATCTCATTCAGATACTACATGGATCTCAGTGAAGTTATCGCAGCAGGCAAGAAGCCTGAGGATCTCGTTATCCGCTGCGACCGTGACCAGGCAGCAATGTACTCAGGCAAGGGCTACAAGGCAGCTGAGATATCAAAGCCTATCCAGTACAGCGGCAATATCTACTATATCGAAGTAAATCTTCCTGACGGAAGAGTCGTTCTTCCTATTTCCGAAGGACAGCAGCAGTGCGAGATACTCCTTGCACTTGTAATGCCTGATTACGGCAGCGGCTGGGATGGTTCAAACGATTTCTCAAATCAGGGACTTGGCAAGACTGCAAAGGGTGCTGATGGTTCAACTATAGGTGTTATGTCACCTTATGTACCTGTTTATATCAACGGCAAGCTTTACTACGGCGAAGAGCCTGACGGCACAAAGGCTGACGGACTCGGCGGCACAGGCAGTGATACTCCAAAGGTAACTACATCAACTACTACAAAGCCAAATGAGACAACAACCACCACAACTACAACCACATCTACTACATCAGAGACTACTACAAGCACAACAACTACGGTTACACAGCCTGTTGAGATCACAACAACTTCAGTTGCAGTTACTACAGACGGCGCAAATCTGCCTAAGGTAACTAAATACGGCGATGCTAACTGTGACGGCGATGTTGATATGTCTGATATAGTTCT
Source organism: Ruminococcus sp. (assembly GCF_016283395.1). The sequence continues at coordinate 12,870 of NZ_JAEEMU010000052.1, forward strand.
TATCATGCAGAGCCTTGCAAATCCGAACAAGTACGGACTTAAAGGTACAGACGATCATCATCTTACAGAAACAGGTTCTGCAAATGCAGACGTTGATGCTTCAAGCAAGGGCATCACATCAAATGATGCGCTCCGCATACAGGAGTTCCTGCTCAATAAGATAACAAGTCTTGATCCGACCAAGTAATGACAAATTTAAAAGCTCCCTGAATTATCGGGGAGCTTTTTTATCTGCCTGTCTAAAATTGTAGGGACGACCATTGGTCGTCCGCAAAATATGTCCGCGTAAGCGGACACCTCAATTATGAATTACGCATTATGAATTATGCATTAGAAAGCTCCGAAGCATAGTGCTTCGGAGCTTTGACTTCTTTAGATACCGCAATCTTCATATTCTTTCCACTTCTCATAGTAGAGCTTGTTGCTCCAGCTGCGGAAAAGAATATATGCTACTGAAACCATTCCAATGAATAGTGCACAAAGTATGGGCATTGACTCCCTTAACATTTTTTTTGCGGAATATACATTTTCTTTTTTGCGGCTCATAAAATAAATTCCTTTGCTTTTAGTTTTTTATCAGTCAGCGTTGTTTGAAGCTGCGCCGCCATTCATCTCAGCCATGAGTCTCTGGAGCTCAGCATCTACCTTTGCATCTGAAGCAAGCTGATTGAAAGTATCCTTCAGCTCGTCGCCTGATCCACCGCCGAGTGCATCGCCTGCAATCTCAGTGAAAGCAGCAGCTTCAGCTTCCTTGCGTACGACCTTGTCTTCCATTCTCTGGAACTTCTCAAAAGAGGAGTTAGGATCGAAAGTACCTGCTGCCTTAGCAAGGCTCTTCTGAGTATCAGCCATCTGTGAGCGAGCGATGAGCATTGCCTGACGGCTCTTAGCCTCTTCAAGCTTAGCCTTGAGCACCTCTACCTGATCGCCGATAGCGTCTGTCTGTGAAGAGATGGAATCGTACATTTCCTTATAGTTTGCAACGTCCTCGTCAGCCTTGACCTTTCTTGCGAGAGCCTGCTTAGCAAGGTCCTGATCTCCCTTAGCGAGAGCAGCCTTAGCCTTAGTTTCCCAGTCAGCTGATATCTTCTGAGCATCAAGGTACTTCTTCTCAGCGAGGCGTTCGCTTGCCTTAGCCTTGCCGTAGTTCTGAGTAGCCTTTGTGAGCTCTGTCTGCATATCAATGATGATCTGCTTGACCATCTTCTCAGGATCTTCTGCTCTGTCGATAAGATCGTTTACGTTAGCCTTGAGAAGGTCGCTTAATCTTCTGAATACACCCATTTTTATAATCCTCCTGTTTCATGTAACAATGTGTTTCAGGTACACCCCTTGTACCACAAGATTATTATATTGTAAAAGTTTGTGGTTGTCAATAAAAAATCAGACGATTTCATCTGATTTTCATTTATCAGGCTTATGTGTGAACGCATTATTACCAATTTATTCCCCGTTTTTTTCCAGTTCATTAATATATTGTCCCAGCTGTTTAAAGTCGGTATTTTCTGAACTCAGACACTTATCCGTGTCGGTGCCGAGGAATTTTTCACGGAGATCGAGCAATTTATTTCTGCGCTCAAAAGCTTCAGCAGTCATGACTATCATATCCTGACATTTATCGTTTACGAGTTTCATAGGTTCTGAGGTTATAGAACACAGTTTTACGAAAAGCTCATAATTATCATTAAAGTCATCGCTTTTAATTGATATCATGGAAAGTCTCTCCTTTCAAGGCGAAAATTGATCCCCTGCTTACTATTTTACATTGAAAAGAGAGCTTTGTCAATATTTTTTTGTAAAAAATGACTACTTCTATTTTATAAATATATCTTTTTGCAGAGCGATACTGCTTTCGAGGGTGTATTTAACGTTTATAGTCAAAGTATCTTCGGTTTTTGAGGTATCAATGGTCCGTGAGATTATGCGTGTATCGCCGTCAAGGAAGTTATTTTCGTAAAGGTATACTCTTTCCATGAGACGCTGTGACAGTTCTTCCTCTGTGAATGTATTTTCCACAGGTGAAAGCTCGGTTATATCGGTCCTGTCGATACCTATGGTGAGCTCTTTACCGAAGAGTTCAAGGCGTTTTTGTGAGTTTTCTGCATCACTGTGGGCATAGTCGTTATGTCCGAAAGAGAGCGGTATATCGAGACTGAAAAGCCTTAGCCTGCGAAGTATCTTCCTTTTGCCTGTAGGAGCAAGCTCCTGCGAAATGAAAGGAGCGGAGAAGCTTACATTTTCCTCATAAGTACCTCGGATATCGCCCATAGCGTGATAAATGAAAGTCTTGCCGTTCGGACCGTCGGAAACTCCGCTGATGAGGAGAGTGCCTTTTGGAACGTAGTCCCCGACTATGTGTTTCAGCTCGCCGCTCTGAACGAGCACCGAGGATATTACTGCATCACGGCTTGCGACTATATTGCAGGGGACACGCTCAAGAGACATATCGGGCTTGGGTTCGGCTTCACGTATCTGTACAACAATACGGCTGCCTGTGTGTCTTATGCCTGCCCAAGCTATGCCCTTGACCATTGTTTTGAGTCTGTTCTGACATTCACGCAGGTCAAGGCGGTAAAGGGGAGTGCCTGCTTTTACATCGAGCTCTGCAAGGGCTGAGAGGATAATATTATCACTTATTGAAGTATTTCCTTCGATCTCTATAGTGACGATAGTCTGAGAGAAATAAAGCACCGATACGGCTGCAAGGATAAGTCCCATAAACAGACCTATTCGTTTCCGATAGCGGCGGAGTCTTGCGGAAAGGCTGTCGTATTCGGCGGTTTTCAGCTCTACGCCGCATTCCTTTGCAAGTTCACGTATCCTTTTCATATCCCTGTTAAACACATCACCGCGGAATATTTCACCGCGGCAGTACTGCCCTCTGCATTCTATGCGGTTTTCGTGCATAAGATTTATGAACTTATAGAGTTTCTTCCCCTGTGCGTTTATCCTCGTAGATCCTCTTAATTTCACGTTCATTATGCTTGTTCCTTTCTGTAAATTCTATTTTTTCGATATATCCGCGTATGACAAGTCCGCCTGTACGGAAGTCATAGGCTCTCAGGTCGCTCCCGTGTATACTTATATAAAGTCCACCCGAGACCAGCCGCATATAGACCTCGTTATATTCCTCTATCCTGCGGCAGTTATCTATTATAAGCTCCTTGTTGTCGGAAATGTGTATCCCTGAGTTTAAATAGAGAGTTTCACGGGTAAGCTCCGCAAGCCATTCAAACATAAGCTTCACTCCTGTATATTTTTTCACTTCCAATAATATGATTAAAGTGGTGATGATTATGAAGATATTTGCAGAAAAAGCTGCAAAAACGGTGAAGCTTGCAATACTTGCGGCAGCTGTCATGTTCTGCACATTCGATACTGCGGCAGCCGCAGAAGCGGTCTATGGCAGTGTTCTGCGCTGTCTGAATGTGGTGATACCGTCACTTTTCGCCATGATGATAGTATCTGCACTTATTGTAAGGAGCGGGGCTCTTACAGTTATGCCAAGGTGGTGCGGACGCATAAGCAGGTTCGTTTTCGGAATGGAAGGGAATATTTTTCCCATATTTACTTTCGGAATGTTCGCAGGTTATCCTGTGGGAGTAAAAATGCTCTGCGAGGAGTACGACGCAGGGAGAATATCAAAAAAACGGGCAGAGCTGCTTGCAGGACTGTGCTTCGGAGCAGGTCCTGCGTTTACATTCGGCTGCATATCGCATCAGCTCTACAGCTCCGACAAAGCAGGAAAGGTTATACTTATATCCAATATCTCCGCAAACTTTATTCTTGCCTTGTTTATGTCCTTTTTTCTCAGGAACAGCTGCGGAGAGAGCAGAAATTGCAGGAAATGCAGCCTGTCATCGGATATGCTTACGGACTCTGTTGTCCACAGCGGCAGGTCAATGGCGGATATATGCATTATGATAACTGCTTTTTCGGTAGTGAATTCACTTCTTATACGCATCGGGACGGCAGCAGCAGTTGGTGAGCTTCTTGCGAAGCTCACCTGCCTCGACCGCAGGAGCGGCGAGGCTTTAGTCGCCGCATTGCTTGATATAACAAATGTTTCGGCATTGCCCTGCGGCGACTGGCTGCTGCTGCCTTACATAAGTGCGCTGGTTTCCTTTGGCGGAATATGTGTTATGTTTCAGCTCTCGGCAGTTTCAGCAGGCAGGATATCGCTGAGACCGCTGATAATGATGCGAATTGCCGCAGCTTTAATGAGTTTCTGGATATGCCGCATGATACTGCCGTATTTCATGGAATACGAAACTGTGGAAGTATCAGTTTTAACAGTGAGCAGAAACAGCGGCGGTTCGTCCGTATCGTCAGTAATGTTAGTGCTGATGACGGTGATGCTTATGTGTGAAATGAGCGGAAAAAGCAATAAAAAGCCAGCCGAAAGCACATAAAAATTCACTTTATAAGGCGCGATTTGTGTACAGTGACAAAAATTGTGAAAGCTTGCAGAAAAGGCTTGATTTATTGTAAAAAGGTGGTAAAATATAATTAGCACTCAAAGAGAAAGAGTGCTAAACATTTATCCGTAATTAATTATCAGGAGGTATATATCATGACTATTAAACCTTTACAGGACAGAGTTGTCGTAAAAATGGTCGAGGCTGAGGAGACTACAAAGAGCGGTATCATTCTTTCAGGTTCAGCAAAGGAAAAGCCTGAGGTAGCTGAGGTCGTTGAGGTAGGTCCCGGCACTTCTGACGTTAAAATGGAAGTTAAGAAGGGCGATAAAGTCCTCATTTCTAAATATTCAGGAACAAACGTAAAGCTCGAGGGTGAAGAGTACATCATCGTAAAGATGGAAGATATCCTCGCAACAGTAAAGTAATGCGTAATAAGTTGAGAGTGGAGAATTGAAAGTTGAGAGTTAATGTATCGGCTTACGCCGATTGATTGGAAAATTTTTCAATCTGTCCCCGTCAGGGGACACAACAACTCTCAACTCTAAACTCTCAACTGTAAACTATATTATAAAGGAGTAAATTATCATGGCTAAGGATATAAAGTACGGCGAAGACGCAAGAAAAGCACTTCAGGCAGGTATCGACAAGCTTGCTGATACTGTAAGAATAACAATGGGACCTAAGGGTAGAAACGTAGTTCTCGACAAGAAGTTCGGTGCTCCCCTCATTACAAATGACGGTGTTACTATCGCTAAGGATATCGAGCTTGAGGACGCTTTCGAGAACATGGGCGCACAGCTCGTTAAGGAAGTTGCTACAAAGACAAACGATGCAGCTGGTGACGGTACAACAACTGCTACACTTCTCGCACAGACTATCGTTCGTGAGGGTATGAAGAATATCGCAGCAGGTGCAAATCCAATGGTACTCAAGAAGGGTATCGCTAAGGCTGTAGACGTTGCTGTAAAGGCTATCGTTGACAACTCAAAGGCTGTACAGGGCAGCGAGGATATCGCAAGAGTAGGTACAGTTTCTTCTGCTGACGAGGCAGTAGGTAAGCTCATTGCCGAGGCTATGGAAAAGGTAACTGCTGACGGCGTTATTACTCTCGAAGAGAGCAAGACAGCTGAGACATACAGCGAAGTTGTTGAAGGTATGCAGTTCGACAGAGGCTACATCTCACCATATATGGTAACAGATGCAGACAAGATGGAAGCTGTTTACGATGACGCTTTCGTTCTTATCACAGACAAGAAGATATCTTCTATCCAGGAGATACTCCCACTTCTCGAGCAGATCGTAAAAATGGGCAAGAAGCTTGTTATCATTGCTGAGGACGTTGAGGGCGAAGCTCTTACAACAATTATCCTCAATAATCTCCGCGGTACATTCAAGGTTGCAGCTGTTAAGGCTCCCGGCTTTGGTGACAGACGTAAGGAAATGCTCAAGGATATTGCAATTCTCACAGGCGGCGAGGTAATTTCTTCCGAGCTCGGTCTTGAACTCACAGAGACAACTATCGACCAGCTTGGTCAGGCTAAGCAGGTAGTTATCCAGAAGGAGAACACTATCATCGTTGACGGTGCAGGCGACAAGAATGCTATCAAGTCAAGAGTTGCACAGATCAGAAAGGCTATCGAGACTACAACTTCTGATTTCGACCGTGAGAAGCTTCAGGAAAGACTTGCTAAGCTTGCAGGCGGTGTTGCAGTTATCAAGGTAGGTGCTGCTACAGAGATCGAGATGAAGGAGAAGAAGCTCCGTATCGAGGACGCTCTTGCAGCTACAAAGGCAGCTGTTGAAGAGGGTATCGTAGCAGGCGGCGGTACAGCATTCGTAAATGCTATGCCAGCTGTAAACAAGCTTATCCCAACACTTGACGGCGATGAAAAGACAGGTGCTAAGATAATCCTCAAGGCACTTGAAGCTCCTGTACGTCAGATCGCTGAGAACGCAGGTCTTGAGGGCAGTGTTATCATCGACAAGATAGTACGTTCACGTAAGGTAGGCTACGGCTTCGATGCTTACAACGAGGTATACACAGACATGATACCAGCAGGTATCGTTGATCCTACTAAGGTTACAAGAAGCGCACTCCAGAACGCTGCATCAGTAGCTTCAATGGTTCTTACAACTGAGAGCCTTGTAGCTGATATCAAGGAGGACACTCCTGCAGCTCCTGCAATGCCAGCAGGCGGAATGTATTAAGCGGGGAGCCCCCGCAGGCTTGCCACGTTGACGCTTGCAAGCGCGCTCACTCTTAACAGGAACGTGACTTGTATATCGCTTACAGCGCGGTAATGTGATTAAAATTAAAGGCGGACCTACATAAATGGGTTCGCCTTTTTGTGTACATAATTGTAGGGGCGAGTTCCGCTCGCCCGTTATTTCTGATTATGTTAATCGTGTTGGTTGTAGGGAACGCCGTTATCGGCGTTCCGCAAAAGTGATATAAAAGATTAAGGCGGACTCGAATTATTCGGGTTCGCCTTTTTTGTAGGGGCGGATACTATCCGCCCGAAAACTAATCACTAATAACTAAGCACTAATCACTGATCACCAAAAACGCCTGCATTGTGAAAACTCACAAATGCAGGCGTATGTTTTTGTGCGATATATAGAATTCAAAAATTATTTTTCTGAAATTCAACGCTTATGCATTGAATTTCTCCTTTTTTCGGACTATATATGAAAGCGTTCTCAATCATCAACGATAGAACTTGTAAATTCCGCAACTCTGGCTTTATCGCCGTGGCAGTCCACTTCGATGTCCTCACGGGCAATGAGTTTGCCTATGGAGAAGAACAGCAGAGCGAACGCAATAGAATTTATCATGATACTGAAATAAATACGCAGTCCGATGATATTACCGAGCATTCCGCAGAACATGATAGAAATGCTGATTATAGTGAAAAGTTCCAGTTTCTTTTTATCGGGATCAAGCTGTAAAAATGTAAGACAGGTGAGTCCCGAGAAAGCTGAATGTACCATAGCCAGCAGGAGCGAATAAGGCTGATAGAAGTCGAGCCTGTAGGAATTAAGCTCCAGTATCATCATTAAAACTTCGACAACAATATATATCGTAAGACATATTTTCATCATAGTCCTGAATCGCATAGCCGTTGACATCAGCCAGTCGCCCCACAGGAAAAGACAAAATCCGCCTATTTCCACCGTGTATGCGATGATCTCGAGTAATTTTGAAAAAGAAGAGGTATTGTTATAGGTCTTGTAATATATCAGGCATATGATGCTGAATGCAAAAAACAGCAGATTTGCGATAAAACAGTACTTTATACCGTTATTTAAACGTTTATGCATGATATGCTCCTTAGCTGAGAGACTTCAGAGCTCTCTGACCGATATCTTTTCTGTAGTGAGCACCCTCAAAGCTTATCTTTGATACACCTTCATAAGCCTTATCAAGTGCAGCCTGAAGAGTATCGCCCTTTGCTGTAACGCCGATAACACGGCCGCCGTTTGTGAGGAATTCGCCGTTTTCGCTAAGTTTAGTACCTGCATGATAAACGAAACAGCCCTCAACCTGACCTTTATCGTCAAAGCCGTTCATAACGATTCCCTTTGGATAGCTTTCGGGATATCCGCCGCTTGCCATGATAACGCAGGCACAGCTTCCATTATGCCACTTTATGTCCACCTTGTCAAGTTCGTGGTTGTAAATAGCCTCGAATATCTCATAGAGGTCAGCATCAAGCATAGGAAGTACTACCTGAGTTTCGGGATCACCAAAACGGCAGTTGTACTCTATTACCTTTGGTCCCTTTGGAGTAATCATAAGTCCGAAGTAGAGACAGCCTTCAAAAGTGCGTCCCTCGGCGTTCATAGCGTTCATAGTAGGAATGAATATCTTCTCCATACATTCCTTAGCAATATCCTCAGTGTAGCATGGGTTAGGTGAAACAGTACCCATACCGCCTGTGTTAAGTCCCTGATCTCCGTCAAGAGCGCGCTTGTGATCCATAGAGGATATCATAGGAACTAAAGTTTTTCCGTCAGTGAAGCTGAGAACAGATACCTCAGGACCTGTGAGGAATTCCTCGATAACTATACGTGCGGAGCTCTTTCCGAATTTGAGTTCGTCTATCATATCATGTACAGCTGCTACAGCTTCTTCCTCATTCTGAGCGATGATAACGCCCTTACCGAGAGCAAGACCGTCAGCCTTGATAACAGCAGGGTAGCTGTTCTGCTCTTTGAGGTAAGCGATAGCCTTATCGGACTCTGTGAATACTTCATAGAAAGCTGTAGGGATATTGTATTTCTTCATAAGCTCCTTTGAGAATACCTTAGAGCCTTCTATAATAGCGGCATTAGCCTTAGGACCGAATGTAACGAAGCCCTCTTTCTGCAAAGCGTCCACCATACCAAGTACGAGGGGATCATCAGGAGCAACTACTACCATATCGGGCTTGAGCTGCTTTGCAAGAGCAACTATTCCGTCAACGTCTGTTGCACCTACGTTGAAACATTCAGCATACTTGGATATACCGCCGTTTCCCGGAGCGCAATAGAGCTTACCGATCTTTGGGCTCTCAGCCAGTTTCATTATAATAGCGTGTTCGCGTCCGCCGCCGCCTACTACTAATACGTTCTTCATTGGGAAATTCCTCCTGTATGTAAAAAGTTATTTATTCTTAATGGTTATGCTGTCAAGCATTTCCTTTGCATCTGCAGCATCTGCATCTTTAAGGTATGTTACATAGATACTGTATGTGTATTTATCGTCTGAGAAATAATAATTATCAAGGCATCTTACATCACCGTCATCGCTCTCATTGTTGAGCTCATAATAAATATGTTCACACTTAAAGCCGAACATATCCTTCTGGTCTCGTGTAAGTACGGAGTATGAGTTCTCTTTTTCAGCCTTTTGGTTATATAAATTATCTGCACGTTCAGCAGGAGAGCTTCCGTCATCAAAAACCTGTATAGAAGTCATTGGAAGATACATTTTTTCGACATCATCAGCTTCTGTATAAGTTTCTCTTACCCAAAGAAAACTGTCGCTTTTCAGCTCGCCGGTAACATCATTGCAGGCATACTTTGCGCCTGTGCTGACAGTAAAGAAATCATAGTCATATATCTCAGGCTTATCTTCAAGGCGGAAATCCGATGTATACTTTACAGTTTTTGCAATTTTTTCAATTGCAGGCTTTAATATTTTTGCCTTTAACGGACTGCAGGTGCAGTCTAAAAACAGATAGTATGTATCTGTTCCGAGAACGCATGAAATAAGCGCGTTCTTTTTATCTTTTATAGTTCTCTCTGATGTACGGAAATATCCTTCGTAGGGATATCCCTTGAGCTTTTCAAGCTTGACATTTTCATCATCGTTATAGTATACCATAAGATCCTTTGCAGCTTCGGGCTTGCAGTTGAGATGATCACACTCAATGTCTATTTCTTCGCCAAGACATTTGAAGGTATACTTATAGCCGTCTTTATGGTCTGCCTTCTTGAATCCCATAGGAACTTCAAAACTGAAAGAGTCAAGTTCATATTTGTCGGACGGATGAGTATTATAGAAGTAGACACCGAACAATACTGCACCAAGAACGATGATGACAGATGACAGAATGATAATGATTTTTTTCATAGTTAAATTACCCCTTTTGATTTTTCCTTTATATCATTATATTATAACGAACGGCACAGAACCCCTTCTGCTCATTCGTTGTAAGCTTATTTAATTGTTATGCTGTCAAGCATTTCCTTAATATCTGCCTTGTCGGTGTCTGCGTGGTAAGAAGCGAATATTTCGTAAAGCAAACCGTCTTTTTCAAAGAAATACTGGTCACGGCTTATACAGTCTTTTTCTTCACCATCCGAAGATGAGTTGAGTTCAAAATAAACGTGTTCGCATTTGACTCCGAACATCTCCTGCTGATCTCTGATTATTGCTGGATGTTTTTCTTGGGAATCTTTTGCTGAATTATATGATTCATCTGCACGTTCAGCAGGTGAAGAATCGGAGTACTTTTTTACAGCGATGTTAACACAAGGAAGAAACAGTTTGTCTGGATTATCTATTTCAGCAAGCTGCTCCCTGATAATGAGATCGCTTTTGAAAGGTGTGCCTTCAAAATCAATTGTTCTGTCGGCACAGATGTATTTTGAGCCTGTGTTTATGCTTACATAATCGAAGTCATATACATCGGGCTTGTTTTCAATGTGGTTATCATTTTTGTATTTAACTCTTTTGACGATACGGTCCAGATCTTTTTTTACACGTTCCTCAGCAGAAGGCTTGCAATATGCGTCTATATTCATAAAATAAGTATCTGCGTTGAGGACATATTTCATATGGAGCTTACCGTCGTCTTTGAGATTCTTTTCAGATGAAAAGAAATAACCATTGTATGGAGTGTTTAAGAGCTTTTCGGGTACAGTATCTTTTCCTTCTAAATGAAATGTGGCATATGCGCTGATTGTATCAAAGCTGTTCATGATGTCGTAATTGCATATAGATATACTTGCGTCATCGCTCTTAAATGTATAATAGTTATCTCCTGATGATGCTTCTGAAGTGGCTTTGAAGCTTTGGGGAACTTTGAAGCTGAAATAATCTGTTTTATATGCTTTTGAAGGTATGGCGTGATAGTAAATAATTCCTGAAATACCTGCTGCTGCAAGAACAAGAATAGATGAGAGTGCTATAATAATTTTTTTCATTGTTAATTTCCCCTTTTGATTTTTTCCTTATATCATTATATTATAACGAACGGCACAGAACCCCTTCTGCTCATTCGCTAAAAGCGCATTTTATGTTAAAAACGCCGAAAAATGCACGTTTATGCACTTTTTTTCTCTAATTTCATGCTTTCTGCAAGACTTCCTCCGTATATCTCTATTGAGGCACAGCAGCATACCATAACGAATGCAGCACAAACAAGGAAACCTGACAAGCCCCTTAATGAGTTTACCTGTGTTACGATGTCCATGATGTCTTTGCCGTATTTTTCCTTGATATTGTTGCGTATGATACGGTTTACCAGCATTGAGCAGCCATAATCTGTCAGGAAAAGTAATACTGCAAGGACAATAGTGATTATGCCTCGTTTTTTCTTGAGATCCTTATATGCACAGTTTACGGAAGCCAGTACGCATATAGGTGCGGAAACGATAATGGCTTCCAGAATAAGTCCGAACTTGATATTGGCAGGAAGAGTCTCACTTTTTACGGTCTCTCCGAAAAGAGCCGTATACAGCGAGAGATGATTATACATTATGAAAAATATGTCGAGAGCGAGTTTGATAATACAAAATAAAGCTGAAGTAAGTAATGTGATCTTTAGTGTGTTTGATTTCTGCATTTTTATGCTCCTTATTTGTATTTTAAATGCTTAACATGACGGTCTTCATCTATACCGAGTGCAGCGGCGGTGCAGATAAGCACCAGTGCGCCTACAAGGAGTATACTGAAGAAGAATGTCACGTATTCTGTGCGCTGTATCAGCCAGCGTCCCGAAACATGGCTTTCAGCCATTGAAGTATGTGATATGAACAGAGCCATAACGTGCTCTATGATAAAACCTATAAGCCATAGGGCAGGGGCGACTTTAAGCGTTCGCTTACATCGTTTTGCCGAGAAAGCCCAGCCCATGCAGCTGAATATATATATCAGAAACGGCAGCCATACTATCTGAAGCGCACACAGCAGTGCTTTGCATTTGCCTGACATACCTATATCGGGGTGATTATCCTTTATCGAATCGCTCAGGAGAGCATTGAAAACAGGCCCCGAAGTCAGATAAGCGATAACAGAGATTATAATGTAAAATATCGTGAAAGCGGCTGCGGTTATGTATAGTTTCTTTAGTGAGATAGAATTATAATTGCTGCTCATATGTATCCCCCTCGTTTCTGAAAATATCAGTATTGCTGCGCAATTACCGCATTATATAACATTATACCACATAATTCTGAAAATAGCAACAGACGAAAAGAAAAAATTATCGCATAAATTTCTGTTTTTTTTCAGAGTTTCGACATTATTCCGACAGCGGCTCGAAATCAGGAGACAGGCTGAAAAGCGGCATATTTAATAATAATTGAATTAGGGAAGTGTTATTTTCATTTATCATGGAACTAAGCCCTTAGCCTTTAGCCGTTAGCTATTAGCAAATGTGTCGCCTTCGGCGAATAATTTAAATAATGTGAGCGCAAGCGAACTCTTTGGGCTAATGGCTCATGGCTGTATTATACAGTTTTTCTTTCCTATTTCAATTTACTTTATGCTTGAGAGTATCTCTGTTATTTTGCCTTCTACGTATCCGAAATTGGTGCTCTCTGCATAGACGCAAAGGTATTTGCCGCCGAAGTCAGCAAGATAAGACCTGCAATGCAGATCATCGTTTGCAGCCCATTCATAGTAATAGAAGGTACATTTCGCAGTAGCAGTTGTACCTGTGAAGATGATATTATCATTGTTTTCGGAGTTTATGGCTTCCTGAGCGGACTTGCCGTCATTGTTCTCGGCAACATAGACCTTTAAGCCGCAGGTGGTGAAGTCCCTGTCAGTGACCATTTTCAGGTCGCAGGGCATAGCTCCGCCTTCTGTAACAGTCTCAGAGCTGTCATACTTCCATATATTAGGTTCGGCATACATTGAGAAAGAGTGACTTTTGTAGTTGCCGTTTTTGTACTCTGTATTTTCGATAATAGGTGACATGGGAACAGGCGGAGAAGAAGCAGTTCCCTCAGTTGATGCTTCGGAAGCTGTTGAAGCGTTAGTATCTGAGGTATCATTCTTTTTATCAAGGCAGCTGCAAAATGATACTGCCATTAAAGCAGCTGCTATAAAAGCAGTGAAATGAAGTTTTTTCATATGTATATCTCCATAATACAAGGCTGCGGTCAGATGTTGACCGCAGCCTGAGCATTTTATATCAGTGGTGGAAAAGGCGGATACCTGTGAACGCCATTGCGATATTGTACTTGTTGCAGGTCTCGATAACGTTATCATCACGGATAGAACCACCCGGCTCTGCGATATACTCAACGCCTGACTTCTTAGCTCTTTCGATGTTGTCACCGAATGGGAAGAAAGCGTCTGAACCGAGGCATACGCCTGTGTTCTTAGCCAGCCAAGCCTTCTTTTCTTCTCTTGTGAATACAGCAGGCTTTACCTTGAAGATACGCTGCCACTCGCCCTCGCGGAGAACGTCCTCATATTCGTCGCCGATGTAAACGTCGATAGCGTTGTCACGGTCTGCACGGCGGATATCATCAACGAACTGGAGTCCCATTACCTGTGGAGACTGTCTCAGCCACCAGTTGTCAGCCTTCTGACCTGCAAGTCTTGTGCAGTGGATACGTGACTGCTGACCAGCACCGATACCGATAGCCTGTCCGTCCTTTACGTAGCAAACAGAGTTTGACTGTGTGTATTTAAGTGTGATGAGAGAGATAAGGAGATCGTCCTTCTTGTCATCGGGGATATCCTTGTTCTCGGTAACTACGTTAGCAAGGAGCTCGCGGTTGATGTCAAGCTCATTGCGTCCCTGCTCGAAAGATACGCCGTATACCTGCTTTGTTTCGATAGGAGCAGGCTTGTAGTTCTCGTCCATTTTGAGTATGCAGTATGTACCCTTTCTCTTTGACTTGAGTATCTCAAGAGCTTCGGGATCGTAATCAGGAGCGATAACGCCGTCTGATACCTCGCGCTGTATCATCTTGGCTGTGCATACGTCAACCTTGTCGGAAAGAGCGATGAAATCGCCGTAAGAGGACATTCTGTCAGCACCTCTTGCTCTTGCATAAGCACTTGCAAGGGGAGTGAGCTCGCCGAGATCGTCTACCCAGTAGATCTTCTTCAGATCATCGCTGAGAGGTCTGCCGATAGCAGCACCTGCCGGAGATACGTGCTTGAATGAAGTTGCTGCGCACATACCTGTAGCAGCCTTGAGCTCTTTAACGAGCTGCCAGCCGTTGAAAGCGTCAAGAAGATTGATATAGCCGGGCTTGCCGCAGAGCACTTCGATAGGAAGCTCGCTGCCGTCTGCCATATAAACTCTTGATGGCTTCTGATTTGGGTTACAGCCGTATTTTAACTGCATTTCATTTGACATGGTAATGTCCTCCTTATATTAATTCATAATTAATAATGCTTTATGTATAATTATTCGGCACAAAGGCTTTATATAGAAAAATCAAAATATCAGGAACTGAAGATAGCGCAGATGATCGCAGAGCAGAAAGCGGACCCACATAGCAAAAGGAAACCTATGCCGACCACTTTGCCTAAAAGACTAAATCTGGAAGTTTTGCTGCCTGAAAAATCTTCATTTCCCTCAAAGAATGCGGGGGATTGCAAACAGTGTAAAGGCGCACCAATGAGTATGAGCAGCACCGCCAATATTAAAAGTGACATGCCTATAGTAATGGAAGCATCGTCTACCTCTTTACTGAGCATTGCGAATGTAAATCCTGCAGTAGACAAAAGGCAGGAGACGATATATAATCTGTTGCGCCCTTTCTTCCATTTTTCAAGCTGCTTTTTATATTGCTTATCGGTGGTGATCTTCCGGTCAAGGTCGTTTACTTTTTTGCGTAAGTCTTCAACTTCAGCTTCTGCTTTTGCTTCATCAAAGCATACCTCGCAGCCGCAGTAAGGGCAGACTCCGAAGTATTCATCTTTTTTTCGTTCAACTGCCGCACCGCAATGAGGGCAGTCAATAGTAACTATGTTCATTTTATCACTTTCCCCTAATATAGCCGCTATACGGCTCAGTTAACTGTCCTGATTTCTTTTTATCCTTTCAAGCTCTTTGCGGATATTGTCCGCCCGGTCAGTATCATCGCTGGTGATATGATACACTCTGAAACCGTATATATCAATCAGCCAGTTTAAGGTCTTCGTATTCGTATTCTGTTACATCAACAGTATTATAACCATTGATACTTGTACATTTTATCTGTCTGCCTTTTTCGTCGTATTCATAAGTCGTTTCGACTCTGCCTTTCTCATCGACGCTGTCTGATACCTTACGGATAAGATTGCCGCTGATGTCGTATTCATATGTCCATGTGGTAAGATCGGACTTTTGCTTACCCGACTTTCTTGATATGCTGACAGAAGTCTCGGTAAGCATATTTCCGTCATCGTCATAGGTATATGTATGCTCTATTATCTTATCTTTTGAATATGACTTATCCTCGGTTTTCTTGGTGATATTGCCCTTATCGTCGTACTCATACGAATACTTGCAGACAGTGCCGATGCTGTTATTAGCTTTGACTTCAAACCACTCGGTCTCATTGCCGTGCTCGTCATACTTCATTTCATAGTAGGAGTGCTTTTGGGGGTGACCGTCATAGTCGTAATACACAGTTATACTTGTTTGGTTGCCGTTTTCATCATAGGTATTGATAAAAACTGTGTAGACAGTTTTTTCGTCCGAATAATACCATATACTCTTTACCAAATTGCCGTCCGAGTCATACTCATTGACGCTTTTTCCGTACATAGCAGGTTTCGGCTCACCTGATACTATATCAAGGTTGTAATCTGATATAATATGGTCATGCTCATCGTAGAGCTTTTCTTTTTTTCTTCGAGTTCGCCATTCTCATAATGCGATTCGATGCATTTGTAAGACGGTTCATTCTCAGCAATGTTCAATTCGTCATCAGAAAGGATATCGGGCATTGCCAAGAAATTCTCAGGTATTTCTTTTTTACTGCCCGAAAGCGAAGGAAAGTTACAGCCCAAAAGCGGAAGAAGCAATGCCGCTGCAAGCAGAATACTGAATTTTTTCATTTGCTGAGCATTACTTGTTCTTGTTTACGATACGTGTCTCCTCAGTATTATCTTCAAGATTTACGTAGCGGACAAAAAGAGATACCTTGTTGTCAGCATTGAGGTTGTTCCAGAGCATATCTGTGAACTGGTCGATACTGCCGCTGATGCCTACAAGCTTAGGCTCGCCCTCAAAGCTTGGGAGCGGATTGCCGTCACCCATATATGTATGAATGAAGCGTCCCTCACCTGCAAGCGGATTTGTGTATGTGAATGTGTATCTCTGACATGACTCAGGATTGCCGTTTGCACTCTTGAGGATAGACATTGCGTAGTTGAAGCCCTTGTCCTCGAAGTGGAGTATTCCTGAGATACGAGGTGTATAGTTAGGAGCATCGTCCTCGAATTCGCGTGTGCGGAGAGACTGCTCGAAAGTCTGCTGCTTGTCCATGAGCTCATAGATAGTATCAGTCTGATCGCCGTTTGTAACGATGAGCTTATTGCCGAGAACTCTTACAGGAGCGTAGATGATAAGGTGTGGATCAGTAAGCTTTGAAGGATCGAAAGCCTCTGTACGGATGCCCTTGCCCTCCTCGATGAATACGCGGTTGCGGCTGTTTTCGCTTCTGCCCATGATGAAGTATGCAGTAACAGCGTACTTTCCGCAGTCGGATTTACCGATAACGATACCTCTTCCGGGGTAAGCGTTTGAACTGAGTTCCTGTGCTAAATCAAGCTTTTTCATAATATTAATAACTCCTTTCGGATAATGGTTTATCAGTATCTTATTATCAGTGTGAGTATGAAGTCTGTGACAACTCCCACAAGTACGATAAGTGTGATGATATTGAGTGTTTTGCGTTTTGGCTTTGCGAGAAACCAATCATAGAATGGCTGTACGAAGTACATGAACAGCAGTCCGCCCATACCGAATCTGAGGGAAGGGGAGAGTGCTATTCTTGCCTGAAAGTTGATCTTATAATCTGCATATGTATCCCATGGCCAGCCGCCTGTGAAGAATTCGAGGACATAAGTGCCTGCAAGTTCTACGGTGGTGGCGACAAACATACAGCCGAAGAATATGATGAACGGACGGGATATCTGCAAGCCGATGCCGCCTTCCTTCTTCATGAATTTTCCGAAGAAGAGCAGGAACAGCAAAGCTCCTACGGCGTATATCGGGCAGTATGGTCCGAACATTATACCAAGATTTCTGAAACCCCATTTGTATACTACGACTTCGAGGAATACCTCGTATATCCAGCCGAGTACAGCGTACATCCAGAAGCAGAGAAACAGCTTCTGTACAGTTTGTTTTTCCAATAATTCCTTTATCTTTTTCATAGTTTTATTTTACATAAGCCTTTCCGTCAACTATCTCTATCCTGTCCTGACAGAAGAGAGATACCGCCTGAGGAAGAAGCTTCCATTCAACGTTTTCCATGATCCTGCGCTGGAGTATCTCGGGAGTATCGTCCTTTTCAACGTTTACTACTCCCTGTAGGATTATAGCACCTGCATCAGCTTCTTCGTTTACGAAATGTATTGTTGCGCCGCTGACCTTTACGCCGTAAGCGAGAGCAGCTTCGTGGACTTTGAGTCCGTAGTAGCCTTCGCCGCAGAATGACGGGATAAGTGCAGGATGAACATTGATTATCTTGTATGCGTAAGCCTTTGTCACGCACTCATCAAGTATGGTCATAAATCCTGCAAGTACCACAAGGTCGGCTTTTTCTTCATTAAGTGCATTGAGTATAGCCTGACTGTAGGTCACACTGTCAGAGTATTCCTTTCTTGGGATAACTCTTGTAGATATATCGTTGTTTTTGGCGCGTTCAAGAGCGTATGCGCCTTCCTTTGAGGAGATGACACAGGTTATCTTTCCACTCTTGATGATACCTGATTTTTCGGCATCTATGAGTGCCTGTAGATTAGTGCCGCCGCCTGAAACGAGAACAACTATATTTTTCATGGATTTTTTCTCCTATTATTTTATTGCAAGAGTAAAAATTATTCGGGGAACTGAACGTGTCCCTGTATTATTTCCGTATCGTCATATGAAAGTGGGATATCCTTGTCTATGACCACCTGACCGTAGATATCGGTTATGCGGAAGGTGAAAGGACCTTTTCCCATTTCACGGGACTCGAAATAATTGTACGGGCGGCGCGGTATCTCAACGAATTCGCCGTCTGCATTGAGGTATTCAAGTTTTGTTATAGGGTAGCGGTGGTTGCGTACCTGAACGCCACACCAGAATTCCGTGCTGCCCTCTTTGTATTTGAATGAGATAGGAGCAGTCTCCGCGGTATCAAGGGGGATTATCTTCCAGCTAACGGGTACTCTTCCTTTCTCAACAGGAGCGATGAGCGGAAAAGCGTCCGTATAGAGGTCGAGGTCGCCCTTTTTGCCTTCGGGGAGCTCGTCTGTAACAAGCATTTTTATAGTGCCAAGCTCGCCTGTAACTTCAAGGTATGCGCCTGCAAGCTGAGCTTCGTTGTAATCATAATGGTTCATGGCGACTATCCAGTAATCGTGGGATACAGGGTCAAGCATAGCGTGACCGCCTGTATAACCGCCGCCGTAGAAAGTGCCCTCGCCTGTATGTACAGTTCCCTTTGGTTCGAGGATACAGTCCTCGTCTATAGGGTTGGTCTGTACTTCAAACTCTGTGGGAGTCTTACCGTTTACGCCCAGCAGGAATTTCTGGAGAGCATTGAGTTCTGCTCTTGATATCTCGCTGTTTTGCCTTGCGGTTATCATATCAAAGCAGTCAACGATACCGTCGGAGTTGTAGTCCATATCTATGGTTCCGACCGCATCGCTGTATAAAGGTGTAGCCGTCAGTGCGGCAGAAAGCAGCACTGAAGCCAGAAGAATGTGCTTTTTCATAAACATCACGACCTTTTAAAATTTCCAAATCCCATACCCCATGTTTCGATTTCAGTGTTTTTTGCTTTAAACAGTCAAAAATAATGAATTCGGATAATTTTGCGGCTAATGTTATGAATTATGATAAGATCAATGCTCTATCAGCAGATGATAACGCCTTCCTCAGACTCAACGAGCTCGCCGAGTACGTAAGCGTCCTCGCCTGCTGCCTTGATAGCTGCGATAGCCTTGTCAGCGTCGTTTTTGTCAACTGATACGATCATACCTACGCCCATATTGAATGTATTGAACATATCTCTCTCAGGGATATCGCCTGTTCTCTGGATAAGATCGAAGATAGGAAGTACCTGTACAGAGTTTCTTTCGATCTTTGCAGCAAGGTTCTTGGGGAGAGAACGCGGGATATTCTCATAGAAGCCGCCGCCTGTGATATGTGATATAGACTTTACCTTAACAGCATCAAGAAGGCTCATAACAGCCTTTACATAGATACGTGTAGGAGTAAGGAGACATTCACCGAGAGTTGTGCCCAGGTCATCAAAGTGCATATTGAGGTTCTGCTCGTTTACATCGAATACTCTTCTTACGAGAGAGAAGCCGTTTGAATGTACACCGCTTGACTTGATAGCTATGAGAACATCTCCTGCCTTCTGAGTATCTGGCTGGAGGATCTTGTCCTTATCAACAACGCCTACTGAGAAGCCAGCAAGGTCATATTCGTCCTCAGGCATAAGACCAGGATGCTCGGCTGTCTCTCCGCCGATAAGAGCACACTGCGCCTGTACGCAGCCCTCAGCAACACCTGAAACGATAGTTGCTATCTTTTCGGGGAAATTCTTGCCGCAAGCGATATAATCAAGGAAGAACTGTGGCTTTGCACCGCAGCAGATGATATCGTTTACGCACATTGCAACGCAGTCTATACCTACAGTATCATGCTTGTCCATGATAAATGCAAGCTTTATCTTTGTACCTACGCCGTCTGTACCCGATACGAGTACAGGCTTGCTGATACCTGTCATATCAAGCTCGAAAAGTCCGCCAAATCCGCCGATGCCTGACAGCGCACCCTTTATCATAGTACGTGCGATATGCTCCTTCATCAGCTCAACTGACTTGTAGCCTGCGGTAACGTCAACGCCTGCTTTTTTGTAGCTTTCAGAAAAACTGTTGTTCATTAATTTACCTCCATGAATAAATGTAGGGGACGACGTCCTCGGCGTCCCGTAAAGCGTATGGATCTTACGGGCTGCCGAGGACGCCAGCCCCTACGAACGTTGTAATAAATTATTCTTTGCCGTTCCAGCAATATGTGCAGAGTCCGCACGAGTCAAGACCTACAGCCTTTTCTGTACCCTCAAGTGTCTGGAATTCAAGTGAGGTAAGGCGGAGTCTCTTGCATATCTCATCTCTGAGTCTGCGTCCTCTTTCTGTAGCTGAGTTGCTGTATTCCTCAATGTGCTTTACTCCTACAGGGCCTTCAAACTCGTCGATTATCTGACGTGCGATAAGCTCCATCTCGGAAGTGCTTCTTGAGAAGTTGAGGTACTTGCAGCCGTACATGATAGGCGGACAGGCAGAGCGCATATGAACTTCCTTAGCACCGTGCTCATAAAGGAACTCAACAGTCTCTCTCATCTGTGTGCCTCTTACGATACTGTCGTCAACAAAGAGTAGCTTCTTGCCGTTGATAAGATCGTGAACGGGGATAAGCTTCATCTTTGCTACCTGATTTCTCATGCTCTGGTTTGTAGGCATGAAGCTTCTTGGCCATGTAGGGGTATACTTGATGAAAGGTCTTGCGAAAGGTATACCGCTTCTGTTAGCATAGCCGATAGCGTGAGGAGTACCCGAATCAGGTACACCGCAGATATAGTCAACGTCAGGAAGTCTGCCGTTCTTGATATCGTTTTCAGCCATTATCTCGCCGTTTCTTGTACGCATAACTTCAACGTTTACGCCCTCGTAAACAGCGTTGGGATAGCCGTAGTAAGTCCAGAGGAAGGTACATATCTTCATCTTTGAAGGATCGCCCTCTGCAAGTGTCTTACATTCGTCGGAAGTAAGCTCTACGATCTCGCCTGCAACGAGCTCCTTATATGTGGTATAGCCCAGCTTCTGGAAAGCAAAGGACTCTGTTGAAAGGCAGAAGCCGTCACTTCTCTTGCCGATGATGATAGGAAGTCTGCCGAACTTGTCTCTTGCAGCGATTATGCTGTTCTTTGTGAGGATAATGAGTGACATAGTGCCCTCGATCTTTTCCTGTGCATAACGGATACCCTCAACGAAGCTGTTCTTCTGTGCGATAAGAGCACCGATAAGGTCGCCTGAGTTGATATTTCCGCTGCTCATTGACTCAAAGTTAGCACAGCCCTGTTCAAGGAGCTCGTTAACAAGAGCATCTGCATTGCGGATTATACCTACTGAGCATACAGCATATATGCCAAGCTTTGAGCGGACGAGGATAGGCTGAGGATCTGTATCGCTGATACAGCCGATACAGAGCTTGCCTCTCATATTCACAACATCATT
The DNA here is from genome assembly GCF_016283395.1 of Ruminococcus sp. The sequence continues at coordinate 34,476 of NZ_JAEEMU010000052.1, forward strand.
CTCGAATTTTGTACGGAAAGGGGAGTTTTCGATACTATGGATATTTCTCTGAAAACCGTTTTCCTCCGACCATGATGTCATACCGCCTCTTCTTGTACCGAGGTGTGAATGATAGTCAGTTCCGAAAAAAACGTCGGTAACGCAGTCGTTTTTAGAGGCTGCACCAAAAAAACCGCCCATATGATTATTCTCCCATAAGTCTCTTCATGATTTCCTGATAAGCTTCTTCAACGCCGCCCATATCTCTGCGGAAACGGTCCTTGTCGAGCTTTTCGTGAGTTGTAGAATCCCAGAAACGGCAGGTATCAGGTGAGATCTCGTCAGCGAGGATAATTGTGCCGTCGGAAGTCTTACCGAACTCGATCTTGAAGTCGATGAGGTCGATGTTGAGTCCCTTGAAGAACTTTACCATGAACTCATTTACCTTGAAAGCGTACTTAGCGATAGTGTCGATATCTTCCTTTGTAGCGATACCGAGAGCGAGTGCATAGTAATCATTGATGAAAGGATCGCCGAGATCGTCGTTCTTGTAGCTGAATTCGAGGATAGGGCAGAGGAGCTTCTTGCCTTCTTCAACGCCCATTCTCTTTGAAAAGCTGCCTGCTGCAACGTTTCTGATGATTACCTCAAGGGGAACGATAGAAACCTTCTTAACGATAGTTTCGCGGTCACTGATCTCCTCAACAAGGTGAGTAGGTACGCCTTCTTTTTCGAGCATCTTGAACATATAGTTTGTCATCTTGTTGTTGATAACGCCCTTGCCTGAGATAGTGCCCTTCTTTTCGCCGTTGAAAGCTGTTGCATCGTCCTTGTAATCTACGATAACGAGATCAGGATCGTTTGTAGCGTAAACCTTTTTTGCCTTGCCCTCATAGAGCTGTTCCTTCTTTTCGATGTTTGACATTTTAAAATTCCTCCTTGAGAATTATATAAATGATTATATATGCAATTCCGCATCATTACGGAAATTGTAGGCTTATTATTCTTTAATAAGATTTTTAGCGATAAGAGGCTTGTCGTACTTATCTCTCATCATAATGATGTCTGACTCTCTTGCTGTCGAAGTCATATAGCAGACACCTGTTTCGTTGTCTGCAAATACGACGATCTGTTTTGAAGCGCCGATAGTCTGTGAGCTTATCTCAGTAAAGCGCTGCTTTTCTTTTTCCTTATTATTATTGAACATAGTGTTTAATCCTTTCTTAAAAGCAGATCTGTGACTTGTTGCGGAGTTTCTGCTATGTGATCTGCACCTGCTTTGGAAAGTTCTTCAATTTGAACCATACAATTCAAAAGGCTTTTTGCAGGTTTATTTATTATTTCCGCCGAAGCGCGGATCAATATATGGTTTTCCGTCCTTGTCAAGCAAAGGGGTTACTCTTGTGCCTTCGCGCATGGACGATAAATAGGTAACACCTGTTACTTTGTCCACAAACACAGAATATATGGTGCCCCAATATTGCTGTTCCGATATGAACTCAAAGCGTTCTTCATTTTTTTCCTTGTCAACTTTTACGTTTGACATATTATCCCCCCTGTATCATGTTATGAGAGCAGCATATCTGCCGCTTCTTCAGGTGTATGTGCAATATAGTCTGCTCCTGCTTTAGTAAGCTCCTCTATTGAGCCGAAGCCCCAGAGGATACCCATGCATTTCAGACCTGTTTTATGTGCGCCGTCTGCGTCCTGCTTTCGGTCACCTATCATAAGTACACGGCTTCTGTCGGTGATATCCGCCTTTGCGAGAACATACTCGATGACCTCATGCTTGTAGTTGCGTGTGCCGTTTATGTTTGCACCGCCCACTATTTCAAAGTACTGAGCAAGTCCGAATTTCTCGAATATGCGCACTGCGTACACCTCGGGCTTGCTTGTGGCGACCATTATCCTTTTGCCGCCCTTTTTGAGCCTGTCAAGCATTTCGGGGATACCGTCATAAACGCGGTTCTCGAAAAGTCCCACAGTGGAGTACCTTTCGCGGAATATCTTTACAGCCTCGTTTACCTGCTCCTCGTTCATGCCGCAGAACTCAGCAAAGGACTGATACAGCGGCGGTCCGAGAAATTTGTTCGTATCCTCGGGCATCTCATAACCCATTTTGGTGAGAGCGTGTTCAATGCATTTAACTATGCCCTCGGTGGAGTCTGTGAGAGTGCCGTCAAGGTCGAATAGAAGAGTATCAAAATTATCTATCATGTATCCAATTCTATATCGTGCCAGTCGTTTTCATCGGAGATGAGCCATTCGAGACCGCGTCTGCGCTCGAATACAACTTCGCCCACAAGATCAGCCACAGGACAGTTTTTGTCGATATGTTCATTCTGGACCACTGCCCAGTGATAGCGGTAATAGAGGTCGAGCATATCAAGTATATCATCTGTGCTCCTGAGAGAGCATCTGCTCTTGAAGTCATCGAAGCCCTCACACTGAGAGACAGCGCGTATAGCCGCTGTACAGTCGCAGATAGCGTTTGCGTCGGTGATATCCTCAACGATTCCAAGTGCCCACAGCAGTGACCAGTAACATTCATACTCCCATACAACATCTACAGTATCCTGCTCCGAGCCTTTACCGCTTACGAGCCTCTGCTCCTTTGCGTTAAGGCAGTCCTCAACGCCGAAATGCTGTATAAGACCTGTGAAAAATCCCAACTGATCTGTGTTGTTTTCGCTGAGCTCTATGCCTACCTGAGTACACAGCAGAGCAGCAATTGCTCTTTTGCAGATGTCATCAAGGCTTTTGAGCTTCACCTGCGAAGCATCCTCAATAAGAGGAAGATTTGGGTTTATGCCGATCCCTTTTTCCTTTAATATCTTTTCTGAGCGTTCTTTTCTTTCTGAAGGTGTCATATTTTACCTCCTTTGGGTGAAAGTGGTCTTGGTTAATATCAGAGAGCTGCGATCTGCTCCTGGAGAGACTTGTCCTTGGCGATAACGCCGTCAGCCATAGCCTTTTTCTCGGCAGCAAGCTTTGCGGCAAGCTCGTCATCAGCGATAGCAAGCATCTGTACAGCAAGGACAGCCGCATTCTTTGCGCCGTCGATGCCTACTGTTGCAACAGGTACTCCCGGAGGCATCATAACTGTAGCCAGGAGAGCGTCAACGCCCTCAAGTGCCTTTGACTTCATAGGTATGCCGATAACAGGAAGTGTTGTATGTCCTGCAACTACACCTGCAAGGTGAGCAGCCATACCTGCTGCGCATATGATAGCTCCGAAGCCGTTAGCCTTTGCGTTTGAAGCAAATTCAGCAGCCTCTGCGGGAGTTCTGTGCGCACTCATAACACGGCATTCAAATTCAACGCCGTACTTTTTGAGCTCTGTGAGAGCTGATTTTACAACAGGGAAGTCGCTGTCGCTTCCCATGATAACTGCAACTTTTTTAGACATGGTTATTTCTCCTTTATATTATCTGTCAATGGAGCGTGAAACGATTATTTCGTTTACGCCGCTTGATGCGCCCCACAGGTCTGTGCCCCATATAGCCCAGAGCTGATCTGTTCCCATTGACCATGAGTATTCTGCTTTGACACCTTCGCCCGAAAAAGCCGAAGGCACAGTAGCGTTGCCGTATTCTTCTTCAAGAGACGGCAGCAGTTTATTGAAAGCTTCTTCAAGCTCGCTTTCCGAATAGGGGTAGCTGCTGTTCTCTACATTCCCCACATTTCCGATATGATAGCCGAAGCAGATGAGTTCATCGGTCTTTTCATCAAATTCCACGAACATATATCCGCGAAGCCCTGTATCAAAAACTTCGTCGGCTGTAAAGCTGTAGTCGTATTCTACAGACGGCTTGTAGCCTGCCCTGTATTCATAGTCGTAATCCTTGCCGATAACAGCGAAAACATCTTCAATAGTCATTCCTGTTTTCAGCTGATCAAGAATGTTCAGCCCGTTGTTTTGGGACTGCTGAGATACGGCTTTTTCTTTTGAATAATCAAGTATCTTCTGAGCAAAGTCATTTGCGTTCAGAGATAAGGAAACGTTTCCTTCTTTGGTGTCATCGTAATATGTACCCCAAAGGTTAAGAGTGCCGTAGGTGTTGTCCCAGCTGAGATTGCCCAGTGAAGGTGTCCCCGCATCTGTAGAGGTGTAATAATCACCGTAGTATTCATGCACCTGCTCGAAGAGCTTGTCGTATACGGCTTTCAATTCTTCTTCGGTGTGATCTTTTGAGGTATTGTTGTCCCTGTCAATGACTCCGAAATGATAGCTCATGCTGATAAGCTCGCCGTCGGGAATGAATGTTAAAAGCTCATAGCCCTCCATATCTATACCGAGGAACGGGCAGCTGTCGAGGGGTATTGTGTAATATGCGATATCAGGACCTGCATCAAGATATTTCTCAACGCTGCGATCGTAATTATTACCGATTATCGCCTGTACCTCGGCTTCTGTCATGCCAAGCTTTATATCGGGGGATATATTGAATTCATCACCGAATTTTTCCGATACTTCGGTATTTTCTTCGGTTTCGGCTTCTGAAGTGATCTCTTCCGTTGAAGCTGCGGTGGTCTCTTCATCTGTCTCGCTGCCGCTGTCTATTTTGCCGCAGGCTGCGGTCATAAGCATTATAAATGCACACAGGAACGCTGTTTTTTTCTTCATGGATATGACCTCCGTCAGTGAGCCTGCTGCTCGTTTTTCTTTTCATTTGTATCCGCAGGCTGTTTGCTTTCTGCTGCTTTTGCAGGATAAGAAAGCTTATTCGGAACAAAGTCGCCTGAAAGAACGCGGAGTCCCTTTTCGGGATCGTAAACGAATTCCATTACGGCTTTGTAATCACCTCTAAGATACTGTATTTTACCGTCTGCCATTTTAGAATTGGTAGAGATATTTGCAGTTATGTAGATCTTGTAATGATCGAGATCATCATCAGATGTAGATGAATATACCGATACATCATTCAGAGACATGAGCGTTTTTGAGGTAACGGAGTGATCCTCGGGGAAAAGAGTGAGGAAAACTGCCGACTGCTCGGCATCTATATTCGTAAGCAGGCGGCTGTTGCCTGTAAAGGCATACTCTATGTACTTATCAACAGCCCTGCTCATTTTTTCAAGTGAAGAGATACTCAGCTTTGAGAGCAGGTTCTTGTTCGTCACCTCAAGCTCATAGGCGTGGTCCATTGTTTCGCTTTTAATAACAGCGTTTCTGAGAATGACATCGTTAGCTGTTACGGAATATCTGTACACTCCGTTTTCCGAGGTGAGGACCAGTTCGTTTTCATCTTCTTTATATGAAGTCCATGCTCTTGAAAAGCACGGGTTGAAGTTATGGTCGTAGATGACATACGTGATTTTATCTTTGCTGTCGTCTTTTACGCCGTCTTTGATGTTATTATTGGATTTAGCAATATAAAAAGTGCGTCCTGAAAGCTTTGTGTCGGTTATGTCCGAATAAACGAAGGGGATAGAGATATTGCCTTCATAGTCGATGCAGCCGAACAGCTTATTGCCGCGAATTTGCTTTGATGCGATACAAAGGTCGCTGTCGGTGAATTTTATCTCCTGCCATTCGGGGTAAACGATCACGCGCTCATTGCTGTCGATTATACCGTAAAGACCTGCACTGTCCGTGAAAATGTGATTGCCGGAATTATCCGCGCTCAGCTTTTTCTCGACGGCAGGCTGAGTACCGCTTAATTCGGCACTCTGATCCGTATTTGAATAAAAACGGGTGATAGCGACGGCAAGGACGATGATAACGATAAACAGTACGGAGATTATAAGTCTCATATGCTTAGTCAATGTCTCCGCACCTCCTTAGAGTCATTTGCTCTCATTGTCAGATGCTTCTGACTTCTGAGCACCGCTCTGCTGAGCTTCAGCCTTGCGCTGTCTGTAGATATCCTCAGTTTCTTTTGTTATGTATATCGGACGGTTCTTTGTTTCAAGATATGTCTTGGAAAGGTACTGTCCGAGGATACCGACGCAGAAGAGCTGTAATCCGCTGAAAAGGAATATAAGACAGAGCAGTGTGGGATATCCGTCGGGAGCGTCCAGCCAGCCGAATATAGAGCGGATAATTGTGATAACGATGAGTATGAATGCGATAAAGCAGGTGATTATTCCCAGCAGCGAGGCAATAGCCAGAGGAGCTGTGGAGAATGCCATGATACCTTCGAGGGAGTACTTGAAAAGTCCCCAGAACGACCATGAGGAAGTACCTGCGGGACGTTCAACGTTTTCGTATTCAATGTATCGGGTATTGAAGCCTACCCAGCTGAATATGCCTTTTGAGAAACGGTTGTATTCCGACATATCAAGGATAGCGTCAACCATCTGTCTTGTCATGAAGCGGAAGTCCTGAGCACCGTCAACGATCTCGGTCTGAGAGATCTTGTTCATTATCCTGTAGAAAAGTCTTGCGAACCATGAACGTACCTTTGACTCGCCCTTTCTGCTTACGCGGCGTGTGGTAGCGCAGTCGTACTCGCCGTTCTTGACGTAGCTGTACATCTGGGGCAGGAATGACGGCGGATGCTGGAGGTCTGCGTCCATAACGACAACATAGTCGCCCTTGGCATTTTTCAGGCCTGCATACATACCCGATTCCTTACCGAAATTACGGGAAAAAGAAATGTATCTTACACGCTTGTCCCTGTCTGCGAGGGAACGTAATATATCAAGTGTTGTATCTTTTGATCCGTCATTGATGAACAGATATTCAAAGGTAAGTTCGGGATCGTCCTTGGACATCTGCCCTGTCACCTTTGTGATCTCCTCGTAGAACATGGGGAGAACTTCCTGCTCATTATAGCACGGAACTACTACTGAAACGAGCTTCACGTTTTTTCCTCCTTCAAAAGAAGCTTCATCGGCTCATAAAAAAGAGTGTTTTTTTATCTGCCAATACACTATTAATAATACAACAAAATCACTGATAATGCAATAGCAAATTTCACGATTTCATAATTTTTTACGTCTATGTAAAATAATAACCGGTAAGAGTTATTATTTTGGTCTATCTGATAGGAAAACGCTTTAACGCCTTATATATAGGGGAATTATTTGATAAAATGTAAATTATTCCCATTACCTAATTTAACTTAAACAGTGTAGGAGAATTTTGACAAAAAAATCAATAACGATTTGTTATTTTCACCGAAAATTTTAATTCGGGTATAATTTTTCACGTCATTTTTTTAGAAAGTGTTGATTTTTTTTGAAGTATCATGTATAATATACTTGTATAGTTGTTCGCATCATGCAGGTTTCGCAGCAGTTTAAACTGGTTCTGCGCGGAAAAACTGCGGCGATCTGGGAAATCGGCGGTCCGCTGCCGTAAAGCGGAGGCTGCAGTTTTCTGCGGTGGGGAGAGGACTATGGATATAACACTGGTAACTTCTTCGTTTGATAAGGTCGTTCACGGTACCGATAATGATAAGAAAACCGGCTGCGGTATAAACCTGTTGAAGCCGGAAAATGTAACACGTTTCCACAGGACTTCAAGGATGACAGACCTTAAAGAGATCACTTGTGAGAAATGTAAGGCAAGTCTTGCAAAGAAGCTTATTAAGGCTGACAAGAAGGAAATGGCACTCCTTCTCAAGGAAGAAAAGAAGCGCGAAAAACTCGGATATGGCGACGAGGGAATCGTACCGCTCGGAAATACTACTGCAAGGATAACCAAAGATCCTGATGCGAGAAGAAAAGAAGAGGAAGCACGGAAAAAGGCTGCGGAAGAAGCAAGAGCTGCTGCCGAGGCTAAAAGAAAAGCCGATGAAGAGGCTGCAAACGAGGCGATCGAGTATTACAACAGACCTGCCGAGAATGCTGCACCCGAGCCTGCTGCACCTGTAAACAATATCCCGGGTACGGGAATACCTATGGATGACAGCCTTGCACAGTTTGCAATAGATGTACCACGTGAAGAAGAAAATGCCCCTGCTGCATCTGAGGAAGACGATTTCCTTGCTCAGTTCGCTATCCAGAAGCCCGATGCTCAGGCAGCTCCTGTTCAGAACAATGTGGCAGTGACAGAGGACGATTTTCTTGCACAGTTCGCTATCCCTACACCTCAGCAGTCGGCGATCCCCGGCGGCGAGCCTGCACCTGTAAATTACGGTACAGAGCCTGAGGAGATGGACGGTCTTGACTTTAATTATAATCAGCAGCCTGTACAGCCTGCTGCTCCTGTGTATGCTCAGCCCGAACAGGTACAGAGCGAAGAGGACATAATGCAGATGTACTCTATAGATAATAATGTTCAGGAGCCTGTATACGGTCAGAACCAGTACGGTCAGCCTGTTTATGAGCAGCCTGTCTACGGCGGAGATCAGCCCGTATATTACACGGAGGACGGACAGATCGTTCAGCCTTATATACCTCAGGATCAGCAGTATTTTCAGCCTGACGGACAGTATATCCAGCCGGATATGATCTATCCTGCCGAGCCATTACAGGGCACGGAAATGTACGATCCGAACCTTATGTACGGATATGATGAGACTATTCAGCAGGGTGTCCCTGTATCAGCTCCCGTTTATCCTCAGTATAACGAGAATATGCCGAAGGAAATGGATGAGCTTGATATCCCTGCTATAGGAGATATATCAGCACCTATTCCAGAAGCAATACCTTCCGTTCCCAATATCGGAGCTCCTGTTCTTGACGACATCTCAGGCGTTGAGGATATACAGGCTCCTGTCATTGACGATATCTCAATGGCTCAGGAAGCAGCAGATACTGTAAGCGACGGTATCCCCACTGTTGAAGATATTGCAGTCCCGGCATTTGATGAAATACCCAAGGCAGATCACACAGCTGCACCGATAATTGATGATATTTCGGCAGCAGCAGATCTGACAGCACCGATATTTGAAGATATGCCTGTACTTGGCGATGCAGGTGAAACGGTGATAGAGGATATTTCCGCACAAACATTTAATGAGCCAGTAATGGCAGAAGAGGAGTATGATAATATTATGAGTGATTATAATTATGTAGCACCGGGCGCAGGTGCAAATACAAACGAGGCAGAACAGCCAAAACAGCAGGCACAGCAGCCTCAGCAGATAATCAAAGTTCCGCAGCTTGCAGGATATGACGCAAATAATCAGCCTGTATACAAGTATGTTCAGATGAAGCTTGTAGGACGCGACCAGAACGGTCAGCCTGTATACGTTCCTGTTGGCGCACAGCCTCAGCAGAGACCTGCAGGTCAGCAGGCAGCAGCTCCTGCTCAGCAGACAGCAGCTCAGGCTCAGAGAGCAGCCGCAGCTCCTGTACAGCAGGCTCAGGCTCAGAGACCTGTAGCACCTGTTCAGCAGGCTCAGGTAAAGTCACCTGTTCCGAGAAAGCCTGTACAGCAGAGCGGTATCCCTTCGGCAAATATCTCAAAGATCGCTGTAAATCCACACAGCAAGTCAACTTCACAGGCATTTATCAATGCTATCGCAAGCTCAAAGGATTATGCTGACAAGAACCTCATCGAGACACAGGGACTCAAGGCTAACAGCCCTGTTCTTACATCAGTTGAGGACGTTCTTTCAACAATGGGCGATGAGACTGCAAAGAGACAGATGCAGGCAAAGGCACAGGCACAGCAGAATGTTCCTGTATTTGATGAATATAAGGCACCTCAGAAAACAAGCTACAGAGGCGGAAGCTCTGCTCCGAGACAGCAGTCTTCTTCAATGAACGATGCCCTTTACATGACAAAGGCTGAGCTCAAGGCTAAGAAGAAGCAGGATAAGATCGATGCTAAGTTCAGAAAGGAAATGTCCAAGAGAGGTTTCTAATCAGTTATGGTAACCGTCAGATGATCCTGACGGTTACTGTTTAATATCTCGCGATGAAATGAGGAAAATCAATGGCAGAAAACAAGATCCTTGAAGAGCTGAGAGCAAAGCTCACAGGCTCTACCGAGGAAAATACCAAATATCTCCGCGGCGTGGCTGAGACCTATGCCAAGGAGGGCAACATAGAGGGCATGAACGCCGCTGCACTGCTTCTTGTGGAAATAATGCCGCAGGATCAGAAGGACGAGGTCGAGAGACTTACTCATCTCGACGGTATGCGCCTCGATGAAATGCAGAATAAGATAGTTAAGCTCATAAATGAGAAGAATACAACAGAGGCAAAGTCGCTTGCTGAGCGTCTTTACAAGAAGATAACCATTGACTACAGAGAGACTGAAACAGCAAGGTTTGTTTCGCTTAGAAATCCTTTTGAGGATAATCTGTATCAGCTCAAATACAAGAAGGATCAGAAGGTGCTCAACCGTGCTCCCTTTGATTTCCCTTCATATATCACTACATATGCATATCTTCTTACAGAAGCAGGTTCGCCTCTTGATGCTATTCCCGTACTTGAAAAGGCTATCGAGTACAATCCCCTCGACTGCAACCCGAGATTTGAGCTTGCAGAGGTGTATAAGCTCCTTAAAAACAAGAGAATGCTTATAGAGACCACAAAGGAAACTCTTGAAGTTGCAGCTTCACCTGTTGCGATAGCAAGATGCTATGCCAATGTGGGTTATGCGCTTACGGATATGGGTGAATACGATGATGCAGCTCTGTTCCTGTCGGCAAGTCTTATATTTGCTCCGCATCCTGCCATTCCGTATGAACTCAGAGATGTTGCTGAGCGCAAGGGAAGTCCGATAAAGCCTCCTACTCAGGAAGATATAAACGAAGTAATGAAGAAGTACGACATACCTTACGGACCGAATGAGGATGTTGTATCTGTAGCTGCAAAGCTTGCTGCGAATTATCTCATGGATAAGGATATCCCAAATGCTCTTAAAGCGTTGAAGCTCACATACAACCTTACACGCGATGAGGAGATCAAGAAGGTCATACTCAAATACGAGCCTGATGCTCCGCTGGTTAGAAACGGAGACGAGGCAACAGGCGAACAGCCAAATATAACACAGACGGTGAATAATTCACCCGAAGAGTAATATCAGGGCACTTCCGAATGGAAGTGCCTTTTTATGCATAAATACGTTGCTTTCACAGATAATAACTGTGGGAGATGATAAAATGAGCAAGAAAAAAATACCCGTTCCCGAGCCCGAAGAAGAGGGATATATCTGTCCCTATGCTTCGTGGGGAGATATAACGGGACTTATTCCTTTTGCCGCAGGGGACAGCGTTCAGCTTAGCTCTTACGATGAGGTTTGTCCTTATCTGTCCGAATATGGCGGCGATAAAGATGAAAACATTAAAAGCTGCGGGGAATAACCTCCGCAGTCTTGTTATTATGTACAATAAAAACACATCAAATTTGACATATGTACCAAAATTTGCAAAACTACTTTATTTATTACTTAAAGCATGATATAATAGACAAGGTTAATTTAATTCGTTACTTCGGCAGCAACAAGTAATTATGCATAACATAGCTATACAAGAACTTAATAGATCGGGGGAGTTTTATGAAAAACGGAGTAAAAATGCTGGATATCGCCACAAAGCTCGGCGTCAGCGTTGTAACGGTCTCAAATGCACTGGCAGGCCGTGACGGAGTTAGTGAACAGATGCGTAAGCGTATCTGCGAAACTGCTGAAAAAATGGGCTACAAACCTTCAAATACCAAGAGCGAGAAACGCCGTATGACTATACCTAAGATAAGCAAAAACGTGGGTATACTTACGTCTGAGCGTTTTGTGGGTGCGAGGGGCACTTTTTACTGGGAGCTTACAGCAAGTATCTCAAATCAGCTTTCACAACTCAACGTATGCACAGTATACGAGTGTATATCAGCTGATAATGAAAAGGACGGCATACTGCCGAATATGATAGTTGACGGCAAGGTAGACGGCGTTATCGTTATCGGACAGGTACACAGAAGCTACATAGAGATACTCAGCAAGATGACTATACCGCTTATTTTCGTGGATTTCTACGACAACAGATACCATGTCGATTCAGTTATATCCGACAGCTTCAACGGCGGATATATGCTTACGGACTATCTTGTTTCAAAGGGACACCGCAGGATAGGCTTTTTCGGTACGCTCAACGCTACCAGCAGTATCAATGACAGATACCTCGGATACTTGAAGTGCATAATGGAAAACGAGCTTGAGTTCCGCATAGAATGGGTCATCGGCGACAGAAACGAAAAGGGTATACTCAACGATAAGATTGATTTCCCTGCCGATATGCCGACTGCTTTCGTGTGCAACTGCGATGAGACTGCTTTCCGCGTTATATCAGCTTTAAAGACAAAGGGCGTTCGAGTTCCAGATGACATAAGCGTAGTCGGTTACGACAACTACACCGTGTCGAGCATATGCATACCGACCATAACTACGGTAGAGGTAGACCTTGCGAAAATGGCAGAGGTATCTGTGGGAATTATGGCGAAGAAGCTTTCTGATCCAACATATTCCGAGGGCAGACGCATCATAAGCGGAAAGCTTATTGAAAAAGAGAGCGTGCTTGATATAACAGGCAGCTATAACAGGGAGTGACTTAATGAAGATACAAAACTTTTTAGGTCATTTTAAAACCGTTCAGCAGCACAGACATCAGGTGTTCATACACTGCGTTAAAGCAGGTATACCGTGGCGCGGATTTGTACATGACCTGTCAAAGTTCTCGCCTACGGAGTTCATTCCGGGAGTTAAGTACTTTCAGGGCGACCGCAGTCCAAACGAGAAGGAAAGGGAAGTGGACGGCAGCTCAAAAGCGTGGATGCACCATAAGGGGCGTAATCGTCACCACTTTGAGTACTGGACGGACTATGATCCCGAAACAAAGCTTATGGAACCTGTGAAAATGCCTGATATCTTCATTTTTGAGATGTTCTGCGACCGTGTGGCAGCTTCAAAGATATACAACAAGGAAAAGTACAATGAGTCAATGCCTCTGGAGTATTTCCTCAGAGCTAAGCCGCGCCGCAAGATTGAAAAAACAACAGCGGAAAAGCTGGAATTTCTCCTTACCATGCTTCGTGATAAGGGCGAGGACGAGGTGTTCCGCTATATCCGCAGACAGGTCAGAAAGATGAAGTGAGATTTGAAAAGGACGCCTGATGGCGTCCTCTGCATTTTAAGAACAGAGGTGAGATAAAATGAACCCGAGATTGCCATATCTCCGCGAAAAGACGTCAAAACTGACCACATCGCCGGGCGTGTACATAATGCGGCGCAAGGACAGTTCTATAATCTACATCGGCAAGGCGAAGAACCTGCATAACCGCGTCAGCAGCTATTTCCGCGAAAATCCCGATCATACGCCGAAAGTGGCGGCTATGGTCTCAAATGTGTATGACTATGATTTCATCGTTACAGACAGTGAATTCGAGGCACTTCTGCTGGAATGCAGTCTTATCAAGCAGCACAAACCCAAGTATAATATCCTTCTGAAGGACGACAAGGGATATCATTATATTCGTATTTCAGATGAGGAGTACCCTCGCATAACCAACGAAAAAAACACAAAACAGAGCGGCAGATATCTCGGTCCGTATACCAGCGGAGCTATAACCAAAGAAGCTGTAAATGAGGCTAACCGAGTGTTTATGCTGCCTACCTGTAAGCGGAAATTTCCGCAGGATTTCGGCAAGGGGCGTCCCTGTCTGAATTACCATATAAAGCAGTGCATGGGAGTTTGCAGAGGTAAGATAAGTGCAAAAGATTACCAAAGTGCAGTTGAGCAGGCGATAGAGTTCATCAAAAACGGAAGCTCCGAGTCGGTAGAGCGCATGGAAGAGGAAATGAACAGGGCAGCCGAAGCACTCGAATTTGAGAAAGCTGCAATGCTCCGCGACAGGATAGCGGCGGTGAAAAAGGCTTCCGAAAAGCAGAAAATAATAAACAGCGGCGTTGAGTCAGCTGACGTTATCGGTATAGCAGAATTTTACGACGGACTTTACATTTCCGTGCTGATGTACCGTGAGGACAGACTCTTCGATAAGGCGGTATTTGAGCTTCCGCTGCCAGATGAGGGTGAGGACATACTCAGCAGCTTCATGTTGCAATTTTACTATAAAAAGCCTGACATACCGCGTTCGGTCATAGTTGATCATATTCCCGAGGACAGTGAACTGCTCACTGAGATGCTTGAGGAACAGGCGCAGCACAAGGTGAAACTCCATGTGCCGCAAAAGGGCAGACAGCTGGAGCTTCTGAAACTTGCAAAAAACAACAGTGCGGAGTACGCCGCCATAAAAAATGACCGTACGGGAAAAGAGGTCATTGCACTTGAGCAGCTTGGGCGCAGCCTTGGACTTTCAAAGCCGCCCCGATATATCGAAGCCTACGATATATCCAACCTGTCGTCGGAGTCAATGGTTGCTGGAATGGTAGTCTTTGAGGACGGCAGACCGCTGAAAAAGGCGTATAAACGTTTCACCATAAAGGAACAGCAGTTCCAGAACGACTACGGCAGTATGCACGAAGTACTCAAAAGGCGGCTCATGCACATCGTAACAGGTGAGGGCGATGAGTACTTCACAAGAAAGCCCGACCTTATACTCCTTGACGGCGGCAAAGGTCATGTGAACGCGGTTGCGCCTGTATTGCGTGAATTAGGTCTGGACATACCTCTCTTCGGCATGGTCAAGGACGACAAGCACCGCACCCGTGCTATTGCAACGGGGGGAAGAGAGATACAGATAAACGAGCTGAGGTCGGTATTTGACCTTGTGACGCGGATACAGGACGAGGTACACCGCTATTCCGTAAGCTTCATGCACTCGCGCCACAAGAAAAAGACCTATAGCTCGGAATTGCTGAATGTACGTGGAATAGGCGAAAAGAAGGCAGCGAAGCTGTTTATGGAGTACAAGACCATAACCAATCTGCGCAGTGCTTCTCCCGAGGAGCTTGCGGCTGCTGCCGGGGTTAATATGGAGGTCGCAAAGGAGCTCTGGAAAACCATACAGGAGCTCTGAAAAAATCAGCAGGAATATTACATCAAAAATCATTATATTATAATAGTATACGTAACAGGTCAGACCGATTTCGGTGTAGATATAGTTAAAACAGCAAACTTGTCCACAGAATGCGCTCCGGTTTTTCGACTGTGAATACAACGTTTTTATGCAATAACAGTCAAAATAACTAAATTAGCAATAATCAAATTGCCGCAGTTTACAATTCTGTAAAAATTAGCAGAAAATATGAGCTTTTATGTTGCAATTTAAAAGTGAGTGTGATATAATTATTGTGGAAGTTTAACAATGTTTGGTATACGTGTGCATATACCATATATTGGGCTGCCTTTGATGTTGTGTTTTTGTAAAAAGCTAACCGTTTGTAGCAGTCGGTATTACAGATAGTATTTTTCTTGGTAAATATTGATAAAAAACGGTAGATTATTTATGTCAAAAAAGCGATTGAAAAGTAACTATTAAAATGTTATAATTGTTATTATTAAGGCAGTGTGAAACGTTCATCACAAGTAATTAATTATGGAGGTGGTTTCATGAAGAGTTTTTCCTATGTAGCTCAGGACGCAAGAAGCAGACAGGTCAAGGGAGTCATCAATGCGGAAAATGAGCAGGAATTCTTACAGAAAGTCAAGGAAAAAGGACTGTATGTTAAGGATTATAAGGAAAGCGATTCAGGTGACGCAAAATCAATCTACAAGTTCAACACGAAGGAACTAAACTTCTGTTGCAGACAGCTCAGTGCTATGCTTACTTCGGGTTTGACGCTTGTAAAAGCCATCGATATCCTTACCAAGGAGCAGGAGAACGAAAAGGCGAGAGCAATATGGCAGGATATCTACGAGAATGTACAGAAAGGTGAATCTTTCTCGTCAACTCTCGAGATGCACTCGGGTTCATTCCCTGAGTTCCTTATTTCCATGGTCGGCGCGGGCGAGAGCAGCGGTTCGCTGGATATCATCATGACTCGTATGTCTGATCACTACGCAAAGGAAAACAAACTTAAAAACACGATCAGAGGCGCAATGGTCTACCCGATCATCCTTCTTACCCTCTGTATTGTCATAGTTATCTTCCTCTTTACGTTTATCATGCCAGTATTTATCGACATGTTCGAGGATAAGAGCAAGATGCCTCTCCTCACTAAGATACTTGCAGCTATCAGTGACTTCCTGAAGACTAAGTGGTATATCCTCATTATCGTAGTTGCCGGTCTTGTATTCGGCTTAAGATATGCAATGAAGGTGCCAAGCTTCAGAAAGAAATTTGACAGAATGCTTATAAAGGGACCGGGATTTGGTCCTCTTATAACAAAGATATACACAGGAAGATTTTCCAGAACCCTTTCTTCACTCTATTCAAGTGGTATCCCAATGGTAGAGTGCCTGCAGAGAGCTTCAGCAATTCTCGGAAATTCATATATAGATGAAAAGTTCGAGACAGTTATTGATGAGGTAAAGCAGGGCGAACCGCTTTCATCAGCAATAACACGTACAGAGATATTTGAGCCTATGTTCTGCTCTGTAATATACGTTGGTGAAGAGTCAGGTGCTCTTGATACTATCCTCGAAAAGACTTCGGATTACTACGAAGAAGAATCAGATGCAGCTGTTCAGAGACTTGTTGGTATGCTGGAACCTTGCCTTCTCATCTTCATGGGTGTTATCATAGGTTTGGTTGTGTGCGGTATTTACCCTGCACTTTACGGCTCACTGGAAAGCCTCGAAAACGGTTAATAAGGAAAGGTGGAAAGATAAATGCTTTCATTTGATATTACAGATAGAAATATACGAGTAGTAAGAGGTGTTGAGGGTAACGGAAAGATCAAGATCAATTCCGCTGCTACAGTCAATGTTGAAGAGGGACTTATCGTTAACGGACACGTTAAGGACGTTCCTGCGGTTGCAACACTCATTAACAACGTAATCAAAATGCACAGAATGCCTGATAAGGAAGCGATCGTTTCGATCTCCTCCAACCTTACGATCTTCAAGGAAATGACAGTTGCCAAGGGCAGAGGTCAGGATCTCCAGAAGACAGTAAAGCTTCAGATGCAGGCAGAACTCAATCTCGATGATTCATACAGCGTGTCATACATCATAGTTGGTGACGCAGACAGCAGTGAGGTTAGCGAGCCTTCGTACAAGATACTTGCTACAGCTTGTCCTTACGAGATCGTTAACAGTTACAGAGAAATGTTCAAGCTTCTCGGCATTACACTCAGATCAGTAATGATCGGATGTAACTGTATCACAAAGGTTCTTCTTGCTGATACAAAGATCAGATCAAAGATGCCTCTCCTTGCTGTACAGATCGACAACAACTTCATCTCTCTCAACCTTTATGAGCAGGGACAGCTTTCATTCTCACGTTTCGCTTCTATCGATGCTGCTGACTACGGATATTCGGACGACTACGTATTTGAAGCCGTTAACGAGAACATCTTCCGTATGCTTCAGTTCCACAGAAGCCGTAACACAGGTGAGTCCATAGAGAACGTAATTTTCTACGGCGATACTCACGAGTATGTAAGACTTACTGACGAACTTGAAAAGCTTGATCTTAAAACAAGCCTTATCAACGTTCCACCACAGATCCACGGTCATGAAAATCTTGAATTCTCACTGTATGCTAACGCTATCGGTGCTATGTTCAAGAGAAACAGAGAGATCGAAAAGATCAATCTTCTTGAAACTGACTTCGGTACTGCTGTTAAGAACAAGATCAGAAACGAAAGCTCAGGCAATGTTGCCATGTTAGCTGCACTTATCGGTTCTGTTGTTATCGCAGGCGGTATTTATGCTTGGTATTACATCAAGGATAAGGGCATACAGAGCGACATTGAGGAGTGTGAGACTTTCATCAACTCAGATGATACAGCTAAGAAGCTCGCACACCGTGATCGTCTCATAGAAATGAAGAAGTCTGTAAATGCATATTATACAAAGGTAAATAACTCGTATGATGCATATCAGTCAAAGCCTGTTGTTGAAGGTAAGGTTTACGAGGAGATCGAAAAGATCCTTAAAGAAACCTGCGAGAAGGAGAAGATCGAGGAATTCAAGATCCTTACTCCTAAATACACAGACGGTACAATACAATTTACAGTAGAATGTGATGCTAATAAGGATCAGTTTTCGCAGAAGCTTCCCTCAAATTTTGTTGACAAAATCCTTTCAGATCCAATGTTCTGCGGTTCAAGCTACGGCGGATACAATATAACTAAGTTTGAAGAGCCAGGTAAGGAACCTGTTTATAAGATGCAGTTTGCCTCAAGTGCTAAGCTGACAGGTTTCAAGAGTGCTTATAGACCTGATGAGGAAAACGCTGATAAAGCAGAATGAGATGAGGAGGCTAACTAATAATGAAACTTAATTACAGAGATAAGATCATAGCTGCTATTCTTATAGCTATCACAATTCTTCTGATCGGTTTCTTTGCATTTATCAAACCAAAGTATAAGGATGTAAAGACACATCAGGAGACTCTTAAAGACGTTAAGAAAACACAGGCAGAGATCCAGGCTAAGATCGATGAGATCCCTGGTCTTAAGAAAGCTATCTTAAAGATCTATGAGGATACATCAGTAATCACTGCAAACTTTGTACCTATCACAGAAGTACAGGATCCTGTAGTTATTGATAAGTATATGCAGGAATTTGCTGATAAGTCAAAGGCAAAGCTTATGAAGGTAGAGCTCAAGGAAGCTAAACTCACACCTATTGAGTATTATTACAATTCACAGGAAGATAATTTTGCAGAAATGCGTAAAGCAGCTGATGCTGACGGAAGCCTTACAAAGGCATATGAGGCTTTGACTGCTGAAAGTACAGCTGTATCACAGAGAGCTAAGGAATCAATTATGCAGACACAGTATGCTATCATTATCCATGGCACTAAGAAGGCTGTATGGGCATATCTTGAACAGCTCAAGAATTTTGACAAGACAGCTAATATCAATTCAGTTGGTATTGATGATTACAGCTTCGGTCAGTATAAAGCAAAGGCTGCTAACGTTTCACTTCCTGATTCAAAGGATGCTGACGAGGAGACAATAGTTGAAACTGGTAGTGAAAAAATCTCAAATGCACAGGATGTAAAAATCGTCGTTACACTTTACTCAGTATACGAAATGACAAAGCCAAATGTTGACGAAGTTCCTTCTGCAAATTAAGATGCAGGCTTTCTATACCATACGCTAAGGTTATTCAATTGTTATAACTTGAAAGGCGGTTAGAGAAAAATGAAAACAGAGAACAGGAAAACATTGCGCGGCTCTGTATTGTTTACAGTTATTTGTGTAATGGCACTGTTGATAATATTCCTGACAGGTACTCTTGCTCTTGCATCAGCTTCGAGTAACAGAGCACATAAGTCATATGCATCATCACAGGCAAGTTACACAGCGAGAGCTGCAATCGACGCATTTGTACAATCAATGGAACGTGAAGCTGGTATCCCTGCTGCAATCGAGGATATGGGATCCGATCCACTTGATGTCGAGATGAAGCTCAACGATCCATCACTTGGTGTCATAGGAAGCTATTCCGAAGGTGTATGGAGAGAAGGAAAAATTATAATTGAGCCTGTTGCAAATTCGGATAGTTATATGTATACTGATCTCGATGGCAACGGTGCTAAGTGGGTAGCTGTAAATGCTGTTAAGGTTACAGCTACTTGCAGAGTGGGCAGAGAAGAAGAAACTGCTTCTGCTTACATTAGAAAGACAGCTGCTACTCATAACGAGCAGTCTCCCGGAGGTCTTGACGGACTTCAGGAGGTTGGCGGTAACTCATTTGGTAATGGTGGTTTGATCACAGGTGGTTTCGGTCTTGGTATTTCCAAGGATGCAACAGGTCTTTATGTTGCACACAACCAGACTACTGTAGAGACAAAATCAACATTCATCAATGGTAACTTAGTTATCGGTACATCATCTTTCGAGATCAATATAAAGAATCCTGTCAGCGAAAGCGGTGTAAAGCTTATGCCAAATTCAAAGACAGCTATCATGGGCAGTGTATATGTTCGTGATACAAAGGCTTTAGTTAATCTTGATTATGAGATGACATCTGACTACTCACAGAAGGATATCCCTTATCTCTATATTGATCAGACAATAGCTGGCAATGCAGGTCTTGAGATCGGCAGAGTCAGAAAGAACAATGCATACGCAAACCAAAAGGGTAAGGCTCCGTTCAATGTATTTATCGGTACATTGAATTGTACTAAGACGATCAATGATATCCAGATCGGTGGTGCTGATCTCTATCTGTTAGATGAGTATACACCATCTGAGAAGTATACAGTAATGTATGCAGACAGAAGCTACAGTGTTGACGAGTTAGCTAAGGAAGACGTTTCGAGATCTACAACCGATGATATAACCGGTATTGTCAAGGGTGATAATTACTTCGGTAAGTCATCAAGCAGTGCAGTTCTTTACGATTGGGAGAGCTCTTTCATTCATAAGACAGATTCACAGCACAAGTCAACAGGCGGTAACTTATACAGCATGGGTAATCTTACTCTCCAGAACTGTACAGTAAACGGTGAGGTAAGAGTAAACGGTGACTGTACTATCAAGAGCGGCGTTACTATCAAGAAAGATCTTATAGTTAAGGGAACTCTTACTTTTGACGGCGGAGATACTAACAGTGTTCAGGGAAAAATCTACTGTGATACCGTTTCAGGTGTATCAACAACTAAGGAAGAAGCACAGATTAAACCTGGTTATACTGAGCATCGTGACGAGCTTGTAGACGGCTATACAATAATTCCTAATGCTTCATATAATAATGATGCTGTTCCGGAAACAGAGTATGAATTTATTCAGGCTGAGAAGAAAGAAGAGTATGGCTGGAAAGTTGGTATAGTTTTCCCTGGTGCTACAGAACCTACTATTCTTGGCTGGGAAAATGATGATTATGAAGGCGCACCGGCAAAAGAATTCGCTATTTATGCCGTTGGCAATAAGTGGACAAGAAATAAGCCATATTATGTTACAAAGTATGACGGTACAGTAGACCATGACGACATTATAGATTCACCTGTATCAAGATATAAGGTTGATCCTAATGATATTGATACTATACTTGACGAGCCAACTGATGATGAGTTCTCATACTACAAACTTAATGAGAACGGCACAGTAGGTGATCCTGCTGATAAGTCTGATGCTGTTCGTACATATTATACTAATCCGGCAGGCGAGATCGTCAGCCAGGCAGAAGCATTCCAGAATGTTACAGTAGGTGCTTTCCCTGCATATTCGGGCAGCGGTAAAGAACCTGCATATCCGGCTTCAATGACTCGTGAAGCTATTTACGGAAAAGAGGATCCTGATTCACACGAATTTATCCCTGCTGATTCCAAGACAAAACTCGTAAAGAACATTGTTGAGGTAAGAAAGGAACTCAATATGGATAAAAACGGTGACTATGATGAGAATGTTTATCATAATCACGTTCCTAAGAAGTTCTGTACTAACGCAAGTGATGATACATTTATTGATGATCCTAATGATCCGTTGTACAACACAGCTGAAAACAAGGATCAGAGAAACAAGCTGCCATATGCATACAATGCAGACGGCACTCCAAACACTTCTTCAGGTGTATGGTCAGGCGGCAAGATCATCCGTTCATGTATAATCGGAAATCCTGAGGATGATACAAAGGCATTTACACCTAACGGAAATGTTAATATTCAGGGTTCAGGTGAAGGAATATGGATCATACTGAGAAATGTACACACAGAATCAAAGCACAATCTTGATTTCCTCTGTGATACATCAGCAGGTAAGGTTTGCTTCCTCATCGACGGCACACTTGATATTAGTAAGACTGATATCAGACCTACAGTAACAGGCGGCGGTGTTCAGGCTTACACATCAGGCTGTAAGGTTACTCCAAAGTCATGCTGGGGCATTGAGTATTACGGTACTGAAGGATCTAAAATTGATATGTATCAGAATGAGTGTACATTAGTTGGTACATTTATGTGCCCGAATACCACATTCTCAAATAAGGTTCAGTGTAAGACACCTTGTAAGTATGTTGATGAATATGGTGTAGAAAGAACTAATACACAGGCACCTATCGTTGGTAGCGCGCTCTTTAACAAGATCACTGATGCACAGAACAGCTTCGGAGTTCTTAACTCAGGCGGTGCCGGAGCAACAAATAATACTAAAAAAGCTTATACAGCTATCGGTACATACGAGATATCGTATTTCACAGGTTCATAAAGGAGGAATGTTCTTATGAAAAAAAGCAAAAAGAAGCTAAAGGGCATGACTCTGATCGAAATGATCATATCTATATTTATATTTGCTTTAATGGGCGGTTTGCTGATACTTGTAGGTACACATATTGATGCTACCTCAAAGGCAACTAACAATCTTAAAAATAAGGTCGTAGTTGAGTCGCCTTATGCGGCAAATCATATTAAAGAAATTGGAATGGATGCTGAATCAGGTGAGCCTGTTACTCTTCCAGCAAGCGAAATGGATATACAGGTTAAGATCCATGCAAGCGGAAAATACTGGGATGATGATCCTAATGATCCGAATTCAAAAATACCGATATCTTATGGTGATGCTGACGGTAATGTAGTTGTTGATATGAAAGCCACTAAGTATTCCACTGAGAAGCTTATGACTGACGGAATGACTGACGAGGAGATCGCAGAAATGCAGAAGAAAGCAAACGGAAAGCTCAATCTCGATTTCTTTGAAGTAAAAGAAGAAGAACCAACTACAGAACCAACAACATAATGAGGAGGGAAAGTCAATGAAACATCGTGTAAAAAAGGGCTTTACTCTCGTAGAACTCATAGTTGTTATGGCGATATTCTCGATCCTTATGGTTGCAGTAATGGCACTAACAGGACCGGTACAGAGATTGTTCCAGAAAACAGCTCTTTCAGAAAAAACATATTCTTATGCAAACAATATCCAGCTTAACCTTCAGGGTAAGCTGGAGTATGCAGAAGATGTATGGGTATGTACATCTGATAAGCTCGATGCAAATGGTGTAGACGGCGTTGATGATGAAGATATTGCAGCTAAAGTCGAGGAATTCAGAAGTTCACACTTCCAGAATACAGTAGGCTATGACGGCGCAAATGTTAACTATCTTAAAGGAAATATCCATGTTATAAAGCTTTGCAACAATGCTTGCAAGGATTCAAGCGGCAAGGATGTTGCTCAGGGACAGATACTTCACAGAACATATCCATTCTCTTCTAAGGAAGCAGATAAAATCATATCATCTTCGACTTTCACTGAAGAAAAAGCTTTAAATGATGCTTTTTTCAATGCTCAGGATGCTGCATTCAACTTCAACTACTCTCTTGGTACATCAAATTTAAAGGTCGTTGATCTTCCCGATGATCCAAGTCTGACGGGTGTTGACAAGTCTGTAACTTACAGAGCTATGGAAAATGATATCAATGATAAACCATACATATTATCAGTACAAAATCTTGGTCTCTCGATTGTTATTTGTAAGAGCGAGGGCGGATCTGTGGATGTTCCTGCTGGCCCGGGACACAAAGCTTACAGAGCTTTTGCAAGCCCAGCAGCAGTACAGATGGCAAATCTTCCTCTTACAAACATCAACGAAAGAGCAAAGACAGTTCCCTCACAGTTCAAACTCAAGGGAGTTCAGAGACCTAAGATGGATACAGTTGGTAGTGTAGAGCTTCAGGCTCATGGTGACACAGGTGATGCATTCAGCTGTGCATATGCAAACACAGACTTTAGTTTCACAAACGATATCTATTTTATTTACGCATACACAGACGAAATATATTAATAAGTAAAAAAAAACAGGCAGCAGTTAATGCTGCTGCCTGTACTTATTTTTGACTGCTTACTCAAATGTGAGCATATTCAGATACCATTGAGCTATCTGATTTCCACACAAGCATCCGACCGCAATTCCTATTGCAAGGAATGGTCCGAATGCAAACTTTGAATCCTTTGTAACGATCTTAACTATCAGACCTCCGATGGCGGCGGTCATGATACCAATGAATGTTGAAGCGATAACAGCCCGCGTTCCAAGAAATGCACCGGCTGCAAACATAAGGTATGTATCACCAAGTTCGATCGCTCTGAAATCTTCACCGAACTTCTTCTTGATGATCGGTCGGCTGATCTCACCGATAAGAAAGAATGGTACACTGATTATGAATGCACCGATTATGCGGCTCTTGAGACTTACATCATGGTACTCACGAGAGTAGAAAAGATGTAACGGGACAGCAAGGATAAGAATAATGGCTACCATGCCGACATAAATATCCTTTGTATCCCAGTCGATAAATCCTATACATATAAGGATCGACATTACAACGCAGGTTATTATGGATTTAACATTTATATCCAAAACCATAAACGTCAGTACGTAGAGGAGACCATTGAGTGACTCTACGATGGGATAGCGCGGTGAGATCTTCTGACCGCAGCTGTGACATTTTCCTCTGAGCATGAGCCAGCTGAAAACCGGTATAAGGTCGATTGGTCTGATCTTGGCACCGCAGGTCATGCAGTGTGAAGCTTTTTCCTTATCTTCTTTTGATTTTCCTATTCCGAGTACCGACTCGCCTGCGGGAAGTCTTAGAATGACAACGTTGAGGAAGCTTCCGATACAGATGCCAAACAGGAAAATGATGACGTAAAACATGATCTTGAAAGGTAGCTCGGTAAATTCATCGTGGAGCATATTTTCAAATTCAAACATGATTTTACCCCTCCTTCATATTATAAAGTACATAATCTTATTATAACATAAATTATGGAAAATTCAAGTACAATTTTAGAATATCAGGAGTATGACGGATACGAGTGATATTCAGAAAATAAGCGGAGGTTTTTTATGAGAAACGAGAGAATTGGTGACTACTTAGTCAATCAAGGGCTTATCACAAGCGAACAGCTTCAGCAGGTACTTGAAGCTCAGAAAGCATCAAACGGTTCAAAGAAATTTGGTGACGTTGTTGTTGAGCTGGGATTCATGTCAGAAGTTAACTTCGCAAAGGCACTGGCCGGAAACCTGAGAGTTCAGTATGTTGACCTCGACAATATCGAGATCAACGGCGATGCTGTACAGATGGTTCCTGAGGCACTTGCAAGAAAGCACACTGTAATCGCTATCAATGTACAAGGTAAGCGTCTTACAGTTGCTACAAACGATCCTGTAAACTTCATCGTCCTCGAAGACATCAAGGTTTCTACAGGTATGGACACCGTTCCTGTTCTTGCAACAACATCAGCTATCAACAAGGCTATCGGTAAGTGCTACTCAATGCAGAACGTTGACAGCGTTCTCGAAGGTGTTTCGAATATGGGCGGCGACCTCGGTGAAATGACTGAGGCTGATATCGAGTCTAAGGACAGAGTTGAAAGCGCACCTATCGTTAAGCTTGCAACTACTATCGTTGAAAACTCATACAGAGCAGACGCTACCGATATTCATATCGAGCCGTTTGACAAGTATACAAGAATACGTATCCGTGTAAACGGCGATCTCGTTGAACTCATGAATATTTCCAGTGCAGTTCACAGTGCGCTGACAACACGTTTTAAGCTCATAAGCGGTATGAACATCGCTGAAAAGAGAGTACCTCAGGACGGCCGTTTCACACAGGTCGTTGACGGAACAACTCTTGATGTCCGTGTATCCTCACTTCCAATGGTACACGGTGAAAAGATCGTTATCCGAATTCTTTCAACCGGACAGATCGCACTCCGTAAGATCACGGATCTGGGTATGTCTGATTATAACTATACACTGTTCGAGTCAATGCTGAGAGTTCCTCACGGCGTTATCCTCGTTACAGGACCTACCGGTTCAGGTAAAACAACTACACTTTACGCTGCTCTTGGAGAGATCGCTAAGCCAAACGTAAACGTTGTAACTGTTGAGGACCCTGTCGAAAAGGCTATCGACGGTATCAACCAGTGTCAGGTTAATATGAAGGCAGGTATGACATTCGCAGCTGCTCTTCGTTCTATCCTCCGTCAGGACCCTGACGTAGTAATGATCGGTGAGATGCGTGATACCGAGACAGCAGATATCGGTATCCGTGCCGCTATCACAGGACACTTGGTTCTTTCCACACTTCATACAAACGACGCTGCTTCGACAGTTGTTCGTCTTGTTGATATGGGTGTTGCTCCTTACATGGTTGCAACTTCACTTATCGGTGTTATCGCTCAGCGACTTGTAAAGGTACTCTGCCCTGAGTGTAAGAAGCCAAGAATGTCAACTCCCGAAGAAAATGATCTCATGGGAATAGATCATTCGATCCAGATCTTTGAGGCAGGCGGCTGCCCTGTATGCAACAACACAGGCTACAGAGGAAGAACTGCTATCCACGAGATCATTCACTGTACAACAACTGTTTCTTCTATCATCGCAGCAGGCGGTACAAAGGAAGAAATCGAAAAGGCTGCAAAGGCAAACGGAACAAAGCTGCTTCGTGACAACGCTGCTGAACTCGTAATGGCAGGAGAAACATCTATAGATGAGCTTGTAAGAGCTACATACACAGTATAATAGCTTTATCTATATAGGGAGGAAAATAACATGGCAATTGAAATTCATAGAATACTTGACGAGGTAAGACTCCTCGGTTGTTCTGACCTTCACTTTACAGACAGGATCGCTCCTGTTGTTCGTCTTAACGGTACACTCAGAACTATGCGTTCACAGTATCCTGAAATGGACGAGGAAGAAATACTCAACATCGTTCACCAGATGACAAACGATGCACAGCAGACAAGCGTTAACAATCACCACGATACTGACTTCTCGTTCACAACAAGAAGCGGTTACCGTCACCGTGTAAACGTATACTTCCAGAAGGGTAAGCCTGCTATCGCTATCCGTCTTCTCAGAAACGATATCCCAACACTTGAGGATCTCGGACTTCCTCCGATCCTTGCAGATTTCGCAATGCGTCCCCGTGGACTCGTTCTCGTAACAGGTCCTACCGGTTCAGGTAAATCTACGACCCTCGCAGCTATGATCGACTTCGTTAACCTTAACAGAAGTGCTCACGTTATAACTGTTGAGGACCCTATCGAGTACGTTCACGAGCATAAGAGATGTATGGTAAACCAGAGAGAGATCGGCGACGATGTTCCGTCATTCGCACTTGCTCTGAGAGCTGCTCTCCGTGAGGACCCTGATGTAATCCTCGTAGGAGAAATGCGTGACTTCGAGACTATCCAGGCTGCTGTAACCGCCGCTGAAACAGGACATCTCGTTATG
>NZ_JAEEMU010000053.1 GCF_016283395.1 Ruminococcus sp.
GGGTCAAAGGTAGGGCGTTTCTGTATAACAGAGCCGACCACCTCCGCATTTGCGGTGGCAGCCAGCTCGGCAAGCTCGTCTATTGAAGCCTCCGCGTCGAATTCACCTGTATCGACGCAGGCGAGAACGGCTTTTACGGGCAGCTCCTCTGTGTTGTTTTCGTACATATGGTACTCCTTATGGATATGCTCCGATTGTTTATGTCCGGAAGTCGGAAAGTTCTTTTTATCATACAGGCTCCCGGCGGTAAAGCTTCGTGAGCTCCGCGCCGAAAAGCTCGCTGAAGCATGAATTATCGGCTATGAGCCTTAGCTTCTGCGCCTTTGTGAGATGTTTTATCCGGTATTCGAGCTTAGAAGCGATACTGCGGTTCTCACAGCTCCACAGCGCTTCAAGGGACTCAGCTTTGTGGGAACGGGTGTACTTTGCGCATTTTTCCGTCCTGCCGAAGTGCTCGTCCATGCGGCGCTCCACGTTGTTGGTAATTCCGGTGTACAGCAGTCCGCCCTCGCATTTTATGATATAAACGCAGTACATCATGTCCAGAAAGCGAACAGGCGCTGTACCTCATATGCCATTTCGGGGAAGCTCCTGTCATATATGTCGTAGCGGAAAGCCTGATTGAACGCCTGTACTCCGCCGACAACAAGAGCCCATATTACAGAGAAGCACATGAAGCCGCGGACAAGCTTTTTCATTGTTTCGTCCTTGGCCTTTCCGAAAAGGAAGAATATCACTGCAAATGCACCGAGGAGAGACTGCCACGCGAAGTCAGCCATATATCGCACTGCGTAGCCGCTCTCCCATACCGATGCGACTATACCGAAGGGTATGAGCAGACAGGGAACTCCGATAATGAATGCTGCTTTTAGCTTGTTCTTTCTGCCGTTGATCTGCTTCAAGGCCCTGAATGAGAGCAGATAAGCGAACATGGGGAGCGCAAGATAGAACAGTCCCGAGGTATTGGCTGTAGACGGGAAATCGTAATAGAAGAAGCCGCCAGCGTCCATTGACTGGTACGCCGAGCTGATAAACGGGTAGCTTGCTGAGAAAACGGGTGGATTGAAGAAATAGTTGTAAACGGGTATCCACGACAGACGGGTGTGGAACTGCGTCCTTGTAAAGTCGTTTATGGTCAGCGAGTATTGTATGCCGAACTCAAAGGGATTGCCGAAACGGTCGAAGTTGTACCACATCTGTACAAGACCGATACAGACCATGGGGAGTATTGCACAGAGCAGGTATCCTGATGTATTTCCGCCGTTTTTCTTCTTGTCTCCGGAAGCCGCCGACTTTACTCTTGGCACAGCCATGAGCATGAAGACGGCTGCCGTGATACAGTAAAGCACAAGTGTAGGCCTGCACAGCACGGCTGTGGCAAAGAGCAGGGAGGATACGGCAGTTCTCGGCAGAGAGGGCTTTCCCTTTCCTATTATGTTTGCAGAGAGCATGAAGTATACCGCCCATGTGAGGGTGGCAAAGCCTGCCGCAAGCGCTATTTCGTAGAACTGCGGTCTGCCGATGCTGAAGCATATGCCGCTGACTGTCTGTATTATCATAAGTCCGCATATCACTATACCCGATGGTATCTTCGGGAACAGCTTCCTTATGAACATCATGTACAGCTTGGTAAGTCCTATGATACCTGTCAGGGCAAAAAGCAGAACAGCCATGGAAGCGGGGAAATAGTATCCCGTGAGCAGATGATACGGCATGAAGACCAGTACTACCGGAGCTATGCCGTAATAGCTGTAGTAATGACCGTTATAGTAAACGTGGTCCCATTTATAGGACAGCTTTGCCTTGTCGCGGGCGTCTCCGTCATAGGGGGCGGAAAAGCTGTTGAATTCGTCAGCGGGCTCGTCAAGTATCCTTGTGCTGCCGTGTTCAAAGGCGTCAACAAGCTCCTGTGTGACCTGATTACCCGCGGGGCGCTGCATTATATCTATGATAGAGTAGTTATCGAGCTTCACAAAGGTAATGAGCACAGCTGCCACACAGGCGGCGTCGGTTATGATAACCGAGGCTATATGACACAGGCGCTTGCTGTCGGAAAAGCTCTTCTGCATAGCCCTGCTGTGCAGCATAAGTCTGACGAGACAGACGCAGAATACGATAAGGAACAGTCTTGCCCATGAGATGTCCATGGGTATCTGACGGTTGAATGTTATGCCTTTTATTTCTATTTTTCCGTTGTCAAGGGGAGCAATCCGTATCCTTAGACTGCTGACTTTTCCTGAAAGGTGCAGCTGAACGTATCGGGAATGGTGCTTGCCTGCTGCAATGAGCTGAGAAGCTACAGCGTCACGGTAAACGGCAGTATTGGTCTCGTCCATGGAGTCTATGGTCACCATTGTGCCCTTGGTGTTTTTTGCATGGGCGATGTCGAAATACACGTCGGCGACTTCCTCGTCTATGCCGTCAAACTGAAATACGGCGTTATTGCAGCCATACAGGGAAATATCATTTCCGTTGCATTCAACGCTTTCGCTCTTTGCGCATTCCTCGGCTGAGAAGCTCATCTCACCGTAGCTGCCGGACCACAGTCTGTAGGTGGGGATATTGAAAAGCGTGACCTCAAGCACTGCTGCTGCCAGGACAGCCTTTACCGCAGTAAGGACGATCCGGTACTTGTGCTTTTTGTTGTAAAGGCAGAGGAGCATGGACGCTCCTGCCGTGCCGCCGAGGAGCAGGCAGGCTCCAGTATACGGGGCTGCACTGAAAAGTCCGAGGGCTTCGGCAGCGGCTGCAAGTACAAGGAGCAGAGCGGCTCCGCGTGAGGCACCGCGTACTGCTGACAGTCTTTTTGAGGGCTTTTCAGAGTTTTTCAGGTCGTTTCCGAGCTCGTGCAGAAAAACAGCGGTCACTGCGACAGAGACCGCAAGCATAAGTAAAAACAAAAAAGTATTCATATAAACTCCGTCCGTATATCGGCGTAAGCCGTTATTATATCCTTGTGGCAAGAAGCTGTGAGTACTTGCCTCTGAACTGCTCGAAGCGGTCCTCGTCTATGGCTTCTCTTATCTTTTCCGTAAGGGTATTGTAGAAGTACAGGTTGTGCTGTACAGCCAGTCTGCCTGCAAGCTGCTCGTTTGCCTTGAAAAGGTGGCGTATGTAGGCTCTGCTGAAATTGCGGCAGGTTGGGCAGTCACACTGCTCGTCCACAGGCCGTGGGTCGGTCTCGTAGCACTTGTTGTTCAGGTGCATGATGCCGCTCCATGTGAAGACAGTAGCGTGGCGTGCGTTTCTGCTTGGCATTACGCAGTCGAACATGTCAACTCCGCGGGCAACAGCCTCGATTATATTGGAGGGGGTACCCACGCCCATGAGGTAGCGGGGCTTATGTACCGGCATATATGGCTCTACAACGTCGATTATGCGGTACATCTCATCGGTAGCCTCGCCGACTGCAAGACCGCCGATAGCGTAGCCGTCAAGATCCAGCTTTGCAATGTCCTCCATATGCTTTATGCGCAGATCGTCAAACGTAGAGCCCTGATTTATTCCGAAAAGAAGCTGATCCTTATTGATAGTGTCCGGGAGGCTGTTTAGCCTTGACATTTCCTCCTTGCAGCGTATCAGCCAGCGAGTGGTGCGCTCGATAGAGTCGGCAACGTACTTGTAGGGAGAGGGATTCTCGATACACTCATCGAAAGCCATAGCAATGGTGGAGCCGAGATTGGACTGTATCTGCATGCTCTCCTCCGGTCCCATGAATATGCGGTGACCGTCGATATGTGATGCGAAGTATACTCCCTCTTCCTTTATTTTACGCAGCCGGGCAAGTGAAAACACCTGAAATCCGCCGCTGTCGGTGAGTATGGGCTTGTCCCAGTTCATGAACTTATGAAGTCCGCCCATCTGCTTGACCACATGGTCGCCGGGTCGCAGATGCAGATGATAGGTGTTGCAGAGTTCCACCTGAGTTTTAAGCCCCTGCAGGTCAACTGAGGAAATACCGCCCTTGATCGCAGCGGCAGTTCCCACGTTCATGAAGCAGGGGGTCTGAAATGTGCCGTGAACGGTCTCAAAAGTACCTCTGCGGGCTTTTTTATCGGTTTTAAGAAGTTTGAACATAGCTTCTCCTTTTATTTTAATTCATAATCCGCAATCAATAATTCATAATTAGTTTGTCGGCTTACTCCGATGAACCGGAAATATCCTGTTATTACGAATCACATGTTCCCGGCTGAAGCTGCACTTCAGTCAAGATCGAATATCTTGCCCTGATCGGGGGTCCTGTCCTCGCGGCGTCCGTAGAAGCCTATGAGCTCGCCCTTTGTGTTTCTTATGGCGAGGATATACATATCCATATTATTGGTATCGTCATGGAAAGCAAAGACCTTGTTGTTCTTCCTGTCCTCCTTGAACCACTCAACGCTCATATCCACCTTGCTCATCATTTCCTCGTCCATGAGAGTGGAAAGGAGCTTGCCCGTGATAGGCGCTGCAGGAGTATAGTACATCATAGCAGCCGGGTTTTCATATATTATCCTGTAATCGAGGTTGCAGAGAACTATTGGTCCCTCCTCTGAATCGATTATCCCCTTGAAAAAGTCGAAAAGTTCGTTTTCAGCCATTGTTAATCTCCTTGATTATGCTTTTTTATAATATGCACATACTGTCGCCGAAGCTGAAGAAACGGTAGCGCTCCTGCACAGCAGTCCTATATGCGTTCATCGTATTATCGTAGCCCATGAAAGCCGATACCAGCATTATCAGTGTGCTTTCGGGCAGGTGAAAGTTTGTTATGAGGCCGTCTATGCACTTGAACTCATATGATGGATAGATGAATATATCCGTATAGCCCTCATGCTCGGAAATATCCCCGTAGAACGTGGCAACGCTCTCAAGTGTGCGGCATGTGGTGGTACCCACTGCGATGACTCTTCCGCCGTTACTTTTGGTCTCGTTTATGAGATCAGCGGTTTCCTTCGGGAGGTAGTAGTGCTCACTGTGCATTTTGTGGTCGAGGACGTTGTCCTCCTTGACGGGACGGAACGTACCGAGACCTACATGAAGCGTAACAAAAGCTGTTTTTATGCCTCTTGCGCGGATATCGTCCAGCATTTCGGGAGTAAAGTGCAGTCCTGCTGTAGGAGCAGCCGCAGAGCCGAGCTCTCTGGAGTATACGGTCTGATAGCGTTCGCGGTTTTCGAGTTTTTCCTTTATGTATGGCGGCAGGGGCATTTGTCCCACGTCCTCGAGGGCTGTGAAGAAGTTGCCCTCGCATTCAAACTGCACGATGCGGTTGCCGTCGTCCTTGACTTCGACTACCTCTGCCACAAGTCTTCCGCCGCCGAATGAAAAGCGCGTTCCGACCTTGGCCTTCTTTCCCGGGCGGCAGATTATCTCCCAGCGCTTGTCGCCCTTCTGTTCGAGAAGCAGGAATTCGATAAAGGTCTGATTGCCTATTTTCTCGCCGTAGAGCCTTGCAGGAATGACCCGTGAGTCGTTCATGACCAGAAGGTCACCTTCTTTGAGGTGCTCGCATAGATTATAGAAGTGGTCGTGAGTTATTGCTCCCGTTCTGCGGTCAACGCACATCATGCGTGAAGCGTTCCGCGGCTCTATGGGAGTCTGGGCTATGAGCTCCTCGGGCAGCTCATAGTAAAAATCGGATTTGAGAAGTTCCATTAATATCTCCTTCTGTTCAGCCGTCAGCCTTTAGCTGTCAGTCATTATTAAGCGGCTTTGCCGCTTTTATTCGGGCGTACACTGTGCGCCCCTGCAATAAGCTGACGGCTCATGGTTAAAGGCTGAGGGCCGGAATCATAATTCTGCACAGCAAAAATATGATTTGACAAATAAAATTTCAAGAATGTATTGACAATAGCAGATTTAAGTGCTATTATAGTTACAAGGTAGAGGCGCGGCTGCGAAAAGTACCTGCACACGGGACGACCCGTCCGATGGTGTTCAGCGAAAGGCAATGCCGCCGAAGAGCTGTCTTTGGTAAATTCAGCTCTGGCTGCACACTTAACAGGTTTGCAGCTGTCATCATGCTTTTGATGGAGAGCTATCGGCATATTTTATTTCTGATATGTCAACATTTCTATTATAACGCATGATGAGCCGGTTTGCAACCGGTTTTTGTTATTTTATGGAAAATTTTTTTAAGGAGAGGTCAATATGAAACAGTATAATGTTGGTATTATAGGCGCAACAGGCATGGTAGGACAGAGATTTGCAACTCTGTTGGAGAACCATCCTTGGTTTAATGTAAAGGTTCTTGCAGCTTCACCAAGAAGCGCAGGTCAGACATATGAGCAGGCAGCAGGAAGCCGCTGGAAGATGGCAGTTCCTATGCCGGCAGCTATGAAGGATATGGTCCTCATGGACGCTACGAATGATATCGAGAAGATCGCAGGCATGGTAGATTTCTGCTTCTGTGCCGTTGATATGAAGAAGGACGAGATAAAGGCTCTTGAAGAGGCTTATGCTAAGGCTGAGTGCCCTATCGTTTCAAATAACTCAGCACACAGATTTACACCTGATGTTCCTATGGTAGTGCCTGAGATAAACCCTGAGCACATCGAGATCATCAAGGCTCAGCGTGAGCGTCTCGGTACAAAGAGAGGATTCATCGCAGTTAAGTCAAACTGCTCTATCCAGAGCTATGTTCCTGCACTCCACCCACTTAGAAAGTTCGGTCTCAAGAACGTTCTGGCTTGTACTTATCAGGCAATCTCAGGCGCAGGCAAGAACTTCGAGACATGGCCTGAAATGGTTGATAACCTTATCCCTTACATCGGCGGTGAGGAAGAAAAATCCGAGCAGGAGCCGCTCAAGGTATGGGGCGAGATCAAGGGCAACGAGATCGTAAAGGCTACAGCTCCCAATATCACAACACAGTGTCTCCGTGTCCCTGTTTCGGACGGACATACAGCTGCTGTATTCGTAACATTCGAGAACAAGCCTTCAAAGGAAGAGATCCTCAAGCTCTGGGCTGACTTCAAGGGTGTTCCTCAGGAACTGGAGCTTCCAAGCGCACCTAAGCAGTTTATTCATTACTTTGAGGAGAACGATCGTCCACAGGCAAGACTTGACAGAAATCTCGAAGGCGGTATGGCTGTTTCAACAGGTCGTCTCCGTGAGGATTCACAGTACGATTATAAGTTCGTTTGTCTTTCACATAATACATTAAGAGGTGCAGCAGGCGGCGGTGTCCTCCTTGCAGAACTCCTTGCAGCAAAAGGCTATTTTGACTAAGCGGGGAGCCCCCGCGGGTTTCCACGTTGTCGCTCGAAAACTCGCTCACTCTATACAAATGGCATAATCTGCTTTCGCTTACAGCAGATTATAATTAAGATGTAGGGAACGCCTCCCAACAGGAGCCGCGCCCCTCTGTCAGCTTTGCTGACATCTCCCCACACTGTGGGGAGTCACCATCGGCGTTCCGCAGTTCAAAGGGCTATCGGGAACGCCAGCCTTGCAATTAATATACTGCATGAATATTTCGTAGGGGACGGCGTCCTCGACGTTCCATTCCATTTTATGAAAGGAAAATAGCTATGAAGAATACAATTTTCACCGGCGCAGCAATTGCTATAATCACTCCAATGAACGCTGATGGTTCTATCAACTACGATGAGCTTGGACGTATCATTGACGATCAGATTGAAAAGGGCACTGACGCTGTTGTTATCTGCGGTACTACAGGTGAGTCCGCAACTATGACTGATGACGAGCACCGCGACTGCATCAAGTTCGCTGTAAAGCACGTTGCAGGCAGAGTTCCTGTTATTGCAGGTGCAGGCAGCAACGACACACACTATGCTGTTGAGCTTTCAAAGGAAGCCGAAGCAGCAGGCGCAGATGCACTTCTCCACGTTACTCCTTATTATAATAAGGCTACACAGAAGGGACTTATCGCGCATTTTACAGCTATCGCTGATGCTGTTAATATCCCGATAATCCTTTACAATGTTCCAAGCAGAACAGGCTGCGGATTCGATGTTGCAACTGTAAAGGAGCTTGCTAAGCACAGAAATATCGCTGCTATCAAGGAAGCAAGCGGCAATATCAGCTATGTTGCAAAGCTTGCAGCTGCCTGCGGTGATGATATAGACATCTACAGCGGCAACGATGATATGGTAGTTCCTGTCATGTCACTTGGCGGAAAGGGCGTTATCTCTGTTGCTTCACACGTTATTCCAAAGGAAATGCACGATATGGTGCAGCTCTGCCTTGATAACAACTTTGCAGAAGCTATGAAGCTCCAGATCAAGTACCTTGATATAATCAATGACCTGTTCATTGAGGTAAATCCTATCCCTGTAAAGGAAGCTATGAATATGGTGGGCTGGAATGCAGGTCCTTGCCGTCTGCCTCTCTGCGAGATGACTGAGGAGCATAATGCTAAGCTCAGAGCTACTCTTGCAAAGCACGGACTTATTAAGTAATTAAGAATTAGGAGTGCGTAATTCGGTATTAATATCCGTCCCGTCAGGGACACATTAATTCCACATTTCGATTTAAATAAAGGATGTGTAAAACATGACAAATATAGCTATTTGCGGTGCTAACGGCAAAATGGGCAAGAATATCTACAATTGCGCATCAGAGCGCGAGGACTGCAAAGTCGTTGCAGGTATTGATATCTATACCAAGGAGTACGCAGATTTCCCCATAGTTGAGACTCCTGCACAGCTCCCCGTAAAGCCCGATGTAATAATCGACTTTTCAAATCCTGCTTCACTTGACGGACTTCTGGACTACTGTTTCTCAACAGGCACTCCGTTAGTAATAGGTGCAACAGGCTACAGTGACGAGCAGATCGCCAAGATAAAGGCTGCTGCACAGCAGATACCTGTTTTCTTTACATTCAATATGTCTCTCGGTATCAATCTCCTTGTAGAGCTTGCTAAGAAGGCAGCTGCCGTACTGGGCGATCAGTTCGATATCGAGATAGTTGAAAAGCATCACAATCAGAAGATAGACGCTCCAAGCGGTACGGCTATCATGCTTGCAAACGCTATCAACGAGACTCTTGACAATTCAAAGCACTACGTTTACGACCGTCACTCACGCCGTCAGAAGCGCGAGAAGTCCGAGATCGGTATGCACGCTATCCGCGGAGGCACTATCGTAGGTGAGCACGATGTTATATTTGCAGGAAATGACGAAGTTATCACACTTTCTCATTCCGCTGCTTCAAAGACTGTTTTTGCAGCAGGTGCTGTAAATGCGGCTGTATTCCTCAAGGATCAGAAGCCGGGACTTTATGATATGTCAAAACTTGTATAAGACATCTTCCCCTGATGTAGTTCCTATGTCAGGGGAGATTTATTTGATGAATAATTTATCGGGAAATGAAAGGGGAAAGCTATGCTGACACATATAGGTACACAGACTATTGAAACGGAAAGACTTATACTCAGAAAATTTGAGTATTCGGACTGCGATGCTGTCTTTAAAAACTGGGCAAGCGATGAAAAGGTACAGACTATGTACTCAGAGCCTACATACTCCACAATAGAGGAAACAAATGGACTTCTGGACAAGTATATCAGCAATTATTCCCGTGAGGACTATTACCGCTGGGCAGTCATCGATAAGGAAAACGGTGAATGTATCGGACAGATAGCCTATTTCCTCGTTGACGGAAAAAACCATTTTGCAGAGATAGAATACTGCATAGGTGCACAGTTCCAGTGCAGGGGATATTGTACAGAGGCTGCAAAGGCTGTAATAGCTTTCGGATTTGACAAGATGAACCTGCATAAAGTTCAGATATGCTGCAAGACTATAAATGCTCCTTCAAGGAAAGTTATTGAGAAATGCGGACTTACGTTTGAGGGCACTCTCAGGGACTATTTCTTTATGGACGGGCAGTATGTAGGCAGGGAATATTTCTCGATATTGCGTGAAGAATACGAAAACAGGAGGTAATTTATGGCTGATATCGAAACACTTGAAAAAGTACGCGAATTGTTCAGAAATGACCGATTTGCGACTGAAATGGGAGCAGTCATCGACGAGATAGACGACCATTATGCAAAGGTGAGCCTTGTTATAAACGAGCATCACAAGAATGCTGTCGGCGGTATAATGGGCGGAGTTTACTTCACACTTGCGGATTTCGCATTTGCTGTGGCTTCAAACTGGCAGAAAGCAGGAGTTGTGGGACTCAACTGCGATGCTTCGTTTATCGGAGTGCCGAAAACTCAGCGTATAATCGCTGAGGCAAAGCTCATAAAGGACGGCAGGAGCATCTGCTGCTACAACGTGGATATACGCGATGAGCTGGGAAATCCTGTTGCTGCTGTGCAGTGTATGGGATTCAGAAAATCATAAAAGCGAGGGAGAGTATCAAAGATACTCTCCCCATTTTTTCTGTGCGGCTTTTTTCATTGCTTCAAGCTCTTCTGCATGAGATTTGAACATATTCTCTGTTTCAAGGATATGTTTAGATGTGAAATACTGGTTAAACAGGTCTGTGAGCCCGTTGTTCACCTCAAATGTTGTATATATTACATTGTCACCCATTAGTATCGGAATACTCTTACGGTGGACAGACAAATCGGTTTTGCCGAACATACTATAAGATATCATAAGTACAGGCTGTTTTGTGTCATTGGAGCGGAGCATCTCGTCACTGCCTTTAGGTGATATCACCATGTACCCTACAGAGAAATCCAGATAATCGGGAAGAATCACAGCGTAAACATAATCATCGTCATCATCGACATAGGTAGGAGAAAACTTTGCCGTAGGAGTTGAATTATCGATACGCCGCATTCCCACGCACATTTTCTTCATGGGGCGGTATTTCAGAAAGTACCATGCTCCGTTTACTGCTCCGAAAAGCACTAAACATATACACATAAGCGCGGACATTATTTTGGTAAATCGGCTGCGTTTCAGTTTTTTGCCGACTTTTTTGAAAGTTTCGGCTTCGCTTGGGGCGGTCTCGTTTTTTGGAGCAGGAAGAGACAGCTCCTCATACAGCTGTCGGCAGTTCTCACAGCTGCGGAGATGCTCCTCTAAAAGCTCTTTGGTCTCATCGCTGCATATCTCCTCTTTGTACAGCGGCAGCATATCTATTATTACATTGCAGGGGATGCTGCTGTTTTTCATAAAAGTTCCTCCTTTTTCATTAACTGTATAAGCTTCTGTTTTGCGCGGTAAAAAGTCACGCCTGCCCAGTTTTCGCTTTTGCCGAAAACATTTCCGATGTCGGAGAATTTCAGCTCAGCAAAAACTCTCAATGTGAACACCTCGCGGTAGGGTTCTTCGAGTTCGTGGAGAAGATGATGTATGCGCAGGGAAGTGTCCTTGTTTATGATATCTGTCTCAATATTGCTGTCGGAGGCAGGTTCGTCAATAATGTCAAGGGAATGGTTCTTTGTTTCGGCTTTTTTGAGGTGGTCGAAGTAGAGATTTTTTGCGATAGTACACAGCCATGTCCTTACAGAGCAGCTTCCTTTGAAGCTGTCGGCATTAGTCATAGCCTTCAGCATGGTATCCTGCAAAATGTCCTTGGCAAGCTGCTCGCTGCCGCACATTCTCAGGATAAAGGAATAAAGGTCGGGGCTGTATTTTTCGTATATTTCGTGGAATTCCCGTTTCATCTTTTCACCTCCTCATAAAGTTAGACGAATGAAAAACAGTTTTATTACAAAAAATAAAAAAGTCTCTTTTATCAGTTTGTACTGAATAAAGAGACTTTATTTTTATACAAATTCGGAGAGTCTTGCTTTTTTCTTTTCTTTTTTGACAGTGTACATCTTGTCATCGGCTTTGTCGATGACATCGTAGATAGAGTTCTCATCTTCTTCGGAAGTGATTATACTTCCGATACTTGCGGATATGGTATAAGGCTTTTTTACTATACTGTTTATGTTTTCAAGCTCGTCATAGAAGCGGTTTTCGAGTTCCTCAGCATCGTTTTCGTGAGCATTTGCGGTAAGGATAACGAATTCGTCACCGCCGAAACGTGCGCATATCCTTCTTGTGCCGCTGCACTTGCGGATAATGGCTGCAAGACGCTGTATAGCAAAATCTCCCTCATTATGACCGTAGTTGTCGTTGATGTACTTCAGACCGTCCATATCTATAAAGCTTATCAATACTTTATTATGGTGTGCGATACTTTCTTTGAATATATTCTCAGCAATATTGAAGAAACCGTTGCGGTTATAGATATTGCAGAGGGGATCGATGACATACAGTCGGTTGAGCTCGTCCATAGCCTTGTTGATGTGGCAGAGCTTGCGTATATTTTCCATTGAGATGCTGAGATCCATTGTAAGCGTATGGCACAGCAGACTTGATATTGGAAAGTCACTGTTGGTGATTATGTAATATCCGAGACATCTCTCGCTGAAATGGAGAGGGAGAAAATAATTGACTTCATAGCCTTTGCCGAAGCCCTCGGGGAACATATCCCTGCTGGGGAAAAGATCAACGCTTCTTCGTTCGCCTTTATCAAGAATAAGCGGAGCTGTCATATATCTGGAATAGCCTGTACGGCTTGAAAGGTCGGGAGCGGAAACATAAGTCTCCTGCCAGTCCTCGATAAGACAGAGACAGAACTTTTCAAGATTAAGGTCGTTCATGTTCTGGGCGATAACTTCAAATGTTGAAGCTACGGTCTCGGCACCTGCAAGCTCGGCAGTGAGCTTATTGAGCGCGTGGATATTATTGTTAGTGACTTCCATGCGGTTGTAGGTTCGCTTCTTGTATGTTTTTAGGTCATCGGCAGTTTCATCTGTACAGCCGCAGCTTTCAGAGAAAACAGGAGATGATTTAAGTATAGTGGCTTTCGGCTGTTTATTGCCGTAGAGCAGATTTACAAGGATATCACAGGCTTTATAGCCTGCTTCAAAAAGCGGACGCTTTACAGTTGTAAGAGCAGGGGAAGAGTTACGGGCATTGAATGTATTGTCGAAACCTGTAACGATAACATCGTCGGGTACTTTATACCCGTATTTTTCCAGTGAAGATACTACTGTAAGAGCCATACTGTCATTGGCACATATAAAAGCATCAGGAAGTGAAAGTCCCGACCTTACGAATTCGTCGATAGCTTCCTTGCCGTCGTGACTGCGGAAATTACCGTAAAAAACTCGTTTTTCATCAAGCTCTACACCGTTTTCAGCCATTGCCTCACGTACAGCATCAAAGCGGAGACGCGCTTCGGGATTTGCGAGAGGACCTGTTATGCAATTGATGACCTTAGCATGATGATGTTTGATAATATGCTCGACAAGCT
Organism: Ruminococcus sp.; assembly: GCF_016283395.1. The sequence continues at coordinate 13,220 of NZ_JAEEMU010000053.1, forward strand.
CCTTCATTACGGAGTAGTTATCGATACATATACTGTATAGCTCAGGATCGTCTGTAGGTTCAAAAACAACTGTAGGCTTATGGGCGGCGGTTATATCACTGAGGAGCTTGTGACGGATCTCGGGATCGCCAAAAGTGTTTAGCATAAGCAATATACCGTCGAATTTTGAATAATCTATCAGGTCATAGATACTGTATTCGCCGAGATCGAACCTTCTGTTGTTGACAAGTCCGCCGAAAGCTGCGAAATATGACACGCTCAGCTGGTTCTCTTCAGCAGATCGGTTTATACCGCATATGATGTTGTTCTGATACTCTTCGTCAAGTGCCGAAACAACAACTGCGATCTTTTTAGTGTTCCCAGAATCCATATTATCCCCTCTAAAAATCAGAAAATAAGTTTATACTTATTTATATTATAATATATCAATATTAAAAAATAAAGGTTTTGAGAATTTTTTCGGTGTTTTACACATCTGAAAATGTTTCTGTTTGTGCATACCTACAAAAGAAAATTTAGCAATATAAAGCTGTAAAATGGTAAAATCATAATATAAAGTGGAAAATATTACTGACCATTTTTATATAATGAGGGGAAAAACACTGCCGTCAAATTGTGAAACGATGGAGAATAATCAATATAATTTTTGTGTATATACTATAAATATATAATATGGCAGAAAGGCAAAAAGTCAGCACAAAAAGTAATATTTTACAATAAATCTACCACTTGTAAATAGCATTTTTTCTCGAAAAATAGCAAGTTAAAGTACTATCACAGTAGAGTGTATAAAAATACGCAACATTCAGCAGCTAAAATGTACAAAAACAGCAAAAAATGAGCAAGTGAAATTATTGTTAGCAAATTTTGACTTGAATAGTTCACAGAAATGTAATAAAATGATAACAGAAGCTGAGGAAGAGGAGGGACGCGAAAACAGACTGGTGTTTTTGTGCTTTTCCTTAGTTAAGACGAAAAGATATCATTTATTATTACGAAATGAAAGTGAGGAATGATCGACATGAAAAAGAGCAACTTCAAAAGATTTGTCAGCGCAGGCATTACTGCACTGATGGTTGCTTCAAGTATCCCTGCTGTTCCTGCTGTAGTAGCAAATGCTGCTGACGCCCAGCAGAGAGGCAATATCGGCGGATACGACTACGAAATGTGGAACCAGAACAGTCAGGGTCAGGTTTCAATGCAGCCGGGCGCAGGATCATTTACCTGCTCATGGAGCAACATTGAAAACTTCCTTGCACGTATGGGCAAGAACTATGACAGCAAAAAGCAGAATTACAAGAGCATAGGTAAGGACATTACTCTTACTTATGATGTTGAGTACACTCCAAGAGGAAATTCGTATATGTGTGTATACGGATGGACAAGAAATCCTCTTATGGAATATTACATCGTAGAAGGCTGGGGCGACTGGAGACCACCCGGAAACGATGGTGAAAACAAGGGCACAGTATCACTTGACGGAAATACTTACGATATTCGTAAGACAATGCGTTACAACCAGCCGTCACTTGATGGTACAGCTACATTCCCACAGTACTGGAGTGTACGTAAGTCAAGCGGTTCGGCTAACAACCAGACAAACTACATGAAGGGTACTATCCACGTTGGCAGACACTTTGACGCATGGTCAAAGTCAGGTCTTGATATGTCAGGTACACTTTATGAGGTTTCACTCAATATCGAAGGTTACAGATCAAACGGATCTGCTAATGTAAAGAGCGTAAGAGTTTACGAGAACGGAATCGACGGCGATACAGGTGAGACAGGTACAACAACACCAGTACAGACTGTAAAGGCTGACGATAACGGCAATTACTTCACAAGTACATTCGAGAGTGGCAAGGACAACTGGTCAGGCAGAGGCGATGCAACAGTAGCAACTGATTCAAGCGACTACTATGACGGCAGCAAGTCACTCTATGTTTCAGGCAGAGGACAGGAATGGAACGGCTGCGCTATCACACTTGATTCAAGTGCATTTGTTCCCGGTCAGACATACAGCTTCAGTACAGCAGTACTTCAGAAGTCAGGCAGCACAGTAACAATGCAGATGTCACTTCAGCAGGGCGACGGCAACGGTGCTTCATATACAAGCATTGCAACAGCTGACGCTAAGAGCGGCGAGTGGACAAAGCTTGAAAACACAAAATTCACTATCCCTGATAATTCAGGCGATATGATCCTTTATGTCGAGACACCTCAGGATTCTGGTGATCTTTGCGACTTCTACATTGACGCAGTTCAGGTATCTGAGTCAGGCAAGGCTTCATCTGTTAAGACAGGCGGCGGTACAGTAAGCGCAAGCTCAACACCTACACCTACACCTGGCGGTGAAAGCGGTACTTCAGCACCTGTATCATCAGGCGAAGGCGTTGCAGCACATCAGAACATGGATTACACCTACAAGAAGGGCGGAGACGGCTTCAAGGATCATGCAGGTCCGTTATTCAGACTCGGTACTTCTGTAAGTGCAAACGAGATCAATACATCACAGGGACAGAATTTCATCAAGCAGCACTACAACTCAGTAACCTGTGAGAATGAAATGAAGCCTGATTCTATCGTAGCTGGTGTAAGCGGCGATAATGTAAATATCAGCCTCAGAAATGCAGATCCTATTCTTAAGTTCGCTCAGCAGAACGGCATCGGCGTTCGTGGTCATACCTTCGTATGGTACAGCCAGACTCCAAACTCACTGTTCCAGGAGAACGGCAGAGATGTATCTGCTGACAGAATGAACAAGCGTCTTGAGAGCATGATAAAGAATACATTTGCTGCTATCAAGCAGAATTATCCTAACCTCAAGCTCCATTCCTACGATGTATGTAACGAGCTCTTCGTTAATGACGGCGGTGGAATGAGACCAGCAAGCAACTCAGGTTGGGTAAGAGTATACGGTAACGACAGCTTCGTTATCAATGCATTCAAGTATGCAAGACAGTATGCTCCTTCAACAACAAAGCTTTACCTCAACGACTATAACGAGTACATGTCTGCAAAGACAAACGATCTCTACAACATGGCTAAGAAGGTAATGGCTGAGGGCGACTACATCGATGGTATCGGTATGCAGTCACACCTTGACTCAAGATATCCTTCAGCAAGTGAGTACGAAACAGCTATCAAGAAGTTTGAGAGCCTCGGACTTGACGTTCAGGTAACAGAGCTTGATATCACAAACAGCACAGGTTCAAATGATAAGCTTTATCCTCAGATCTTTGAGGTTATCTGTAAGCACGCAAAGAACATCTCATGCGTAACTCTCTGGGGTACAACCGATGAGAGAAGCTGGAGATATCGTGAAAACGGTGGTTCACCACTTCCATTCAACAACTATCAGCCTAAGTCATTCTACAATGACATTATCAAGATAATGGATAAGTATGCTGATGAAATGGAGAAGACAACCACTACAACAACTACCACAACTACAACCACACAGCCTGCAACAACTACTACAACTGTAGATCCTAAGGTTGCACTCGAGGCTAAGGTTTCTAAGTGGGGCGATGCTAATAAGGACGGCACAGTTGATATGGGCGACGTAGTTCTTATTATGCAGTCACTTGCAAATCCAAACAAGTATGCGCTTACTGATGCACAGGCTGCAAACGCTGACGTAAATCAGGCAGGCGGCGGTGTTACAACAAGCGATGCTCTCACAATCCAGAAGTTCCTCTTAGGACTTGTTAAGTCACTTCCTGAGAGCTATTCAGAGAGCATAACAAATCCTCCTGTTGTAACTACTACAACTAAGAAGGCTACAACTACAACAACTACTAAGGTTGTTACAACTACAACAACAAAGGCTCCTACAATAAGCGGAGAGAAGTTCAGCGTTGGTAATGGCAAGAACCAGTACAAGGGCACAAGCGATGGCTACAGCTACGAGATCTGGCTTGACAATACAGGCGGAAGCGGTTCAATGACTCTCGGCAGCGGCGGTACATTCAACACAGAGTGGAGCGCACAGGTAAGCTCAGGTAACTTCCTCGCTCGTCGCGGTATGGACTTTGACCGTACAAAGAAGGCTACAGACTGCGGTAAGATCGTAATGGATTACGCAGCTGACTATTCAGCAAGCTCACAGGGTAACTCAAGACTCTGCGTATACGGCTGGATGACAGATCCTCTCGTAGAGTACTACATCATTGAGGACTGGGTAAACTGGCGTCCAACAGCTCAGGGCGGCAGCAAGACTGTAACAATCGACGGTGCTGAGTATGAGATATTCACACTCGATCACTATGGTCCTACAATCCTTGACAATCAGTCAAGAAACTTCAAGCAGTACTTCAGCGTTCGTAAGTCTAAGAGAACATCAGGTACTATCACAGTATCAGATCACTTCAAGGCTTGGGCAGACGCAGGTTGGAATATCGGTAACCTCACAGAAGTTGCACTCAACGTAGAAGGTTGGGAGAGCAGCGGTAAGGCTAACGTATCAAAGCTCACACTTAACGTAACAGGCGGCAGCAGCACAGGTCAGACAGGTCAGACAGGACAGACAGGTCAGACAGGTACTACACCTACAGTTGATAAGTCAAAGAAACTCTGCGCTATCTCATTCGATGATGGTGCATCAGCTCAGAGCAAGAGCGATCCTGGATACAGAATCATTGATGCTCTTGTTAAGAACAATATGACAGCTACATTCTTCAACGTAGGCAGCTGGATCAAGACAAATGAGCAGATCAAGTATGAGTATGAAAAAGGCATGGAAGTTGCTAACCACACTCAGACTCATCCACACCTCGGTCAGCTTGGTTCAGGTCAGATCAGAAGTGAGTGGGAGCAGTGCAACAGCAAGCTCAAGAGCATCATCGGCACTGAGCCTTCACACCTTATGAGATTACCTTATCTTGAGAGCAACGGTACAGTTCAGTCAGCACTCTATGACGTTCCGCTCATCAGCTGTGCAATCGATACAAAGGACTGGAACAATGCTTCAACAAATGATATCGTAAATACAATCAAGCAGGCTGCACAGAACGGTTCACTTGAAGGTGCTATCGTACTTTGCCACGAGAACTATGCTACAACAGCAGCAGCTATGGAACAGGTTCTTCCATGGCTCGCACAGAATGGTTACCAGAACGTAAGCATCTCTGAAATGGCTAAGGCTCACGGCAAGACACTTGCAGGCGGTCAGGTTCATACAAGAGCTTAATTAATGCTAATGTATTAAAATTATGTGCCGATCACAGAATCGGTGGTCGGCACATCTTAATTAAGATTTCTCCAAATTTTAATATCCCCTGAAAGGCAGTCGGTTTCCATCGGCTGTCTTTTCATTTTTTATTTGGATATGAAAAAAGCGCGAAGCTGCACCATTTGATTTTATTTTTCATATATGCTATAATTCAATGTGACCATTTTGATTTTCGGTGCGTGTTTATAGTGAAAGGAGCTGATGATATTGCTTAATAACGGCTGCGCTCGCGAGGCGGTCGAGAAATACGGCGATATGCTGTACAGAATATGTCTCGTTATGCTAAAAAATACTGCCGATGCAGAGGACGCTGTGCAGGAAACATTTATAAAACTTGTGCAGAGACCAACTGCATTTGACAGTGCAGATCATGAAAAAGCATGGCTCATCACTGTAGCCACAAATAAATGCCGCGATATGCTGAGGTATCGTAAAAGACATAAAACAGAAAGCGAAGAGCTTTTACAAGGATATTTCATCGAGAATAACGACAGCGGGATACTTGAAGCTTTGTCGGAGCTTGATGAAAAATACAGGATCATCCTTGTACTCTATTATGTTGAGGACTATAAAATAGATCAGATATCCGAAATTACCGGGATAAGTGTTTCGGCAGTAAAAATGCGCCTTTCGAGGGGAAGAAAGCTGCTGAAAGAAAAATACCGAAAGGAGTATGTTGTAGCATGACAAATAATTTGAAAAATGAATTGGAGAAAATCAAAATGTCTAAAGATACAAAAGAAAGAATAATCGCTGCGTGTGAAAACTCAGTGAGAAATAGATCCATAAGCAAAACAGATAATGACGAATATACAGATCATGTATTCACAGCCGAGAGAATCAAGCCTAAAAATCGTCTCCTGCGCAGTATAAGTGCTGTTGCAGCCTGTGCAGTTATTGCAGGCGGTATAGGTACAACAGGTTATCTGCTCAACAGAAACGGAAGCGTACCTGCTACAGAGACGGAGACTACAGAGCCGGTTGAAGAAAATAAAACTGAGATTACTCCGTTCGGAGATTTCAGTACCTTTGACTTTGATGTTTACAGAGGTGCTAAAAGAGAAAAAATAGAGATCAACACTGAAACAAAGGATAATATCGCTGTTTTCCTTAATAATTTCAATTGGGGCGAGGAAGTGCCTCTTGATGATGTTCCTGTGGAAAAAATTGAAAAAGAAGATTTCGATGTATATTCTTTTGAATGGAAGAAAGATGGTATATCATATGCTTTGGCAATTGTTGATATTGGATTTGCTATGTCAGCTCAGTATTCAATTCCGGATGCTGAGAATGGTATCCCTGAGGTTGAAAATGGTAAGAGCCGCCGTATTAATTATGAAGCCTTTGATAGGGGAATGAAGGCTATAATCGGCACCGAAATTGACGATAATACTATAACTCCCGTATTATGTGAAAAGTCGCCGTTTACTGATCTGCTCGCTACGGATTATGAGATCTCACCTTATACCCTTGAGTACGAAATTCCTGCACAGGAAAAGCGAGATCAGCTTGCAGAACTCTTTGAGTCTCAGACATGGTATGAATTTGACGGTACTGTTAATTATTACGGCTGGCCTGTACATCCAAACAGAAATAATCTGACGATCAAGTATACCGAGGGTACGACTGTAAGCTATATTTCAGCTGATTTCCGAAATACAGCCTGCATTTACAGTGCAACATATGACGGAGATACCTTAGTTGATGATGACTGGAGATTCTATAAGTGTGAGGATATGAACTTCGGTGTAAAGATCTGTGATATGTTTGGAACGATTATCCCAGACGATTTCCGCTATCCTGAAGATGAGCCCGTTGAACTTGAAGAAGAGGCTGACGCTCCGTTATCTTCTGTTTTGGAGGACCTTAGAAATACGGACAATGATATTACTTTAAACAAGTATGTGAATTATAATTGGGAAAAAGAGAAGCTTACTGACGAGCAGATCGACAAGCTGAAGCAGTATTTTGAGACACATGAGCTGAAGAACGAGGATCTTGTACCTGATATGTGGAAAGGATTCGGTTCTCAGGAATTCTGCGAGTCATTCGGAAATAACTTCATAATGATATGGGGGGATAACACATTTAAGGATCTGGACTTTTCAGATGACAGACAGTTTATTGCAATACATTTCGACTCTGGAAATGCCCATGGATATGATACAAAGATATATAAGCTCCATGATGCAGATCAGTTAGAGTTCCTTTATGATATCTTAGGATAAAATAAAAACCGCACATCATAACGATGTGCGGTTTCTTTATCTAAGTGCATATAGTTTTTTGAAGTCTGTGGGTGTACAGTGTTTTATCTCCTTGAAGATACGGTTGAATGTGGTCAGACTCTTGAAGCCCGAACGCATAGCAACGTCTGTGATCGGTATGCCGGGATCAAGGAGAAGAAGCTCGGCAGCCTTTGTACGTCTTGCGTTTATGTACTGCAAATACGACATTGAATTATACTGCTTGAAGATACGTGAGAAGTGGTATTTGCTGTAGCCTGCAACATCGGCAAGCTGGTCAAGCGTGATATCGTACATATAGTTATTGTCGATATACTTGAGGACAGTACCGAACTTTTCACTGTATTCGTCTATCTTATCGTCATCACAGTCCATAACGATCTTCTGCTGTTCAAGCTGGTACTCGCGAAGAGCCATAAACAATTCGATCACCTTAACGTATATCTTTACATCAGCCAGTTCTGAATTTGAGGTATACAGCGAAAGTATATCGAGCATTGTCTTTTTGGCGAGTACATGGAGCTCTTTGTCCATATCCATATTAATGAGCACAGGTGAATTCAGAGAGCGCATAACAGGTTCAAGGGCAGATATCTCGCCGAGGATACTGTTATCGCACTGGAAGATTATACGTCTTCCCGGAATAGCAGGCATACCGTGAAGCTCGCCCGGTGGAACGATGAGAACATCGTTTTCGGGGATCTTGTAGTCAATGCCGTTTACCCTTACCGTATACTCATTTTTCAGCGGCATAATAAACTCAACAGCATTATGCCAGTGAACAGGATATTCTTCGTTCTGAACATTGTCATAGAGCATGGCATATTTTTTTGTGTCATACTCGACTGTCTCAAAGTCTCCTGAAAGATGTTTTATCATTTTAAATACCCCCCCTCTGACATTAATAGTGCAGAGGCTTGTGACCAAATATTGCTATCGTTGGTCGTTGCTTATTCAATAATTCTAATACCATTATAATCTATATGACGACTTTTGTAAATGGTTTTTGTGCAACTTTGTGAAAACTATACAAAGCGACTAATCAAATTTTGCGCAATATGGAAGTACCAATTACAGATGAATTACAAATGGGTAACAAAAAATCCCCCTGATGACCGCATATCATCAGGGGGATAAGGTTTTTGCTAAAATTGTTACGATTCAGGTGAGTTATCGTCGTCTGTATCAAACTCAGTATAGTACTGATAATCGTCAGAGTCAGAAGCATCATCCTGTGTATCTCTGTTTTCTTCGTAGCTGTATACGTATTCGTCAGCGTTATCAGAGCTTTCAGACTCGTCAGCAGCTGTTGTTGCAGCCTTCTTGCCTCCGAGGAAACCAGCCAGCAGATCTCTGAGGTCAACGCCTGTTGCAGCTGAGAGACCATCAGTTACCTTAGTGGTAGAACCAATGATATCACCAACCAGCTTGCTGGAGTTTCCGTCGCCGTACATTGTGATCTTGTCAACCTGTGACAGAGGTGTAGCAGCATTCTTAACGACCTCAGGCAGAGCCTTGAAGTACATTTCGAGGATAGCAGCTTCACCGTATTTTTTCATAGCCTCAGCCTTAGCGTTGATACCTTCAGCCTCAGCAAGTCCCTTTGCACGGATAGCGTCAGCCTCTGCCTTACCTACGGCAGCGATACCTTCAGCTTCCTGCATCTTAGCGAACTTCTGAGCTTCAGCCTCAGCCTTCTGAGCCTCAGCCTCCTGCTCACGCTGGAAACGATCTGCCTCAGCTTCTTTCTTGAGCTGATAGAGCTTTGCGTCAGCTTCCTGCTGTGCCTTATAGCGGTCAGCTTCAGCCTTTTTCTTGATCTGAGCTTCGAGAGCCTTTTCAGTTACCTCAGCCTCGCGAGCCTTGAGTTCTACGTCCTTTTCGGAAGCAGCGATGTTAGCGTTAGCCTTTGATACCTCAATGGACTTACGCTGTTCCTCGCGCTGGATCTCATAAGCTGCATCAGCGATAGCGAGCTGTGTATCAGCTTCTTTTTTGAGCTCAGCCTGACGGATAGCGAGTTCGTTGTTTTTCTGAGCGATCTCGGTCTCTGCAAGTATCTTAGCGTCATTAGCTTCTTTCTTAGCCTGAGCCTTGGCGATCTCGATCTCCTTTTCGGACTCAGCACGTGCGATAGCAGCCTTCTTCTGGATCTTTGTGGTGTTGTCGATACCGAGATTTTCGATAAGGTTCTGGTCGTCGGTAAAGTTCTGAACGTTGAAGGAAACTATCTCAAGACCCATTCTGTTGAGGTCCGGAGCAGCGTTTTCCTGAACTTTTTCAGCGAATGCCTTACGGTCATTGACCATAGCCTCAAGGGACATCTGACCAACGATCTCACGCATATTACCTTCGAGAACCTCTCTTGCAACCTTTGCAACGTAAGCGGTATCCTTGTTAAGGAAGTTTTCAGCACCCAGCTTTATGAGAGTCGGGTCACTGCTTACCTTTACGTTAACGTTAGCGTCAACATTGATGTTGATATAGTCTGCTGTAGGAACAGCACTTGAAGTCTTTACGTCAACAGCTATGAGCTGGAGCTTCAGCTTGTCGACACGCTCAAAGAAAGGTATACGAATGCTCGCCTTACCGATTATGATCTTTTTTCTCAGACCTGAGATGATATAAGCGGTATCCGGGGGAGCCTTTATGTAACCAGTGAAAATAATTATAAGAAGAAGGATAATACCTACTGCGGCGGGAAGAACAACTCCCCAGTTAACATCATCGAACATATAAACCTCCATATCACGATGCTGTGCTTATGCGGAGCACATAAATTATTAACAGCAGTTGACTCGTTTCAACTGCATGACATAATTATATATTATTTTTGCTTTTATGTCAATAGGCGACAAAAAATACGCTTCGTATAGATGATATATGTGTTTTGTGCATAATGAACAGAAGATATGTTTGAGTCAATAAGTTCATATGAACCTATTGAATAGTTCTGAGAACTTTAAGTGTGATTTTTAGGCAATTTTTATCCTCTTCGGCTAATTATTACAGTTTGGTTACAGTTTTTTATACGGCTTGACTTTAAAAACTTTGACTATTATAATAAATCCATATTCTATGAAAGGACGGTGAACACCATGACCATATTTACAAAAAATTATCAGATGTCAGAATTTAATATCACAACAGAAAAGCATGGAGTTTGCCCGAAGTGTTCAGCCATGTGCTGAGCTTTTGCGTATAAAGAGCATTATGCACTCCTGCGGGAGTGCTTTTTTTATGCGCTCGGGCGGGCTCGGAAAGGAAAATTATGATCGTTTTAAACGGAAAATACAATTCAGCCAAGGTCTTTACGGAAGTGATCGAACAGGACGCTGTTTCACAGATCATAGCATTTTGTAGCCAGCCCATGAGTGCAGGTTCACAGATCAGGATAATGCCTGATGTCCATGCAGGTGCAGGCTGCACTATCGGTACTACCATGACTATCACGGATAAGGTGATACCTAATCTTGTGGGAGTGGATATCGGCTGCGGAATGGAGACAGTAAGACTAAAGGAGAAGCATATCGAATTGCAGAAGTTGGACAAGCTTATCTACGAGAAGATACCTTCGGGATTTTCAATCAGAGAAAAGCCTCACCGCTACTGCGAGAGGATAGACCTTACGGAGCTTTACTGCTACAAGCATATTGATCCGCTTCGTGCTGAAAAGAGCATCGGTACTTTGGGCGGCGGAAATCACTTTATCGAAGCAGATAAGGGCGAGGACGGCAGTATTTATATCGTTATCCACTCAGGCTCACGTCATCTCGGTGTGGAGGTGGCAAAATACTACCAGAATGAAGCCTACAGACGGCTCAATAAAAGCTCCGATAAGGAGGTCAGTGAGCTTATCGCGCGACTGAAAGCCGAGGGTAAGCAGAAGCAGATACAGTCGGAGCTTAAAAAGCTGGAAAACACAAAAACCACAGATATCCCCAAGCACCTTGCATACTGTGAGGGAGAGCTCTTCAATCAGTATATCCACGATATGAAAATAGTTCAGCAGTTCGCAATGCTCAGCCGTCAGGCTATGATGGACGAGATCATCAAGGGTATGCATCTGCACGTTACTGAGCAGTTCACGACAATACATAATTATATTGATACCGATACTATGATACTCAGAAAGGGAGCTGTTTCGGCAGCGGCAGGCGAGAAACTGCTCATACCTATCAATATGCGTGACGGAAGTCTCATCTGCACAGGCAAGGGCAATCCCGACTGGAACTGCTCCGCGCCACATGGTGCAGGAAGGCTTATGTCTCGTTCACAGGCAAAGCAGAGCTTTACAGTGTCTGAGTTCAAGAAGCAGATGGACGGTATCTACACTACATCTGTAAATGCGCAGACTCTGGACGAGTGTCCTATGGCTTATAAGTCAATGGAAGATATCGTGGATAATATCGGCGATACTGTGGAGATAAACGAGATCATCAAGCCTGTCTATAACTTCAAGGCAGGCGAGGAGTAAATATAAATTCAGCTTGGCTGAATTTGTATCAAGTTGAGAGTTCAGAGTGAAGAGTTGAGAGTTAAAGTGTTCGTTTCATTCAAATTATAACTCTCAACTCTCAATTCTAAACTGATTTAAAGGTGAAAAATGGAAATATATACAATGACAAATACCCATGAAAAATGGGAGAGTGTTGCGGCTTTTGCCGAGAAATGCTCATGGGGAGCAGGAAAGAACCTCGCAAAGCTTATGTGCAAAGACTTTTTCAAGAACTGGGAGCGCGTATTTGCTGCCTTTGAAAATGACGAGCCTGTGGGCTTCTGCACTCTTACCGAAAAGGACGAGCTTGCTCCTGAATATCCCTATTCGCCGCTCATAGGCTTCGTGTTCGTTGACGAGGCTCACAGAGGCAAGAGGATATCGGAGAAAATGATAAAGGCAGTTCTTGAGTACGCAAAAACTATCGGATATGACAAGGTGTATGTCATGAGCGGCGAAAAGGGACTGTATGAAAAGTACGGTTTCAGCTATATGGGCGACTTTGAGTCAATATATGGCGGTAAAGATCAGCTGTTCGTGATATCACTGTGAATGGAGGAAATAATGGATAAATTTGTGTCTTATGACAAAATGAGCAAAAAGGAGAAAAAGAAGATAGACTCCGCAAAGCGCGGCAGCTGGAACGGAGTTGACCCTGCTACAAAAACGGTGGATACTGACAAAAGACGCTACAGGCGCAAGCCGAAACACCCAGAGAACTTTGATGAATGATATTCTTGATTTTTTACGTTAAAAATGATACAATATTGTTTAAGAGAGGTTTTTGTCAAATAAAGCCGAATAAAACATAAGAGGTGTATCATGTCAGACGAACCTATTTATCATCCTATCAGTTGTGAAGAATTTTATCCGCTTACCCAAGATGAATATAATTTTGTGCGTAAGAAGAAAAACAAAAGAGTTCCTGTATTTCTTGCGTTAGGAGCAGGCATAATTGTTTTAGCGGCAATTCTTGCGTTCATTTACAGCGAAAGTACCAGTGGCTTTTTCACTGGCTTTACGTATGGTCTTATTTTTGGCGGAGTACTTCTTGGCATAGGTATATATAAGCTTCTGGATACTCCTATTGGCGGACGATACGGTACCATAGTATCATGTCATACCGTTGAAGAGACTACAGGTTCGGGTGATGATCGGTCAACAACGATATACTATCATTTTATTGTAAAGCTTGATGATACGGGTATCATACTCAAGGATTTTGTGGGCACTATGCACAGCAAAACAATCCGGACGGGTTCAAAGGTTTTGGTAGTAAAAAACAAGAACAGCTATCCTGATGTTTTTCTTGCTGATAGTCTTATTGAATCAGGAGTATATTCTCCGCCGCCTGATGAGACTAAAGAGTTTCAGGAATTGGTGCGCGAGCACGGAGGCAGAGTTTCAAATATTGACGATCTTGAATTTTATGACCTGTCAGATGAAGATATTCAGTCTGTAAAATACTTCAGAAAGAGATACTACAGAGGTGTGCTGATAGTGTTTGCCGTAGCTGCTGTTTTTATGATACTTTTTGAATTACTTTTCAACAGGTACATACAGATCACTTTTGCTACGCTGGTATTTATATTTGGCATATTTGCTGCATCAGTAGGTATTATCGGTGTATTGATATGGATATATCTTATGAAGTATATTGATAAAGAATATTCTGCAAGGCACGTTATCATAAGGAATATGAGAACGGAAAGTGTTATGAACTTAGCGGGCGACAGTCATCAGGAGGTCTTTTATACCTTTGAGACAACGGATACGCAGGAGTTACTGAACGAGATGACACTTGATGATATGGGAGCTTTAGTAAAAAGTATAGGTACTGAGGTCCTGCTATTAAAAGATAAAAAGGGAAGATACAGTATATTTAATCTTATGTCGATCTTATCATGATTGACAAACTCATGGTAAGATGATACAATAAAATATGTTTGGAAACTGCGGCAATAATATCCAAATTAGTGCCGCAGTTTTTGTGCAGGCGTACAAAGATGAGGCTTTGGAGGAAAAAGTGAGCCTTTTGGCGACATTTATATTACAGAAGCTTATCGACGGAAGGAAGTGAGACTGTTGATAGAGCCTGAACATTGCACGCTGATAATCGAGAAATACTATCGGGAAATATTCAGCTACTGCTACGCAAAGCTCGGATACAGTCATCATTCCGCAGAGGACTGCACACAGGAGGTCTTTGTGGTCTTTTTCTCAAAGCATGAAAGGCTTGACGAAACGGATAATATAAGGCTGTGGCTCTACAGAACGGCAGATAACGTCATAAAGACATTCGTGCGGAAAAGTCCACCGTCTGCTGTGAGTATCGAGGACAGTCCCGAGGCAATGAATATCGCTGACAGCGGCGGATTTACGGAAGTATCCGACAGTCCGCTGGACATTCTGGAACCGGAAGAAAGGCAGCTTCTGGAGGTATATTACGACAGCGATTACGGACAACGTACAGAGGCGGCAAAAAAACTGGGGATATCACTTCCTGCATTGTACAGGAAGGTGCATAAGATAAAGAAAAAACTTCGTGCCGCAGAATGAATAATGTCTACCATAAACAAGGAGTGATAATATTGAAAGATAAACTGATCTCCGATAAGCTTTCGGATAATCAGATGCTTGAAGACCTTCAGAGGCTTCTTGATGAGGAGCTTTCAAAGCCGTTAGAGGAGCGTGATCTTGATGCCATTAAGGAAATCACCGATGCTGTTATCAGTATTAATGACGAAGAAGTTCCGAAGCCTGTTTCTGCGGACAAAGTCCTCGGAGAAGTCAGTGCAAGGAGAAAACGCGGACGGATCATACAGCTGCGCAAATGGACAGCTATCCTCGCAGCCTGCTTTGTCATCTGCATCGCAGCAAACATCTACACCATCAACACCTTCGGCGCAAACGTCGTCGAGACAGTAATGAAGATAGCAAAATCAGGCTTCAGCGTTGACCTTAACGAACTGAGAGACATTGAAGCTGATGATCCTATAACAACTACCGCACCGCCTATGCCTACAACAGGCACATATATGCAGACCGGAACATTGGCAACGACAACGGAAACGACAACAACTGCTATTGAGACATGGGCAGCAGGTACTTATGGCATTACTACGGTACCTATGGCGACACAGACTACTGCGGCTCAGCCGTCATCATCAGGCGGTTCTGCAACAGTTCCGATGCCGGGCAGTTCAGGTACTGTTGACAGCATTATTGAGAACTGTGACTACTATTCAAGAGATATTGCAAGAGAGATACTTACGAAGTGTGAGGAGCACGATATCTATCCGTGCTATCCCGAAACTCTGCCATATCTCCTCGAAGATCTGACACTTGACGAATATCACTTTGAGCAGATGAATGACTCGAAGGATATGTACTTTACATTTACTGACGGCAGCAATTCTCTTGATATCATAATCGAGGAGTATGTATCTGCCGACCGTATGCCCGATGTGCTCATACCAAGTGATGAATACGAATATGAGACATTCAGGAACGATCACCTGAAAGGTATCGTTATTGATGAAGGCTATGGCACTACCATAGTATTCGTAAAGGATAATACAGTTTATACTCTTCATGGCACGGGATTCTACAGAAATGTATGGGCAGAAGCTGCAATGGGCTTTGTTCCGTATCCCTCGGAATTCATAAAAAAGTGAGGGCAGCGGTATGAAACTAAAATACATCACAGCTGCCTGCTTGGGCGTTATGCTAATGTATGCACCAGTTCAGATGAAAGCCGCATCGGTTGACAACAGTGTATATGAACAGTATGAAAATGCTATAGGACTTATTGAAAAATGTTCCCTGAAATGTTCTTCATATGAAGAAGGATATCTTGATGTAACTGCTAAAACTCAGGTATCGGGAAAGATGAAAGAGGTCGGCTTCAAGAATATAGTCGTACAGTTCAGCAGCGACGGCGAGAACTGGTACGATGAATATACCTACGGCGACCATACGGGAACAGACACGAAATACCACAATCTCAACGGACTAAGGCTGAAAGTCCGCGGAGGTTATTATTACAGGATATCCTGTGTCCACTATGCAAACGGAAGAGCATACGGTGACGATAGTGTAAGGACTCAGACCGCTGTCAATGTTTCATCGGCAGTATGGGTAGAGGCTGAACCTGTTATCACCACGACTACTACAAGACCTGTCACTACTACGACTACCACAAGAAAGGTGACAACTACTTCAACATCAAAGGCAACTTCAAAAACTACATCAAAACTTACAACTAAGACTACAGGCGTTCCTGCAAGGACGACTTCGGCGATGAACGGTATCTACGCTGCGGGAGCAAGTACTTCAACAGCGGCAATGACTACAGATGCTGTTAAAAAGGCTGTAACTACAGCTAAAACCACAACTGCTGCAACTACAGCGGCAGCAAACTCGCCGAAAACAGGAGACAGACCGCCTGTACTGGAATTTACTGCACTATGCAGTGCAGGTGCAGCTGCACTTTTCCTCTACAGCAAAAAGGCAAAGCACAGCTGATATGAAATAGCTTTGTATTGGGGGCTTATCAGAAGATATCTCTGACGGAGAGGCAGAATGTAATTGGGGTTTTGCCTGTCTGAAAAGCTTCTGCGCGGGCGGTCACACAGCTGTTCCGTGTTTTGTATATACATTTCTCAATTTATCCCTGTCCGCAGCACTTGGACAGGGATTTTTTTTACATTTTCTTCGTTGACACTGAGCCTCAAAGTTTGTATAATTATAGTAAGAAAATGGTTACTGTATGGTATAAAAGCTCTATAACAGGAGGTTTTGAAATGAAATTCATACATTTGTCCGACCTTCATCTCGGAAAGCGGCTCAATGAGTTTTCCATGACAGAGGATCAGGATTTTATACTAAGGGAGATATATAGCATAATATCAGAGGAAGAGCCTGATTTTGTCATAATCGCAGGGGATATCTATGACAAATCCGTTCCCTCGGCAGAGGCGGTACACCTTTTTGATGCATTTCTCACTAAGGCGGCAGAGCGCACGGGACACATATTCGTTATAAGCGGCAACCATGATTCGGCGGAGCGTATTGCCTTTGGTTCGCATATAATGGAGAAAAGCGGCATACATATGTCACCTGTGTTTGACGGGAATATAGTGCCTACAGTACTGCATGACAAGTACGGGGACTTCGGAGTGTATATGCTGCCTTTCATCAAGCCTGTGACTGTGCGCAGGTTCTTCCCCGATACTGTTGTAGAAAGCTATACCGATGCGGTAAATGCGGCGGTAGACGCAATGAATGTGGATTTTACAAGGCGGAATATAATCATAGCTCATCAGTTCGTGACAGGTGCCATGAAAAGCGACTCAGAGGAGGTATCGGTAGGCGGTATCGACAATGTGGAGTCGTCGGCTTTTGACGGCTTTGACTATGTTGCTCTCGGACATATCCACAGTCCGCAGAACGTTGGAAGCGAGAGGATACGCTACTGCGGTACTCCGCTGAAATACTCATTCTCGGAGGCGGAGCAGGAGAAGTCCGTAACCGTAGTGGAAATGCGTGAAAAGGGCAGACTTGATGTGAGAACAGTACCGCTTTCACCGAGGAGAGATATGCGCATTATACGTGGTGCATTTGATGAAGCGATATCAAAAGAGGTAAGCAGTGAGGGCGATGTGAACGATTATATCCATATTGTCCTTACAGACGAGGAGGATATCCCCGAGGCTATGGGCAAGCTGAGAACGGTATATCCCAACATAATGAGCCTTGAATATGACAACAGCCGTACAAGGAGCGAGCATGGCAGCATGGCGGCTGCAAAGCCTGAGGCCAGGCTGCCTATAGAGCTTTTTGAGGAGTTTTATGAATTCAGCAACGGCAGGGAAATGAGTCCGCAGCAGCGTGAACTGATGCAGTCGCTCATAGAAAAGATATGGGAGGGCGAAGAATGAGACCTGTAAGACTTGAAATATCAGGATTTGGTCCGTATTCGGGAAAGACAGTCCTTGAACTCGACTCTTTCGACAAAAAGGGACTTTACCTTATTACAGGCGATACGGGAGCAGGAAAGACGACTATATTCGATGCGGTCACATACGCTCTTTACGGCAGTGCAAGCGGCACTAACCGCGATGACGACAGTATGCTAAGGTCGAAATACGCTTCTCTTGATACTCCGACATACGTGGAGCTTGATTTTGAATACAGCGGTAAGATATATAAAGTGAACAGAAATCCCGAGTATACACGCAGAGCCAAGCGCGGCGGCGGAGTGGCTCAGGAGCCTGCAAATGTTGTTTTCACCTATCCCGACGGCAAAGCAGTCTCGGGTATAAGAGACGTTGACGCGGCTGTTAAAGAAGTCATAGGTCTTACCGAGAAGCAGTTCAAGCAGATAGCAATGATAGCGCAGGGCGACTTTATGAAGCTCATAACCGAGGATACGGGACAACGCCGCGAGATACTGCGTCATATCTTCAAGACCAAGAACTATCAGACCTTGCAGGAGACACTGAAACAGGAGAGCAGTGCGCTGAAAAATGCCTGTGAAAGTCACCGCGGCAGCATAAATCAGTACGTAGGCGGCATAGTATGCGGTGAGGATGACGAGTACGCCGAGGAAGTTACAAAGCTGAAAGAAGAGCTGCCGCCTGTTGAATATATCTGCGAGATCGTGGAAAAGCTCATTGTCCGTGACAAGGCAAGAGCTGAGGTCTGCACTCGTGAGAGCGAGGAGCTTGACGAAAAGCTGGCGGAAGTCAATGCACGTATCGCAAAGGCAGAGGAAAGAGAAAAGGCAGCTGCCGAGCACGAAAAGACTTCAAATATGCTCAGTGAATTGCAGCATCGCCGTAAGCTCCTTGCCGAGGAGCTTGAAAAGGAAAATGAACGCAAGTCCGAGCTTGAAAGGATAACAGCGGAGCTTGCCCGTGTAGATGCGGAGATACCCGAATACAGCAAGATAGCGGAAAATAGGAGACTTGCATCGGAGACTGAAAGGGATATTGCGGAAAATACCGAGCTTCTTATCAAAGCAGTGGAGTCAAAGGAAGCTGCCGAGACGAAGCTTGAACAGATAAAAGTTGAGCTTTCTTCACTTGAAGGTACAGGTGAAAAAACAGTCGAACTCACCTCACAGCGCGAAAAGCTTGAAAAGCGCGGCGAAGAGCTTGAAAAGCTTTCCGAAATGATAAGAGAATGTGAAAAAAGCGAAGCCAATGTGAAAAAAGCCGAAGCAGAGCTGAAAGAAGAGCAGGCTGAGCATGACAGGCTTATGAAGCAAAGCGAAATGCTCTGTGCTGAGACTGAAAAATCCAAAAAGCGCAGAGGCGAGCTTGAAAAATGCGGTGAAGAGCGCGAAAAGCTGCTTCGTGAAGAGGAAAATCTTATCAAGCGTCAGGATCAGCTGAAAAAGCTTTCTGAGGATATAGAGGCGTGGAAGAAGTGCCGCAGCGACCATAAGAAAGCAGTTTCTGCCTATAAGGAGGCTGCTGATATCGCCGAAAAGATAGCGGCTGACTACGAAAGCAACTACAGGGCTTTCCTTGACGATCAGGCAGGAGTTCTTGCGGCAGGACTGAAAAGCGGTGAGCCCTGTCCTGTGTGCGGTTCATGTGAGCACCCTGCACCTGCGAAAAAACAGGTGAAAGCACCCTCGGAGAATGAGCTTGAGGAACTGAAAAGCAAAGTGGATAAGGCACGGGCTGAGGCAGAGAAGCGCAGTTCAGCTGCTTCCGGGTTAAAGGGAAAAGCTGAGGAGCTTGAAAGGAAGCTTTCAGACAGTGCAGATGAGTTCCTGGGCTGCGGCAGTGACAAGTGGGCAGAGCGTTGTGGGCATGAGCTGATAAACTGCGGCAGCGAGAGAAATGAGCTTGAAAAGAAGATAACCGAGATCGAAAACCTTATTGCAGAGCGTGATAAGCTGACGCAGGATATTGCTTCAAAGGAAAAGCAGGCAGCAGGTATACTTACCGCTGTTGCCGAGACTGACAAGAAGCTGACGGAGCTTCGCGGCAGGAGAGCCATGACTGAGGGTGAAGCTAAGCAAATGCGCAGCAATGCGGAGGAAAAGGCAAAGGAGATAATATGCGGAGAAGTAACCGGAGATATCCGCAGCATGATAACCTCGGAGAAAATAAGTCTTAACGGACAGCTCGTACAGAACAGTGCGGAGCTTGCCGAGGAACAGAAAAAGGCAGCTTACAGGAAAGAGCTTGAAGAGCTTATCCCTAAGTGTGAGAAGAATATCGCCGAAAAGACTCAGAGCATAACCGATCATACAGCCGCAAAGGCTGCGGGGGAGAGCAGGCTCAGAGAGCTTGCCGAGCGCATGGCTGAGCTGAAGCAAAGACTGCATTTTGAAAGCGGAAAAGAAGCTGCCATGTATGCGGACTCACTTCAGAAGCGTATCAATGAGATACGAAAGTCCTTTGAAGCGGCAGAGCAGGCTATGAAAGGCATTGAGAAGCAGTGCTCGGAGGAGGCAGGAAAGCTCAAACAGCTCACCGAACAGCTTGAAGGTCTGGGCGAAATGGACAGTGCTTCAGAGGTTGCAGAAAGGACAAGGCTTACCGAAGAAAAGTCAAAGCTCACCGAAAAGCTGAGAAAGCTGCATACTCAGCTCACTATGAACAGGACCGCACTTGAAAATATCAAGGGCGGCTCGTCTGAGCTCGCAGAGCTTGAGGAACGCTATAAATGGGTGAGAAATCTGGCTGATACCGCAAACGGAAAGCTGTCGGAGCAGAGCAAGTTCATGCTTGAGACTTATATACAGACAGCGTATTTCGACAGGATAATCGCCCGTGCCAATGAGAGACTGAAAGTCATGTCGGAGGGGCAGTACACACTTGTCAGACGTACGGAGTATGAGGACAAACGGGCGCAGGTGGGACTTGAACTTGATGTTATCGACCACTATAACGGCTCGACGAGAAGCGTTAAGACACTTTCGGGCGGAGAGTCCTTCAAGGCATCGCTTTCTCTTGCACTTGGTCTATCTGACGAGATACAGTGCTCGGCAGGCGGAATAAAGCTTGATACCATGTTCGTTGACGAGGGATTTGGTTCTCTCGATGAAAACTCTATAGAACAGGCAATGAGGGCACTTAACACACTTTCCGAGGGCAACAGGCTTGTGGGGATAATCTCCCATGTACAGGCACTAAAACAGCGTATCGACAAGCAGATCGTAGTTCGTAAGGACAGAGATGGCGGCAGCCGTGCGGAATTGATAGTGTGATCATTGCTTTGTGCATTTTGTCTAAATACATATCTTAGCGCAAGCGGAAAATCCGAAGTTTAGAGACTATATCAAGGTTTAGCACCGTTATTTTTCACAAAATTTACCAGATGATGAACTGGTTTATTGATTTTTAGTCGGAG
This sequence comes from Ruminococcus sp., assembly GCF_016283395.1. The sequence goes on from NZ_JAEEMU010000053.1 coordinate 34,572, forward strand.
AAATGCTATAATTAATGTATAATTCTGTATTGTAATAATATAGATCCAGACAAAATCCCTATGGAGGATAACAGAATGAAAATGACAAGATGTCCTGAGAAGCATCTTTACGATGCTGATAAATATAAGACTTGTCCTTATTGCGCTGAAAACGGCGATAAAGCCCAGCGAAAGGGAAAAGTCGTAAAAGTCAAGGTTAGGGCTGTTAAGGCAAGTCAGAACGCCAATACAGAAACCAAGCCAGCACCAAAGGCAGAAAACAAGCCAGCTGAGGCAAAGCCAGCACCAAAGGCAGAGAACAAGCCAGCTGAGGCAAAGACAGCACCAAAGGCAGAGAATAAACCTGCTGAGGCAAAGCCTGCACCAAAGGCTGAAAACAAGTCAGCTGAGGCAAAGCCTGCGTCAAAGGCTGATAACAAGTCAGCCGAGGCAAAGCCTGCGCCAAAGGCTGAAAATAAGCCAGCTGAGGTAAAGCCTGCACCAAAGGCTGAAAACAAGCCTGCTGAGGCAAAGCCTGCACCAAAGGCTGAAAATAAGCCAGCTGAGGCAAAGCCTGCGCCAAAGGCTGAAAATAAGCCTGCTGAAGCAAAAACAGCAGAGACTAAGCCAATAGGTGCGATCCATGCTCCGAAAGCGGAAAACAAGCCCCTTGGTACGATCCATGCGCCAAGTTTTAATAATAAACCTGCTGAGACTAAGTTTGCACAAAAGACTGATAATAAGGCTGCTGATATAAAGCCAAATGACAAGAATAAGGGGAAACCTGTCAGCACAGATGACGGCAATGAGCTTGCTCAGAAGATAATGGATTCTATTCCGGAGTCACAGAAGCAGAAGTTCAAGGACACTGAAAAAGAGGACTTTAGCAATAAGAAAAAGGTGGATACTTCACCTGCGCCCGTCAAGCTTGACAAGATGCTTGATATAAAGCATGACAGTATCAGAGACAACAGCTTGTTTGCTCCTAAAAAGGATGACAGGAAGCATGACGGTGCGAAAAAGTCGGAGGAAAAGAGCGCGTTTGCTCCAAAGCCTGATGCTAAGGCTGAGGAAAAGAAGTCCGAGGGCATCAAAAAGGACGAGAAGCCCGAAATAAAGAGCTCAATTGCTCCAAAGCCTGATGCTAAGGCTGAGGAAAAGAAGTCCGAGGGCATCAAAAAGGACGAGAAGCCCGAAATAAAGAGCTCACTTGCTCCAAAGGATGATGTTAAGGCAGAGGAGAAAAAGTCAGATGACATCAAAAAGGACGAGAAACCCGAGATAAAGAGCTCACTTGCACCAAAGGCTGATGCTAAGGCTGAGGAGAAGAAGTCCGAGGACATCAAAAAGGACGAGAAGCCCGAGATAAAGAGTTCACTTGCTCCAAAGCCCGATGTAAAGGCTGAGGAGAAGAAGTCAGAAGCATCTGATGATTATGAAAAGTACGGCGAACTTATAAATGATGAAAATATCGAGATAGATGACGAAAATAACATGGCTATCGACAAAAACGGTACCCTTGTGAAGTACGTGGGAACTACAGAATCTATTGTTATCCCCGAAAAGGTAAAGGTAGTCGGCAAGTATGCGTTCCGCGGCAATGAGACTGTAAAGAAGATAGTTATGTCGGACAGCGTACATATCGTTGAAAAGTTCGCATTCTGTCACTGCTTCAACCTTGAAGAGATAGTATTCTCAAAAAATCTTGAATCTATTGGAGAAAATGCATTCCTGAAATGCCTGAGACTCAAGGAGATAAATCTTCCCGAGTCTGTGAAGAAAGTGGGCAAGGGTGCATTCGGAAGATGCAACAGCGTTGAGAGTGTTGTGCTTCCTGCGTATTTGCAGCGCATAAGCGATCTGATGTTCTTCTCATGCAAGAAGCTCAGAAGAATAGTAATATCGGGTTCGGTTGAAGCTATAGGCAATGCGGCATTCTCTGAGTGCTACAGCCTTAAAAAGATAGTTATATCGAATTCAGTTACCACTATCGGTGAAAGCGCATTCTCATGGTGCAGATCACTTACGGCAGTTGATATCCCGAGTACTGTGAAATCCATTGGAAACTGGGCTTTCTATGGCTGTCAGAACCTTATGGATCTTAAAATAAGCATGAATACCAAGGATATCAAGGAAGACGCTTTCAGCGGCTGCGAGAGCCTTTACAATATCAATATAATCGAGTTTGAAAATGAAGCTATCCCGATCGATGAGATACGAAAGGGTCATAAGCAGACCATAAGGATACTCAAGCAGATAAACCGTAAAAAAGCAGAGCGTTATGCTCGCGAGCACGGTTTCAGTACATTGTTCATATAATATAAAGATCATTATTCCATTCAGAAAAAAGTAAGTCCGAAAGCGTTTATTGCTTTCGGACTTATCTTTTACTATATTTTAAAGAGAGGGGAGTGAGGTCTTGATCACATTTTTCCAAGATCATCTGCGCTATGAATTCGGAAGTGTGATTTATTTCCATGGTTATAATATACACCTCTTTTTTGTAAGACATCGCATTGACAGGTGAAATAATCGGGAAAGCTTTGTGTAAGAAAATGTCGGAATGTGGTGTTTTTGGCATATGTTCTGATGAAAATGTGAAAAGTGTGAACTTTTTTATGCTTTTTCTCTTGACAAGACTAAATAAAAGTGATATAATACATACAAATAAAATGCAACGACAGAGAGAAGTAGCATGGAATTTCGTTCCCAGAGAGTGCGGGTATGGTGAGAGCCGCATATCAGAGTCTGTGTGAATAACACTCCCGAGCAGCAAACCGAAAGGGTGTCGATTTAAGAGGGACAGCGTGTGTTTTTCTTGAGCACTTGAGTAGGGGCGACGTATTCCGCACGTTACAGCGGCTCAAAAGTGATCGCTTTTGCGGTAATTCAGGTGGCACCACGGGTAATATGCCCCGTCCTGTAGTTTCAGGACGGGGCTTTTTGTATTCCTGCTCGTCCTGTATATACATTTATATACTGAAAGGAAAAGATCATTATGAAGCACATTGATGTCAAGGAGATAATCACCACTAAGGATTATGTGGGCAAGCAGGTAACAGTATGCGGCTGGGTACGTACATCACGTAACTCAAAGAGCGTTGCATTCGTTGAGGTAAATGACGGTACTTCCCTTAAAAACGTACAGGTCGTTGTTGATAAGGGCGACAGCGATTACAAAGAGCCAAGAGTTGGTATGTCCGTAAAGGTAACAGGTACAGCAGTAGAGGGCAGAAATGACACAGTTGAGATAAACGCTGTTCCCGACGGTATCACTGTACTGGGCGATGCTCCTACAGATTATCCTCTCCAGAAGAAGGGACATACACTTGAATTTCTCCGTACTATCCCACACCTCAGAGGCAGAACGAATACATTCAACGCTGTATGGCGTGTACGTTCGGTACTTGCTGCTGCAATACATGAATACTTCCAGAAGAACAACTATGTTTATGTAAACACACCGCTTATCACAGGCAGCGACTGTGAGGGTGCAGGTGAGATGTTCCAGGTAACAACTATCGGCTACAGCAAGGATTACAAGAACGAGGAAGAGTACTACGCTAACGACTTCTTCGGCAGAAAAGCAGGTCTTTCAGTATCAGGTCAGCTTGAGGGCGAAATGGCTGCAATGGCTATGGGTAAGATATACACATTCGGTCCTTCATTCAGAGCCGAGAACTCAAACACTCCAAAGCACCTTGCTGAATTCTGGCACGTTGAGCCAGAGGTAGCTTTCGCAGAGCTCGATGACGTTATCGAGATAGCTGAGAATATGCTCAAATATGTTATCCGTAAGCTCCTTGACACCTGTCCTGATGATATGAAGTTCTTTGACGCTCACTTTGAAAAGGGACTTATCGCTCGTCTTGAAGAGCTTATCTCACACGATTTCGCAAGAGTAACATATACCGAGGCTATCGAACTTCTCAAAAAGTCAGGCGAGAACTTTGTTTACCCTGTAGAGCGGGGCTGCGATCTTCAGACAGAGCATGAGAGATACCTCTCTGAAAAGGTATTCAAGAAGGCTGTATTCGTTACAGACTATCCTAAGGACATCAAGTCATTCTACATGAAGCAGAATCCTGACGGAAAGACAGTTGCAGCTGTAGACTTACTTGTTCCGGGCGTTGGCGAGATCATCGGCGGCAGTGAGCGTGAGGCTGATTATGAGAAGCTTATCGCTGCTATGAACGAGAGAAAGATGAACCTCGACCTCTACAGCGACTACCTCGACCTCAGAAAGTTCGGAAGCGTACCTCACGGCGGTTTCGGTCTTGGATTTGAAAGACTTATCATGTACACAACAGGCATGGCTAATATCCGTGACGTAATCCTGTTCCCGAGAACAGTAGGTTCTATCAGATAAAAATTGAGAAAGTGATATAGGGGGAAATCATGAAAAGAACACTATTCGCAGTATTAGCTTTATCATTTGCAATAACCATGTCATCATGCGGAGCTGATGTGGTCAAGCATGAAAAAAAGCACGATGAAAAGACTTCTGTTGAAACGACTGAGACTGAAAAAGTTACAGAGACTACAAAAGCTACAGAGGCTGAAGAGCATGATGAATATGATGACGAATATGATGAAGATGAGGAATATTCTCCGGAAGAAGCCTTTGAGATCGGATATATTTCGGCAAAGAAGTCAAGTGAGATCCAAAGTAAAAAAATGTCTATAAAGCCTGATGACAATGGCTTTCTCATCAAAGACGGCGTGCTTTATGACTATAAAGGAGTAATGCCGAAGGTGGAGATACCTGACGGTGTTGAGCGCATAGAAGCATATGCATTCTGGAGCAACAATGTTGTGGAAGCTCTTTATATACCTTCTTCTGTAAAGGAGATAGGTGCAGGGGCGTTCTGGAGCTGTTCAAATCTGAAATTTGTTCAGGCTGAGGAGGGGCTCGAAGCTATTGCCGGTTCAGCTTTCTGGAGCTGCGGCGGACTTGAAAACGTAAATCTCCCAAAAAGCATAACAAAAATGGGCGAAGGCGTTTTCTGGGCAATAAACGATATAACGGTTCATACTCCCGCAGGTTCATATGCAGAGGAATATGCAGAAGATAATGGAATGAACTATGATAATACTTATGTTGAGTATTCTATGCTGGACAGAAAGAATGTTATTCTTGGTTCGCAGTATGCCTACAGCACAATGACTGAATTCCTCATTCCCGAGAATATTACGGGTATTGAGTCAGATGCATTTGAATACAGCAAACTGACAAAGATATTCATTCCAAGAAATGTTCAGTATATCGCGCCTGATGCATTTGAATACTGCTATGACCTGAAAACCGTGACTATAGACGGCTGCCCCGATGTAAGGGCAGAGGCTTTTGAATACTGTGAAGGTCTCGAGGAAGTACGCTTCAATGAGGGCTGTGAAAAAATAGGCGATAGTGCGTTTGCTTACTGCGATAACCTGAAAGATGTGTATCTTCCCGAAAGTATGAGATCTATAAATGAAAGAGCATTTGAATATACAAATGCTGATCTGAAATTACACGTTCCCGCAGGTTCTTATGCGGAACAGTATGCGATATCTATGAAGATATCATACGATAACAATTATTAATGTACAGCACAGAAAGCATCAATGGAGCTGTTTTCTGTAAAAATATCAAGTAAAGGAAAGTGATTAATCATGTCAAGATCGCTGTATATCCCTGAGGGCTATAAGTCAGCCCTTACGCTGAGAGAAACTCAGCACGCAATCAAATACATCAAGGACGTTTTCCAGCAGGCTTTATCATTTGCACTGACTCTGGACAGAGTATCAGCACCCCTTATCGTTAAAAAGGGCAGCGGTATAAATGATGACCTTAACGGCGTTGAGCGCAAGGTGGATTTCGATATCAAGGAGATCGCCGCAGAAGCAGAAGTAGTACAGTCACTTGCAAAGTGGAAGAGAATGGCTCTCTATCGCTACGGATATAACCCCGGTGAGGGTATTTATACGGATATGAACGCTATCCGCCGCGATGACGATACAGACAATACACATTCCATATTCGTTGACCAGTGGGACTGGGAAAAGGTCATCACCCGTGAACAGAGAAATATCCAGTTCCTCAAAGAGACTGTAAAGTCAGTGGTTAAGGCTATCGCCTATACAAAGCGCAAGGTAAGTCTCCGCTATCCTCAGATATCAGGCAAGATCTGTGAAGAGCCTTATTTCATAACTACTCAGGAGCTTGAGGACAGATATCCCGATAAGACAGGCCACGAGCGTGAGCGTCTTATCACTAAGGAGCACGGAACAGTATTCCTTATGGGTATAGGCGGAAAGCTTGCAAGTGGCGAGAAGCACGACGGCAGAGCTCCAGACTATGATGACTGGGCACTTAACGGTGATATCCTGTTCTGGGACGAAGTTCTGGATGATTCTCTTGAAGTATCCTCAATGGGTATCCGTGTCGATGCTGAGTCGCTTAAAAAGCAGCTTGCAGAGTGCGGTGCAGAGGACAGAATGCAGTACAAGTATCATCAGATGATAGCTGACGACACACTTCCGCTCACTATCGGCGGCGGTATCGGTCAGTCAAGACTTTGTATGCTTCTCCTTAACAAGGCTCATATCGGCGAAGTTCAGTCGTCCATATGGTCTGATGAGATGATAGAGAAGTGCGCAGCAAACGGCATAACTCTTCTTTGATAACAATAGCAAAGCCCGAAAGCGTATGCTTTCGGGCTTTATTTTGTATGTGATAAAGAATGAGGTTTATATCAGGCAAGAGTATCTATAGTGAGGTCAAGTCCCTGCATAGCGGCTTCGTTGCCGAATACGCATATATTTCCGCAGTTTCTGAGCTTTTCGGCAGCATCAGCAAGCTGCTTCGGAGTGACTTTCAGCATATTCTTTTTTATATCTGCACGTTCTTTATAGCTTATTCCTCTGAACCAGAAACCATCGGCCTTTATGCTCCTGTTTCCGTCTGAGTAAAGCGGTTCATCCTTTGCGATAGAACTGATGATATACTGTGTGATATCGGGATCATTCTTGCAGTATTCAGCTGTAAAATCAGCAGCTTTGCGGTAGGTCTCGATAGTTGTCTTTGGTGACGGGTCACGGTATGAGTAGAATGACTGCTCGCGTGAAGGTGATATCATTGCGCCTGTACCGTATGCGCCGCCCTTTACTCTTACTTCGTTCCAGAGATATTCAAGGGAAAGAGCACGGAAAAGTACATTGCGTACAGCCATATCTGCTGAATTATCAGGCAAAGCCATAGCTGTGTATGATATGCCAGAAGGAATGATGACGCCCTGTCTTTCAGGGATATCAAGAGTATATACCATTTCATCGCTGGCAGAGGGAGTACCCTCGGGAAGCGAGCTGATAAGCGGCTCAATGGATATACCGTAGCTGTCTGTGATACTTGCAGTAAGACGAGCTGAACATATGATGCGCTTGCTGATAGAGTTTATATCAGAAATAAGCTTTTCGGGAGCATTAAGAGCTGCGTGAAGACGCTTGTATCCTTCATATCCCGAAACAAGTTCAACAACTGCTGATTCAGCAGAAAGTGAAGCTTTTACACGATTCATGGAGTATGAATGTCCATTTGACATGATATGCTGCTTGAAATCTTCATCTGCCTGCTTTAAGATCTCGCATATAGCTGCATTATCGTTGAACTGAGTGTCAGTTATGATCTCGCTGATGAGAGAAAGTGCTTCGTCTGTATTCTTTTCGAGGAAACGTGCCTTAACGGAGAGGAAAGGCTTGCACTTATCCTTTACGCCCTTTTGCGAGAATACATTCACATTGTAGGAGATGCTTCCGAGGAGACCTGTTACTCTGCGCTGTACTTCAGCAGCCGAGCTTTTTGAAGTTGCAAGAGAACCGTAAAGCTCACACATTGCAGCAGCGGCTGAAAGCTCCTGCTCGGTGCAGTCTGCAAGTGAGAAATAAAGATTTACTGCGGCTATGCCCTTATCGGAAGCTGGATGGCGCAGAACTGTTACGCCATTGCATTTTGTCTCATTTGTTTCAAATGCCAGTGGTCTGTCGCTGACCTCGGAAAGTGCAAGGTGAGGCATAGTTGCCAGCTGTTCGGGAGTATCTACAGACTGCTGCCAGCTGTCAAGCTTTTTATTCTGCTCGATGATAACATCTATCTCTTCGCAGGCAAGTTTGTTCATTACATTTGAAAGTCGCTTTTCTTCGGCAGCCTTCTGCTCTTCGCCGTATGTGCGTGACGGGAGCAGATACAACTCAGCCTTGCCGTTTTCGTCAAGAAGCCATTCATGAAGGAGCTTTTCAAAATAATCGGTGTCGAGCTTGCTTCTGAGTGAGTCGTATACTTCACCGAGTTCAAGGTAGCAAAGGGGATCACCGCCGTAGAGCCATGCTGAAAGCACATCGGTATTGCGTGTAAGACCTCTTGGTTCTTTTCCTGCGCGGAACTTGAATTCAAGGCGGTTTATTGCGGCTTTGAGGAGTTCACGGTCAATACCGTCCTTGCAGAGCTTTGAGACAGTATCTCTTATAGTCTCTTTCAGCTTTTCGCAGCTTTCAAGGTCGGTGTTGCTTATGCAAAGGAAACCGAAAGGCTGAAGAACGCCGTCGCTGACTTCGAGAGATGCATCAAGGCAAAGCTCTGTATCGAGGATAGCTCTTTTGAGCGGAGCATCGTTTGAGCCTGTAAGTGCTTCTGCGAGTATGGAAGCGGCTGTGATCTTTTCGCGTTCTTCCCAGCTTCCGAGGACCTTGCCCATAACGAGATATGTATGCTTTTTATCGTCATCGTCCTGAGATATCTCATAATAGCACTTCTTTACTGTGGGAGCGATAGTCTTCTGGAAAGGTATTTCCGTATCAACTTCGCGCTTGTCATAGCGGCTGAGGTATTCGCCGTCGATAAGTTTGAGAACGTTGTCGATATCTACGGGACCGTCAAGGAATATATATGAGTTTGAAGGGTGGTAGTATTTTCTGTGACCTTCGATGAATTGTTCATATGTTAGGTCTGTGATATGCTCGGGAAGTCCGCCTGACTCGAAGCGATAGCAGGTGTCAGGGAAGAGCACGCCCATGAGCTCTGTCTCGATACGGCTGTATATAGAGGAAAGTGCGCCCTTCATCTCGTTGAATACAACGCCCTTGTATACAGGCTTGTCGGACTTGCTGCGCATTTCGATGTGCCAGCCCTCCTGATAGAAGATATTAGGGTTGTAGTATATAGCAGGATCAAATACTGCATCGAGATATACCTGTGTAAGATTCATGAAATCCGTATCATTTCGGCTCGATACAGGGAAAATGGTCTTATCGGGATATGTCATTGCGTTAAGGAATGTGTTCATAGTACCTTTCATAAGCTCAAGGAAAGGCTCTTTTACGGGATATTTCTTTGAACCGCCAAGTACTGAATGTTCAAGGATATGGAATATACCCGTATCGTCTGTAGGCGGAGTTCTGAATCCTATGGAGAAAAGCTTGTTTTCACCGTCGTTTTTGAGCCAGATGAGCTTTGCACCTGTTTTGTCGTGCTTCATTTCGATAAGCTCTGAACCGCTGTTCGGAGCAGGAGTTATTCTTGTTACGGTAAAGCCGTGTATATTATCGTTTATCTGCATTATTTGCCTCCTAAATTGGTTTATAATATAAGTATATCATTTTTTGTAAATATATGCAAGTGTACTTACTCATAATTAGCACACGTTAACTCCGTTGCTTGGGCAATTAACGCAAAAAGGCGGACTCGGTTGACCGAATCCGCCTTAAATTTTACATTACTGCGCTGTAAGCAAAGTAAAAGTAACGTTTTTGTTAAAAGTGAACGAGCTTGCGAGTGTCAACGTGGCATGGGTACAGCGTCACGCTGCCTTAGCCTCTGAGCTCTGCGCCGATAGCATTGAGAGCTTTCAGTACGCGCTTCATTGCTCCGTCAGCCTGCTCGTCTGTGAGTGTGCCTTCGTGTGAACGCATTGAGATAGAGTAAGCGATACTCTTCTTGCTGTTCTTCTTCATATCGTCGCTGCGGTATACATCGAAGAGAGTTACCTTTTCAAGTATCTTTCCTACTGCGCCCTTGATAGCCTTTTCAAGCTCTGCAACAGGCATATCCTCGTCAACAAGGAGACTGAGGTCACGGGTAGTAGCAGGGAACTTAGGCAGCGGCTGATATGTTATCTTGTCAGCAGCAGCTTCCATGAGCTCAGGGATATTGAGCTTTGCAACGTAGGTCTTTACGCCTATTTCATATGTCTCCTGTACATCAGGGTGAACCTCGCCCATGATACCGAGATATTTGCCGTCCTTGATGATAACTGCGCTTCTGCCGGGGTGGAGAGCGTACTTCTCATCGAATTCATCGCAGTCGTTTGCGCGGATATACTCAACATCAGCTATTTTAAGCTCAGCAAGGAGCTGTTCCACCATGCCCTTGAGGGTGTAGAAGTCAGCATCGCCGCCGTACATACCGATAGTGAGTCTCTGAGGCTCATCTGGAAGTGAGTAGTTGTACTTGTGCTTCTGCTTGCCGCTGTTAGCGAGAGTATCGCCGTTGATGAAAGGCTTCTCGACTTCGGCAGGGAGGTACTCCTTAGCTATCTCAAAGAGACAAGCCTTGTCGTTGCGGTTATTGTAGTTGAATGAGAGAACGTCCAGCATCGAAGGGATAGTAGATGTTCTCATAACGCTTGTGTCCTCACCGAGAGGATTTACTATCTTTACTACCTTGCGGAGCTTGCTGTCAGCAGGAAGCTTTATCTTGTCGAAATACTTAGGTGAAACGAATGAGTAGGTTGCTATCTCGTAGCCGCCCAGTGATACAGCAGCATTTCTCAGTGTACGTGCGAACTTCTGCTCCTCAGTGAATTCAGCTCTTGCTACGCCGCGGAAATCAGTTGAAGGGATATTGTTGTAGCCGTAGATACGAGCAACTTCCTCTGCGATATCAGCCTTGCAGCCGATGTCTATACGGAATGAAGGAGCTATTACCTTGCCGCTTTCTACCTTGAATTCAAGGCGTTCGAGGTACTTTATCATATCTGCCTCAGAGATATCTGTGCCGAGGAAATTATTTATCCACTCTGCACTGAAATCAACTGTTGCAGGAGTCTTGTCTGTGTAGTCGCGGTCGATGACTGTGTTGAGGACTTCACCTGCACCGAGCTCTTCAACAAGCTCAAATGCTCTCTTTAAGCAGGTCATGGAGATAAGTCTGTCAACGCCCTTTTCGTAACGAGCAGAAGCGTCAGACTTGAGACGGAGCTTCTTTGAAGTCTGTCTTACCTGTGTAGGCTCGAAGTATGCAGACTCGAATACAACTGTGGTTGTATCGTCCATGATACCGCTGTACTCGCCGCCCATGATACCTGCAACTGCTACAGGCTTCTTCTCGTCAGCGATAACGAGCATATCCTCTGTGAGTTCACGCTCAACGCCGTCAAGAGTCATTATCTTCTCGCCGTTCTTAGCGTTGCGGACATTGATATGAGCTCCCTCAACGTAGCGGAGGTCGAAAGCGTGCATAGGCTGACCGTATTCAAGCATAACGTAGTTTGTGATATCAACGAAATTATTGATAGGACGAACGCCGCTTGCACGGAGTCTCTCTCTCATCCAGCGAGGTGAAGGACCGATCTTTACATTCTTTACGATACCTGCGCAGTATCTCTGGCACTTTTCTGTGTTGATTATATCTACCTTGAGCATTGAGTTGATATCGCCGTCAACGCCCTTGAACTCGGGAGCTTTTACGTTCAGCTCTGTACCGTAGGTAGCAGCAGTCTCTCTTGCAAGACCGATAACGCTGAGACAGTCGGGACGGTTTGATGTTATCTCGAACTCTACGGAAGTATCGTCAAGACCGATAGCTGTGTGGATATCCTCGCCAAGCTTGCAGTCCTCTTCGATAACGAATACGCCCTCAGGATCAGCGTAAGGGAAGTCGTGAGCTGTAAGACCGAGAGTATCGAGTCCGCAGAACATACCGAAGCTCTCAACTCCGCGCATCTTGCACTTCTTTATCTTGCCCTCGGGGAGAACAGCTCCGTCAAGAGCAACGGGAACCAGGTCTCCTTCTTTTACGTTCTTAGCGTTTGTAACTATCTGTATAGGAGCTTCTGCGCCGATGTCCACCTGACATACGAACAGCGCGTCAGCATTTTCGTGAGGTCCCTTTGAGAGTATCTTACCAACTACTACGTTGGAGATATTGCTGCCCTCTTTTTCGTAGCACTCTACCTTTGAGCCGCTCATTGTGAGGGCATGGCAGAAATCCTTTATAGGCATATCGGCTTTTACGTAATCGCCGAGCCATTTCATAGATAAATTCATATCTTTTTTTCCTTTCATTTTATTGATGGCGGTATCATCGGAGATCGTCCGTACTGCCATATTGTGAACAAGCTTTCATAAGCTTTTTATAAGCTTCATCGCGTTCTTCTCTGTCCAAAAAATCCAGTGATTTTTCAGCAGAGCTGTGATCGTGACTGTTTATTCTGATATTTATCTTGTATTCGGGGATTTTGTTGTTTTCGTTATCTGTTTGATAAGTATCAAGCATTTTGACCTGATCGATGTCAGGTATTCTGATAAGCTCTGGCGTTGAAAAATCAATAACTGCGTCTTTATTCAGAAAGATAAAAGATGAATTTGAGATAAGTTCAGATTTTTCAAGCAAAGCGTCTGCGTCTTCATCACTTTCTATCGCCAGCTCCGTGAAAAACTTTTTTATTCTGTGTTTCTGCTTTATTAAGTTAACTGACAAAAAGGAGATAAATATCGCACAAAAAGAACATACTATAAGTCTGTGCCATATATTGCAGTCGTCAGCTTTAAAAATCATAGTTATCATTATGAGTGAGACCAGACAAGAAAAGGATAATACAATTTTTAATGCTTTATATTCTGCATATATATGCTTTTTAATTTGCTTATACATGGATTTACCTCTTGTCAACTGCTGTGTTTTTGAATAATACTGCATTTGTCATAGATAAATTCATATCTTTTTTCCTTTCGATTTATTTGAAATATCATCATACTTTTCGGGTATTCAGTTTTTGATGAACTGATTCAGCTGCTTCGATACCGCTCTGAATATCCTTCTGTTTTCCAGGTTTGATTTTTTCTGACTGCAGAAGAGGCGGTTTCCTGTAAATTTTCTTATGCGCCATTTTTTGCCGTTTTTGCATTTTAACTCTATATAAGACCTATCAAATTTCCTACCTTTACGATACAAGATATATGGTATCGGGAGTACAGATCTGATATCGTCATATCTGACAGCCACTGGTATCTCAAAGCTGACGAAATACTCATTCAGAAAGAAATGGGTATCGTTGAATGATAACGAACATTTTTCAATCTGCTCTTCAATATCGGGGAGCTCTTCCTTTATCTTTTTCAGACGGCGGCTGTAAATAAAGAAATATAGCCAAGTGAGAAAAGCGATGAGCAGAAGTAGTCCCAATAAAAAGTATTCGAAAGACAGCATATCAAGATCTGCCCCAATAGTTTTGAGCTCGATTATCCAGGATACTATCAACAAAATGATAACAGAGAAAAGTATGATATTAGGCAAATAGCTTTTTTTCAGTGCCTTTCTGTAGCGTTCCATGCTCAGAACTGCTCTAAGAAACGCACATCGTTCTCATAGAGGAGACGGAGATCGTTGATATCGTAGCGTCCCATTACCATACGCTCCAGACCGAGACCGAATGCGAAGCCTGAATACTCCTCGGGGTCGATACCGCAGTTCTCAAGCACCTTCGGGTGAACCATACCTGCGCCGAGAAGCTCGATATAGCCCTCGTCCTTACACATTGAACAGCCCTTTCCGCCGCAGTTGAAGCAGCTTATATCTACCTCACAGCTTGGCTCTGTGAACGGGAAGTGGTGAGGACGGAAACGGAGCTTGCAGTCGTTGCCGTAGAGCTTCTTCATAAGCATTTCGAGAGTGCCCTTGAGGTCGCTCATTGTGATGCCCTTGTCAACTACGAGTCCCTCTATCTGATGGAAGAGAGGAGAGTGAGTAGCGTCAACAGCGTCCGAACGAAATACTCGTCCCGGTGAGATGATACGGATAGGGGGCTTCTGGTTCTCCATTACGTGTACCTGTACGGAAGAAGTCTGTGTACGAAGAAGTACAGAATCGTTTGTTCCCTCGATGTAGAATGTATCCTGAGTATCTCTTGCGGGGTGATCTGGAGGAAGATTAAGAGCCTCGAACACGTGGTAATCGTCATCGATCTCGGGACCGTCAGCGATATTGAAGCCCATACCGATGAATATTTCTCTTATCTCGTTTTCCACCTTAGTGAGTGGGTGGAGCTTTCCGAAAGGAGCGTGTTTGCCGGGGAGAGTAATGTCGATCTTCTCCTCAGCCAGCTTTGCAGCCTGTGCGTTTGCTTTCAGTGAAGAAAGCTTAGTGTTCAGAGCTTCTTCGATATCTGCTCTTACCTTGTTTGCGAGCTGACCGATAACAGGTCTTTCTTCTGCGGAGAGCTTACCCATCTGTTTGAGGATAGCTGTGAGCTCACCTTTTTTTCCGAGGAACTTTATCCTCAGGTCGTCCAGTGCCTTGATCTCAGTGCAGGCATCAAGCTCCTGCTTAGCCAGAGCTTCGATCTTTTCAAGCTGTTCTTTCATTGTTTCACCTCAAATAATTAATGCTTAATTCTTAATGCATAATGCATAATTGTTGTGTCCGCTTCGTGGACGGATCAAAAAAATAATATAAACTTTATGACCATTGCCTGTGCGCTATGTTTTGAGTATTTCTGCACAATGTCGGGGCAATCACAAATAATTATGAATTATGCATTCTTAATTATGAATTAAAAAAAGCCCTGTCCAACAGGACAAGACTTACCTTGCTTTTATACCACCCATTGTCAGGAGAGCCGACACTCTCTTGTCTTTAACGCAGACCTACGTCTCAGCCTACTACGCGGTATCTCTATCGCGCTTCCGCTTTGCCCCTCGTGAGTGAACTTCGGTATGTAAAGCAGCAGGACGCTCGCACCTTTTCGTCCTTCTCTGATGAAGCTTATGCACACTTACTCTCTCAGTCAACGGGTTATAACATAATTATATACGCTGTTTTGAAAAAAATCAAGGCTTTTTTCAAAAAAATCCCGAGTAACAGCAAACTTGTGAAAAAAAGATGAAGCATTTGAAAAAAAAGATATGATTTATTGCATTCTGACTAAAAATGTGTTATTATTAATTTGTATCACTTTAAAATTATTGAATGGAGATAATATAATGGATAATTTTGCAGAACAGCTCGTAAAAAAGAACGAAACAAAGTCAGACAAGACCAGAAGAATAATGTTTCTTGTTGTAGGCGGCTTGTTCACTTTGTCGATCTTGACTCTTTCCCTGCTTCAGATAAGAAATCCTATCATATCTGTTCTGGGTTTTTTCCTTGCGGCAGCAGCAGGCTACGGAACTTATAATTTCTTTCAGAATACGTACGTTGAGTATGAGTATTCTTTCACCAACGGCGAACTTGATGTTGACAAGATAATTGCCAAGAAGAAAAGACGTGAGATGCTTTCGACCAATGTCAGACAGTTCACTGCATTCGGAAAATACAGCGATGACATTGAAGAGACAGATGATATGACAATAGTATTCGCAACGGATAATATTGCTTCCCATGAATACTATGCGGATTTCACTGACGAGTCTGTCGGTTCGGCAAGGCTGGTATTTTCACCCGATGAGAGAATGCTTGAGAATATCACAAAATTCCTGCCTGCAAAGCTCAGAACTAAGCTTTCCGATTGAAAGGAGCTTAAATGGAGAATAAAAAGGAAAAGAAAAGCTTACTTTCAGGTCTGACGGTTCTTATTATTTACATAAGCGGACTTATATTTGTAAGCTGTTTCCATGAACCGTGGTTTGATGAGTCGCAGGCGTGGCTGATAGCAAGATGTGCTTCATTCAAGGAGCTTTTTACCTATGTCCCTCATTATGAGGGACATCCGCCGCTGTGGCATCTGATACTTTCGGTATTTGCGAAGAACGGAGCTCCCTTTGACCTTACGATAAAGGCGATAAATATAACGTTCAGTGCTGCGGCAATGGCTCTTCTCATATTCCGTTCGCCGTTCCCGAAAGCGGTAAGATATATCCTGCCTTTTACCTATTTCTTTTTTTATCATTACGGAGTATACTGCCGACCATATTCAATGACCATGCTTGCGTTCATGCTTGCTGCAATAACTTATAAAGAACGTAACTCAAAGCCGTGGAGGTATATTTTTTCGCTTATCTTCCTGTGCCTTACATCAGCTTACGGTATCATGTTGGCAGGCGGACTCTGTCTTGTGTGGACCTTTGAGATAATATCAGAGCTCCATAAAAATAAAAAGATCTTTCTTTTCTGGAAAGACAAGCGTTTTTATTCCCTTTGCTTTATCCTTTTGACAGCAGTAATGCTTCTCATTATGATAATTCCTGCGGATGACTGCTATTACGGAGGCGTGGATAACGGAGGAAGTATCTTAGAGATACTGACGAGAATAAGGGATTATGGTACTGTCATTATACTTCCTTTTGAAAGTTGGAGCGGAGTGTTGTTTGGCATAAACGGTGAAAAAGACTATACTTCCATATTTATTGCAGAAGCCGTGATCGGGTTACTGATCTGGACTGCACTTATTTTAATAACACGAAAGAACAGAAAGTTCTTTACATTCTTTGTTCCGTATATAATAATGGCTGTATTTATGGCATTTCATTATATGTCGGCACATCATATAGGTATAAGCGGACTTTTCCATGTGTTTGTTTTCTGGATAATGGCAGAGCAGGAGGGCGGAATACAGCTGCCTGAGTCATTTATAAAAATAAAGAACAGTTTCGGTTCTCCATTTATACGCAAATTCATTTTGAGCGTAGGCGTTATTATATGTCTCATGCCTGTAGTGTACAGCATAGGTGCTTCTTACATGGATATAAAAGGAGAATGCGGAACAAGCAAGTATGCTGAGATAATAAAGGAAAACCACCTTGAAGACAGGAAAATAATGGCTCAATGGACCGTTACATACGATAAAGGCAGTGATAATGTCTTTAAAGTGCTTGAGATCCCTTCCGAACACGGAAAGATAGAAAGCAACAGCACATATCTCATGGGCGATCCTGCTATGATACAGCCGTATTTTGACAGAAATATATTTATGAATTTCAATGTTGACTGTCCTGATGACTTGTATATGCACTATAAGTATAAAGAAGACGTTGATGCTGTATTTGCAAGCTGGAGGGAGAAGGGGCTTCCCGATTTTATACTTGATTATTGTCCTATTGATGAGGTATATGACGAGGAAACACTTGAGGGCGTAAAATACCTTCCTATTTATGAGATTCAATTTAATGTATTTTATAAGCTTGATTTCAATAATTATTATGAGCGTTTATACATACGCGAGGATCTTCTCGGCGAATATCCTCAGTTCAAATGGATAGACGATCAAAGGGGAAATATCTACGAAAGAAAATGATTTTATCTTAATATCTGAGATGGAGGAATGGATATGCAGATCGTAACACCGAAGCAAATGGGGAGACTTGAGGAGCGTTCCGAGAAGCTGGGGGTATCAAAAAGGCAGCTCATGGAGAACGCAGGAAGAAAGCTTGCAGAGCTTATTGACGGCTACTGCCGCAATGAAGCGAAGCTGAGTCCCGAGGAATGTTCGGTAGTATTTCTTGCAGGTACGGGAAATAACGGCGGCGACTGTTTTGCTGCGGCTGATATTCTTCTGTATAAGGGGTATAAGCTGACTATCATACACATAGGCGGACTGCCGAAAACTCCTCTTGCTCAGGAAATGATGAGCAGACTGCCCAGAGAAAAGATAAGCTTTATCGAAGGCTTCCGCAGCGGCAACGTGGAAGCTGCTATAGAAGCGGCAGAACTGGACTATATGACAATACAGCCGAGAAAGCCCGATCCATCTGACGATAAAAATGAGCATAATCCTCTTGATGATATACTCAATGCCGAGAAGAAGCGCATGGGGCTCATAAAGGGGGCTGTTGTAGGTGCGCAGGTGCTTGTTGACGGAGTTTTCGGCACAGGCTTCCACGGAGATCTTGACAAGGATATAATGGGTATTTTCGGCATAGGAACTGCGGCTTACAGGATAGCTGTTGATGTACCCAGCGGCGGGAACAGTGCGTCGGGTACGATATCTGCCGGTATCTTCAAGGCAGACGAGACTATGACCTTCGGATTTATAAAATCGGGTATGTCTCAGTTCCCGTTGAAGAAATACTGCGGAAAAATCACTATCGCAGATATAGGTATACCCAAAGAAGCACTGAAAATACTTGAGGGCGAGCGCGAATATTTCAGGATAGAGCGTAATTTCCTTGCTGCATATCCTCAGAAAAGGGAGAGAGATGCTCATAAGGGCTGCTTCGGAACAGTTCTCGTTATCGCAGGAAGCTCTTCCATGCGCGGTGCAGCGGCTTTTGCTGCACTTGGCGCACTTCGCAGCGGAGCGGGACTGGTAAGAGTGGCTTCTGTTGAAAAGTGCATAGATACTGTATCTGTGCTTGCTCCCGAGGCTACATTTATCGAGCTTGACAGCGATGATTACGGATTTATGCTGTATGACAGCAGCTGTGAGCCGTTGTCAGCGGCTATGAAAAAGGCTACAGCCATAGTTATTGGCTGCGGAATGGGCGTGACTCCCGATACCATAGAGCTTACGAAATTTGTGGTGCAAAATGCGGAGTGTCCTGTAATAATAGACGCTGATGGAATAAATTGCATAGCAAAGGACATAGATATTTTAATGAAGAAGCGTACAGACATCATTATAACTCCTCATGTGGGAGAGATGGCAAGGCTTCTCAGCTGCGATACGCAGATGATATCCGAGAACAGACTGCTAGCTGCGGAAAAATATGCAGAGCAGTACGGTATCACCGTAGTGCTCAAAGGCGGCGGAACTGTTGTGGCTGACAGCCGTTACACGGCGGCAAATCATACAGGCAATGCAGGTATGAGCGTTGGCGGCAGCGGCGATGTTCTTGCAGGTATAATCGGCTCTGCTGTCGCACAGGGATGCGGCATTTTTGACGGTGCCTGTGCAGGTGTGTATATGCACGGACTTGCAGGTGATATCGCGGCACAGAAGCTGAGTATGGAAGCAATGCTGCCGAGAGATATAATCGGCAATCTTCCCGATGCATTCGGTATACTAAAGGAAAAGAAGAAAAATATGACCGTATAACTACGGCAGGATGTGAAAATGTATTTTCATTACTATGAACGGAGCTGGTATTATGAAAAGAGTTTTTACATTCGTATCAACATTGGCGGTGGTGCTGTGCCTGACAGCCTGTGCAGTACCCGTTGGCAGTAAGAGTTCGCGGAAGAACGGGCTTTCAAGTCCATTTTCTGCATCTGTCAGCATTACTCTTGACCGCCTTGAAGCTGAGGGCAGTATCAAACGCTTCGGCGAGGGCGTGTGGGAGATAGAGTTCTCCGAACCCAATACTCTCAGCGGCGTAAAGCTGGAATTCAGCGAGGGAAATGTCATAGCTTCATACAAGGGGCTGACGTTTTCTGTTCCCCAGTCGGCTGTGCCCGTAAAGGCAATGATGCTCAATCTTATGAAGGCAGTTGACGAAAACGCCAAGACGGAAGAACTCAGCGGCAAAGAGGACGGCGATATGCTGAAAATAGAGGGTACTCTTGACGGCGGAGATTACACTCTTACCGTTGACAAGGACGGTCTGCTCAGTGGGTTCGATATGCCAAACAATAAGCTTACCATGAGATTTACCGAGATGAAAACTGCGGAGATAACATTGGAGCAGGTGACTTCCGAAACAGTTACCACTTCTGCTTCTGTGACATCATCGACCGATGTTCAGACAACGGTAACTACAACTGCATAAAGTTTGCGCGGACAGCTTTTGCTGTCCGCTTCTTGTTATGAAAAAAATGCCTGTTGATTATTTTAATGAATTATGGTATAATTAGGTTGATTTCAAATATTTCCGTATGGAAAAGGGGGAGAATGATGAAAAAAAGATACAGTATACCGCTTATTATCATAGCGGTCATGGTACTTCTGAATGTTATTTCTCGTTTCAGTACGGCTTTTTCGGATTTTTACGTGGAAAACATATTCCATTACATATCGGCGGCTGTTTCATTCGTTACGGGAGTATTTCCGTTTTCACTTGGGGAAATGCTGACGGTTGCGGCTGTAGTTCTTGTAATTATCGGTATACCGCTTTTTCTTCTGCTCCTCATTTTCAGAAAGGGCAAACGCAAAAAAACTGCCGCATTTGCTGGTACACTTGTTTTGTGGATACTCTGCTATATTACCACCACTGAGACTATGAACTGCTTCATAATGTATCAGTGCACTCCTCTTGCGGAGAAATGCTTTCCCGATGCACACGAGCATACAAACGAGGAGCTTACTCAGCTTTATGGTGCATTTATAAAGAAATGCAACGAACTCTCAAAGCAGGTGCAGCGAGATGAGAACGGCTGCTTTAAGCTTACCTGCGACTTTCAGAAAGAAGCAAAAAAAGCTATGAAAAATGCTGCGGACAAGCTTTCACCGCAGCTCAGAGGCTATTATCCCGATGCAAAGCCTATTGAATTTTCGTACTTTATGAGCCAGTCTCATCTTACGGGAATATATCTGCCTTACACTATTGAAGCCAATTACAACGATGATATGATAAGAGCCAATCTTCCGTCAACGGTCTGCCATGAGCTTGCTCATCTGAAAGGCTTTATACAGGAGGACGAAGCCAATTTTATATCATTTGTAGCTACAACACAGAGCGATAATGTGGAGTTTCAGTATTCCGGCTATCTTGATGCCCTTGAATATGTACATAATACTGTCTGGGACAACGACGTGGAGGAAGCTTATCCGCTTTCTGACGAGATATGCGAAGAAGTTCTCATGGACTGGTTCAGGTTCATGCCCGAGAATTACTGGGAAGAAAATGCAGATAAGGAAGTTATCTCCACTGAGACTGTCAGTGAGGCTTCAAGTGCGGCAATTGATACGAATATAAAGATGAACGGAAGAGATGAAGGCATAAAGGCTTATTCTATGGTAGTTGACCTTTTGCTCGATTACTATTTCCCGTAAAAGCAGTGAATATCCAAAAGGAGAATTATAATGAAAAGGATAATTGCAGGCATTTTAGCAATGACAGCGGTAATGGGCATACTTACAGGCTGCGGAAAGGACGCTGCCGATGATGCGGAAGAGAACACAACAGTTGAAACAACTGCCGTTTCCGAAGAAGATACCACTACCGCAGAAGAGGAAACTACCGTAGAAAAAACAGAAGCTGACGTCAGCGATGTTTCTTGCGAAGATGTTATATATGAATTTATTGACGCTTACAATGCGCAGGATTATAAGAAAACATTTGAAATGCAGATGCCTGACGATATTATGAAGGTCATTGATTTTTCTGTGAAATATGATGAAAAAGAAAAGCGTAATGCCGATGAGATAATCAGGGAGTCTCAGCGTAAATTATACGGCAATGCTGATGATGAGCACATAGAGGTAAAGATCAAAAACATCATTGAAAAGGAACCTATGACAGATAAAGAACTTCTGGATCTGAAATATTCTTTTGGTATGTATGCATGGATGATAAAATTTGTCGATGAAAAAGGGAATGATCCTGATTTTGATAATGATAGCTTTGAAGAAGAAATTACAAATACAAATATCAATGATTTCCTGGAGCTGTCTGACATATCCGACGGTTACCGCGTTGAGATGGAGCTTGAAAACGAAAAAACAGGATACACTTATGAAGGAAATATTTATGTTATGAACTATAAGGGCAAATGGAAGATAAACGCCAAATATATCCTTGGTTCTAACATGATCAATTCGCTGAAACCCCTTGAAGGATTTGCAAGAAGCATATATAATGCACAAAACAGTGCAATTGTCGAAATGGACGAAGAGTGCGCAGGTATAGGCTGGAAGGACTGCTTTATAATATGTTCTGATGAAAGTAAGGATTATAATGTCCCTGATGAATTTGAAAGGGATATCTTTATGAAAAAGATTAGGCGGTATTTTGATGCTATAGATAAGACAGAGTGGTTTTCTGTTATATACAATGGTATTTCGCATACGGTTGCATATGTCAAGGATAAGCCCGAGACTATAGAGACCTTCCCTGACTTAAAATATGATAAAGAAGAAATTATCAGTGCAATGGGCGAAAAGATATCTGATGATATGTCATTTGATGAAAGATACAATATCTGTGTCGATGTAATAAAAAATAAAACGGAGGAATAAAAAATGAAAAAAGTAATTGCAGGAATTATCGCATTAACAACAGTAATATGTACATTTACAGGCTGCGGAAAGGACGCTGCTGATGATGCGGCAGGTACTTCGGCAAGTACAGCGGCAGAAACAACTGCTGCACAGGAGAAAACAACAGATGAAGAAGAGACTTCTGCTGCATCTGCAGAAACAGGCACATATGAAGATGCTGTCAAGGCGTTTATCGAGGCATTTTTAGCAAATGACCGTCAGAAAACTCTCGAAATGCAGTACCCTGACGGTATAATGGATTTCGTCAAGGTATTTATGAGATCAGAAGAAAGTGAAGAATGGACCGAGGAAGATGTCATATCATTGTTGCAGTATGGTATGTATGATGATTTTGATGAAGACGAAAAAGTCACATTCAAGGGTATCATCAGTGCCGAGCCATTGAGAAGCAATGAAGAAAGTGAAATAAAAGAAGCGTTCTCCACTGTAAAATGGGCAATTAACTACATAAATGAACATGGCGGACCTGATAAGGCAGACCCTGATGAACTTGATGAGGAGTGGGAGAATCTGGATTATGACGAGTACCCATGCGAAGTCGATATCGAAGAGGGCTATTATGTTACCTTTGAAATTGAAGACGATGAAAGCGAGACTAATGAGGGAACTCTTTATGCTGTACGTATTAAGGGGGAAAACGGCTGGAAGATCAGTATTGGTGATATACATGGCAATGTTAAAGCAAACAGAAAAGACTCACTGAATTCCACAGCTTCATCTTTAGACAAAGCTCTGAATACTGCACTTGTGGAGATGGACGAAGAGGGAAAGCTGACTTCATCTGACAAAATGTTTATTGTCAGCTCAGATGACAGCATGAATTATAATGTTCCCGATGATTTTGATGTGGAATTCCTCAGAAAAAGAGCTCGGAATTATTTTGAAATGATCGATGAACTTGAGTGGTTTGCTGTGATAAATAAAGGATACGTTGAGTATGTTGCTGCTGTTTATCCTGATGATCAGCAGTATGTAGGTACATATCCTCCTAATAGCATCATGAATAAGGCCGAACCTGCTGAAGCTTACTCTGATAATACAAAAAAAGACGAAAAAGCAGATGAGAGAACATTGCAAGAGCTTTATGATATCTGTGTTGAAGTCATCGGAAAATAACACGATAAGCATATAAAAGTATACCTCCGAATATACTTGAAATATCAAGTGTTTCGGAGGTATGACCATGCAGGACAAGACTGTAAAGCAGAATCAGAACATAATACTCGAAAACCGTAAAAGCCTGAGTATATCAGGCATAACAGATGTTGACAGCTTTGATGAAAAGGAGATAAGCTTGTATACTCAGCTGGGTGAGCTGACTATACAGGGGCGGGAACTGCACATAGACTCTATGAGTGTTGAAACAGGTGATATGACCATAACGGGCGACATATGGGCCATGATCTATGGCGACAGGGACAGGAAAGGTCCTTTATCCGCACTTGGAAGGCTGTTCCGATGAAAATGGCTGAGACATTCTTCACTGTCAGTGAGGAACTGCGCCTTTTCGGACTTTCCTGCCTTATGGGAGTTATAGTCGGAGCGGCTTACGATGTGCTGAGAGTTTTCAGGATAATAACGCCTCATAACGGCTTCCTTACCGCAGCCGAGGATATTTTTTTCTTCATGCTTTATGCTGTTTCGCTAACAGCCTTTTCCGAAGCTGCCGCAAGGAGCGAGATGAGAATGTATTTCGTCATAGGCAATGCTGTAGGATACGCGCTGTATTATGTTACCATAGGCAGCGTAGTTATGCGGACTATACGCAAGCTGTTCACGCTTATCGGAGCTCTGTTTAAGCTGATTTTCAGACCTTTAAAGCCTTGCCGTGCATTTTTACGTAAAAAAGCAACTGCTGAATTTGTAAGAAATTCCAAAATTATTGTTAAACCTATTAAAAAAATAAAAATAGTCTTGCTAAACAGGCGGCATCTGTTGTATAATAAAATGGAAAATACAAAAGGGAAAGAACGTGAAAAGCGTGTCGAAGAAAATGAGACATGAAAAGGAAAAAAAGAAAGGTCTGTTCAACCGCGGACTTGTAAAACTTGCAGCATTTGCAGTAATAATCGGCTGCGGTGTTCTTATTGCATCAACTCAGAAAGACTGCGCCGAAAAAGAGGAGCAGGTAAGGCTGATACAGACTAAAATAGATGATTATGAGACCGAAAATGCCGAGCTGCAGCGTGTTCTTGACAGTGATGACCTTAATGAGTATATGGAAAAGGTCGCACTTGAGGAAAGAGGCTATGCCTACCCTGACGAGCGCAGATTCTACGACACTACAAGGGATTAATAGGGCTTGCGGAGACAGGTCCATAAAAAGGAGTTATAAATAAATATGCAGCTGGAAATTGGTAAGATCTATAATGGCAAGGTCAAGGGCATCACACAGTACGGAGCTTTCGTGGATATCGAAGGCGGCGGTACAGGTATGGTGCATATTTCCGAAATCGCCAATACATACGTTAGTGACATAAGAGAGCATCTGTCGGAGGATCAGGAAGTAAAGGTCAAGGTCATCGGCATCAACGAAGCAGGAAAGGTAAGCCTTTCTATCAAGAAGGCTTCCGAGAACGGTGACTCTCAGCAGCGTCAGCGCCGTTTCGACAAAGGACAGGGCAAGTTCGATAAGGGCGGTGACAGAGGCGATAGGGGAGCCGATAAGGGTGACCGCAGTTTTGATAAAGGCGACAGAGGCGGCGATAAGGGCGAAAGAGCTCAGCGCAGCAAGCCTGTTGTATGGGAGCCTAAAAAGCAGATCCCGCCTTCTGAAATGACATTTGAGGATATGATGTCACGCTTCAAGCAGACAAGTGAAGAGCGTATGTGTGACCTCAAGCGCAGTACCGACAGAAAAAACGGTACCAGAAGAAAGTAATACAGAGCCGTCCGTAAGGGCGGCTTTTTGCTGTCCTGCCGTCAATCCATGATCTGAACGGCTCACTGAAAACTTGCCGCTTATCACTCTTTACATCGGGCGAAAAAAGTGGTATAATAATATAGATTATCAATTATTGGCGGAGATTGTTATGATATTCAGTAAAAATCCCGAGCTTTCAGAAAAGCCCGACCATCTGCATTATCCCATATGCCGCGGAAGACTTGAGGCGATAAACAATATCAGTGCAAGGATACTGAAGTTTACCGTAGGTGCTGCTGTATTGCTGGCAGCGGTGTCTCTTCTCGGCGCACCTCTCCACGTTGTGGGGTGGCTGCCCATGATGTTCACCATGAAGGATATCGAATTCGGCATGGGCGGCGGCTTCTGTATCACGCAGGCGTGTATATCTCTGGTGCTCATAGTTTTTGCGGCAATGGGCTGCACTGAGCGCAAGATATTCGATGTTTTGTTATGCTTTGCCTATATGGCAATGCTGGTGAGCTCAATATTCATCCATCTCAGTGTATTTGACGCATTCACTTTCATTATCGGACTGGCAGGAACACTGTACAGTTTCGGCATACTGAAGGGATATGTTGACTTCAAGCAGCTCAGAAAGACTGAGGGCTATCCTATATTCAGCGTATCACTGGCGGAATACGACGACAGGAAGAAAAACAGTCCCGACGGCTATTACCGCGACCACTACGACGAGCTTGTACGTCAGAGACTGATGCAGCAGCGTCAGGGCTCACAGCCT
>NZ_JAEEMU010000038.1 GCF_016283395.1 Ruminococcus sp.
AAGCAAAGAAAACATTCACAGGAACGCAGATATTCTTCCCAATGGAGTATTTCAGTTATGAAAAAATTGACCGCAACACAAATAAAGGTCATAGCTATAATTGCTATGACCTTAGACCACATTGCATATACTTTTCTTCCAGCCGGTACGGCTCCCCATTATATCCTGCACCTTATCGGTAAGACAACGGCTCCCATTATGTGCTTCTTTCTTGCTGAAGGTTTCAGGCATACACATGATAAAAAGAGGTACTTACTCAGATTACTATTGTTCGCTGCCATAAGTCAGCCTGTATATTATATATATGTATACGGAAGTGTCCCCGACAGTGTACTGCGGTTTATAAGCAGTCTGAACTTCTTATTTGCGCTGGTGCTTTCGTTCATCTGCTTGCTGATCCTGACGAATGATAAGCTGGACTTTACAGCCAAAGGTATATTAACTGCAATTACAATTTCATTCGCACAGTTTGTGGACTGGGGCTATATAATTCCGGTCTGGACTATAATATTTTTCTTTTTCAATAATGACAGGTGTAAGATGCTGGTTGCATTTATTGCAGCAACGATAATAATTCTGCCGGTAACATTCCTTAAATACTACGACAGCTTTGTAGCTTTCTCTTTCAATTATGGTGCGCTGCTCGCTTTGATACCGATACATCTATATAGCGGTGAGCGTGACCGAAGCAGCACTCCTTTGAAAAAGAAAATCAATCGTTGGTTTTTCTATGTTTACTATCCGATGCACATGATGATTCTTATCATCGCCAATAAATAGAGGCGGTACAATTGCAACGCCTCTATCATGATTATATTATACAAATAATATATGCTAACGTATCATCGCCATATAAATTCTATTACCAAACATACTATCATTTAGGTCGGCGCCTTGTGCGCTGTCGGCCCATTTTATTATATAATGATTAGCATCAGTAGGAGTCCTGTCTAAATATGCTTCTAATTTTCTTATAGGCTTATAATGCTTATCCCTGGTAATATTCATATATACATATGTACCATCAAAACCTAGACCAAAAACATTTTCAAAACTGACATCTGAAAATGTTTTTTTATTAATTGAAGGTCTACTATTGAGATCCTGTCTAATTGTTTCATAAGATACTTTTATTCCATTTTCGTCTGTAAGCTCAACTGGAACTCTTGTATCTGTCCATTCCTTAGACGCTATAATATCAGCCAGCACTTTCATTTGCTGTCTAAGATTGTTTTTACTGCTAATGACTTTATTTAATTCCTCAGATGTGAAAAGTTCTTCTTTCGGGTAACAATATCTTGTACACAGGATATTTGTGATGGCTCTACTCTTTGGTCCCATTTTATAACATAAATATATGATATCAGCTGGAGTACCTTGACTTATTTTATAACCGTGATTAAGGTCGGTCTCAAGTAGATTATAACCATTAGGACGTTTGCGCTTAGCATCCTCACAGTTCCTTCCTGTGACAAACTTAATATCTACGATATATGAAGCACTTGTAATATTGGCTTCGATTTTTGCATACTCATCTTCATAATAGTTCTGAAGTTGTTTTTGACGATTGCTGTTTTCAGCAAACTTCCATACAGGAATTAAATTCTCATTGCTGTATATACCGCAAAAAACAGCTGTATTCTTATCAACACTGTCAGACCATTTTTGATATGCGGTTGGAAAACTTTTCATAGAAGCACAAGCTAAACCGTTTCCGCCTAAAGCTGTGGCAGTAAAGAAAGCATTAGAAGCAATAATCTCAGCTGCTTCATTCCATTCTGCAGTAGTTTCATTATTAACGATATTGCCTATACCGAATTTCAGTTTAGTATTGATATTCTGAGAATGTGAGGCACTATCCTTATGATAAGAAAGCGAAGCATCCGCACGTCCACCATATATGCCACCTGTTATAAGATGGGTGCCGTACTTTCTGAATAATACTTCAGGAGAAACATTACTGTCATTGAGCTCTTTTGAAAAATCTTCATCGAGCTTATTTATGTATTCGTTTTCGTCAAGCCATACTTTGGCAATCTTCCTTATAGCTACTATTTTAGTAAATACTCGATCAGACTCAGTGCTGTCTTCCTTGGTAAAACCAAAGCTGATACCAGCACTAAATATACTGTATTTAGCATTCAACGAATCTGTCATCTGAAACTTTTCATACAGATTTTCAACGGATTCTTCTGTTTCGGCTCTGTATTCTGTTTTGTTTTCAATTTTGATGCTGATATGATCCTGAGATCTGTACTCTTCTTTAAGCATAGGATGCAATGAACATATCATATCGGTATCCGTAGCTAATGTATTCAAACCATATCCAAGTACATTCCTGCCTTTACCTTCATTGAAAGTAAACTGCAAAGGTTGATTTGTGTTGTTTTCGAGGTTGTTGATTTCTTCAGTTGTTTTTGCCATGATAGATCGCTCCTTTTTAATAATACCTGATTCCGCAAAACTCAAAACGCTTCAGCGATTCTGAGGAAAGTACAAATCCAGCCGTTAGAGTGACCGAGCGCAAGTCGTAATTTACGTGCGTGATCAGTCAGATGACCTGCGATCAGAATTAGATTGTCGATCACAGTCCGGATTCTTCTGCGCTTAATCGTGCTGTGACGGATGGGCATATCATTGCCTTTCATCGCTGCTGTTCCAATGATGCGAAGAATGTTGTAAGAGATCATCGTGAGTTTCAGAATTAGTACGTTGGTTTCAAATTTGCTATGTTTCATTTTTATTCAGTATATATTATTTCTTGTAGCGAATAAAGATATCATCTGTTTTACCACCGCAGCCTTTGTTTACGTCTGCAATCTCCCTGCTATTCTTCCATGTTACGGTACTCCAATCACGCCCCTTTGCTTTTGAAGTAGAACTGCAATCAACGTCAAGGCGGCGAATAGGAGCATATTCTTTATCTTTAGTGGTAAGCAGATAAATATATTTACCTCCTCCATTATGATTAAGATCCTCTGCATGGCGGCTATACGATGCCCTAATGCCGTCAGGCGCCAAAACATTACAAGTCATTGGTTTCAGCTCCTTATCATCGTATTCACACAGAATATTTGTAACAGCATTTGCCTTACCGCCTAATTTATAGCAAAGATAAATATAATCCGTATCAGAACCACAGCCTTTATTTAGGTCAGCATCAATCAGATAATAACCTCTAGGGCACTTTTCTTTAGCTCTATTCGGCTTACTGTCATAAACGATCACAATATCATTTATATATGAATCATTTGAAGCAAGTACTCCGTCAATTTCAGCAATCCTTGAATCATAATACTTCATCAGTTCGCTTCTTCGTGCTGTATTTGTAGTTAATTCCCATACAGGAACAAATGCTCCATTTTCTGGAATACCACAAAATACACTATTAGACTTATTAAACGAAGAAAGCCAGTTTTTATAAGCTGAAGGGAAACTGTCCATCGATGTGGTGTCAAAAGCTGTTCCACCAATAGAAGAAGCATGAAAATTCGAACGGGATGACATATTTTTCACGAAATTACTCCATTCTGTACTGGTGCTTACTTTAGCAATATCCTTGAAGCCTGCTTCAGCCTTAGTTTTAATTTCTGATGTTTCCTCATCTGTATTCTTAAGAGTTGACAGACTGACATCAGCACGTCCGCCATAGTATGCGCCAACGATAAGATGAGTTCCGTATCTTTCAAATAACGTAATCGGCGACAATGACGAGTTAAGATCTGCAGAAAACTCAGTATCCAGATTCTGGATATAATTACTTAGCTTTGAACGCTCGCGATATATAGTAGTCAGTGCATAGATCTTTGTGTAAGCTCTTTCCTCAGTGCTATTTTTAGAATTTGAATACTCAGCTGTAAATCCTGCCTTAAATCCACAGAACGAAGCGTCTGCAGATGTTTTAAGAGAAAATCTCTCAGACAAATCTGTGAGTGATTCTTCTACAGCGCACTTAAAGTCGGTAGACGGCATTGACACTTCGTCAATGTTGCTTTCTGTTCTGCCACTTGCATTGAGTATTGGATGAACACGGGTAACGTCTCTTATTCCTGGGTATTTAGCAGTCAATGCATTGATTCCATATCCGATTACTGTGTTAGTCTTTTCGGCAGGTGTTGGTGCTGTAGGTCTTGTTCGACGATTACCTGTTCTTACAGTTCTTGCAGTAGCATGTGCAAGGCCCTTTAATTCTGTTGATGACATTTTTTCCATAACAATCTCTCCTTAAAAAATAATAATTATTTGATTTATATATTCTGTCTGTAGGAATACCGTTCGGCGCCTGAACTTTTCCTTACCTCTGTGGTATGGTCTTATTATATCATGGCAAAATGCTCTTGTGTTCAGAATTACAAATTTGTAATCTTGAAAATAACGATACATTTGTATAATGGCAAGCATAACCGCAGCAGAACTCCATTGAAAAAGAAAATCTCTCGTTGGTTCTTCTATGTTTACTATCCGCTGCACATGATGATTCTTATCATTGTCCCAAAATAGAGGCAGTACAAATGCACCGCCTCTATTTTGATTATGTATTATATATAGGCTGATTACACACTTCGGTTATCTGAGGCAGTGCATTCTTATCAATAACATCAGTAAACACCTTAGCTGTGTTAAACTTTCCGCTTAATTCTAACATAATAGCATTCCTTTCAAAACAAGTTTATTTATTCAATTCTTTCCATACCCGATGCAGTATTGCATAAACGTACTCATTATAATCCGTTTCATCGGTTGGAGGTATATCAAGTACCTCTCTGGCAAACGCTCCAACTGCACGGGAACGTGACACTCCTGCAAAACAGTGTATAAGTAGAGTATCAACATCCTCTGAGTGAGCCTTTATAAATTTGACAATAGCTATCGCCTGTGGAAAAGAGATAAGTCTCAGCCCATGCTCAGGTTCTTCGATATCGTCAAAATATAGAGTCAGAACATCCTTGCAATACTTGTTTTTCTTAAGTTCAAAGCCGAAGCCACCACCATATGTGTCCTGAATTGAGATAGCTGCATAAGTATCGGTCTTTTCAGCGTATTCGGTAACGCCTGGTTCACAGAAATGCCTCATTACATAGCGAAGGGCGTTTCTGGCGGAAGTAACTAATATTCTCGGCTTTTTTATAATTACCTCTCCTTAAGACTCATCTTATCTACCACATCTGATAATACATATTTTCGCTCTGTATATTGGTTATAATCAATGGAACAGCATCTATCATTTTTCTTTTACTGTCCCATGATAACTTGCCAAAAAATGACAGTGAACGAAGTGGTTTGACGCCGAATGTGTAATTGTATGTATGCATTGTTCTTTTGCAAACTATTTTTCCAGATGAGGAACGATACTTATTAAACCATATTTCGACAGGGATTTCTTCGCATCCATACTTGAAATAGGTGCAAACAGCATATGCATCCCAGAAATAATATTTATCAAATACACATACAGGCTTTGTTACTGTAAATGAAGCGTATACAGGCTGCTTTTTTTCAGCAGAGCGTTTATAATCTCCTCGGCAGTATGGTACAGCATATTTCCCTCTGATAATGCTTTCTCAAGCTCACATTTAAGGTCAACGGCTGAATTTCCATCCTCATGTGTATAGCCTTCAAGGATTGTTTCTGGCAATTGCATTTTAGATATATGCGTCCTTAGAGTCTCTGCATCAACAGCGTAATAGTATTTGTTATCATGGTATCTCTTATGCTGTTCAAGCGCATCAAATATCTTATGGTAAACTACTTGATTAGGATAATAATTATAATTCGTGAAAATCGATATTCCTGAATGATAAAAATGTTCCAGTATTGCAGCGGCAGTGGCTGCGCTTCTGCTTTGACCGTATTCGCACTGACAGATAATATCCCTCCCCTTATCGTATGCGCTGTAGACAAATGCGGCAATATCTGGAGCTTCAGGAAAATAAGTATCGTATGTGTATCCCTTACGTCTAAGGACATCAAGGTCAAGATCGTCAAGTTCGCTATAAAAGACAGTATCACAGACGCCGCTATAATCAACGTGTGAGTAATCTTCGTCAATACGCTTTATCGCCGGATCGTAAAAGCTGATAACAGCGGTATTTTTGGGGAACTTGCCATCTGCAATAATGGACTCAATTGCTTCCCTTGAATATACAGATACTCTCATCAATACCTCCGATCATCTATCCAAACGCCAATGTATCTTTGATAGTCTCTTTCCGCTGCGTGTGCTTTTATATCCTTCGCAGTACCTGTTGAACCAATTATCAAACTCGTCTATCTTAATCTCAAGGCAATCCGATGTTCCTGCGTGATGCGGTAGCGGTATGAACAGGACACCATCACCATAGAATCCTTCTTCATACATTATGATATCATAGGAGGTGAGCGTATATATCAGTCCTTTAAGAAACAGAATGCAGGCGTTTTGCTCCCATACTTCGATATTAGACAGCAATTTACAGTGCAATACAGTATCAACGCGGTTAAGATAGCAGATGATTTTGGCGTCTTCACGGTCAATATCGAAAAGTCTGATATTTTGGCTGAAATACGACCAGACATTTTTGAAATATGATTTGAATGATTCTATGCTGAATTCCTTATCGTGCGATATTCCCCAGTAAACCTGTTCTGATTCTTTAAGCAATGAGGCTCGTTTCTCATCACGTTCCTGATTTTGCTCAAATTTTGCATGGATATACGCCCGTGTGATAACTGCAAAATCTCCACAGAACTCACGAATGACCAGCCTATCCTGAATTCCATATCCTGCTTCCTTCTGAGAAGAAGTCATCATGAAACGCTTTCCTGACTCATAGAACGAATTGAATATCAGTATCAGCTCATTCTGGATAGCTTCCTTGCCGGCAAGCTCCTGAATATCGTCTACCAGCAGTACATCAGCCTGAGTATACTTTTCGCGGAACTGCTTCGCTGAATCGCAGTTAAGAAGAGCATCCACCAGTAAAGACATCATCTCCGCTGTTGTTGTGAGGATTACCGTTTGCTCAGGAGTATTCTGCTCAATTGTATTCTTGACCGCATAAAGTAGGTGTGTTTTGCCTGTTGCAGTTCCTCCAAATAAAGCTAACGGCTTGGAAGAAGCGTCCTCCGCAAATCGTTTTGCTGCCTCATAAGCTTTACTATTGGCTTTTGTGACCTCAAAGCCGTCAAATGTATACTGTCTGCCTTTTTTAATATCATGCATAATTTGCCCTCCAATCAACTATTTTTTAGCGTATATATAGGTGAACCTGAGCCATATCCCTGATAAACCTGATTTCCTTTGATTGTATAAATAGGTGAACCGGAACCATAACCTTGATAAACTCTCATATAAGTCCTCCTTATTGGAAATGCTTTTTTTCTTTCTGATGTTATTATATCACACCTAATATCCCTAAAAGGGGATATTTATTGTGCTGTTGCCTGAGTATGCAAAAAGGCAACACTATGCGTAAACTGTTTTGAATCATTATTCTTTGTACAATTAACAACAAAAGACCTGACATTGATTTTGAAATGTCAGGTCTTTTTCTTATATAAAATTATGTTTTATAATTACAACTAAGTTTATCTGCAATCTCACATATTAAGTTATGAAGCTCGAGATAATCATTGTATTTTTGTGGTATACCATTGTATCCAAGGTATGCTCCGAGAATGTTTCCGCAGACTGCGCCTGTAGAATCACTGTCGCCATCATGGTTTACAGCTGTTCTTATCGCCATATCAAAGTCATTCTCATGTTTTAAGGAACAATACACTGCAATTGCGAGTGTTTCCTCGGCTACCCAGCCTTCTCCAAGTTGATGGATTGCTGAAATATCGTCAATATTTAATTCTGAAAGCTGAATGGCTTTCTGCATAATAGCGGTAAAATCCGTGATATGTTCTGATTTTGGAAACAGTCTTTCCATAGCTGCGTTTGAATCTTTTACAGCCTTTTTTAGTGATGTATCACTTTCTGTAACAGTCCTGACTATATGTACCAGTGCAGCGGCAGGAATAAAGCCGAGGTCATGACCGTGTGTAAGAGCCGCAGCTTCTGCACCGAGCATATCAGACTGTTCATATGAAATTGGCGTATTGCAGAAATACAGCCCAATAGGAGCAACTCGCATAACTCCACCACAACCTTTACTGTCGTTTATTGGATTTTCGGTTGTTCCATTAGCTCCGTCTTTAATTTCGGACAAACAGGTCATGCCCGGAGAACGTCTGCTGTATAGCTCTGGAATATCCATCAGAAACGACTTAGTTTTATCAAGCAAAGGATATGGTTCGGTCTGCGTTCTGTACCAGCATTGATACATTTCTTTTATACAGCTTTCGTAGTCGGAATTGTTATCTGCTGCTATAAGTAGTCCGTTTGCAGTAAACAAGGTCATCTGCGTATCATCGGATATTCTTGCGATACCGTTTCTAAGAGTATATTCTGTTATTCCGTCTTTTCCATATAGTGAGAAAATCTGACCTTCATGCAGAAATTCAACTGCATATCCCAAGGCATCACCGGCAGCTCCGCCTATTAGACAGCCACGAAATTTATCGATGTTTCGCATTTTACCTCCTGTTTATACGAATCTGTTGTCGCTCTATTTCGCTTTACCAAATATCTTTTCTATGCACTCATCAGCTATTTTTGCGCACTGTTGATATGCATCAGAATCAAGTTTTTTTATTATTGCTTTAATTGTGTTTTGAGCTGTTTTCTCAGATGAAAAATCAGGTGTAATAGATATCTCTAAAGGTTTACCTTCTATTTCCTTAAATGTATTTCCCTTGATGATATAACCCTGTCGAGAAAAATAATCTCTTGCCTTCTTATCTAATCCTTTATCGATGTGCTGACTTTCCAAGTGTATACGTATATTAATGTTTGAGGTTTGGTATATAGGTGAACTTGATGTCCATTTTAACTCATAATGGAAGTTAATTTTCTTCCATTCTTCTTTGGAAATAATACTATAAAATTCATTTATAGATTTCCCAATAACTTCGTACCTTCCATTCGACAGTTCTTTAATTTGACGTTCAATCCACTGATGATCAAATTTTTTTGTGGTTGCCTCTGATAGAATTGATGTTCCCATATTAGATTCCTCCTGTATTTCTCTTATATTATTATTCAGCTTACTTAAAACTGTTTTTATAAAATCCTCTTTATTTTTTCCTTTTTTTCTTTCAATCTCGCTAACAACTGTAGGCGAATTTGTCCCAATCAACCAGAAAACTCTATCCACAAAGAATACCGAAGCATTATTATCCTGTGCCATTAAGTTTACTGCCTTAAATACTGATTCATCATTTTTATCTGCCAGTTTTAGTTCGAAAAAAATGGAGGTAAGAACACTATCAGGCTTGGCAAATCCATTTGCTCCTATATCTTTCAACCAATTGCAAACCATTTTGAATTTCCAAAGAGTTATATTACGTGAAACGATGTCTTTTATAAGATTGATTCTATCATCAGCATTTTTAAGCTGATTGAATGAAGAAAGCATCGACTCAATAGAATCGAATTGAGCTAAGTATTCAGCAACACCGCATATATTCTTTGAAAATTTTTCCCATGAATTCGTTCCTTCTGGTTGTATCTTTTCAATGAAGCAATTGAATAGTTTTTTATATCGTTCGTCTTTTCCGTTGCCATATTGTTTTAGAACTTGTTTGTAATCAAAATTGAAAAGGCAGTTTTTGATTATGTTATAGTTATCATCATAATGAATAACTCCACCCGTCACTGTAATATCTCTTACTGAGCTTACTGCAACTTCAAAGGCTTCTTCTAAGGAGTGCATTTGTGGTTCTTCAAAATAATGTTTGTATTTCAGTGGGTTAGCATTTTGCTCTAAATACTGCTTAGCTTCATTAAAGATAATCCGATTCAATTCATGAATATTCATATCAAAATCCTCCTTAAAAAGATATTTTATAATGCCAGCCTGAAACCGAACTTCCGCTGGCAGATAAAGTTTTTATTACAGTCTCACACAAAAGATGTTTTTTCATTAATATCTTTACACTGAACATTTACAAAAACATATAAATTATAGATAATAACGAAAAACGATAACCTTGAACATGAACACAGTCATATTCAAAAAAGGGGCGTGTGAGAACTGTAAACGGAAAGTGAAATCAGATATCTATATCAAATTCCACAGTATTATTGACCAGATCGAGAGCTGTCTGAGCTTTTGACAGAATATCCGATAACTCGTTATAGTTTCTGCTGACTTCTTCTATGTCGTAATTGGCATATTTATAGTCGATGATAGTTCCGCCGCTCGAATAACCTGTGTTTACTCTGACTTTGGGCATTGCGTCTCTCATTTTAGAGAGAAGGGCAACCTTGCTGTTGAGTTGCGGCATATATACAAGCATCTCGTCGATAGTGATATCGAAATCTGGAATGATAGTAACTGTGTTGAACACGTTTATAGCGTGCTTTACCTTGCGTATCTTCTTTTCGAGTTCGTTCTGTTCGTCACGCATTTCCTTGAAATTATACGCAGGACGCACAGATTCGATGTCCTCCTGAATTGCAGCGACAAAGCTGCTTGAATTTGACTCTTTAAGCTGTAATGCTCTCAGTTCTTCGTTGAGCTTGCGCAGCAGCTTTGCTGCCTGTGCTGATGTTACACGCATATTTTTTCCTCCTTATTGATTGCCTTTTTTCTTATGATTACATTGACACATCAGACAGAATAAAACTGTCCGATATGAATATTACTTGTTAGCCTATGTTTGGGAAATACTTATCTTAGAGCTCTCCATTTTTGGAAAGAAGAGCATCCACCGTTTGCCTGCTTGGTCTGTTTCCAGCATCCTGAATTCTGATTAAGACATTTTCCCGTAGCCATAGGGCTGTTGACCTCTAATCGGCTGCCCCACTGGTCGCAGAGCCTTCTTTCGCCCGACCAGAGAGCGCAGGTGGCGCAGTACTTTGAATCACGGGTGAACTGATACATGATCATACCTCCTTGAATCATAGCTTGGCTTGTGTAAAAGTATATCACACTAAATAGGACAAATTTGTCCTATTTCGCTTATGCGTTTTCCCATGCGAGTTCCTGAATATCTCTTATC
The DNA here is from genome assembly GCF_016283395.1 of Ruminococcus sp. Next base: position 11,089 of record NZ_JAEEMU010000038.1, read on the forward strand.
AACTCCTTCGGATCCTCATCATACTCCCTAACTAAGCAATATTTGCTTCTGCCAGTTGTGATGCAGTCCAGAAAAACCTCGATAAAGGTGGTTCTTCCATACTTAAGCTGCATCCTGATCTGTCTGCTGTGAAGTTCGACGCTGCGTTCTTCCATTTCCTTACCGGATTCGCACGAATACGGACATATATTTATCGCAGGGACTACGATTCTTTTGATAAGCTCGTATTCCCAATAGTAATCTGAGGTATTTATCTTAAAGCATTCTGGTTCCAATGCTAAATACAAAATCTTTTGTATTACGCTATCTATAGAAAATCCATATAAGACAGTATCCTGTAGACCTCTGTTAGTATCAATACATGTGAACCAATAATTTATATATGACTCATCGGCATCATTGACTTGTGACAATACATAGATCTGTCTACCATAAAGCTCTATTATACATTCTGATGAATCATACCCAAGTAAACATGCTCTTTCCAAGTAAGCATCTATACTTTGACGTGATTTTTCGATGAGTATGTTTTCTATCTGTTTATATGTGTTTACGGATTTGTCTGTTTCTATCCTGAATACTTTCTGAGGAAATGGCTTCCACGCCAGTCCGTATATCTCGGCTATTATTAACTTGGTTATATTATTCTCGTTAAGCCATGCCTCATCATCAAGAAAGAATTCTTCGCAAAACCATATATTAGAATCAAGGCAATATATCTTAACGTTTATCCAATTTGATTCGCTATCAGCGTAAGAAAAGCCAATTTCGATTTTTCTGTTATTGATACTGAACCAGTGTACAGATGTACCTTCGATACGAAAACGAGTATATGCCTCATAGAATTTCTGGCTGATATCCAACCACTTACTTAGTTCTTCCCATTTTTCCAGAGAAATATAATCCATACACAGCCTCCTATTAAAAGAAAGATAAACGGTGTTTTTCTGTAATAACATTATAACACACTGAATAGGACAAATTTGTCCTATTTCGCTTATGCATTCTCCCATGCGAGTTCCTGAATTCTGTATATCAGTTCCTCACATACATCTTCTACCTCCACACGATTACTTTCCTTAGGAAGCTCTAATTCGTAAGATTTTCCTGTTGTGAAACATTTGGAAATAATGATTAAGCTGCTGTCATTGTGCTCAAACTGTATTTTGATAAGCCTGTTATGTATCTTGAAGTATCGATCACCAATGACGTCGCCTTCCCAAATATAGTGAAGATTATTAAAAGGATACCTGACAATATGTAATCCATAATTCTCCAATCTACCTACTAAGGCATCTCTGATAAGGCTGTGTTCCCATTCGAAATCCGAAACATTGAACTCAATGATCTCCGGTTCTAATGCCATATCCTGTATCAAGTTAATTAGATACTCAGTGTCAGCTTCTTCCTGATCAACGACCATTGAGCAGTTAATACCTGTATCAAGACAATACAGATACACCTCAATCCATCCGTTCTCTTCCCACATACCATGATGAGTAAAGTATACATTGATCCTACGATCATAAAGTTCGATGATAAAACTTACGTCACCTTTAGCCTTCCAAGACTCACCACTGGTGTCCTCATAGCAATAACGATATTTTTCTACGAGTATATCTTTTAATTTGACGAACGCCTCTTCGGAATTAGTTGCTTGTATCTTGTATTCTTCCAGTTCCTCAGCATCAAGTGCGAGCCAGAGAATCATACTTATTAGTTCTTCTGTATTCTGAGAAGAACCGTCATAACAGCCACTCAGACTCCTTATAATCTCAGAACAATTTAATTCTACTGACACAAAATCAACGTGATCAAAAAAAGAAATCTCTATATTTCTATTGTTATGCTCTATCAAATGTTTCTCCGTACCTTCCAAGCGGAACTTGACATACGCCTCGAAGAATTTCTGACTTACATCTACCCAAGCTGGTCTTGAATAATAATCCATACGCTACCTCCTGTCGGAATGAATGGTGTACGCTGTTTTCTTGTATAGCACACCGAACAGAACAAATTTGTCCTGTAGCGTTTATGTTTCCTCCCACGCAAGATCTTGGATAAGTCTGATTATGTCTTCTGGGTTTTGTTCTTCTATGTAAACACATCTGGTACAATAATTTTTTGTAGTAACGCAGTCGATATAAACGTCAATTATTCCATTGTCATCGAGTTCAAATATGACTTTGAACACTCTGTCGTGAAGTTCTATGATACGGATTTCTGTTCCAACTTCCTCCCACGCTTCTGAAGCAGGATCATAATAACAATCTTGATATGCACCAACTAATGTTTCTCTGAGCTGCTCATACTCCTCTTCGGAATCACTTGTTGTGATTTTAGTTATATCCAGAAATTGCGGCTTTTTGGCAAGCCAGTATAGCATTTTTATTATTTCCTCTGTGGCATGAGTTGACAAGTCAAAATACGGCTCCAGAAATCTCTCAATTTCGGGACAATACAGTATAACTTTGATAAGATTGGGATCATTATTATCGTTTGGTAAAAATGTAATCTCAATATCTCTGTTATTGAGCTTGATCCAAGTTGTTTCCTTGCCTTCTTTGTAAAACAAAGAGTATGCATCAATGAAGCTCCTGCTGATTTCTATCCATCTTTCCTCTGGAATAAACATACATTTACCTCCTGATCTCAAATAACGTCATTGTTTTTCTTTCTGACGTTATTATATCACACAGAACACCCCTAAAAGGGGATGTTTTTGCACGATGAAATCAGGAGCTGTAAAAGGCGATTTTATGCGCAAAATGCCTTTTATAGTTTTGCCTGTATAGAGTTTTTATTCATTCCTGCAGTATTTTTCATAGGCTTTGGTGATATCATCCTTCAATCTCTGTCTAAGTGATTTCGGAGAAATGACTTCAACAAAATCAAAGAAACGTCTTGCCCATATTAGCATATTATCGAAGGTGCTTTCGACTGAAACCTCAATAAATGATTCTTTTTGGTCATGTGGTTTTATACTGTAATTATCACCAAAAAAATCAACTATCTCAGTTATTGCCCATTCTGGGCATCTGAAAATAAAAGTTTCTGTTTTACCTCCCCACATCATTCTGTGAGTACTGATATATTTCTTTGTATCGATGTTCTTAGGTGCGTTAGCAATGCTTGTTTCAGGAAAGTAAACTGAATCATATATTATCTCTATCTCGCTCATCCTGTCTATCCTGTAATTGCTTATCCTATCAGGAATTCGGTTATCATCATATGATTTACTGCATACAAGATAATAAAAGCCGTCATTAAAAACTGTTCTGTAAGGATTTACGGTATATATTATCTCATTGCCATCTTTGTCTTTCTCATTCAGAAGTGAACCTTTGAGTGTGCGTGTCAAGCGGCAAAAACTAATTTGTCTTTTTTCAATGATAGCCTTATGTATGACTTTCATGTTCCTCATAAATTCATTTACCATAACTTTGCTCTTCTTAGTATCGTTTAAAACATATGGTTTGAATTTAGAATGAAAATTTTCAGAAGTAAGTGTCATTAGTTTCTTTATAAGATCTCTTCGTTCTTCTTTTACAATATAGTCACACGAACTCACCATATCGATTAGATACCTTAACTCATAATCGTGGAAAATATGCTCAATGCGGATATTTGTCTTCCTTTTTTTATTGTTATCTGTACCACATTTATATTGCCCTAACAGATCATTCTTTATTTCATAGAATTCGCTTATTGCATCAAGACTTCTGTCCAGTGTCTTATTGTCTATTGTTATGTCATGTAAGCCAAATTCATTATTTATATGTTGCATGACTTTCTTTTTTGTAAGCAAATTGTTTTCATCGGAATATTTAAGCAGAATATAAAGGACGATAAGTTGAGAATATTTAATGTATTTCCTTTTTCCTTTTTTTGTTTTTTCAGGCATGATTATTCACCCCATCGTATAGTTACTATTAAACACAGAATGTGCTTATATACATATTATTATATCATGAATAAGCATATTTTTCAATAATCAAGAAAATTGTTTACATTTTTTATGCAATTAAGCTAACAGCTGATACTATAAATGATAAAGGGACGGTAGTTAACCGTCCCATTTTTATAGCGTCCGTCCTTCTTCCTGCACAGCAGCAGTTTTTGCGTTCTTCTCATAGAACTTCTTATATGCTTTTGCAAGAGTTTTCATATCAGAGGTATCAATGTCATGCTGCTTAATGTACTCATCGAAGTCGATTTTTAGGTTTATCCGCTTGATAATATCCTCAACTGTATTGGCATCCTTGAAGCAGAACATCTCGATTCCGTTCAACGGTTGAGTAGTCCTTCCGTTTTCATCAAGGCAATTATAATTGATTGCTCTGATGATACCGTCATGAATTCCCTGAACAATAGCATATTCGTTTTCCTTGTACTTGTAAAGCTTAACAAGTGATTTATATGTTTCCTTCATAACAGTTCCTTTCTCCCCGTTTTTGAGCCGATAGGTCAGCTGACTGGTTTTCGGGATTTTTTTCAATTCTGTGCTTAGATTATAGCATATAGACGGCTATACGTCAATATTTTTCTGTGAAATGATCACATTTCTTATGTGCTTTCGGATAGCTGCACACATATAGACGGCTATACGAATTGTTATTTTGTGCAGATTTACAGTTTTTTGCTTTGGCTTGACTGGAACGTCCCTATATGATACAATTATGAGTACCAAATATGCTGCGTTGCTACAAGTAGCAACGGGATCGGAGCTATTTATGTATAACGAAAATGCCAAGAATAGAACCATAAGGTATATGAAAGGAAGCCGTGATAAGCTTACCATAAACTTACCTAAAGGAAAAAAGGACGAATACAAGGAATACGCTCAGTCTAAAGGCATGAGTTTGACGGAGCTCATAATGAGTCTGATTGAAACAGATATGAAGAACAGCTCAAAGGAACAGGAGTAACAATATGGCACAGAAAGAGATAATTGATAGAGATACCTATAAGAAGATAAAGAAAATGGATCGTGAAACACTGACTAAGTTCATTCTCCAGTATGGCGATGAACTGCTTGGTGAACAGGGCAAGACAATAGATCTTCCAGCTTTGGAAACTGAATTGAGTAAGATAAAGGGCATCGGCGGAAAGCGACTTGAGGAAATTATGACCGTTATCGAGAAATTCTTAGATGTTGAATAGCAGGAGAAAAATGAAAAAAGACGATTTAGATTATGTTATCGAAGCATTACAGAAAAGAGATGAGATACTTATCAATGATAAGCCTATAAGGCAGTACAATAAGTATTTCGATAAGATGCGAAAATATGCAAGGAAAATTATAGACGAAGGTCGTCAAGAGGAATTGCTGCCATTATTAGACAGTGATAATATATCTTATCGATTTGATACAGCAGGCTTGCTTTTTCACTGTTATCCCGAGAAATGTACGCAGATAATGAAAGAGATTTCGGATATGTCTGTAGAAACAGGACTTCCAAAATATTATATAATTGTAAGTGTATCAGCACATATGGATTTAGAAATTGGCATACCAAAGGATTATCCATAAATAAATACTTAGATGAGTGAGACTATGAAAAGACGAAAAAGAGAATTACTCCCCAAAACCGAACCGTTAAAGCGCGATCCTATCGAAGATACCGAATATTTCCATACTATTATAGATCAAGTAAGAACTGAAGCTGAATCTTTAGTAGAACCAGATATCAGGCTTGGTAGGTCTTTGGTTGTTGATAGGGAGATACAACGAATATTAAAGGAAAAATACAATATTGATTGGAAAACACCTGAAGAAATGAATCCAAATTGGGATCTTTTATAGTTCCCAGTACATTCTGTGCAGTGATGAGTTGCTCTTAGATTAGTGACTTGAGGAATTATAAACGTTATCAAGAAATTTTTGGATTTGTAAATTTACAATAATAATAAAAACTAAATCGGAATTTGAAGAGGAGGATCAATATGAAATGCCCATATTGTAAAAAAGAAATGGAATTGGGATTTATTCAAAGCCCACAGGAGATCTCATGGAAGAAAGGCGACAAAAGGCCGCTCTTGGGTCGGGCACAGTTTCATGAAAGTTCTGTGATTCTTTCAGAACTATCCTTTCTGAAGGGATCTGCTGTTACAGCTTTCCTCTGTAGAGAATGCAAGAAAGTAATTATAGATTATTCGGATGAAAATTCTGATTTCAACCAGCGGTAATTTCTGATTTACATTAGCAATTAACTCAGTTTTTTCTTTTTCAAGAAAGTTGATACAAATATCAACCGAATCGATATAATTCGACTTAATTCGACTTTTTCTCTCTTTTTATTCTGACGCCTTTTATCAGATCGTGTGTTATAATGATACTATCATCTTAATTATGGAGGTATCTACTATGAACACAATCAAAAAAGGACTAAAAAGAGCTGCATACGAATTCGGCGTTCCCTTATCTGAGGTAAGAGATGTGATACAGGAGTTAATTGACGAATGCTATAACAGCACTGACAAGGAAATATATGACAGATGGCGTCAGATTTGCCCTAATGGAGAAAAGCCAACTCCTGAGCAGTTAATTGCCTATGTAACTGATATGATTAAAAACGAACAAAATGATACATTACAAACGTCCAATAAAAGGTTTAATCTCATGCACCTTTTACTTGGGCGTTTTTGCATCTAATCAGCAACTAATAAAAAAGGCGGTTCACAATATTGAACCGCCTTTTATAATGTGATATAATAGAATTATCCTTATAGAGTAAACTCTATCGGGATAGACAAAAAGTGTCCTCTTAAAGACGTTTCATTATTTAGCGGACGTCCGCTAATAATTTGCCACTCTAAAAGGACACTTTTATAATTTATCTGTTCAAATACCGATATTCGTTGTAAATATTATTTACGGTTTCGGCAAAGAGCGTCCTTGAATGCTTATCAGGATTATTGTTGTTACCTTTATAGAACAAGTAACGCTCACGGAGTAATGGTTTATAGTTGTTTTTTTCAATCCATTGTAATTTGTCACCAATATAATACGATTTATCTCGGAACTCCCAACTAAAATAAGGATTATTCCCTTTGTTGTACCTGATATACTTCTGACGTCCGTCATTACAATGACGTACTATCGCTATATCACAGCTATGTTCAATTTTACTTTTCGATTTATCTACTGCTTTAAGTGTAATTACGCTTTTTGAATTTTCAATCTTTGAATAGCCGAATTGTCTCATGTGTTTTTGAAAAGCTTTAAAAATGACTTTTCTTATAAATTCTGGACTGTACTTCCCTTCTGGAACATTCGGCTCGATGTTCAGATCAAAGTCAAACCCAATATTCCCTTTTACCTCACAGGTAATCATATTACGGCTTGAACTTCCAATAAAGTCAAAGCGAAACGTGAAGTAAGGTTTAACTTCCTTCTGAACTGCTTTAATAAGTGAGATTATATTCCCCTTATGTGGAGCAGCTTCTTTCCTTGAGACATACTTAAATTCTCGCATACAAAAAACTCCTTTATAATTATAATAAGTATATCCCAAGCCTCCGTTTGATACCTTCAAACCTTTTTATAATATCACATAATAAAGGAGTTGTCAATATAAAAATTTGAGTTGATACAAATATCAACGGAAAGGAAAGCAACATGGATAAAACATACATAGGTTATGCTCGTGTGTCATCAATGGAGCAGAATGAAGCTCGTCAGCTCCACTCCTTTGAAGGCTACACTGAAAAAATAAAAAAAATATTCATCGACAAGCTCAGCGGCAAGAATACGGACCGACCACAGCTGCAAGCTATGCTCAGTTACGTCCGTGAGGGCGATGTTGTTGTTGTTTCTGACTTTTCCCGACTTGCAAGAAGTACAAGGGATATGTTACAGATCGTTCAGGAGCTGACCGATAAAGGCGTTGGACTTATCAGCCTAAAAGAGAATGTGGACACTGATACTCCGCAGGGACGGTTCATGCTCACTGTGTTCGCAGCTCTGGCAGAGCTTGAACGTGAAACGATCCTGCAACGGCAGCGTGAAGGTATTGCTTTAGCGAAGCAGCAAGGCAAGTACAAAGGACGCAAGCCTATTCCTTTCAATGAAGAAAAGTTCAGAGCTGAGTGTAAGAAATGGCGCAATGGCGAACAGACCGCAGTTGCTACAATGAAAAAGCTCGATATGAAAAAGAATAGATTTTATAAGTTAGTTAAGGATTTCAATATATAATTGCTATACTATTTGAAAGAAGGTTAAATATGTCACTAAAAATTATTGGCTTGACTATTATTTTCTCCATTATTTTTATTATGCTTTTTGCCGCTGTATTTGCTCCTTTACGTTCGAAAGTAAAAAAAGAGAAAACTAATTATGAAGAAACAACAATAAATAATAATGAAATCAGTAAGTGGATTTTTCACTTTTCGTGTATCTGTATTTTTATAGTTTATTTTTTACCAGCTTTATTCTATTGTTTTTACAAGAGTGCTGATTGTATTATATTGAAGATATTGTTATTGCTTTTAAATGTTGTTTCTATATATGTTGTAATGTGGATAATGGACTCATTTCTTTTCAAATCAAAAGAAAAAACGCTGGATGCCAATATTAAAAATCTCATCTATTTATTAACACTTATAGTTGCTTTTATTACTCTTGTCATATTTGGACTTTTAAATTTTGGCGATTTAATAAATGGAGATGAAGATACAGATGATTTTCTGGAATATATGATAGCTCCCTTATGTGCATTAATTGGTAATATTATTCCTTTAAAAAGTGTGTATTCCGTGAAAGGAGCTAAGAAGGAAATATATGAAAATATAAAAGGTGAATACTTCATAGAAAAGAAAGAAGATAAAAAAAGAACCTATCGTATTACATTATCTATCAATACTATAATAGCCTTATTTTTCATCTTTGATAAGCTCATTTATATTTGGGATAACACTTATCTTGTGTCAATTGTTTTAGGAATTGGCATTGCTTCCTTATTAGTTCGCTTATTTAAATTAATGGAATAATAGCTATGATATAGTCTTACACTGATACTTGTTTCTTAATGGTATATCAGATAAAAAAATAAAGGAGTTGATACTATGGCAAAAGGTCTGATTGACTTGCTCGCGGACGCAATAAGCGATTTATACTGGACAGACGAAAGGTTGGGAAAGTATGGAGAGAAGCTTACAGAACGCAAGCTCAACATGGTAAATTTATTTGGACGCAAAGGAAAAACGCTCAAAAACATCTATATTCCCAAAGATAATGGTGAAACATCTGAGATTGATCTTGTTTATATAACTCAAAAAGGCATTTTTGTTATTGAAAGTAAAAACTATTCAGGTTGGATTTTCGGAGATGAGAAGTCTCAGTATTGGACATCATCTTTGCCAAACGGTCAAAAGAACAGATTTTACAGTCCATTGAAGCAAAATCGTACTCATATTAAGTGGTTAAGTGCTTATATGGCTAATTTTTCTTCAATTAGTATTCCTATGTACTCTATTATTGTATTCTCAGATAGGTGTGAGTTAAAAAGAGTACCAGCTGATAGTGTCGAAGCCATAATATGTAAAAGAGAGAGCTTATACTGGAGAATTAGAAGCGTATGGGATAATCTCCCAAATATTATTTCTGATAGTGATATTGAGGCAACGTACAATATCCTTTTTAGGCTAACTGACGTTTCAGAAGCTCAAAAACAAGCTCACATTGATAATATCAATATGAAGTACCATAAAAGACATACAAATACTCAACCTGTGAATGCTGCTCCCCCTATCCCTCAGCAGAATATTCCTCCTGTTGTTCAACCTACATCTTCACCACAGGTTAATACAGTTCCACATTGCCCCAAATGTGGAAGTCCTCTTGTACTGCGTACCGCGAAAAGAGGTGATAAGGCAGGTAATCAGTTCTATGGTTGTAGCAATTTTCCAAAGTGTAGATATATTCAAAATCTATGAGTTATTTCAGAAAAGTCTGTTGATACAAATATCAACTATTGTATTAATATTGACGTAGCTGCATTTGTGTGATATAATTAAGCAAAATAATTAACTCTGAAAGGAGCATATAATCATGAAGTTTACTAAATTATTAGCAGGATTAATATCAACAACTATTATTTGTGGTTCAGTTACATTAACGAGCAATGTACCATTTTCTTCTATTTCCGTTAAAGCTGCGGAAGAATATGAAAAGGAAACTGTTGGCGATTTTACATTCAATGTTTACTCAGATCACGCAGACCTTGCAGCTATAAAAGCTGGTGTAGACGGAGATATAATCATTCCTTCAACTATTAACGAAGTTCAGGTAACAGGTATAGCAAAATTAGTGTTTAGCTCAAAGCAAAAGTTTACTTCCATAACCTTGCCGGATAATCTTTCTGAGATTAACTCTGATTTTAATTATAATAGGGATTTGAAAAATATCTATATAGACGGTGCAAATGATACTTTTACAAGTATTAATGGTATTCTTTTCAGTAAGGATAAAAAGCGAATTATTGCATATCCTTTAGGAAAAACTGAGGAAACTTATAATATTCCCGACGGAGTAAAAATTATCGGTACTCATGCGTTTGCCAATAATAAAACTATGAATAATGTTGTTCTGCCTGACACACTCGAAGAAATAGGAAAATCAGCATTTAGTGGATTTGAAAACCTTGAGTCTATAGATCTTCCTTCTTCTTTATCATTGCTAAATCAAGGAGCATTTGAGTTTTGCCATAAATTAAAATCTGTAACTATTCCAGAGAATGTATCTTCTATAGGAAATAACTGCTTTGCTTTGTGTTATGATCTTGAAGAAATTTATATCTTAAACCCTGAATGTAAAATAAACGGAAATGGAAACACTATTTGCAATAAAATGGTTGATGATCCTGATGGTTCAGCCAAAAGTATATATGTGTTCGATGGCGTTATTCATGGATATGAAGGTTCAACTGCACAAGCATACGCAGATAAATATAGGTATAAATTTGAGTCTCTTGGTAAGTATGATAAAGATATAAGCCAATCTACAACAACAGGCGTTCCGACAACTTCTACATTAACTTCAACAAGCACAACTTCGTCGACTACAACAACTACAAGCACAACAACAACTTCCACTACCACATCTTCTGAAACTACTACTTCAACTACCGTTCCCAACACTACTACAACGTCCAATACAACGCCAGAGCCTCCTGTTACGGAATATTCCCTCGGTGATATTAATAATAATGGAAATATAGACGCTGTAGACGCTTCAACGGTTCTCGCCTATTATGCGATGATTTCAACCAATAAAGATGGTGGATTTGATAATAATCAAAAGGCAGCTGCTGACGTAGATCACGACGGAAAGATAAATGCCGTAGATGCTTCAAATATTCTTTCATATTATGCTTATGTTTCGACAACAAAGGAAGAAGTAATGTCAATGGAAGAATTTATGAAGAAGAAATAAGTTTATTATTACGAAAGCTCCCTACATAAGGGAGCTTTTCTTTTTCAATAATGCTGTTTTTATGGATTACAGCGTTTGCATGGCTCATATCCCATTGCTATCACATCATCTCTTGTTCCAGTGTATTCAAGTTTATTCTTATCTTTCATGCTATCTACGCTTGAACAAGAAGGATAGTGAAATTTCTTAGTATTCGTATTAAGGATATATGTTGGGTAATCTTCAATAGGTATATTTCTTTCAGGAACGCTGTCAGCTTGTTCTGTGAGTAAAGGCTCTGTTTCTTGTATTAAGCTCCAACTGCTTCCGTCTGCATAGTTTATTCCGATATTAGGCTGAACATTATAGCAGTATACGCAGAATTGAATGCCAGCACCGTTATCGTCCAATGAATACGCTTCCATAAGAACACCTGACGCAACAAGATTATTGCCTTCAAAAACAGGTGTAACTCGATAAAGGACATGAGCATTGTAAGACTTCACATAGTTAGCCACTTTATTCTCGAAAGGCTGCATACCTTCAATGTTCATATATCGTGTTCCTGTGATAAGGTTCAGTACATTTGCGTTCTCCCCTGCAAGTTGATAGCCAATAAGATGACATCTATTATATAAGTAAATATCATCTATAATACCGCTGTAATTAGCTGTTTGCCATCCCGATGGCTTAATAGCTCCGATCTCGCCTCTCGGTTCAGTTGGCATAATCTCAATGCTTACGTTCGCAAAAGCAGTACCACAACGTCCAAGATCGTCCAGTGGACTGTAGTATTCAAATGAATTTGTAGGATAGTCTGTAAAAAAAGGTTTGTTATCATTTATTTCGGCATAAGGCATTCCACTATACTCAGGAACAGCTTCAATAGAAAACGCAGTAGGTTGTATTTGTGGCTCGGTAACAGTAGTTATTTCTTCAGCAAGAGTTGTGACAAGTAAAGTGGAAGTAGTTGCTGATAATGTTGTTACTGAAACAGTGGAAGTAGTAATAGAAGAAATATAGCTTTCTGTAGTTACAGAAATGCTTGTGACTTCGATAGATGAACTATGCGTAGTTTTGTTTTCAATGCAGCCTGAAAAAAGACATAATCCTATTGAAAAAAGAATCATTAATCTTCCAAGTTTATTCCTCATTTTTCCTCCTACCTCTGATTGTTTGAATACATATCAAACAAAGTATAGCATTATGAAGTCCGATTGTCAACAAAATATACCACTTGTAATTTGCAAAAGTCCATATCCTTTTCGTAATAATAACACAATCGCGTTATAGCTCCATTTAGGCAATACACAGACAACGACCATTTTATTAAAACTCACAATTATTTGTGAATTTATACAAACAGGAGTAATATGTAATATTCAAAACGTAAAAAAATATTTCCAGAATGTTAATTTAAAAATCCTGCTGTTGTTCATTTCTTTTCGATAGTATATAATACAAATGTACTTTTATTAATAGACTATTGGAGGTACCATATGAAGACAAAAAAAATTATAAGTTGTTTTACTGCATTTACTTTAGCATTATCTTTTCTACCTTTTTCTCATAATTTAACAGAAAACAACATTTCATACGCAACTACTATTGAACAAATTAATCAAGCGGATGTTTTCCTTAAACAACCACCCGGAAGTGTAACTTGTACTTTAGTAGCTTCTGCAATGCTAATGCGCCGTGTTGCTTATTTGCGTGGTGATTGGGATTGGTATTCGATTACAGAAAGCTCTTTAATGCCAACCGCCTGGTTTTCAGAAGGATTATATAATAGTTTCAGCTATAAAGGCATTAATGTTACATATAAATATGTTAATAGAGGTGATACCGACACATTAATATCAATGCTAAATCAACACCCCGAAGGAATAGTCGTATATAATTATGACTATCCTCATGCAATACTACTTACTGATTATACTAATGGCACTTTTTACTGTGCTGATCCAGCAAACGGTGCTCCAAATGGGCGTATTCCTGTTTCTCAAGCAATAATAAGTATCTATGCGATTGATAAAGTTTGGTATTGTTCAAGTCCTTCAGTATCGCCTTCGCCAAGTGTAATTAAGGTAAACTTTAATGCTGGTGATGGAAAATCCACTTCATCTCAAAAAGACGTTAAATATGGAGAAACGTATGGTGATTTACCCAGTGCGACATTAAATGGTTATTCATTTGATGGATGGTATTCATCAAATGGAGAATGGATTAATTCAAATTCTTCTGTAACAATAAATCATGATCACACTCTTTCTGCCCACTGGAAAGGAAATGAATATACTGTATCATTTAATTCAACTGGTGGTGAATGTGAAAAAAGCAGTAAAAAAGTGATTTATAATGAACAATATGGAATGTTACCAGTCCCTAACAAGGAGAATTATACATTTACTGGATGGTATACATCTATAGATGGTGGCGAAAAAGTAACTAATGAAACATCATATAAAACACTCGGAGATACAATTCTATATGCTCATTGGAAAGACGAAGTCATTGCGGGCGGAGAGTGTGGAAAAAGTGCAAAATGGGAATATGATAAATCAGGAACTTTAACCATAAGTGGAAGTGGAGACATGGAAACTAACTTTACCAATATTCCATGGGAAGATTACAGAGGAGGCATAAAAAAAGTTATTATTGAAGATGGCATAACCTCTATTGGTGAAATGGCTTTTACTTTCTGTGAGGAAATAGAAGAAGTTACTATTCCTGACAGCGTAACTAAAATAGAGTTTTGTGCTTTTCAGAGTTGCAAAAAACTAAAGAAAATAGCATTTCCTGCCTCGGTTCAAACTTATGGAGGATCAATATTAAATTGCTGTTCAAGTCTTGAAGAAGTAAGCTTACCTTCAAATTTGAAAAGAATAAGTGGAGGAATGTTTTCTTCATGTGAAAATCTAAAAACGGTTGAAATACCAGCTTCGGTTACAGAAATCGGTTCCAGTGCATTTGCTATGTGTCCGATTGAAACAATTAATCTTCCAGAGGGGATTATGAAAATCGAAAGAGGTGCTTTTCAAGGAAGTAAAATCAATTCAATTGAACTTCCTGAAACTTTAACAGATATAGGCGAAGGTGCTTTTGCTGGTTGTCCAAACCTTAAATCAATATACATTCCCAAAAATGTTTCCAATATTGGAGATATAGGAACAGGAAAATCAGTATATGGTTCTGCTTTCTATCAATCTGAGAACTTATGTGAAATTAATGTTTCTCCTAATAATGAGTATTACTCAAGTCAAGATGGTGTACTATTTAGTAAAGATAAAAGTGTATTGTATGCATATCCTGACGGAAAAAAAGATAAGACATACATTATTCCAGATAATGTAAGAATAATTGAAATTGGTTCTTTCAATTTCTGTAAATTAGAAGAAATAACAATTCCACAAGGACTTGAAGAAATTCATCAAGGAGCTTTTTCGCAAAGTGCAGAATTAAAATCAATGTCATTACCTGAAAGTGTAAAGAAAATCGAACAATGGGCTTTTCTTGGCAATGAAAATATGCAAGAACTAAAAATAGAAAATGAAAACTGTGAATTGAAGGACAATATAGGATTTGATGGCTGTATTTATGGTTATATTAGTTCAACTGCACAACAATACACAAAGAAATATAAAAATAATTTTATGCCTTTAGATCTAATGCTTGATGAAACTCAAATTGACCTTAGAAATGGAGATCAATACAATATACTTGCAAATCAAAAAGATCTTTTTTATAAGTCAAACAATAACGATGTTGCAATAGTATCAAAGAAAGGACTGATAACCGCTGTTGGCGAAGGAAGTGCTTTAATAACTGTTTATAACAACAATTCTGAGGCTGTACAAATGACAGTTAATGTTTTACCAGTTATACCGACCACTACAACATCAACGACTACAACGCAAAAGTCTACAACTACCACTACAACATCAACAACTACAACACAGAAGCCTACAACGACAACGACAACATCAATGACTACAACGCAGAAGCCTACAACGACAACGACAACATCAATGACTACAACGCAGAAGCCTACAACGACAACGACAACATCAATGACTACAACGCAGAAGCCTACAACAACTACTACAACATCAACGACTACAACGCAGAAGCCTACAACAACTACTACAACATCAACGACTACAACGCAGAAGCCTACAACAACAACTACTACCTCAACGACCACAACGCAGAAGCCTACAACTACTACCAATAAGCTTGATGTTTTGAAAAATACAACATTAACTCTAACTAATGGGGATCAATATGTAATCCCAATTGATACAAGTGATTTAATATTTAGTTCAAATAATAAGGAAGTTGCCGTTGTATCTAATAATGGTACAATTACTGCTATAGGAACTGGAGAAGCAATTATTAGTGTGATTGATGTTGAGTCAAATGTAGTTCAGTTAAAAATTAATGTTCAGCCAGTCACGACAAGTTCAGTTACTACAACGACTACATCTATTACGACTACAACAACTATAACAACTACTATTTCTCAGCCTGTTGAATATAGACTTGGCGATGTAAATAATAATGGAACAATAGATGCCGTTGATGCTTCAACAGTTCTTGCCTATTATGCGATGATTTCGACCAATAAAGATGGCGGATTTGATAATAATCAAAAGGTAGCTGCTGACGTAGATCATGATGGAAAGATAAACGCAGTAGACGCTTCAAATATTCTTTCATATTATGCTTATGTTTCAACAACAAAAGACGAAGTTCTCCCGATGGAAGAATTTATGAAGAAGAACATAAAACATTAATCGTGATACCCCTATATTATATAGGGGTATTTCATTTATGTTTCGTTGACACACACAATAAAATGTGATATTATTAAACCAGATTTCTTTTCAATGTAGTATAATAAATGGGGGGATATAAATGAATAAAAAAGATGCCTTTAAGGAAATAAATATGCTACAAGACGAATATATTGATGAACTAATTAGGATAATCAATAGTCCAGATTATAAAAATCTTAAAGCAATCAATTTCACCTCTGCGACTGGTACGGGAAAAACAAAGATGATGAGTAAACTGATTAATAAGTTTTCTGATTATTTCTTTATAATTACAACACTCTCAAAAGGTCAATTACATCTTCAAGTTAGAAACAATCTTATAAAAGATTGTTATAAAAACAATTTTATCGTTTACGGAAGTGCTGATTATAAGATAAACAGTAAGCTTGACGCTGAGAGTATTATTAATAAAATACCATTGATGACTAAATGTATATGGCTACGAGATGAAGGGCATATTAAGACTAATCGCTTTGACGAATTACTATTAGACAAGTGTTACAAAGTTATTAACTTCTCTGCAACAAACCAATATAGTGATATTCAATGCAATTTTACCCAAACTATGATGTTACGAACTGTCCATCAAACAAATGGAACACCTGAAGAAGCTATTAACAAATTACTTGAAATAAAAGCTATTCATAAGAACGTTGCTAAGTATAATCCATGTGCAATTTTTCGATGTGTAGGTGGAGATGAAAAGTTATATGACAGAATTATAGAGCTATGTAATAAAAACAAACTAAAGCATATAGACATAACAAATGAAAACTTTATTATGTCAGAACTATGTGAAGATGATAACGAATATGATGTAATTATCAATAAGTTCAAGCTTATAGAGGGTATTGATATTCGCAGAGCACACGTTCTTTATATGGATAATCAGCCAAGCAATAATGCAACCACAATTCAAGCTATTGGCAGATGTAGACGTAATGCTTTATTATATAGAGAAGATATAGATATATTATCACCTGAGAACGAAGAACTTCTGAAAGGGACAAGAGAATGCTATGTATATTATAATGTAGAAAAAATGAAGGTTTCCACAGACGAGAATGGTGAACTTCAAATGGCATTTTGTAATCACATCTCATGTGAAGCATTAAAGCCTAACACGACAATAGATGTAGTTAATGGTCAATTGCCTAATGGACTATTTGTGCTTGAATTGGAGGGAGAAACAGGAAAATTTGATATTAAGATTGATGAAGATACAGGTTTCAATATTGTTACTCCATTGACCAGATTTTATGATGTCTCTATTAATGGCTTAAAGAATTATGTATACACATATACCAAAAAAATACATATTGATAACATACCTAAGCTCAAACTTATAACAGCAGAGAAACGCACCGATTACGATACAGGTGAAATATATATTCGTGAATGTGCCCCTTACTATAGATTAGCTGAAACTAATTATTTAGAGACTAACGTGAAATGTACTATTTCAAACGATATTCGTCAGATTTTTAAAAATTATAAGAGCAATTACCGTGCAGAATTAATACGTTTAAAGCTCGATAATCGTTGCCTTGACGAACTTATAAAAAGAATTGATTATTCAAAATATAAAAAAGAATATTTAAAAAACTATGTGGACGATTATGTAAATACTAATATAAAAAAATTTGGAATGAAGCAATTTTGTCATCTTCTATCAACTTTAGGAGATAAAAAAGTTAGTATCAAACTTGGGGACAATTTAAAAACATATTGTCTCAATGACTTTTGTGACGAATATGACCTCCTTCTGTTTCAGTTTTATTATATCGAACTAAAGAAGAGAAAAATTCCAAATGATTTTCTTTCTAAACCAATAGAACGTTTTATTAAATTAATGCTTGTTCCTTCTTTTTTTTCAGTCAAAGATAATACTCTTACTAAAAGACTGATCTATGCTCTATTTGATGAACAATACAACATTTATAATAAAAAGATACTATATTCACCGTTTGAGCCTTTTTTTGTTACTCGCACAAGTAATGAAGTTGTTAAGATAAGTGAAAAAGACATCACAACATATTTTTCATATATAGATATGTTATTAAATAATCAGGACTATGTATTTATTAGTATTAATGGGATAGTCTCTAAAATTTCAGAAATATTAAAAAATGCAGAAAGCAGCTTTAATAATAACATAATTCCAAACGTAAAGTATTCATTTGAAAGCTTATATGAAAAATTAGATAATGAAGAAGAATT
This sequence comes from Ruminococcus sp., assembly GCF_016283395.1. The sequence goes on from NZ_JAEEMU010000038.1 coordinate 29,560, forward strand.
CATGATAAAAAACAACTACATAAAACCCCGTTTTTTCATTACACAAAAACAACTTGAACATTATAATTCATATACAGAATATGATAAAATTGAAAATGATAAAGAAAGTGCAATTATTGGTGTGGATTTAATGAAACAAATAAAGTTTATGGATAACTTAGTCTGGATTGAGTCCTCATCTGTAAGTGCGAAAATAGGTAATTTTGACAAACTGAATATTTTTTTATCAAATAAGTATAGTCATGAGTTAGCTCAAGCTTCATCACAATATTTCAGTGGAAAAAACAATTTTAAGCTTGATAAGAAATGCAATTCAATTATAGGATACTGTACAGAGTACTATTCCAAATATTTAGTATATGGCAAGGCTTACTTAGCTCAATTTATTGAGCAAGCCCAAAAAGAGTTATGCTCAGATTTAATAAACGACAATATTATAATTCGAGCCTGTATGTTGAAATATAAGGAAATGATGGCAAGAAGCTTTGGAACAAGAGTATCTAAAATAATTAAAGGTATACCTGTTCAGCAGCTTATTCAAGAAAAATACAATTACTTTATAAATCTTGTTGTTGAATTAGGTACAAAAACAGCAAATTATGTAAAAAGAACATTATATTCTGATAGACCAATGATAGATAATATAGATCCGAATTTATCTATTAGGCATATTGCTGGTCTTGCCGATTATATCACTACTGACACGATATTAGATGTAAAAGTAAGAAATTACATTGACGAAACCTGTGTACGACAAGTACTTGCCTATCATTATCTTTCAACGAAGCGTTCTGATTTAAATATAAATCGTGTAATAGTTTATGACGCTGTAAGTGATAAGTCTGTTATAATTGATATAAATAAAACTCAGGAGGGATAACCGTGACCGATAAGGAGCAGAAAAAAGCAGCAAAGGACTTTGCCGCACGTTGGGAGGGCAAAGGCTACGAAAAAGGACAATCGCAGCAGTTTTGGTTGGACTTGCTTGTGAATGTATACGGAGTAAAGGATATAGCAGGATTTATAAGCTTTGAAGATCAGGTCATGCTTGACCATACAAGCTTCATAGACGGTTATATAAACTCAACTCATGTAATGATAGAGCAAAAGAGCTTGGACAAGGACCTGCGCAAAGGAATAAAGCAGTCGGACGGCTCTGTGCTATCTCCGTTCCAACAGGCAAAGCGTTACGCTGCGGAGCTGCCGTATTCAAAGCGTCCTCGTTGGATAATAACTTGTAACTTTGCAGAGTTCCTTGTATATGATATGGAGAAGCCAAACGGTGAACCTGAGCAGATATTCCTCAAGGACTTGGCAAAGGAGTATTATAGACTTGCTTTCATCGTGGATACTGCCAATGAGAATATAAAAAAGGAAATGGAAATTTCCTTGAAGGCAGGAGAGCTTGTTGGAAAGCTCTATGACGCTATCCTCAAACAGTACGCTGATCCAGACAGTGAGGAAACACTGAAAAGCCTAAATAAGCTCTGTGTACGTCTTGTATTCTGCCTTTATGCAGAGGACGCTGATATATTCGGCAAACATCAGATGTTCCATGACTACATGAAGCGTTTCTCAGCTCGGGACTTCCGCAAGGCTCTGATAGAGCTTTTCCAGATACTTGATACAAAGCCAGAGGATAGAGACAAGTACCTCGATGATGATCTTGCAGCGTTCCCATACGTCAACGGAGGTCTTTTTGCGGACGAACACATTGAGATACCTCGCTTTACTGACGAGATAATTGATATTCTTCTCCGAAATGCAAGTGAAGATTTTGACTGGTCAGGTATATCTCCGACTATATTCGGAGCCGTATTTGAAAGCACACTGAACCCTGAGACAAGACGCAGCGGCGGTATGCACTATACTTCCATAGAGAACATTCACAAGGTCATTGATCCGCTGTTCCTCGATGAGTTGCGGAAGGAGCTTGAAAATATCAAGGCAACATACAAGGTCGATAAGACAAAAAAAGCAAAGATTGAGGAATTCCGAGACAAGCTTGCAAGTCTGACATTCCTCGATCCTGCCTGTGGCAGCGGAAACTTCCTGACTGAAACATACATAAGTCTGCGCCGACTTGAAAATGAAGCCTTAAAATACATTCTTGACGGTCAGATGATGTTTGACATTGATCCGATCAAGGTGAATATTTCTCAGTTTTACGGCATTGAGATAAACGACTTTGCTGTAACGGTAGCAAAAACGGCTCTCTGGATAGCGGAAGCTCAGATGTTGCAGGAGACAGAGGAAATAGTTGAGCATAACATTCCTTTTCTCCCATTGAAATCCTACGCAAATATAACAGAGGGAAACGCTCTGAGGACTGATTGGGAGAGTGTTGTGCCAAAAGACAAGCTTTCATATATAATGGGAAATCCGCCATTTGTCGGCTATTCTCTGCAAAGCAAAGCACAGAAAGAAGATATGCTGTCGATCTACGTTGACGAAAAGGGCAAGCCGTATAAGACAGCCGGTAAGATAGATTATGTAGCAGCATGGTATTTCAAGGCTGCACAGCTCATGGAGAATACTGCAATAAGAACAGCCTTTGTTTCAACGAACAGCATTACACAGGGCGAACAGGTTGCAGGAGTCTGGAAGCCGTTGTATGACCGTTTCGGAATACACATCGACTTTGCTCACAGGACGTTCCGTTGGGACAGTGAAGCAAGCTTAAAGGCTCATGTGCATTGCGTTATTGTTGGCTTTAGTATAGCAGAGAATAAGGCTGATAAGCGGATTTATGATAATGGAATAATAAAGATTGTTAAGAATATAAATGCATATCTCATTGAAGCACCAGATGTATTTGTTGAAAGCAGAAAAAAGCCACTATCAGAAGTGCCAGAAATGCTTAAGGGCAGCAGTCCAGTTGATGGAGGACATCTTCTTTTGTCAGAAGATGAATATAATGAGCTAATAATAAAAGAACCATTATCCAAAGCTTGTATCAGGACGTTTCTTGGTGCAAAAGAATACCTTCATAACATATGTAGATATTGTATTTGGATAGATAATAGAAATTATTCTGTATTATCAAAACTTCCCGAAATAAAAAAACGTATTTCCTTAGTTAGAGAATTTAGACTTTCCAGTACAAAAGAAGCTACAAGGAAATATGCCGATTATCCAACGAGATTTATGGAATTGAGACAGCCAGAAACAAGTTATATTCTTATTCCTCGTCATTCATCTGAAAACAGAAAATATATTCCTTTTGGTTTTATGAGTGCAGATGTAATATGTGGTGACGCAAATAATATGCTCCCCAATGCAACTCTGTATCATTTAGGGATAATGATTTCTAATGTGCATATGGCTTGGACAAAAGCAGTGTGCGGAAGAATAAAAAGTGATTTTAGATATTCAAACGATGTTGTATATAATAATTTCCCGTGGTGTACGCCTACGGACGAACAAAAGGCAAGGATAGAGCAGACAGCTCAGATGATACTTGACGCAAGAGCACAGTATCCAGATTGCTCTCTTGCCGATCTCTACGATGAAACAACTATGCCGCCTGAGCTGCGAAAGGCTCATCAGGCTAACGATCTGGCTGTCATGGCTGCTTATGGCTTCGATAAGAAGATCACCGAAAGCGAGTGCGTGGCAGAGCTGATGAAGATGTATCAGAAGCTGACGGAAAAGGAGCGTTAATACATTTATTAACGATAAATATGGAGCTGATAAAAATGAATGAGACTAAGAGATATTTTGAAAAAGCGCATATCATATTTGATTTGCTTAAGGACGGTAACGAGGTTTCGATTGATACAATAAGAAATGAGCTCAATGTATCGAACAGAAGGGTACAGGCTGCTTTAGACGAATTCAACTTGTTTGAGAAAACAATTGTATTTCTCGATAACGAGAAGGTGAAGTTTTGTGAAGCGAAGAATACCTTAACTGACTGTATGACTTATAATAGATTTTCACATATTATTGAGCTATTTATTCAAGATCCAGAGTGCTACATTACGGGCAATGAGATTGAAGTTGCAAAAGAGCTTGATGTAGATAGAAGTATAATTCAAAAACTGAAAGCTCTTGTCAAAATGAACCTTTGACAACGATGAGGGCAGAATTTGTGTGATATGGATATAAAGTATAAACATGGTCAGACCGTATATATAGTCGAAAATGGTCATTTTATAAGAGAGTGTGTCGTAATTAATTACGTTGGAGGTATGTATACTATTCGTTTCTCCGACGGCAACGGAGCTATTAAGCTCAGAGAAAGCAGACTTTTTTCTTCAAAAGAGGAAGCAAAAAAGAGTATTCGTTGATATAGTGAGAAATAAAGTGTATGCAATTAACTACGTTGATACAAATATCAACATGGATAGATATGTTGTAGAACAATAATTATAAAAAGAGAGCTTGTCATGCAAGCTCTTTTTTTATAGACGTTTCAAAATAACCATATAATTGACATCCACAATCATTTGTGATATACTTATAGTAAGAAACAAATTATTATACAATATGTGAAAAATAATATACATTATACCGTGTTGCTGACAATCAGGAGGGATATTAATGAAAAAAACTCTGGCTTTTATATTAGCTATTTCCTGTATTGCTTCTACATTCTCTGCTTGTACAGATGAAGCAAAAACAAATGATAATCAAGTAACTGATGTGGTAACACTTCCAACTATAGCTCCAACTTTAAATACAACAGCATTAACTTCATCTGTTGTATCTTCAACAACTACAACAACCAACATCAAAAGAACAAGTACACAAACAAATTATAAAACAACTTCTGCTATTACCACAACTTCAATTACAACAACAACCGTATCAGAAGATTTAACAAGTGTTCAAGAAAATTCTATCGCTTGGCTTAATTACCTTGCTATGATTTCTCAGGAAATTAATTCTTCTCAAAATAGCAAAATGTATTTGGAAGAAGCATATGCTGCTCTGATTAATAACACTAATCCAGCAAATGTTAATGAGCTAACAGAAAGTCACCTCGTTAGTCTGTTGGATATTATCGAAAAATATCGAATGATTGCTATAAAACGTGATCGATTAAAGTATATTTATGAGCAGAATAAGGCTAAAGCTTTGAGAGCAGCTATTCCAAATCCTATTGGTCTATTAAGTGCAACAGAGTCAATTGATCCTGTCAAATTAATCGCGTCAGGAATATATATGGCAGTTGACTCATTCAGCAGTTATTCATCATATAAAAACGAAGTAAATCAAGAATACCTAAAGGACGGGTGGGAACTCGATGATGAAGCAGCTGAAAATCTTCACGACAGTCGCAAAAGAGCTTTTACATATATGATAGACATTGTTCGTCAAGATGATCTTCCTGGTGATCTTGCTCTGAACGAAAGTGCTATTGAAAAGTTTGTCGATTGTAAGAACAATACCAATGTTAATCAGCAAATACAGTTTCTCGAAGCAAACGAGAATACATATCATGCATTTGGAAGCTATTGGCTTTTATTATCCGAATGCTACTATAATAATCAGCAGTATCAAAAGTGTTTAGACTGCATTACAGAATATGAAAATTTACATTCTGATATTTTCAGAAAAGATTATAGCCTTGCTAAGACGCTTCCCCTTGCTGTAGCAGCTGCTTCACAAGTTCAAACAGAGGATAAATATGTTAAAACGGCTGAAAAATATCTGGAAATGATTACAGATAATACTGAAAGCGATGAATGGGATTTAAGGTATTTTGCGGCGGAAATGTATGTTGACCTTTATACCAAAACGCAGAAAAAAGAATACCTTCAATCTGCATATGATATATCGTTAAATAATGTCAATTACCTCACTGCAAAGCAGAAAGAGATAAACAGCACATATATTGCTTCTGTCAAGAAGGTTTCCATTCCTAAAACAGCTTCTAAAAAAGAAAAGAAAAAAATCGAAGCATATAACGACGCCTTAGAAGATAAAAGAGAAACGGAATTACCGGAAACATACGAACCTCTCGCCATAAACTGTGAACTACTTTTTGCTGTTGCTGATAAGCTTAAAATATCACAAGCAGAAAAAGATCACATTGAAGGAATTTTGTCTGATGGTGATAATTCGATATTCTTGACTAAGCCTATACGGAACATTTTCACTTTCAATCCTACTAATATGTTTTTCTCCTCAGAATATGATAAAGATGAGCTTACTCTGCCTGTTTCGTGTGTATCACAAGGTGCAAAAATAAAAGTTACAGTTACAAGTGGAGATAAATCCGTTGTATACGAAGATTGGAAAATTGATGAAGTTGAACGTCCTAAAAAAGACTTTTCTTCATTCAAGGTAGTTTATACCAGCAAGAAAGCTGGGGATTGTAAATGGCATAAGGATAGCCAGGTCAAAGTAGAGATATTCAATGGGGAGTATTCTGATAGTGTTCCTGTTGTCATTAATTTTAAAGTAAGTAAATATAAGCATAGGAAAGTAGTTTGGGATACTGTCGAATTTGAACAGGTGGTTTGATAGTTATGAAATATGTAAAACGAATTCTTGTGTTATTTCTTACTGCTGTTATGTGTTTCGCTATTTCCTCTCCAGCATATGCGTTTAATCGAGAAGAACATGATAAATATATGCTGAAAGTTCTTTTCTATTCTTTTAAGGAAGTTGATAATGACGTAAGTATAAAAGACGAAATAGAAGCTCTTGAATGTGCTTCTTACTTAACAATTGATCAGTATAATGGAAATGGAGAGAAAGATCTATCATATCTACAACAATATAAAGTCAAAAATCTTCCTTCTTCAATAAGTCAAATAGATTATACTTCTGGAGCATATCACCGACGAGCCACACACAGAGGATGGGACGGAGAAACAACAGGAGTCTACAATACAACTGATCGTGAACGATGGACTATTCGAAAAAAAATCCTGATAAATACAGCAGATAAAATATTTGATTTCAAAGGTAATACTACCAAAAGAGATAGTTTTTGTGCATTGATATACTACACGCATATTTTAGGAGACAGATTATCAGATACCAAATATTATCAAAACAATGATATAATCGAACTTGGCGGTAGAACAGACAATCAAGATATTACTCATGAATTAATACACCATATTTCCATTTTGTTTTCAGATCAAAATCACACGTTCAAATTCAATCATGTAATTACAAAACTTGATCTCATTAATAGTCGAATATCCACGCTTTTGAAGCGTAACAATGGCAGTATATCCAATGAAGACTTTGCCGAGTACAAAGGTTACGCCAAAGACATAATGGATGTTTTGATGTATAATATTCCTGAAATGCTCAAAAGCGAGGACTTCTTTAGGAACGTATTCTATTAAATGAAAAACGAAGTTTTTAAAAATCAATTATAATGAAAGAAGAAGTAATGTCAATGGAAGAATTCATGAAGAAGAAACAAGTTTATTATTATGAAAGCTCCCTACATAAGGGAGCTTTTCTTTTGAATGCTGCTCATTGATACAAGTATCAACGCTTTTTACTTTCTGTTCATTGACTTTCACAAAAAAATGTGATACCATAAATAAAAAAGAACGAATTATAGGCTTTTTTCTTTTCAAAGGAGATATTATTATGGAAGAAATCAAATGCCCTTATTGTGGTAATGTTCAGGTAAATAAATCTGACAAAGGGAAATATGTTTATCATTGTCCTTTTTGTAATGGCGATTTTGACTTGGAAAGTCATTTATCTATAGAAAACAATAACAAAGACAGGTATTTAAAAGCCGCGTATACACATATTCAAAACAGCAATTTAGGATATGCATTAGAAATGCTTAATCGACTTGAATTAGAATATCCATTTGACAAAGAAGTACAAGCTTTGAGAGTTATGTATAACACTGCCCTTGAAAAAGAGCAGCAACGAATACAAGCTGAAAATGAAGTGCAAGCGTATTTAGCCAGAAAAGAAGCGGTTATAAATCAAATATCAGCTCTTGAAAAAGATGATAATTTTTGGTCATCAGACAACGGAACAATTGATAAAAGCAAGTTAATCTCAGCTTTTAATCTTTTAGACAAAGCGGAAGAATATGAACTTGAATGCCCGTCGTTCAGAGCAAAAATGTGGAGCCTTTATAATGATACTAAAAACGGGCGACGTAGGCTTCCAAATACAGAATTTAGCGATGTGCATAGATTTTATAACTTGTTTTGTAGGATAACTGATATTTGGGATTTGCAAATAGAGCATTCTCAAACTAAAAAAGAGTTAAAAGCAGCACAGAAAGAGTGGTCTAACAAAATAACAAAAAGTGTTAATGCCGCTCTATTTGGTGGAATAGCAATATTAATCATATCAATTGTAAACATTATTTTTACAATAAAATCTCCAAATTATACTTCTGACAAATTAAGTCCATATATCATTATTGGAAGTATTGGCTTATTAATAATTTTATGTGTTATACTGTATACGATTATTTATAATTCAAAAAGCAATTTTTGGAGTATCTTCATGTTCAGTAGAAAAAAGCAGAAGGAGTTCGAGGATGAGTTTTTAAATGATTTATCCGAGATAGAAGAAGAAATAAATGAAAATAAAAATTCGTCCGAGAACTTAAGAAGTGAATATGGTCGATTGACTTTTGATAAGACGATAATATGGATGAGAGAACATAAAGACTTATTAAATAATAGCAACGATGAATAGAAATGCTTTATAAATGACCGTAAGGAGTGATTATATGAGCTTTATAGACGAATGTAAAAAAATACTTGAAAGTAAAGAAAAAAGTAAGCATAAACAATCGGGCGAATTACTTTTTAAGCAAATAGAAGATGTAAAAAAAACCGCAACAAACATACGCGATAAAATTAAGCAGCTTTATAAAAGAGAGGAATATGTCGTAAATAGTGAAGGAGAGAAAGTTGTGCATTTTTTTGAGCCTTTTCCAAACTTAGGGTTAGCACAAGGAAAAAAACTGCTTATAAATAAAGAAGACTTCACTTACAAGCAGATCGTTGAAATAACCGATAACGAAGCCTTTTTAATGGAAGAACTAAAAAAATTACTATGTAATGATAACATTATTGTTAATGGTCCGTATATTATTCATTCTTTTCAGTATTATCTAATGGATCAATACACTGATTGGAATGATCGGTATTTCATACCTATTATCACAAGTGCCCAAATAAGGAATAAACCTAAGTCGTGGAAGAAAAGAGGATCTACTAATTATCTTGGCTTTCATGATTGGGAGCCTAAAGCTGGAAGTTTTAAAAATCAAACATACGAGTCGTCAGTTTATCTAATCGCAGTTGAAATTACAATGACTCTCAAATAAAGGCGAAAACAGCGTTTTGTTTACTCGTTGATACAAATATCAACGAATGGGTGATATTATGAAAAGTAAATATAATTCAGGCGATGTTGTATATATAGTCGAAAACGGACACTTCATAAGAGAGTGTGTAGTTATAAGATATAGCGGTGGACTATACATGATCCGCTTCACTGACAGCAATGGAGCTATTAAGCTCAGAGAAAGCAGACTTTTTTCTTCAAAAGAGGAAGCAAAAAAGAGTATTCGTTGATATGACAAGAAATAAAGTGTACGTAATTGATTACGTTGATACAAGTATCAACCAACAATAAAAGTGTAAAGGAGTGTTTTTATGGAATTCATCAGCATTAGTTCAAATGGTGTAGGATATTACATCAATCCAGCTCAAATAGTATATCTGTCAACAAAGCCTAATGCAGAAGGTCTGTACGACATTGTATTCTCAGGCGGCGAAAAACTTCCATTAGAGTGGGAAGCGATGTTTGAACTTGGTTTAGCGATCCACAATGCCAATAAAAGCACTTCTCATGAAGCCACAACGCTTTCTCGTTGATACAAATATCAACGTTTATTTAGTCAGTATTAATGACAGTGTTGATTTTGGAGGTGTATATAATGAAAAGCAAGAAGAAAACGGTAATGTTTGTTATAAGTATGATATGGCTTATCTTTTCGGTTATTGTAAGTATTTTGCTATTTACTAAATACACACATTTCTATGTGTTTGGTCTACTGATTAGGGAATTAGCGTTTGTTGGTATCTCTGGAATTATATTTTTTGTTCTTCTCTTTTTTGGCTGCCAAAGTACCTACTATTCTCAATCAAGATATATTGTTATATTTGTCGGAGTCCTTTGGATTGCTTTGAGTTCAATATTATGCTGGAACAGCATGAAAGAAACATTTACCGAACACAGAAACACCAAGCGATATACCATAACACTGTCTGACGGTAATAAACTTCTCTTTTATGAGCAGATAGGCGAGAATAAGAATATGTTTTCTTATGTTGATGTTTATCGAAAAGATTTGTTCCTTATTCGTGAGCTTGGAGGATTTGGAAGCCAATATATCAATAAAGATACTGATACTCCAAATTACTCGTATAATGAGGATACAAAGGAAATCACGTTCTATGGCACATACAAATATTCCGATGAGCTTCATGAACAATTCCCCGATCTGGAGGACAGAGAAGATACTTTTGTACTTAATGTAGTATCAACGGCAAACAATAATTGATTTTTCTTTTCAATCAAGACCGCAACTTTTGGGAATTTATTCATAATGAAATAAGAAATATCCCGACTTTCCTCTGAAAATCGGGATATTATTTTTTTATATAATAGCATATAAAGTGCTTGACATTCACAATTTGTTGTGTTATAATAAAAACTGGTAATAAAAAAGCACCTCGCAGGGAGTATCAGAATTGGCGTTCTGACACTCCCCATAATCAGAAAGATGATACGAACATCTAACTGACTTAGCAAGATGGCTATTTTGTGCATTTAATTATAGCACGTTTAATATAGCATTGTCAAGCCTTTCAGTGTATGTTTCGACTCATCTGCTGAAAGGTTTGTTTTTATGTTACCTCGACCAAGAGGAACTTGACAAGTGAATATTGAGATTTGAAGCGAATTTACCATGCTTTACTCTTATTTTCTTTCAAAGCTGAGATCAGTCAGCAATGAGGGAGAGTCGGAGAAATGTGCGATGACATGAGCCTGTTTAGTAGAACTAAATCAACTCTTTTGTTTGTAAGACAAGGCAGTACTCCTTCCCCGTTGATACAAATATCAACTTCAAAGGTATCATGAGCCATAAAGTATGAGTAAAGCGAATGCGTGATGTGTAACAACGTGAACGCTCCTCGAATACAAACAACAGCTATCAAATCATTCTTAATAAATGTTCGCAGTAAATAAGCTGTGCTCTTATGTGCAGCTTATTCTGCTTACGATAAATAATAAGTGCTCTGAGCATAAGTTATGTGCTTTAAGCAGTTATTATTTACGAAAACATCACATCAAGCAATGCAAATCCAATTTATTGCTTAATATGATGTAGAGTGCTATGCAAAAGTCACGGGTTTAAACTGCCATTTCCCAAAACAATTGCATAGCACTCCACAATTCTGGTTGCGGCGGCTGGATTTGAACCAACGACCTTCGGGTTATGAGCCCGACGAGCTACCTAGCTGCTCCACACCGCGATATATTGTTTAGTGTCATCTGCGACTATATTATTATATCACGATCGGAGGCTGATGTCAACAGTATAATATATATTTTTTTGTTTTAACAATAAATGCTTATTTCTTGATAATGAAGCACTATCCTAAAACATGATCTCCATTTCTATAGATTTCCAGTTTTCGCCGAAAACAGTAAACGTATCGTAATCCCCTGACGGGATAAAGCCAGCTGAAAGGTAGCATTTATAGGCAGCAGTATTATTTTCAAAAACACCTAATGTAAGCTTCCGAGCATTAAGGACTTCGGAAGCATATTTTTTTGCAAGTCCTACCATTTCGCAGCCAAAGCCCTTACCGCGCGCGGACTTATCAAGTATAACAAAGCCAAGCCGAAGCACCGACTTATCATCACTTGGATATCTAAGGATAAAATGTCCGATGACAGAACCGTTTTCGTCTTCCGCAGTAAACGGAAAGAAACGTCCGCCCTTGCTATCCTCGGAGTACCGCTCAATGATATCATCGGCTATTATCGGGAAATGGTCATATCTGTCAGCACACCAAAGTCGGAACTCCCTTTCATCTGTAAACCAGCTTATGATATGTTCGGCATCAGAGTTGATAAAATCTCTTATCTTCATCGTATTACTCCTCACAGCCACTGAATAAAGGCGGTTTTATCGGAACTGTTATAGCCTGCTTTCTTATAGAAGTCAAGAGTCCCCTGCTGTTTTGAACCCGTCATAAGCATCATCTTATAACAATTGTGTTGCAAAGCAATTTCACGGGCATAGTCAAGGCAGGCTGTAGCCAGACCTTTTCTTCTGTATTTCTCGGAAGTGACTACATTTTCGATAAAAGCATACGGACGCTGATCGTGTGTAAGGTTAGGGATAATTACACAAACACAAGAAGCTGCAATAACACCATCCTCGTCTGCAACGATGATATGGTGATCGTCGTCATCGAATATCCTGTGCCAGACCGACAATACCCTGCCATTCTTTTCGGGGAACGGATTATCATGGAGCTCCATATAAAGCTTCATAAGCCCGTCAAAGTCATTCTCTGTTATTTCTCTTATCATAGCAAACACCTCCTTGTTACAGTATATCATACAGTGTAAAAAATAGCAATAACTGCCGCACAAAAGTATAATAAAAAAGCAGACCTCCCGAAAGAGGTCTGCAACGTATGAGCAATGAGATTTAGAATTATAACTTCTGGAGGGCGAAACGTACATTAGAATCGTCCATCTTGTTATATACGGACAAGTCACTGATCTTTCCATTAGCATAAGCTTCTATAAGATCAGCATCTTCCTTTGTTACTCTGCCGTTATTATTTACATCAGCAGCCATATATGCTCTGAGAGTTTTAACATTCTGTGAGCCAGGAACATTAAAGTTTATGTAATTTGATTTTGCCTCAACAAAATCACTGATCCAAATTACGCCATTGGTCTTCTTTATCATATCTCTTACCTTGTCAGCGTCATTCTTTTTTATGCCGTCATAATTGAAAGTCTTTGCCTGTGTTGTATTGAAAGCACCTGTAACATCGCCTACAACTACTGCTAAGTACTTAACTCTTTCGTTTGCACTTTCACCTGTATAAGTTTTACCCTCAAGCTTGAGAGCTGTGTCGCTTACAAGATAGTGCTCAAAAACATCACCATATGTAGTCTTGTATGTCTCATCGTAAAGAAGAACCTGATTTGTATAATATGTTGTGTTCTTCTTCCAGTTAACATTTTCTGAATTGTATGTCTGTCCGCCTGAGCCGTTTGGCTTGCCGTCAAAATCGCCTGTCAGTGTCATCTTATCTCTTGCAACGAAAGTAAGACCCTTCTTTGTAGTTCTTGTAATGCTTGTAGTCTTAACATATGAATTATCATCTACAAAATAACCTACTCTGAAAGTTCTGATTTCCTCTGCTGCGCTTGCAGAAAATGCGTTTGCCATTGGAAGTGCGCACATAACTGCAGCTGAGACTGCTGCTGCCATTTTCTTGAGTGTTTTTTTCATTTTTGGTTCGTCCTTTCTGAATATAAAATAGTAATTTTTTGAGGAATATCGTCCTCATATGCATATTATAATACCGCTCACAAAAAGCAGTTAATTTGTTGCGCGAAGTTAACATAAATTTGTCACAATCCTCTAAATTTAGAGCAGCTTTTCTTCTTTATATCTGTTATATATATTTTATATAGCTGCGATATTATACACTTGGTACATTATGTTAATTTTATAACTATGGCAATATGAAATAAAAAGCAGACCTCCCGAAAGAGGTCTGCGCCGTTTGAGCAATATTCTATTTTAAGTATTCAATTACTTGATAAGACCAACCTGCTTTTTAGCAAAGCTGTCAAAAAGCTGAACATCATACTGCTGAATGAGTGTAGCATCTGCATCATTTACAACACCATTGCCGTCAACGTCAGCAGCCTTTAAGTTGATATTTCCTACTGCATTGCCCTCCTTAATATCCTTGTTGCCTCTAACCCACATAGCAATTGTGATAGCATCTGTCAAAGCGATCTTGCCATCGTTGTTTGCATCGCCAACGAGTACGACTTCTTCTGTTACATTGTTCTCAAAGTCATCCCAGTATTCCCAGTGACCCTTGTGATAATTGCTGAATGCCCAGATTATCTTTGTATACATTGAACCCGGCTTGAAATCAGATGCCTTAACTGATAAATCGCTGCAATCATATACTTCCATTGCTGCAACGCCGTTAAAATGAGAAAGTGCTTCTGAATCGATGAACAGGCAGCTTCTTCCTGTCTGTGGTTCAGTGTGGTCAAATTCGCTTGCAGAGCCAACGAAGTTCTTATAACCTTCGAATGTCATTGAGTTCTTGTATGAGCCGTTAAATCTTCTGTCATACTCGAATTCATAAAGGTCCTTGTTACCAGCCTTAATTGTGATGTAAGTTCTGAATGTCTTCTTCTGACCTGCGCCTGCAGCGTTTGCTGAGAGAGCATTAGCCATTGGGAGTGCGCACATTACTGCTGCTGAGAGAGCTGCAGCAATCTTCTTGATTGACTTCTTCATAGTTAGTAAGTCCTTTCTGAATAAAATATAGTAATTATCTGAAGACCTCGTGTCTTCATGTAATTATTATACTCCCCATTTTTTGTTACTGCTCATTTGTTGCGTACAGTTAACAGCAATTTGTATACACTTCCAAAAATATACCCTTCTATTGTTTTGTATATGTTTTCCTGCACAAAAGATGAATATTTTGTGTCTTAAAAGTGTTCAAAACACCAGTTTCATAAATATATCAGCTCTTTCATTGTCGTTATATCGCTCAGAACGTACAAATCCGAGCTTCTCATAAAGGCGAATAGCCTTGTCATAAATTGACATCGTATCCAGCTTTATTTCATGAAATCCACTGGATTCCGCAAAATCCACCGCAATTTTTGCAAGGCGGTATCCCTGCTTCTGACCGTGGTATTTTTCATAAAGGTAAAGCCCTTTCAGTTCACACTCGGTATCGCTGAGTTTCTTCACAGCAACCGTACCGATAAGCTTGTCATCATCAAGCAAGCACCAGAACCCGATGAAATTATGTTCAACATCAGCAAATGCAGCGTGTCTGCCCTCAGGCTCGTAAGTTTTTCCTGCCTCAGGAAAAACGTTAGCGAAAAAGTCATTTACGTCACGCTGCATATCCGCTGAGAATTCCTTTACTTCGTACATTTCATCACCTGCATGACGCACAGTCAGTCTTAAACTCATAACCGCCCACAGGTCTTATCGACAGCACATAGCAGCTGCCCTCGCCAAAAATCCTCTCCATTTCCTTAGCGTAGTCGTCCGTGAGATAGTTAGGCACAAAAGCCTGTATAGTACCTGCAAAGCCGCCGCCGTGAACTCTCACAGCACCTGCTCCGTTAAGAAAACGTTTACTGAGCATTATCGCCAGCGGTATCTGCTGAGCCTGCGGCGAACTGCATGAATACAGGTTTTGCAGCAGCTCCGCGGAGGAAGCCCCCGACTCATTAACCAGCTCAAAGAACCATTCCGTATCACGGTCAACAAGAGCCTTCGCCTCGTCAACAGTTCTTGTATTCTCCGCAAAGAAATGAGCAGCTCTCAGCAGTTCCCTGTCCGTGCAGCTCTTGCGCAGCTCGGGAAGCTTCGCATAGAACTCGTCCTCGTCCGCATCGCGGAGGTACTCACAGCCCAGTGCTTCGGCAACGTGTCTCATTTCAGCTGATATCGCACTGTAATCCTCCGTAAGATCAGCGTGACTTCCCTTTGTATCGGTGATGCAGACCGAGTACCCTGCCTTTTCAAAGTCAAAATCAAGAGAAGTGACCACAGGCTCGTCAGGGTCAGCAAAATCAATTGCCACAAAGCCGCCTGCCGCGCAAACCATTTGATCCATAAGTCCGCTTGCCTTGCCGAAATAGACATTTTCCGCGTACTTTCCTATCTTAGCGATCTCCACAGCACTCGCCTTTCCATCATTATAGCCGTTATTGATAATAGTAGCTATCATTACCTCAAAGGCCGCAGAGGACGACATACCGCTTCCGCTGAGCACATCTGACGTGAAATAAGCATCAAAGCCGCCTGTTTTCACACCCATTTCCGAAAATTGCGCAGCTATACCACGGACAAGCGCAGCGGAAGTTCCCTTTTCCGCATCATTTACCTCAAAGGACTCAAGCCCTATCTCATCAGCCGCATATCCCTCGGACTTTATACGTATAACACCCTCATCGTGAAACCTTACGATACCGATAATATCAAGGCTCACAGCTGCCGCCAGTACACAGCCGTGCTGATGATCGGTGTGATTTCCGCCCACTTCCGTTCTGCCCGAAGCTGAAAATACGCGAATATCCTCACATTCGGGATAAAGTTTTGAAAAATTCTCAGCCGCACTCAGATAACGCGCCCTGTTTCTGAGAACAGCCCTTTCGGAATTACCGTAAAGCTTTTTAAGCTGCTCGTCAAATCGGCCGTCTGAAAGTCCGTTTATAAACTCATATATTTTCATATCGTCATCTCCTTTAAGTTATCATTTAAGTAAATCTCGCCTTGAAAACAGATATTTCTTCATCACAGGTCTTGCAGTTCTCATTTTCACAGGCAGTCCGTGACCGCAGGCAAGCCATTTCGGAGATATCTCAATTATCCTTTCCAGTGACCGTGCCATAGCATTAAGCGAAGCTGCATGAGGAGTTATATCAGGCTTTCCCCACAATGCCGTGAAAGCATCTCCGCAGTACAATACTCCCTCCGCCAGCACTCCCACAGAGCCGAGAGTATGTCCCGGAAGCATGATGACATCGGCATCAAAGCCAAGCTCTCTCAATATGCCTGTATTATGGCTGTTTAGGAGTATATCGGGCACATAGGGCTTTGTGCTGAAAAGCTTCATTCGTCCGCATAGATTTTGCTGAATATTGCGAAGTCTGTACCGCCTGAGCGTTGCCTTGACAGGCTGCCTGCCGTAATGCCCTATAAGTTCCCTGTCACGCTCTCCGAGGAGTATCTCAGCACCGAGACTTTTCCGCAGCTTCTCCGCATTGCTGTCATGGTCAACATGAGCATGAGTCAGCAGTATATAGCGGATATCGAAGTCTGAAAGGTATTTCGCAAGAGCCTTGTATATAAATGGTATCCCCGTATCTATGAGCATATCGCCGTTACTGCCTTTCAGCACATAGCAGGTCACGGGAGAGCCCATTATTTCCGCGCAAAAGTAATGTATTCCGTCATATTTAATAGTATGTTCAGTTGTGTATTTCATAGCGTTTCCCTCCGTTTTCTATAATTATACCTCATATGCCGCCCATAGTCTATAACATTATGTAAATTCGGCTGCAACATATCGCGCATAAAACAGAAAATCCTCTTTATTCTCACTTAATTTTTAATTCACCTCTTGACATTTATGTAAAAGCATGGTATAATTTAATCAGACGATTAAGTCACTCTTAATTAAAGGAGTATATTATGGCGGATATTAAAATTATCGGAAATAGCCTGCCCTCGATCCCATGGCAGGATAAGCCCGAAAAATGCACCTCTCCCGTATGGAGATACAGCGAAAACCCCATTATTGACAGAAACCCTCTCCCGAATGTGGCAAGGATCTTCAACAGTGCCGTAACCCCATACGGCGACGGATATATTGGCGTTTTCCGCGGTGAGCAGCGAAACGGTATCCCTCATATTTACCTTGGAAGGAGCAACGATGCCATTCATTGGGATTTCGATGAAGAAAAGATCCCCTTCACCAATGAAAAAGGCGAGCCTTTCATGCCGATATACGCATATGACCCGCGTCTTGTAAAAGTTGAGGACACATATTATATAATGTGGTGTCAGGATGCATTCGGTCCTACGATAGGCATTGCGAAAACTACCGATTTCAAGACCTTCACCCGCTTAGAAAACCCTTTTCTCCCCTACAACCGTAACGCGGTCCTTTTCCCTCGCAGGATAAACAGTAATTTCGTAATGCTTTCTCGCCCCTGTGACAACGGTCATACAGCCTTCGGCGACATCTTCCTAACGGAGAGTAAGGATATGGTCTACTGGGGGCGTCACCGTCATGTCATGGGACGCTGTGAAAACTGGTGGGAAAGCCTTAAAATAGGCGGCGGAGCTGCACCTATCGAAACCGACAAGGGCTGGCTCATTTTCTACCACGGCGTCGTTAACACCTGCAATGGCTATGTTTACAGCATTGGCGCGGCGATACTCGACATAAACGAACCCTCGAAAGTACTTCACCGCTGCTCGAATTATATCCTCACCCCCGAGGAGTGGTACGAAGAACGCGGATTTGTGCCGAATGTGTGCTTTCCGTGTGCAGCACTTACTGATGCAGATACAGGACGCATCGCAATATATTACGGCTGCGCAGACAGCTATGTGGGAGTCGCTTTCACTACTGTACAGGATATATACGATTATATCCTGAAGTATGACAAGCTTCAGCCCGAAGATGATACACTTGGTATCAGGTAATGGTATTTGTTTTATGACAACATCTTAAATCACTCACTTTCATGAAAAAGGACTGCTTACAGCAGTCCTTTTTTCTTTATGCTTCGTCATTTTTAACAAGGGGTATTCCGTCAAATTGATGAAAAGCCGAATTTTTTGTTGTCATTATGCACAATTTCAATAGTTGAAAATTGTCCGCTATGCGTTATCCTTGCGAAATTCACTGTCCTATTCCGCATTTTCGCAAAAAATACTTGCAGTTTTTTGTGAAATGTGATAAAATATAGTGATACTTGAAAATGACAATAAAAAATAGAGACTACTATTTAAAAGGAGAAACATATGGCAAAGATCAAGGCTGCTGTGATTTTTGGCGGCACTTCGCGCGAACACGACCTTTCTCTTGCGTCCGCTGCGGAAGTTATACAGAACATTCCCAGAGATAAATATGAAGTAATTTGCATAGGCATAACACGTAAGGGCAGGTGGCTTTATTTCCCGGGCTCTCCCGATGAGATAGCTGACGGAACATGGGAACAGAATACAGACTGCACTTCCGCACTTATATCCCCTGATCCGATCCACAGAGGCATAATCACTATCGAAAACGGTGAGACCTCAGTAAAAAAGATAGACGTTGTATTTCCCGTACTTATGGGAAAACGCGGCGGTGACGGCACTATACAGGGACTTCTCGACCTTTCGGGTATCCCCTATGTTGGAAGCGGTGTACTTGCTTCCGCTTCATGTATGGATAAATCGCATACTCACATGGTAATGGACGATTACGATATAATGACTGCAAAATGGCAGCTCATCACTCAGCGCGAGATAAATCATCTTGACGAAAGATGCGCAGAGATCGCTGACAAGCTTGGATTTCCTATGGTAGTCAAGCCTGCCAACAGCGGCAGCAATGCAGGCACAAGCTTCGCTGAAAACGCAGAACAGCTCATAAGTGCAGTAAAGCTCGCTTTTTCAAGTGACAATAAAGTCGTTGTGGAAAAATACGTAAAGGCGCGTAAGCTTGAAGCTGCCGTATATGGCTATGATTCACCTGTCTGTTCGGCTATCGGCGAAATAAAGAATTCAGACAAGCCCTATGATCCTACGAATTTTAATGTTAGTACAGGTGATGACCTTACTGTTCCTGCCGACCTCTCAAGAGATACCGAAAAAATGGCGCAGGATACAGCAATAAAGGCATTTAAAGCACTCGGCTGTAAGGGAATGGCAAGAGTCGACCTCTTCCTCACAGAGGACGGCGAGCTGCTCCTCAATAAAATAGGCACTATGCCGGGGCTCAGAAAAAACAGCGTTTTCCCGAAGCTTATGGAAGATCTGGGATTTTCACACGACGAGCTTATCGACGTCCTTATCGAACAGGCTGTCGATAACGCAGACAGGACATATTGATATCATAAAATAATTATGATGCTATAAGGAGATTGTTTTGAAAAATAATGTATTGATTTCCCTTACGAGTATCCAGTGGCAGGAAGATGAAAAAAACGAGACAGAGCTTCTCACAAAAGCCAATTTCAAAAGAGAAAACGGCTGGGACATCATTTCCTATGAAGATACCTCAGCAACAGGCTTTGAAGGTTCGGTCACTACTATTAAAGTAGATGACTGCAAAAACGCATCCATAACCCGCGAAGGCTCTGCAAATTCAGTCCTTTCACTTGAGATCGGACGCAAGCACTTCTGTCAGTACGGTACTCCCTACGGAAACCTTCAGATCGGTGTTTACACTCACGCTATCGAAAACACTCTCGCCGAAAACGGAAGGCTTTATTTAAAGTATACCCTCGACTTAAATTCCTCGTATCTTTCAGATAACGAGATAATCATGACAATGCAGGCTCAGAACTGAACCTGACAAGAAAGGATAGATATAATGTCAGACCTTATTAACTCTGCATCGCTCCGACTCCGTGAGATAATCATGGATGCTCTCGGACGACTCGTTGCCGAGGAAGCAGTTCCCGCAGTTCCGCTTCCGTCATTCAATATCGAGATACCAGCCGACAAGTCACATGGCGATTTTGCTGCAAATACCGCTATGGTCTGTGCAAAGGCTCTGAGAATGCCGCCGAGAAAGATCGCTGAGATGATATGCGAAAACCTTGATCTCGAAGGCACTATCTTCGAGAAAGCCGAAGTTGCAGGTCCCGGATTTCTCAATTTCTTCCTCGGAAGAAGCTGGTTTTCGGACGTTGTACGCAACGTTCTCGAAGAGGGCGAAAACTACGGTAAGACCGAGCTTGGCAAGGGAAAGAAAGTTCTCGTTGAGTTCGTTTCCGCAAACCCCACGGGTCCTATGCATATCGGTAACGCAAGAGGCGGTGCTATCGGAGACTGTCTCGCAAGTGTTCTCCAGTGGGCAGGCTATCACGCAGAGCGCGAGTTCTACGTAAATGACGCAGGCAACCAGATCGAAAAGTTCGGAAAGTCACTTGAACTCAGATATTTACAGCTCTGCTCTGATAAGGGTCAGCAGCTCATCGCTCAGTACAAGGACGATACCGATAAGCTCTGCTCTGTAATTTACGAAGGAAGCGGTGAAGGCGGAGAGTTCGAGATGCCTGAGGACGTTTATCTCGGTACTGATATCATCGAACACGCAAAGAACTTCTACGATATCAACGGAAAGGCTATGGAGACTGTTTCGGAACAGGAACGCCGCAAGGCTCTCGTTGACTACGCTCTTCCTATTAATATAGCAGGTCTGGAGCGTGACCTCAAAAAGTACCGCATCGTTTACGATAACTGGTTCAGAGAAAGCACTATCCACGCAAAGAACGAGACAAAACTTGTTGTTGACAAGCTCATGGAAGCAGGAAAGGCTTACGAGCAGGACGGTGCAATCTGGTTCAAGGCTACGGAATACGGTCTTGACAAGGACTTCGTATTAAAGAGAAGCAACGGTCTTTACACATATATCGTTCCAGATATCGCTTACCACTATGACAAGCTGGTAACACGTAACTTCGACAAGGCTATAAATGTTCTCGGTGCTGACCACCACGGCTACGTTCCGAGACTTAAAGCTGCTCTCAATGCTCTCGGCGTTGACGAGACAAAGCTCGATGTAGTTCTCATGCAGATGGTAAGACTTGTACGCAACGGTGAGACCGTAAAGCTTTCAAAGAGAAGCGGCAAGGCTATCACACTGGTAACTCTCCTCGATGAGATACCGATAGATGCAGCCCGTTTCTTCTTCAATCTCCGTGAAGCCAATTCACAGTTTGAGTTTGACCTTGGTCTTGCTATCGAAAAAACTTCACAGAATCCTGTATACTACGTTCAGTACGCTCATGCAAGAATTTGCAGTATGCTCAGGGCTCTCGCCGAGGAAGGCATAAACGTGCCCGAGTCCGCAGACCTTGACCTCCTTACAGACCCAAGAGAGATAGAGCTTATCCGTCATCTTGCTTCACTTCCTAAGGAGATCGACCTTGCAGCAAAGAGCTACGATCCCGCAAAGATCACAAAGTATGCAATTGATCTTGCTACTCTCTTCCACCGCTTCTACGATGCCTGCAGCGTAAAGAATGCGGAAAATGAACAGCTCAGAGACGCACGTATACTTCTCAGCGTTGCTGTTCGTCAGACACTCAGAAATGCTCTGGAGATACTCAACATCGACAGACCTGAGAAAATGTAAAAATTACATTTTAAACCGTAAAAATTACAGCTTGGTTACAAAGAATTTAATTCTCTTGTGCAAGTTTAACAAAATCCAACATATATGTAAGTCATGTTTGTGAGCCTTCAGACGAATGTTAACACTTTGTTAACAAATTCGGGTCAAAAATGTGTTACAATTTGTAATATGTTGAGGAACTGATACCTCCCCGACTTTCCTTGAAGGTCCGCTCAAAATAAAGATCTTATTAAGAGAAAGGATGTAAATCATGTCCAACAGATTATTTCAGGGTTTAGTTCATCAGATGCGCGACTCTATCGACGCTACTATCGGTGTAGTTGATGAGACCGCAACAATCATCGCTTGCAGTGACCTGTCCCGTGTAGGCACTACAAACGAGTTCGTTTCACTCGACCTCAGCGATTCACACGATATCTTTATCCGCGACGGCTTCACATACAAGCCTTTCGGCTCAAGAGTAAAGCCTGACTATGCGGTTTTCGTTGAAGGTGTTGACGATGCTGCTGCTAAGTATGCAAGCATTCTCGCTATCGCACTTTCAAATATCAAGCAGTACTACGATGAGAAGTATGACAGAAACAACTTCATCAAGAACGTTATCCTCGATAATGTACTCCCAGGCGATATCGTTATCAAGGCAAGAGAGCTCCACTTCAATGCAGAGATCAGCCGTGCTGTATTCCTTATCAGAATAATCTCAGCTAACGATATCTCAGCTTATGATGTTATCCAGAACCTCTTCCCTGATAAGAACAAGGACTTTGTTTTCAATATCACTGAAACTGATATCGTTCTCGTCAAGGAGCTCAAGAGTGCTGTTGATTCAAAGGATCTCGAAAAGCTTGCTCGTTCTATCGCTGATACTCTCAGCAGTGAGTTCTATACAAGAGTAAACGTTGGTATCGGTACTGCTGTTGTAGGCGTTAAGGATCTTGCTCGTTCATTCAAGGAAGCTCAGATGGCTCTTGAAGTCGGCAAAGTATTCGATACAGACAAGGTCATCGTAAGCTACGACAACCTCGGTATCGCTCGTCTTATCTATCATCTTCCTACAACTCTGTGTGAGACTTTCCTCCACGAAGTATTCAAGGTAGGAAGCATCGAGTCACTCGATCACGAAACTCTCTTTACTATCCAGAAGTTCTTTGAGAATAACCTCAACGTTTCAGAAACTTCAAGAAAATTATTCGTTCACAGAAATACTCTCGTTTACAGACTCGAAAAGATCAAGAAGCTCACAGGTCTCGATCTTCGTGAGTTCGATCACGCTATCATATTCAAGATCGCCCTCATGGTAAAGAAGTACCTGTCTGCTAATCCTGTCAAGTTCTGATAACGGTATATCCGTTGTCTGAACTACGGACGTTCCCCCGTCCCAAAGATTAAGGTAGGTGTAACCCATTGGTAGAACTTAAAAACGTATCCGTGACCTACTCAAGCGGCGTTGACGCTCTCAATAACGTCAGCCTCAAAATCAACGACGGCGACTTTGCTTTCGTTGTAGGTTCATCAGGTGCGGGCAAAAGTACTATGATAAAACTGCTTCTGAAGGAGATAGACGCTACAAGCGGTGTAGTTACCGTAAACGGCTATAACCTTAACAAGCTGAAGAAAAGAAAAATTCCTGAATTTCGCCGTACTCTCGGCTTTGTATTCCAGGATTTCCGACTGATCCCGTCAATGACAGTATATGAGAACATCGCTTTCGTTCTCAGAGTTATCGACGCTCCGATCAAATACATACGAAAAAGAGTCCCTTACGTTATAAGTCTTGTAGGACTCCATGCAAAAACAAACTCTTACCCCGATGAACTCTCGGGCGGTGAAAAACAGCGTGTGGCTATTGCAAGAGCTCTGGTAAATGACCCACAGCTCATAATCGCAGACGAGCCTACAGGTAACATCGACCCTGAGCTTTCATACGAGATCGTTGAACTGCTTAAAGGTATCAACGATCAGGGTACTACAATACTCATGGTAACTCATGAGCACGATCTTGTCCGTCACTTCGGCGGACGTATCATCAACATTACTGAGGGTGAGATCGTATTCGATGAAGTCATCTCGGGTGCCAACGACGAGCTCCTCGCCGATATCGGCTCAGAGATGCCTGCCGATGCTATGGCTGCTGCCGTAAGCGAGGCAGAAAGAATAAACGATATACCGCAGGAAGCTGATGAAGCAGAACTGGTCAACACCGAGGAGGCTATCGACCTTCCTATCGAGAATATGACCGCAGATGATATCATATCCGCTATAGGCGGTGTACCCGACGGTTCTTCCGCCGAGAAAAAAGAAGATA
Organism: Ruminococcus sp.; assembly: GCF_016283395.1. The sequence goes on from NZ_JAEEMU010000038.1 coordinate 54,007, forward strand.
TGCAGAAGCTTGCGGACAATATCGACGTTGACCTCAGCAAGAGCATCAAGAAAGATGATCCCGACTCACCTGAGGCTCTGCTTGCTGCACTGACCGAAAAAACTAAGGGAGGTGCAGAATGAAACTAAGCGGTATCAGATATCTCGCCGATCAGGGCGTAGAAAATATCTGGAAAAACAAGATGATGGCTTTCGCTACATTCTGTGTGCTCCTCATTTCCCTTCTTCTCGTTGGTATAGCAGGTCTCTTCTATGTGAACCTCAATTCAATGATAAAAGGTCTGGGAAGCCAGAATGAGGTCGCTGTATTCATGAAGGTAGGTACTACCGATGAAGAAAATACAGCTGCCGAAGAAGCTATCAAGGCTATCCCCAATATTGATAAAGTAACATTTATCTCAAAGGAGGACGGACTTTCAAGACAGAAAGCCAATCTCCCAAATGCTCAGAAAATATTCGATGATTATATCGGCACTGATGCAAGCTTTATGCCTGACGGTTTCAGCGTTACTGTAAAAAATACAGACCTTATCGCTGATACTACCGCTCAGATATCAGCTGTTGCAAATGTTCAGAGCGCGTCTGCTTCACCGCAGGTGGCTGAATTCCTGAGAGAGCTCAGAAAAATGGTATCACTTATCGCAGGTGCTATCATCATCGCTCTTTCGATAATCTCTATGATCATTATCTCCAATACCACAAAGGCAAGCGTTTTTGCCCGCCGTGAGGAGATACAGATAATGAAATACGTTGGTGCTACGAACGCTTTCATACGTATGCCTTTCTTCGTTGAAGGTATGGTAACAGGCTTCTTCGCAGGCGCAGGCGCGTACTTCATTACATGGGCTGTATATAACTCAGTCTATGATATGATAACAGAACAGGGTATGATAATGAACACCGTCGGTGTAAACAGCATTATCCCGTTCGACAAAATCAGACTAATAGTCGTACTTGCTTACCTTATTGCAGGCGCACTTATCGGTGCTCTCGGAAGTGTTATAAGTACAAGAAAGCATATTGACGTTTGATCTGTAAGAAGTAATATGAAAATTTTTTATGAAAGGAGTGTGCATTCGGACAGCATATTCTCAGTCCGATACGCAGCTTGATTATGAAAAAGCTAAATATTGTCAAAAAAACACTTTCTTTTGTTACTTGTTCAGCATTATCAGTCGGCATTATCGCTGCATATCCTATGATATCAGGCAGCAGCAACACAAAGGCTTCTGCCAAGACAGTCGCTGAACTTCAGGAAGAAAGAAAAGCAAACGAAGCAAAGATCGCAGATCTTCAGACCCAGATCGACTCACTCGAAGGAAACAAAAACGCTGAACAGCAGTATCAGAACACTCTTAAAGACCAGATAGAGATCATCAAGAATAATATCGAGCTCCTCACAAAAGAACTCGCAAGCATCGAGGCAGATATCGAAACTACTCAGAATAACATTGATGCACTTGATAAGTCTATCGTAAACCAGCAGGAAGCTATCGACAAGAAGGTCGAAGTTTTCAAGGAGCGTCTGTGCGCTATGTACGTTACAGGCAACGATAACCTGGCTACTGTTGTAGTAGGTACATCAAGCTTTTATGACATGCTCTCGCGTGTTGAAATGGTAAACCGTATCGCTTCATACGATGAAGAGCTTATCAACGATATCCTTAACGAGATCAACCAAATGGAACAGGATAAGCAGGACCTTGAGTCTGAAAGGCTTACTCTTGTTATGAAACAGGACGATCAGAAAAAGCGTAAGGAAGAAAAAGATGCCGAGATGGAAGTCTACTATGAAAAGACAAGACAGTCTCAGGCTGAAATTGACCGTATCACTCTCGAACAGCAGACTCTCGAAAGCGATAAGGCTGACCTTGCCGCTATGAACGCTGAATTCGATGCTATGATAGAGGCTGAGATACAGAGACAGGCTGAGGAAGCTCAGAGAGCTTACGAGGCAAGAGTAGCTGCTGAACAGGAAGCTGCTCGACAGGCTCAGGCTGCCGCAGCTCAGCAGGCTGCACAGAACGGCGAGTCTTATACTCCTACATACAGCGAACCTGCTTATATCCCCGCTCCTTCCGCATCAGGCTTCTCATGGCCTGCACCGGGCTTCTGCTACATCTCAAGCGGCTACGGCTACAGATGGGGCACTACCCACAGAGGTATAGATGTTGGTGACGCAGGTATCCACGGCGGTGCTGCTTGTGCTGCAAAGGACGGTACTGTTATATCAGTATGCAATTCATGTACTCATGACTATGCTAAAAACAGCAGCTGCGGATGCGGCGGCGGTTACGGCAACTATGTTGTAATATCCCACGACGGTACTTACTCAACTCTCTACGGTCACCTTGCTTCTGCTTGTGTATCTGTAGGTCAGTACGTATCACAGGGACAGGTCATCGGATATATCGGCTCTACAGGCTGGTCAACAGGTGCTCACCTCCACTTTGAAGTACGTGTGAACGGTGTTGCTCAGGATCCTATGGGCTACGTTAGTCCGTAAAAAAGTTAATATCAAAAACAAGGGCAGTTTACTCAACTGCCCGAATTTTTGTCAGAAAGCGATGATAATATGAATAAGAAAATCAGTCTCGGTCTCGCACTGAGCCTTATCGCTATAGCTTCTGCGGTAACGTTCATACTGACTTCCTTCTTCTCACTCCAAAGCTTCAATAAAAAGGTCGTCGATGTAAACGAAAAAAGTAAAAAATACAATTCGCTGCAAGTGCTGGATTCATACGTCCGCGAGAACTATCTCGGAGATATCAACGAAAACGAACTGAGCGACGGTATCCTCAAAGGCTATATATCAGGTCTTGACGATAAGTATTCAAAATATCTTACCGAAGAAGAATACCTCAGCGAACAGAACGAGGACGAAGGTCAGCTCGTTGGTCTTGGTCTTTCTCTGAGCGAGGACGATAACGGCTATATCCGTATCGAAGAAATAATGCAGGACTCCCCTGTCGTAGATGCTGGTCTGCAAGTGGGCGATATCATTACTCTTATTGACGGTGTTGACGTTCGTTCGGCAGGCTTTGAGGAGTCTGTTGAGTCCATGCGCGGTACTGAGGGTTCAGAGATAAAGCTCACTATCCGCAGAGACGGTATTGATAAGGATTATACCTTCACAAGACGCTCTATCGAAATGATAACCGTATCAGGCGAAATGCTAAACGAGACCGTAGGCTATATCAAAATAAAAAGCTTCAAGAAGAATACTCCTCAGCAGTTCATTGATACTCTCGAACGCCTTACTTCAAACGGTGCAAAGGCTATAGTCTTTGATGTCCGTGATAACGGCGGCGGTATCGTAGACTCACTTTCGGACTGCGTTGATCCCCTTCTTCCCGAGGGCGTTATAGCTACAGCCGAGTACAAGGACGGTCACAGTGAGACTCTCGTTTACTCAGATGCTAACGAGCTTGATATCCCTATGGTAGTCCTTGTGAATAATAATACTGCAAGTGCGGCTGAACTTTTTGCAGCTTCGCTCCGTGATTTCGGCGGTGCTGTACTGGTCGGCGAGAGGACATACGGCAAGGGCGTTATGCAGCAGACTACCGAATTCGACAAAAAGGGCGCGGTAGTCCTTACAGTTGCAAAATATAAAACTACTGTATCCGAGTGCTATGACGGCATCGGTCTTACACCCGATTATACCGTAGAAAATACCTTCGAGGAATACGATGAACAGAAAAACAGAGCTGTCGATGCGGCTTTGTCTCTCCTCGGACAGTAAATTTAGCCTTTAGCTATTAGCTTGTATGGGCAACTATATTAATTCGTAATGCGTAATTTATGGGGCGACCATTGGTCGTCCTTTTTGCTTTTTAGTGGTTAGTTGTTAGTGTATAGTGATTAGATTTGTAGGGGCGAGTTCCGCTCGCCCGTGTATGCCTAACGATAAAAACAGTATGATGAGATTATCACGGACCGCCACAGGCAGCCCCTACACATGATATCTCGTTATTTGCATCGTAAGGCTCGGGCGGATAATATCCGCCCCTACAAGCTAACTGCTAATGGCTAAGGGCTAAAGGCTGCATTAAAGGGTTGACTTTTTTTGCGTAATATAGTATAATTGTATGTAATGCTATTTATTATTAAATATATAAGGAGTGCATTGATATGGCTACAAAGAAGATGTCCAGAGAAAGCTACGACAAGCTCGTCGCTGAGCTCGATGACCTTAAGATCAATAAACGTAAGGAAGTTGCCGAAAGACTTAAAGTTGCCCGTTCCTACGGAGACCTCTCAGAGAACGCTGAGTACGATGAGGCTAAAAACGAACAGGCTATCCTCGAAGCTCATATCCAGGAGCTTCAGTATACCATTGACAATGCTGAGATCGTTGACGATGATAACATTTCCGTTGACGAGATCGGTATGAGCTCCAAGATCACTATAAAACGCCTTGACAACGGCAAGATCGAAACTTTCACTATCGTTGGTACTAACCATGCAAACGTTAGAGAAGGTCTTATCTCTGACGAGTCACCTATCGGCAAGGCTGCTATGAAAAAGAGAGTCGGCGATGTATTCATCGTTGAAGCTCCCGCAGGCGAGCTGAAGTTCCAGGTCGTTGAGATCTCCAAGTAAAATGCGAAAGGACATTTAAAATGAGCGAAAATCAGGTAAACACCCCTGCTCAGGCTGAGGAAGAGCCTGTACAGGATATTAATATACTCAAGAAGGACAGACTTGATAAGCTTGCTGATCTCCGCGAGCTCGGTCACGATCCTTTTACTATCACAAAGTTTGACGTTACAGGTCATGCTGCTGACTACAAGAAGGAGTACGAGGCTAAGGAAGCCGAGATACTTGCTGCTGTAGGCGATGACGAAGAGAAAAAGGCTGCCGAGCTTGAAAAGCTCAACGAGAATATTATACGTATCGCAGGTCGTATCATGAGCTGGAGAGATATGGGTAAGGCTAACTTCATCGACGTTCGTGACAAGTCCGACCGTATACAGGTCTATGTACGTTCAAACGATGTTGGTGCAGACCTTTTCAAGGAATTCAAGAAAAAGTGGGACATCGGTGATATCATCGGTGTTGAGGGATACGTTTTCAGAACCCGTAAGGGCGAGATCTCTATCCACGCAAAGAGCATCACTCTGCTCACTAAGTCACTTCTTCCGCTTCCCGAAAAGTGGCACGGTCTCAGAGATACAGATACAAGATACCGTCAGCGTTACCTCGACCTCGTTATCAATCCCGAGGTAAAGGACACTTTCATCAAGCGTTCAAAGGTAATATCTTCTATCAGACGTTACCTCGACGATCAGGGATTTATGGAAGTTGAGACTCCTATGCTTGTTTCAAATGCAGGCGGTGCTGCTGCAAGACCTTTCGAGACTCACTACAACGCTCTCGATGAAGATGTAAAGCTCCGTATCAGCCTTGAGCTCTACTTAAAGAGACTCATCGTAGGCGGACTTGAAAGAGTTTACGAAATAGGCAGAGTTTTCCGTAATGAGGGTGTTGATACACGTCATAACCCCGAGTTCACACTTATGGAGCTCTATCAGGCTTACACTGATTACTACGGAATGATGGACCTTACAGAGAATATGTTCCGCCATGTTGCTCAGGAAGTATGCGGTACTACCTGCGTTCCTTACGGCGAGCACATGATCGACCTTGGAAAGCCTTTCGAGCGTCTTACTATGATAGATGCTGTCAAGAAGTACTCAGGCGTTGACTTCAACGAGATAAAGACTCTTGAAGAAGCTCGCAAGATAGCTGATGAAAAGGGCGTAGAGTACGAAAATCGTCACAAGCGCGGCGATATCCTCAACCTCTTCTTCGAGGCTTATGTTGAGGAGCACCTCATTCAGCCTACTTTCATTATGGATCACCCTATCGAGATATCTCCTCTTACCAAGAAGAAGCCCGATGCTCCTGATTATGTTGAGCGTTTCGAGCTCTTTATCACAGGAAGAGAGATGTGTAATGCTTACTCTGAGCTCAACGATCCTATCGACCAGCGTGAGCGTTTCAAGGCTCAGGAAGAAGCTCTCAGCCAGGGCGACGAAGAAGCTAACCGTACAGACGAGGACTTCCTCAATGCTCTTGAGATCGGTATGCCTCCTACAGGCGGTATCGGCTACGGTATAGACCGTCTTGTAATGCTTCTCACAAACAGTCCGTCTATCAGAGACGTACTTCTCTTCCCCACACTTAAAAGTCTTGATAAATAAACCTGAATAAAACCACATACAGGCGGCAGTTGCCGCCTGTTATCATTAAAGGATATATTTATGAATGATAAAAATAACAATAAGCCGATATCAGATGACGATGAAAAGCTTGACATAAAAAAGAGCGTTTTCCAGGTCAATAAGGAAATGCAGCAGAAGCGTCAGGAAGAGCTTGAAGCTCAGCAGGCTGAACTGGAACGTCAGTACGCTCAGCGCGAAAAGGAAAAACAAGAGGCTTATGAAAAAAAGCTCCTTGATGAAAAGATCGAGCTCATGCGCTTAAAGCAGGGACTTATTGAAGAAAGCGAAACTATCCATGAGGAAAAGGAAGAAGAGATCAAGCTCACATTCGGAAAAAAGATCAGCAATTTCTTCTACCATAACAAATGGTGGCTGGGACTTGGCGCATTCTTCGTTTGTCTTGGTTCTTACCTCATATACGACATCGTTACAAAGCCCCGTCCCGATATGATAATTCTTATGTTTTGCGACAACGCTGCTGTGGGCAACTCGGCTTATCTTGAAGAATACTGTAGCGAATTCGGTGAGGACTCCAATAAAAACGGCAAAACAGAGGTCGCTGTGTACTATATCCCCTACGGCGATGACGATTACACCAATTACCAGAACGGAGTTACAAACAAGCTTACCACTTACCTCAATAACGAAGAAGGTATTATGATAATCGGCAATGACAAAACCGTTACCGATCTTATCGTCAATCCCGAGGAGTTACTGGTAGACCTCAGTACATTGTACCCTGATAATCCTCATGTAGATAAGTATTTCTTCTACCTCAAGGATACGGATATTGCCGAAAAACTTGGAGTTCCGAAGAGTTCTATAACCGATGATATGTTCTTTGCACTCCGCAAGCCTAAAGACGTAATGGACGCTTCAAAGGAGGAAATGCAGGAGACATACGATAAGGATATCGCTACAATCGACAGAATTATCAATGACCTGTCATGAATAAATAAAACCACCCGTTAAGGGTGGTTTTTTATCTTCTGCGTTTACGTTTGGACAGATGCTTTGAGGAGAAATCATCTAAGCTCCAGATTTTCTGCTCGTCATAACGCTTTGAATTTAAATACACCTTTTTCGTTGGTATTTTCTTCCGTATTTTCCTTGCAATACCATAATTGAATAGTATGACATTTACCCCTGCTACAATAAAAAGAATTGCCTTTTCAAGATCGTCATTACGATGATAACAAAATCCATATGCGGATAGCATTGATATCAACAAGCATACAAACGCAAACGCTGACCAGAAAAACAAGTTCAGTCTTGATTTTCTTGGTATCCTGTCAACTCTCATTTCTCCCGTCTGTCCGTTCATGGCATATGTGAATTCTTCATCGTTATACTTTATTTTCAGAAGCCACACGGGCACAAGATAATATGCAAGCTTTCGGTTACGCATATACTGATTCAGACTTTCATTCATAAGCCTGTCCAGTTTTTCGCTTGTATCCAAAGGCTCTTCATCATCCTTTTTCAGTAAAAAAACAGCGTTTATGTAAACGTTATAATCCATCCTTAAGACCGAGTCTGTCATTTTCATTGCGTTTTCCGCACCGATAATATATCTGCTGGCACAAAATCCCGTAAGGCATGACTCGCTGAACTCCTCTGCTTCGCTGTAGTCATAGGGCAGCAGTGTGTAGAAAACATCTTCTTTCACGTCTGCATCATTGGCAAGTATGGGATAATCATTTACGATAACGCTGTAGCTTTCCTCGGGCTCGTATTTACAGCTGTATCGCCATATGGGTATGTAATAACCGATAATATCATTCTTGGCGGACTTGCTGTGGAACTCCTTCGGTACTCTTCTGAACTCAGACAGGTATTCGGTATACTTATCCCAGAACTCCGCTGATGTTACTTTGAAAGGTATCACCTTATCTGGACGTATATCGCCATCAAGGTCAGAGGGAATTATCACATAGTGCTTGCAGTACGGACATCTGGCAGATGCATAAAATGACTTTGTTACTATTTTTCCGCCGCAAGAAGAACACTCAAATTCTTCAAACTTCTCCTGCTCATATGGCTCCCAGACGTATTTTGTTCTGTCCACCCAGTCGAAATCCGAGAGTTTATCATCGGCTATTTCATTGAAATGGGAACGAACATATTCAAGGTCGTATTTTTTTGAACAGAAACGGCATACCATGCTCTGATCGTTTATATCAAAGCGCATCGGTGCTCCGCAGGACGGGCATTTATATTCGGTCACATCTGCCATTTTTTCACCACCTTAAAATCAGAAAATAAGATATTCGATAACGGAATTGGACATGAGGAAGCCTTTGGCGGTCAGCCATATCCTCTCACCGTCTGTCTCTGCATAGCCGTCCTTTATAAGGGGCGGCAGTTTCTTTTCTATATCGCTGCGATGCTCTGAAACATCGCTGAGAATAAGTCCCTCTTTAAGACGCAGACGAAGCATTGCATACTCTTCAAAACCGCATGGACTTTCGTCCGTTACCGTTATGTTCTGGAACTCACTTGCTATGAAATCCGCAACATCACGCTCAACTGCAAAACGCTTCCCCTGATAGCAGGAATGTGCAGCAGGTCCTATGCCGAGGTAGTCCTGACACCTCCAGTAGCGGCTGTTGTGTCTGCTCTCATAGCCCTGCTTTGCAAAGTTCGACACCTCATACTGCATAAAACCACGCTCTTCAAGAAGTCTTACCATTTCGAGGTAAAGCTCCGCAGAAGCATCCTCGTCGGGAAGTCGGCGGCGTATCTCCTCACAGTCAAAGGGAGTGCCATCCTCGGTCTTTAATATGTAAGCCGAGATATGCTGTATGGGCAGGGCTGTCAGCCTTTCCGCTGAGTATTGCAGACTCTCCTTTTTCTGGTCGGGAAGAGCTATCATAAGATCGCAGGAGATGTTCTCAAAGCCTGCTCCTGCCGCATCAAGCACAGCCTGCTCCGCTCTCGCCGCAGTATGTACGCGCCCAAGCATTTTCAGCTCGTCATCTATCATGGACTGAACGCCTATAGAAAGGCGGTTTATGCCTGCTCTGCGCAGGTCTTTAAGCTTATCCGATGTGAGAGTACAGGGATTTGCTTCGAGAGTTATCTCCGCATCGCTGTCGAGAGAAAAGCTTCTGCCTGTCTCGTTTATGATGCTTTCGATCTGTGTATAAGAAAGAAGCGACGGAGTACCGCCGCCAAAATACAATGTATCAACTTTAGTTCCGCAGTCACCGTAATGACGGATATTCCGCAGAACTGCTCCAACATAGTCCTCAGCCTGCGCTTTAGTCCAGTTTACGGAATAAAAATCGCAGTAGGCACATTTTTTGCCACAGAACGGTACGTGGATATATATACCTAATGTACTCATTTGTATGCGTCGATTCGTATGGACTGTTCAAGCTTGAAGAAAAACGCATGAACTATCCTTGGAACAATAAGCATTGACATGACAATTCCAAAGACCATTGGCCATTCGTGATAATACCACCACTCGTTATCTGCTCCGTGAAGATAGATATAGATAACGAAAACAAAAGCCACAAGGCAGTATATCGCATCAAACACAGCTGCTCCCTTGCCGTTCACGCAGAGCTTTCCGCATTTCGGACAGGTTTTGCCTTTGGTTCTTATACTCCCTGTCATAGCCTTTCTCAGGGGAGTAAACGTCTTTTCGCCACAGTGGGGACAAGTGTATATACTCATTATTATTCCTTTCCTTCCTCGGATATTGCTTCAGCTTCCACCTCAACAGGTTCAAGCTCCTTTGCAGGCTTTGCAAGCGGTACTTTTCCTGCAAGCTTTGGAGTAAGACCAAGACGAACAGCTTTCTTTTTCTTCCTGCGCTGACGGAATATGCTCAGGAAGTCCTCGGGGTGTAGTATCATAAGCGTAAGGAGCATTATGAGCAAAGCTCCAAGCATCTTAGGCTTTTCATCATCTCCTGTAACAAGAGCTATAATAAACACAACTATAGCTGTCACACAGAGACTTGTGCGTGACTTTTCACGCAGTCTTATCCTTATTTCACGCAGTATTCTTCCTGCGCCTGTATTCTTTGGTATGAAGTATTCGGTGATGATCGTTACAAAACTTACGGCTAATATCACCGCAAGCAGTACGAGAATGATATAGTTTATCATAATTTCCTCCCGTTCTCAGCTGTCAAGCTTCAGAACGCTCATAAATGCCTCCTGCGGAACTTCTACTGTTCCCAGCTGACGCATACGCTTCTTACCTTCCTTCTGCTTTTCGAGCAGTTTCTTCTTACGTGTGATATCACCGCCGTAGCACTTGGCAAGTACGTCCTTACGCATTGCCTTGACAGTCTCACGGGCGATTATCTTGCCGCCGATAGCTGCCTGTATCGGTACTTCAAACATCTGACGCGGAATGTTTTCTTTAAGCTTTTCTGCTATCTTACGTGCTCTTGGATATGCCTTCTCTGTGTGGATTATGAAGCTCAGTGCGTCAACGATATCTCCGTTGAGGAGTATATCGAGCTTGACGAGCTTGCTGGGCACATATCCCATCATCTCATAGTCGAACGAAGCATAACCCTTTGTACGGGATTTCAGTACGTCAAAGAAGTCGTACACAATCTCGTTTAGGGGAAGCTCGTAATGAAGCTCAACACGGGTATCATCAAGGTACTTCATGTCCTTGAATACACCTCGTCTGTCCTGACAAAGCTCCATGATATTTCCTACGTAATCCGACGGCGAAAGTATGCTTGCCTTTACCATAGGTTCTTCTGCCACCTGTATGAGAGCAGGGTCTGGGTAATTCGTAGGGTTGTCGATATACTGCACTTCACCGTTGGTAAGTGTTACCTTGTAGATAACCGACGGTGCTGTTGTGATGAGGTCGAGGTTATATTCGCGCTCAAGACGCTCCTGTATTATCTCCATGTGAAGAAGTCCAAGGAAGCCGCAGCGGAAACCAAATCCGAGGGCGATAGATGTCTCAGGCTCGAATGAAAGCGATGCATCGTTGAGCTGAAGCTTTTCAAGTGCTTCACGGAGGTCGCCGTACTTTGCTCCGTCAGCAGGATAAATACCCGAGAATACCATTGGGTTAACCTTGCGGTATCCGGGGAGAGGTTCATCACAGGGGGCTTCGTCATTAGTTACGGTATCACCTACCTGTGTATCTCCGATGCTCTTGATAGATGCTGCTATATATCCAACTTCGCCTGCTTCAAGGCTGCCGTTGTTTACAAGGTTGGTAGCGTCCATGAAGCCTGCTTCAACAACGTTGAAAACAGCTCCTGTAGCCATAAGGCGGATATTGTCTCCCACCTTGACTCTTCCCTCTTTTACGCGGACGTAAATGATAACGCCCTTATAGGAGTCGTAATAGCTGTCGAAGATAAGAGCTTTCAACGGCTTTTCGGGATCACCCTTTGGCGCAGGGATATCGGTAACTATCCTTTCAAGGACTTCCTCGATATTTACGCCCATTTTAGCTGAAATCTTAGGTGCGTCCATTGCAGGGATACCGATAACGTTTTCCACCTCGTTGCAGACTCTCTCGGGATCAGCCGAGGGCAGGTCTATCTTGTTTACTACGGGTACTACTTCAAGGTCGTGCTCGATAGCAAGATAAGTATTTGCAAGTGTCTGCGCTTCTATACCCTGTGATGCGTCAACTACAAGTATCGCACCCTCACAGGCTGCAAGTGAACGTGAAACCTCATAGTTAAAGTCAACGTGACCTGGAGTGTCGATGAGGTTGAAGATATAGTCCTCGCCATCCTTGGCAGTATACTTCAAACGGACTGCACGGGCTTTTATGGTGATGCCGCGCTCACGCTCGATGTCCATATTGTCGAGAAGCTGATCCTCCATATCGCGTATGGCAACAGTCTCGGTCTTTTCGAGAATACGGTCGGCAAGAGTGGACTTGCCGTGATCTATATGCGCTATAATACAGAAATTTCTGATCTTGTCGTTAGCCAATGTTTTACCTCTTTTCAAACATATTTACTCAGTATAATTATATCAGAAACAACGGTGTTTGTAAAGAGTTTTTTGAATGTGAAAAATAACGATCATGCAGCTTCATGTAAAGCTGCGCGAACGAAAAAGCACTTCTGAAAAATCAGAAGTGCTTTTTATTTGATCATACATTTTTTAATACAAATTTTAATGCTGTAATTGTTTCTCTGCCTGCATATCCATCAGCTTTAATTCCATACCATGACTGGAACTTCTTGATTGCAGCTTCAGTATTCTTACCATAATAGCCGTCAACTGTGATTGCAGGGAAAGCATACTTCTGAACATAATAGTACTGAGAACCTCTTATCTTCATATATGCATCCTGTATCCAGAGTACATCTTCATACTTTCTTGACTGATCATTGGCTTTACAATAATACGATCTGCCATTATTTAAGTGATAAACATCAGGTGTTTTATATTTTGAGGTTGCTGCGTCTGCTGTAATAGGGTTAACGCTGATAAATGATGCATTGTTTGAAACTGCTGGCACGAGAGGGAGTGCGCACATAACTGCTGCTGATGCTACGACAAATGCTTTTTTAATAGTATTCATTTCTAAAAACCTTCTTTAATTAATATTATATATTGTTTCCGAAAATAAGCGCGCTTAATTTATGTACTGATTATAGCACGCATATTCATATTTGCCAAGAGTTTTCACAAATTGTTCATATAATATCGGATAAACGCACAAAGCGTTGTTCGTTTTTCATACACTATAGTAACAAACGCATACACGTTTTGTGCGTTTTAACGAGTGGCAACGAGCTATTTGCCACATTTGAATAGTAGTCAGCCAATTGGTTATACCAAATATTTCCGCTATTTTTCGTGGTTTTACCAAATATTTGCATTACAGTTCCGCAGCCTATCCGAACAGTGTACACTTCTTCAAAACATAAAAAAGCGGCACGATAAATACCGTGCCGCAGTTTTTATTAAGCTTTAGGGGTAAGATCAGTGCGCTTTCCAAGTAAGAAAAGCTGTATCTCAAGAGCATCACCGTTTGTAACGCTTCCGTTATTGTTTACAACAGAACCGTATTTAAGTCCTGCTGCTGTGATATGATTCTTGTCAGTACCATTCACACCGTATTTATTCGGATTTGCAAGGCTCTGCATGATGAGAACAACGTCTGACATATCTACACTGCCGTCGCCGTTAGCATCGCCCCATACTCCGTCAGTATCAATAACGCTCGTTGTTGTCTGAGAAGTTGTTACTGTAGTCGAAGTTGTTGCAGTAGTAGTTGTCTTGCTTGTTGTTTCAGTTGCAGTTGTTTCAGTTGTGGTCTTGCTCGTTGTTGCAGTAGTTGTAGTAGTGGTAGTTACAGGCTTTGTAGTAGTTGTTGTCTTGGGCTCAACTATACCGCTGCCCTTTGTACCGCCGTCCATGTTGCTTCCTGCACCTGATGAATAGAAATCGCTCAGTGAAACACCGTTGCCTTCCTGTCCAAGTGCTATCTTGTGGTCAAGACCGATGAACTTACCGCCGTCTGTCTGCCAGAGAGAAGGCTTTACGAATCCATACTTCTCCTCGTCCCACTTGCCGAAGTCATCGTAAACAAGTCCGCCTGTATCGCCTGAATTCTCATTGAAACACCAGAATGTATGGTGGATACGCTTGTCTATCATATAGTCACGGAGCTCCTGCATCCAATGCTTGTTTTCGCCTGTAGGATCGTGCTCCTTATCTATAAAGCCGCCCCATTCGCCCATGAGAAGCGGATACTTATGTTCTTCGTTAAGGTAAGCCCATGTATCATACCAGTAATCCTTAAGAAGTGTTTCACGACTGAATGTCTTGGAAGGATCGTCCATATAGAACCAGTTCTGCTTCCATACCAGCGGACCGTAATCATGAGGCGAGTAAACGATCTGCTTGTTATATTCGCCGATATCAACAGGATCTTTCTTTACGCCGCGGAGATTTCCGCCCCACCATGCACCGAATACCAGTGAAGGCTCGTCATAATGTGCATAGTCTACGCATGGAGTTGACCAGTCTGCACCCTTATCGAAATCAGGATAGCACTCGATACCCTCGATCATTATGAGCAGATTTGGATTCTGCTTGAGACAAGCCTTTGCTCCCTTCTCAGCAGCATATTTCCAGTTGTTCTTATCAGTTGAGTCGTCCCACTTTGCAAATGTACCTTCCTCAGGCTTTCCGTGAGGCTCGTTCTTCAAGTCGATAGCGATGATAGTATCATCGTCCTTATAATAATCACAGAACCATTCAAGTGCTTCCAGCCAATCTGCTTCTGAGAAATTGTCATCATACCAGAGCGGCTTCTGATGTCCCATTGAAGCGGAGGTAGCACTGTGTATGTCGATCATTATCTTCATACCGTTCTCTCTGCACCACTCAACAGCCTTGTTCCAGATATCGAAGCTGTACATAAGGGTGTACTGACCTTCGCCGTTTACTCCGCCCTCAACTGTAAGTTCAGGGTTTTCGTAAGCGTTTACCATCATGTTGACTTCGCCTACGCCGCTGCCCTTATCAGAGCCCTTGTTCTTCCACTGGAGCAGAATTTGTGTGGACATTGGAACACGAAGAAGGTTAAAGCCGTGGTCTGCGATCTGATTGAGCATACTGTGCATATTCTTCGACCACACACCATCGAATACCTGTCTGCCTGCGTTGTAGCCGAACCAGTTTACACCTGTCAGCCACACCTCGTTGCCGTTCATATCAACGATCTGTGCTTTATCGTTGACATGGAGCCAGTCATCATGGTACTCGTCAGGAGCAGCCATTACAGTTGCTGCTCTTTTTGGAAGCTGGTTTAAAGCAGGAATGAACACTGCGGCAGCTGCTGAAACTGCTGCCAGCCTCTTAAAAAATGATTTTGACATATTAAGACCCCTCTCAATATAGATTTTCAGCAATTTTACGAAATTGTCAACATCATTATAACCCATTTTGCCCGAATTGTCAACGATATTTTGCATATTTCATCAATATTCGGCTATTGATGTCCCACACCGGCAAGAGACAGTGAAGAATTTTTTATTACGGGATTGATTATGCCGCAAAAACAAGATATAATTAATTAGTATAAGGGGGCTGCCTCAAAGGCAGTTATAAAAGGAGGACTTTCTATGAAAAAGTACAAATTTTTATCGCTCATCGCCGCAGCTTCAATGGCTGCATCTGCACTTGCATCTCCTGCATCTGTCATTGCAGCGAATGAACAGTCGGTCTATTATCCCACATGGCAGGAAGCATACTTCAATATGCTGAAACTTGCTTTTGACAATAAGGAGAAATACGATTTCACCGACAAGGATTTCGGTACGCGATTTGAGCTTTACGATGTTGACAGTGACGGTACTCCCGAGCTGTTCATATCCGAAGCTTCGTATCATCCCGGTACGTGCATGATTTATACATACAAAGACGGAATCATAACCGACAGTATTACCCTCGGTACATACGGAACTGTGTACTGCGCTGATACTGCACCTTATCTTGTACAGTCAGACACGCATATGGGCTACTCTTCCATGTATTATTATGAGCTCAAAGACGGCAAGTTCATTCATCTGAATTCTTTCTATGATAATACAGGCAACGCCGAAACTGAGGAAGTATTCTACGAAGTGGACGATAAACACGTTTCCGAGACAGAATACGTTCAGGCAAAGGAAAAATACGATCACCTTGAGCTTAAAGAACACGGACGCAAGGAGCATCAGTACCTGATACAGGAACAGGTGGCTATGGGCATATATCAGTATTTCTTCGACCACTATACTCTCGCAGGTATAGCCGAAGATACCGAGGAACTCAATATCCCCGATACTGTAAATGATCTGCCTGTTACCGAAATAAAAGCCTTTTCCGTATGGGGAAAAGACCTGAAAACTGTAAAATTCGGCAGCAACATCTCTGATGTAAGAGACCGTGCTTTCGGCGATAATGCAAAGCTTTCCTCTGTGGAGATAAATGACGGCATAAAAAAGTTTGGCGATCATGTTTTCGCAAACTGTCCTTCGCTTGAAAACATAACAGGTCCCAGCTATTCAAAGACCTATTTCTGCAAAAACGGCATGGTATTCTTTGAGGACGAGTCAAAGCTCAAAGTATATCCTTCGGGCAGAAAGAATACCGATGTCATCGTTCCGAAAACCATAACCCACGTCCTCAGCTCCGCTTTCAGCAACTGCGATAATATCGAGAACATCACCTTCTCGGCAAAGACAAAACTCATCGGTGAGGGAGCTCTCGCTTACTGCAAAAATCTCAAAACAGTAACTATCCTCTCTCCTGATGCAGTTATTGAAAATCCAAAGGCTTTCACTGAGAATAATTACAATATTAATTTCACTATCTCCAACGATGCTGACAAGGATAGCGGCGAATACTATTTCGATGGTGTGATAAGAGGATTTGAAGGCTCTACCGCAGAAGATTACGCTAAAAAATACAACATAAAATTTGAAGCCTTAGACTGCAAGGCTATCGAAGCAACGGGCGATATCAACAGCGACGGTTCTGTCGATTCCGTTGATGCGTCAGCTATACTTTCGGAATACGCACGAACTGCAACAGGCAAGGAAAGTACATTCAACGAACTTCAGTTCTATGCAGCTGATATCGACAACAACTGCAAGATCGACTCAGTTGACGCTTCAAAGATACTGTCATATTACAGCTTCCTCTCAACTCATGATGACTACGTAACAATAGATGAATTTTTCAATATGGCTATGTGATATCAGCTCAGAAGCTCCTCTCTCATTCGGGTGAGGAGCTTTTTTTCCCGCCTTGAAACCTGCACCTGCGTCATACCAAGTGCCTTTGCAGTCTTTGACTGAGTAAGCCCTTTGAAATACCTAAGTTCAAGAAGTGCGCGGTCGTTGGGTTCGAGCTGAGCCATTATCTGCCGAAGTGCAAGCAGGTCGGTTATGCTCTCATCGGGAGACTCAGTTGGTATATCTGTCTGCCCCTCGTCATCGTCACCTGCTGTAAGGGAAATAAGGGGCTGGCTCACGCATAACGCCTCGGATACATCGCTTTCCTTTTCACCCGAAAGCTGCGCAAGCTCTGTTATGGTCGGCTCTCGCATCTCACGCTGTCGGAATTCCTCACAAAGCCTCTGCAAGCGCATGGAAAGCTCCTTTAAGCCGCGGCTGACGCGGATAGCTCCCCCGTCACGGAAAAGCCGCTTTATCTCCCCGAGTATAACAGGTACAGCATAGGTGGAGAACTTCACTCCCCGTCCGCTGTCAAACGCCTTTACGGCTTTGAGCAGTCCGATACAGCCTGCGGAATACAGGTCGTCGTATTCTATGCCACGTCCGCGGAAACGGTTTGCGCAGAGATGAACAAGTCCCAGATTTTCTTCCGCAAGAGGTCTCTTTGTCTCAGTCTCCATGTGCTGAGAGCCTCTTTCTCATAGTGACGGTAGTGCCTTTGTCGGGGGTGCTTTTCACTTTCAGCCTGTCCATGAAAGACTGCATCACAGAAAATCCCAGTCCCGAACGCTCTTCCTCGGGAGCTGTGGTGAAAAGCGGCTCCATTGCCTGCTCCACATCTTCTATGCCGCAGCCCTTGTCCTTGACTCTTATGTATATGACTCTTTCGGGAAGCAGCCGCACCGTAAGCTCGATATTTCCCTTTTTGTGCCTGTAGCCGTGAACTACCGCATTTGTGACTGCTTCCGATACGGCTGTTCGTATGTCGGAAAGCTCCTCCACTGTGGGGTCTGCCTGTATCAGAAACGATGACACCACTGCTCTTGCCGCCCCCTCATTTACCGACAGTGACGGCATGGTGAATTTTATCTCGTTGAGTATTTCCATTTTTCTTCTCCTTTATCGTATTTTTACTATCCTCTCTATGCCCGAAAGCTTCAGCACACGTCTTATGTACGGCTGCGGATTGAGTACTTCCAGTGCGCCGCCGCACTCCTTCATCAGCTTGCTCCTGCCCATTATAAGCCCTATGCCCGAGCTGTCCATAAAGGTTATGCCGCCGAAGTCTATGGCAAGCTGCCGAGGCTGTGCGCTGACTATGAAACGGTCAAGCTCCGCACGGAGCTCCTTGGCATTGTGGTGGTCAATTTCACCACTGAGAGTGGCAATTGCCGCTCCATTCTCACTTTTTATATCTATTTTCAATGCTGTACCTCCTTTTCGCTGCCCTTTGCAGCCTTTTCTTGCCTCATTATACCACTGTATGATGCAGGATTTTGTCGAAACTCATACCCTGTCATTGCTTTTCTGAAAAAAGCATAAAATAAGTTGCAAGTCAGCTCTAATAATGATATAATTGATTAGCAACTGTTTTAGGAGGAATAATATGATATTATATTTCTCAGCTACGGGAAATACGGAGTTTCTGGCTAAAGAGATCGCTGAAAAGACAGGCGATGAGTGCCTTAATCTCCTTGAAAGGATAAAAAATAAGGACTACTCCGAGATACGCTCGGATAAGCCCTTCGTTATATGTGCTCCCGTTTATGTATGCGAAATGCCGCGCTTTTTCAGCAATTACATCAAAAAAGTGCCGCTGAAAGGCAGCAGGGACGTGTATTTCATAGTCAACAGTGCAGGCTACGGCGGTATATCGGGCTATCTTGCAAAAAAGATCGCAAGGCACAAGAAACTGTGCTTCAAGGGCTATAACGAGATAGTCATGCCGCGCAACTACTTCATCAGCCACTATCCCGTACAGACAAAGGACGAGATAAAAGAGCGTCTTGTAAACGCCTGCGAAAAAGTTAATGAGATCGCTGATAAGATCAAAAAAGGCGAAAAGCTGCAATCGCGGTATATCTTCCTGTTTGAAAAGATAATCACTATCCCTTTCAACCCTGTATGGTCAAAATACAAGATGAAAGCAAAGGACTTTTTCACCACCGACAGCTGTATCGGCTGCGGCAAATGTGCAAGAGTCTGTCCGCTGAACAATATCATCATAAAAGACAAAAAGCCCGTCTGGGGCGACAACTGTACACACTGTATGGCGTGTATCGGCAACTGCCCGAAAGACGCGGTCTTTTACGGAACTGTCACCCGTGAAAAGGGAAAATACAACTTCAATGACTACAAGTATATGCTGAACGAAAAAACATCGTCAGCTGTAAAAAACAAGGATCACCAAAGGAGAAAAAATGGCTAAACAATTCTGGAAAGGCAGTACTCTGCTCGCTCCCGTACCTGCCGCCCTCGTTACCTGCGGCACTATGGAAAAACCGAATGTCCTCACAATAGGCTGGACGGGTATTGTCTGTACAAGACCGCCTATGACCTATATTTCCGTACGTCCCGAACGTTACTCCCACGACATCATCAAGGAGTCGGGGGAATTCGTCATAAATCTCACTACCTCGGCTATGTGTCGTGAGACTGATTTCTGCGGAGTCAAAAGCGGCAAGGATATGGATAAGCTCGCTGCCTGCGGCTTTCACACAGTACCTGCTCAGAAGGTCAGTGCTCCCCTTATCGAGGAGTGCCCTCTCAGTCTTGAGTGCAGAGTTACGGAATCGAAGCTCCTCGGCTCTCACACCATGTTCCTTGCAGAAATAGTCGGCATTGACGCTGACGAAAAATACATCGACAGCAAGGGCAAGCTGAATTTGCAGCAGTGCGGTCTTATGGCTTTTGCTCACGGTGAGTATTTCGCTATCGGCAGAAAGCTCGGCGACTTTGGCTTCTCCGTAAGAAAAAAGAAAAAGCACCGCAAGCCGCCTAAGAAATCATGAGGAAATATCCTCGATGAACTGCCTCAGCTCATGTTCAGTATCAAAGCTTATGCCTTTGCTTAGCTGCTGCCTGTCCACGTCCGAAAGCAGCGACATATCCACATCTATGAAAATGTACGGCTCGTCACTGCCGCAGCGGAACACTACCGCACGTCCGCCGTACTCGCGGACTGTATATTCGGGAGTATCCTGTTCTATAGCTGCCGCCGCAAGACGAGTCTCCACCTTCTTTTGGCGGACAGCCTGTCCGAGTGTGCATATCACCATAAAGGCTGAAACAGTTATGGCAGTGACCATAGTAAAATATATTTTTTTCGCGTTCCTGTATGTCATATTTTTACTCCCTTTACGTTTATCATATGCGGTGTTGCATTAAATATTATCGCCCGTTTTTCCGTTATTATACAAAATGCTGAATTTTCGGAAACCTATTAACATTTCATCTCAAACGTGCTATAATATAAAATGTATATTTATGTACAAAAATAAATAATATAAAATCTTTGAAAGGAGCTGCCGTCGCTTTAAGACGGTCATTCTGACAAAATGAAAAATAAACACTTCGAGCCTTCTCCCGAGTTTGATGGCAACATGAGAGAAGCTCCGCCAACATCTCCAAAAAAGAAAAAGAAAAAACACAGCAAAGCCTTTATCATCTTCAAAAAACTGATGACTGTCATCGCTACAACTTTGCTGTCTCTGCTGCTGGTCATCATCATAACGGGTACTATTGTTAGTACGGCTATGGCGGCTTACGTCCTCAACTTCATGGACGAGTCCACAAACGTTACTTTGCAGCAGCTCGAATCAGGAAGCGATACCTACTTCTACGGAAACGAAACAAACGAGAACGGCGAAAAGGAGCTTGCTGTAATACACAGAATAAAGAGTGACTTCCAGCGTATCCCGGTTTCTATCGACAGAATACCACAGCACGTAAGAAATGCCTTCGTTTATACTGAGGACGAGCGTTTCTACGTACACGACGGTGTTGACTATAAGCGTACTTTCTCCGCTTTTCTCAACCTGTTCCTCCACTTCTACGATACCGAGCAGGGTGGTTCTACTATCACTCAGCAGCTCATCAAGAACCTCACAGGTGATAACGAGCCCTCTCCTGCACGTAAGATACGTGAGATCTTCTCGGCTATGCAACTTGAAAAGACTTACTCAAAGGACGAAATACTTGAAGAGTACCTCAACTACATCGGCTTCGGCGGTCCTGTAAACGGTATACAGCAGGCTGCTATCACTTACTTCGGTAAGAGCGTTGACGACCTCACTATCCCCGAGGCTGCTGTTCTCGCTGCTATACCTAAGAGCCCGGAGGAATACGGTCCAGATGTTATCTACCACAGAGACAACGATCCTAAAGAGCCTGTAGTAGTTGACGGACGTGCCAACAACAAGCCCCGTCAGGAATACGTTCTCTACAAGCTCTACGAGAACGGTGCCATAACATATGACGAGTATCAGGAATACCTCGTTACTCCACTCCTCTTCAGAAATTCCGAGGAATACAAAAAGCTCCACCCCGAAGATGACGCTAAGGAGCTCGAAGAGAGAGAAAAGGCTTATACATGGGTAGTTGATGCTACTTACTACGAAGCAGTTAAGATATTCATGGACAAGTATGACCTTGATTACTCTAAGGCTATGACAAAGCTCCAGAAGGGCGGCTACAGAGTTTATACCACATACGACGATCAGATGCAGAAATATGTCGAGGAAAAAATGTCAAGCCTCGAAAATTTCTACCCTGCTTATTTAAGTACGATAACTCATGAGGTCGACCTTGAACCTGTCGATCACCCCGACGGAAAGCCAGAGGTATATACTCCTCACGTTGGCTTTGTCGCTATGAACTATGACGGCGAGATACTCTGTGCAGTCGGAAACGTCGGCGAAAAGACACAGTCTCTCGTTGATAACTACGCAGTGCTCAATAAGCGTCAGGTCGGTTCTACTATCAAGCCTATATCTGGCTACGGCTACGGTCTTGAAAACAATCTCCTCCACTGGAGCACCACATTCCCAGATTCACCTACACTGACAGGTGAGGACGGCAATCCATGGCCTTACAACTACGGAAGAGCTGCTGGCACAGGCGCACAGATCCCTGTATGGAGAGCTCTCCAGAACTCATTCAACACTATCCCTGCTCAGCTCTGTGAAAAATTTGGTATTGATGAGATATACAAGTTCTCAACAGAAAAGCTTGGTCTTGATCTTGTTCCGAACGACAAATCAGGTCCTTCACCTCTTACCCTTGGTTCTCTCCATGAAGGTGTTACTCTTAAAAACCTTGTTAACGCTTATCTCCCTTACGGACATGAGGGTATATACAACGAAGCACACATAATCTCGAAGATAGAGGACAGCACTCAGCAGATAATCTATCAGAACAACGGCAACCCGAGACAGGTAATCTCTGACGAGACAGCTTACGTTATGAACCGTCTCCTCAAGAATGTCGTTGAAAACGGTACAGGTCAAGCTGCAAGACTCAGCAATAAGGTAGTCTGCGGTAAAACAGGTACTACCGAGAACTGGTACGACGAAGTCTTTGTTGGTCTTACTCCTGACTTTATCAGCGGTATCACCACAGGTTACAAGTACAAATCGGATTCTCTGGAGATCCCGTCAGGTATTTCTCCTAAGGTATG
The DNA here is from genome assembly GCF_016283395.1 of Ruminococcus sp. The sequence continues at coordinate 76,603 of NZ_JAEEMU010000038.1, forward strand.
GATGAATATCATCGGCGAGTGGGCAAATACACATTACCTCGATACTCCGAGCGACTTTGAAAAGGTAAAATCCGTAATCGAAATGCCTATGTGTACAAGCACAGGTCTTATCGCTGGCGCAGGCTGCGGAAAGGGTGCTATCGGTTACTGGAAGTCAGAAGTTACTGATAATTATTCTCCTCCGTACTGTCAGGGTGCTCATTATACTGCTCCTGCACAGACAACTACAAATGCTTCAACTGGCGGAGATACAGCAGGCGGCGGTGCAGCAGCAGGCGGAAACGCAGCTGGCGGCGGTGCGGCAGCTGGCGGCGATGCAGGTGCAGGCGCAGGCGGATACACAGGCGGTGGAGACGCTGGTACAGGCGGATACACAGGCGGCGGTGACGCAGGAGGCGGAGCTGCTGTAGGCGGCGGCGATGCAGGCGGCGGAGCTGCTGTTGTCGGCGGCGGAGATGCCGCAGGCGGCGTTTAATACTTAAAACAGGTGATAAATTGAACGATAAAATAAGATTATGCTGTCCATGCCACTTCGGTCTGGAAAGCGTATTAAAGTACGAAATACAAAAGATCGGCGGTACTGACTTAAAGGTCAGCGACGGTAAAATAAGCTTCACGGGCGACGAGAATATCCTCGCCCGTGCTAATCTTTGCCTGTCAACAGCCGAGCGTGTGCTCATCGAGCTCATCGAATTCAAGGCTACTACCTTTGAGGAGCTTTTTCAGGGAGTCAAGGCTATAGAGCTTGAACGCTATATAGGTCCGCAGGACGCTTTTCCCGTAAAGGGACACTCCCTTAATTCAGCTCTGCACAGCGTTCCCGACTGTCAGTCCATAGTTAAAAAGGCTGCTGTTGAAAGGCTGAAAGCAAAGTACGGTATAAACTGGTTCGATGAAACAGGTCCTACGGTGCAGATAAAGTTCAGCATACTCAAAGACGTTGTTTCCATATACCTTGATACAAGCGGTGTGGGACTCCACAAGCGCGGCTACAGACGCAACTCCAATGCAGCTCCTATCAAGGAAACTCTTGCGGCAGGCATAATCGACCTTGCAAGAGTCCGTCCCGATTCCATAGTCTGCGATCCCTTCTGCGGAAGCGGTACTCTCCTTATCGAAGCTGCTCTGAAAGCTCTGAAAATAGCTCCGGGCATCAACAGAAGATTTGCCGCTGAAAAGTGGAGCTGTCTTGACTCAAAGATATGGCAGGAGGAAAGAAAAAGGGCTATCGACAGCGTTGACAGGGCGGCTGAGTTCCACGGAATAGGTGCTGATATCGACGATGCGGCAGTTGCTCTTACTCTTGATAATGCTCACAAGGCTGGTATCAAGTCAAGACTGACTATCGAGCAGGCTGATATAACCAAGTTCGTTCACCCCGAAAATTCCATTGTTATCTGTAATCCGCCTTACGGTGAGAGACTCCTCGAACTGAGAGAGGCTGAGGATATCTACAGAAAAATGGGAAGGGTTCTCGGCAAGGGCGGCAGCAAGCAGAGCTACATTATCTCCCCACATGAGGAGTTCGAAAAGTTCTTCGGCGCAGATGCCCACAAGCGCAGAAAGCTCTACAACGGCATGATAAAGTGTCAGCTGTATATGTATTTTTAAAAGATAAAAGCTCCGTTTTTACGGAGCTTTTGATTTAGGTGATGATATGAGATTTGAAACGAAAAGAAAGATACTGCACTTGTTCTTTCCCACAAGATGTCCTGTATGCGGCGATATCATTGGTGCTATGGACAAATTCTGCAAGTCCTGCGAGGGAAAGCTGAGTATCTACGACGGCACGTTCAGCATTGAAGGTGCGAAAAGCTTCACGGCTGCATTTGAGTATGACGACTCGGTAAAGCCTGCCATATTCCTTATGAAAAACGGTATCGGCGGCAATGCAGACTTCGCTCTCGGCAGTATTCTCGCCGAGCGTTTAAAGTCTGAGGGCGTGAGTGATAAAATAGATATTATAGTTCCTGCTCCGCTGCATAAAAAGGACCTGCTCAGGCGCGGCTTCAACCAGTCGCTGCTCATCGCAAAGGAGATAAGCCGTAGCCTCAATATCCCCGTTGAGGAAAAAGCTGTTTTCAAGAGTCGCCGCACCCGTGCTCAGAAAGAGCTGGATCATCTGAAAAGATCGCTCAATCTGAAAAATGCCTTTTCTGCTGACAGCGAAAAGATTAAAGGCAAGCGCGTCCTCATAGTTGATGATATCTGTACTACAGGCAGTACGCTCCGCGAGCTAACCGCTGTGGTAAAAGAAAACGGCGCAGTTTCCGTTCACTGCGCTTGCTGCTGTAAAACCGCTAAAAAGAATGTTAGTGGTTAGTGATTAGTGATTAGTTTGTAGAATTGGATAATATCCGCCCCTATTGATTAAATCATAATTAAACGTAATAGCCTGCCGAGCGTATGAAAGGGATTCCAAAGGTGTCACCACCCCTTTGGCAGAGTCCAGAGACAGCGTCTCTGGTCGCTGTTCCCAGCTTTTAGAGAACAGCGAAATAATACGAAGGCGCACCGCAAGGGTGAATTCCAAAAACAATCCAGTGAATTGTTTTCGGAAGAGGGTGACTCCCCACAGGGTGGGGAGATGTCGCAGCGCGACAGAGGGGACGGACCCGATTAGGTGGAACTGCAAGAGAGGGCGTCCCTTAACGAGCACTCGTAAAGCCCCCTACACGGGACGTCGAGGACGCCGTCCCCTACAAAAATCCCCGAGGCAAAGCCTCGGGGTTCATCTTCTATTTTCTGTTTTTGATAAAATCACTAAAGTCTATTTTTTTATCCGTTCCCGAATTATATGCATAATATGCAAGTATCAATGATGCATCGACTGAATCTGCCATGCCGTCATTATTAACATCTGCCGCAAGCTTCTGACGTTGATCTGTAAATGTTGATGCCTTGCCGCTGGATATATATGCATATTCTTTCATAAGTACAGAAGCGTCAACGGAGTCCACAAGCTTATCATTATTTATATCACCCATTGCATACGGCGGATCGGCTATAACAGTTATGCTTCCCTTATCAAGTCCGTCGCTGAAAGCATATTTCGTCATTGCCTTGCCATTATCATCGTTGGCGAAGTTGGTGAAAAGCGGCTGTATCTTTCCGTATTTGGACTTTCCTACCTCAAAGCTGAACACATCGCCCACCTTACATTCCGCAGGAAGCGTAACATCTAACGTCCACATAAGTCCGTCCTTGCCAGCGTCAGTCGAACCGCCCGTTGTAAGCACGATGAAGTCCTTGGTATCACCTATCGCCTGTCCGCCTGTGAGCTGGTCGATAGCCTGACCTGCTGTGGCTTCGCCTATTTTCAGTCTGCTGTCGAAATACACATAGAGCACAGTTTCACTGTAAAGCTTATCTGCTCCCTCAACTGTGATAGTTACCTGTTCTTTGTGGTTTGGCGACTCACTGAGATATACTTCCGTGCGGCTGAGTTTGAATATGGGTTTGCCCTGCACGGCTGTGCGTGTGGTAGTAGTAGTTGATGTGGTTGAAGTAGTTGAGGTCGTAGTTGTGGTCTTTGAAGTAGTTGTGGAAGTCTTTGTGGTAGTTTTAGATGTGGTAGTGGTAGTTTTTGAAGTCGTTGTGGTAGTTTTTGACGTTGTGGAAGTAGTTGCTGCAAGTGTATTTACAGACAATGTCTCGAAACGGTATTTATACTTTGCAGCATATTCGGAAGCAGGAGAATTTTCAGCTCCGATTATCTTTCCGTTGTATATTGCTGCTGAACTTCCGCCGCCTGCTGAGTTGCATATAGTATCGCCGCTGTCGAACAATGTGCAGCTTTTATTGTATATCACTATCTCCTCAAGCTTTCGGCAGTCCTTGAATGCATATTTGCCGATCTCACTGACACATTCGGGAAGTGTAACTGCTGTGACCTCTCTGCCTGCAAACGCATTATCGCCGATAACTGTTACAGGGAGTCCTGCTATCTGCGCAGGTACCTCTATCTTTCCCGAAACAGCCGCATTGCTGAGCTCAACATGGTCTGAATACTTATGATAGGTTATCCCGGCAGATGTAGCAGTTGAATACTCGGAAGCCTGAGACTCGTCTGCACTGCCTGTAAATATATAGCCGCTCGGAAGTGCTCCTGCTATTATTGCCGCAGAGATCACGGCTGATATGCACCTTTTTAACTTCATATATACCTCCGTATCCAGCCAAACGCTGAGGGCTGAACAGAATAATTATTTATTGTAATCGTAGAACATCTCGTCCATAAGCTTGTCGTAGCCGCTGCGGTCACCAAATGCAGCTTTTATCAGTGCTCCTGCATTTTTGAATATGAGCTTAAAGTAGAGCCAGTCACCCATATCATTGTATTTTCGTGTGGAATTGATAAGATGATTATTGCGAAGGCAGCCGTACTTCTTCCCCTTTTTTCTGCCATAAGCTCTCAGTGCTTTGGCTGTAGCGATGTCCTCGCCTGCTTTTTTCTCAATAAATCCGCCTATTGCGTCAAAATCAGACTTCCTTGCCCAGAATATACTGCAGTAAAGTCCCGTAAGCTTAAAGCCAAGCCGACAGATGATATCGTTTATCCAGAGTGCTGCGGAATACCTCTCAAAACGCAAAGGAGCTCCGCCGCCTATGTACTTTCCGCTGTTCAGCATACCCAGTATCTCGCGCAGAGTATCCTCGGTCATTCGGTTATCACAGTCAATGGTAACTATTACCTTTCCCCGTGCAGCATTGATGCCTGCATTTCGGACTGTGGCTATGCATCTGCTCTCATCAGTGACAACACGCGCACCGTTTGCAAGTGCAAGCTCGGCTGTACGGTCCGTACATCTGTTGCATACGATGATCGTCTCAACTCCGCATTTCACACGGGAAGCCGCCTGTTTTATCGAATTTATGCATCTTTCCACATACTTTTCTTCGTTATGTGCAGGCACTATAACTGATATGATAATATTGTCCGAAATAGTCATCATCTCCCCTGCTGCTTATTTTATACTATTATATATTATAAGCATTTAAGTATTAAAAGTCAATAGCACGGCAGCGTGACGCTGCACCCTTGCCCCGTTGTCGCTTGCAAGCTCGCTCACTCTTAACAAAAATGTTAATTGTACATCGCTTACAGTACTTTTAATTATGAATTATGAATTGATACAGCCGCCCCTAAAATTCTAATCACTATGCACTAACCACTAATAACTACTACCTACTCACTAATCACAAAACACTAAACACTAAAAACTTTCTAAAAAATGCTTGACATTGCTATTTATATGTGTTATAATGGTAGTACCTCGTTGGGGGTTTATTTTTTTGTCCCCGTGCGAGGGAGGCAAACAACCTACCTTTGGTAACAAAGGAAGTACTAATTCAGGAGGTGCCGATATGAGAGTAAAGGTTACTTTAGCTTGTACAGAGTGCAAGCAGCGCAACTATGTTTCCAAGAAAAACAAGAAGAACGACCCTGACAGAATTGAAATGATGAAGCATTGCAAGTTCTGCAGAAAGCATACTCTTCACAAGGAAACAAAGTAATCGGAAGGGGTATTTTTATGGCTAAGAATACATCTTCAGATAAGAAGTCCGAGAAAAAAGAAGTAGGAAAGATCCGAAAATGGTTCAAGGACCTCAAAGTAGAATTTAAAAAAGTGGTTTGGCCATCTAAGGAAACTGTCATCACTAACACATCAGTCGTTGTAAGTGTTATTGTTGCATCAGCAGTTTTCGTAGGCGCAATAGATCAGCTTTTTATGTTCTTGATGCGTTTGATCTATAACGCTCACTAATTCAGAGGAGATCAGGAGGAGAATTATGTCAGAAGCAGCTAAGTGGTACGTTATCCACACATATTCAGGCTATGAAAATAAGGTAGCTCAGAATATTGAAAAGGTTGTAGAAAACCGTAAGCTTCATGAACTTATCCAAGAGGTCAGAGTTCCTACTGAAAGAGCAACTGAGATCACAGATGGAAAAACCAAAGAAGTAGAGCGTAAAACTTATCCGGGTTACGTTCTCGTCAAGATGATAATGAACGATGATTCATGGTATGTCGTTCGCAATACCAGAGGCTGTACAGGCTTCGTAGGACCTGCTTCAGAGCCTACTCCCCTTTCAGAAGAGGAAGTTGAAAAGCTCTTTGGCGTTGAAGTTTCTTCTGTTACTGTAAACTTCAAGGTCGGCGACAGCGTCCGTATCTCGGGTACTGCTATGGACGGATTTATCGGTGTTGTTCAGAACATCAATCTTGAGGACCGTTCAGTAGATCTTCTTGTCTCAATGTTCGGTCGTGAAACCCCCACTACCCTGCCTATAAGCCAGGTCGTATTAGTGGAGGATTAATTCAGGTCAAAAAGAACCCGCAGTATGGGTTCAGTGGGAGAGGTAAAATAATTCTTGCCTCGCCATTTACCACATTTATGGAGGTGCGAATACATGGCACAGAAAGTAGTTGGCTACATTAAGCTTCAGATCGCAGCAGGAAAGGCTACTCCTGCACCACCTGTTGGTCCGGCACTCGGTCAGCACGGTGTTAATATCATGGCATTCACAAAGGAATTCAACGAGAGAACAAAGAACGACATCGGTATGATCATCCCTGTTGTTATTACTGTTTACGCAGACCGTTCATTCTCGTTCATCACTAAGACTCCACCCGCAGCTGTTCTTATCAAGAAGGCTTGCAATATCAACAGCGGTTCAGGAGTACCTAACAAGACTAAGGTCGCTAACATCACAAAGGAACAGATCCAGAAGATCGCTGAGACAAAGATGCCTGACCTCAACGCAGGTTCACTCGAGGCAGCTATGAGCATGATCGCTGGTACAGCTCGTTCAATGGGCGTTGTAGTTGTTGACTAATCAATTTTTTGAATGATGAAGTGGGATATTTTCCCGTTCAGAGTTCTATTGGTGGGAGGAAAATTCCGCTAATCGGGTAAGCTATAAGCTCCCGGTATTACCACTTAAATAGGAGGAAATATAATGAAACACGGCAAGAAATATGTTGACAGCGCAAAGGCTGTTGATTATGCAAAGCAGTATGAGTCCACAGAGGCTCTTGACTTAGTTTGCAAGAACGCAAAGGCTAAGTTCGATGAAACTATAGAGGCACACATTCGTCTTGGTGTTGACTCAAGACACGCTGACCAGCAGGTTAGAGGTGCTGTTGTTCTCCCTAACGGTACAGGTAAGACTGTTCGTGTATGCGTATTCTGCAAGGAAGACAAGTATGAGGCAGCTCAGGGTGCTGGCGCAGAGTTCGTTGGCGGACAGGATCTCGTAGACAAGATCATGAAGGAAAACTGGATGGACTTCGACGTTGTTATCGCTTCACCTGACATGATGGGTCTCGTTGGTCGTCTTGGTAAGGTTCTCGGACCTCGTGGTCTTATGCCAAACCCAAAGGCTGGTACTGTAACTCCTGATGTTGCAAAGGCTGTTACAGAGGCTAAGGCTGGTAAGATCGAGTATCGTCTCGACAAGACAAACATCATTCACTGTCCTATCGGTAAGGCTTCATTCGGTGCTCAGAAGCTCGAAGAGAACTTCTCTACACTTATGGAAGCTATCGTAAAGGCTAAGCCTGCTGCTGCTAAGGGTACTTACCTCAAGAGCTGCACAGTTACTTCAACAATGGGCCCTGGTGTTCCTGTTGCTACAGCTAAGTACGGTGTTTGATAAAAATAGCTAATATTAAAGGCTTCACAGAAATGTGAAGCCTTTTTGTTATTGTGTCATGGCTGCTGAGGTTTGAATATTGCACCCGTTCCGTCTTTTGCGATCTTTTTGATAGCACCTTTCATTATCGCCTGCTGTTCGGGACGGAGTTTTGAATACGCCTTGATAAGTGCAGGATACAGGCGGAGCTTGTTTATTTCCTTCAATGTATCCTTATCGGTAGAATTAAGCACCTCAAACAGCGAATCCGTAAATATCTGCCTCTCCGTATCGCTGAATTCTTCAAGAAGTCCCGATATCGCCTTGTTAATAACATCGCCTGACTTTTTCAGCTTATCCGCAAACACGAAGCGATTGCGGCGCAGCTCCCAGCTGTAGGAAAAATGCTGGCTCAGTCCGATAGCGGAGTTCTTTACGATCTTCGGCTCGCAGCTGCTACCGAGAAGCATACCAACGATAGAAACCTGCGGTATATAGCTTCTGAAATACGGAAGCATTTTTTTATACATATCAGATTCTATTATCTCATCTCTGAACCCCGGACCGTCATAGGAATAGATATCCCTGATGTGCTGACGCACATTTTCTTCGCAGAACATAGAGCTGTATATAGCAAAATTTCCGCCTTTTGAATGACCGCCGAGCCGAACCACGTCTGCTCCCGAATAAGCCTTATCCACATAACAAATCGCCTGCTGCTGACCTGCTGTCTGCTGCATAAAACTGAGATTAAAATCCTCTTTCCAGCCTACGACAGTTCCGTCCGTACCGCGAAAAGCTATAAAATCACTGCCGTCGGGCAGCCTGTAAGTAAGTGCCGAAAACTGAAGATCAGCAGAATGTTCGACCATGCTGATATATCCGCTAAGCAATGTTCCGCGATATCGCCTTGACTCGGCAAGCTTTCTGAACAGCATATTATCCTGCTCGAAGGTAATGATCCTGAGCTTTTTATCAATTTTTTCGGGATCATATATTTTATACGCCTCGGGAATTGTAATACTTTCCTCAAAACTTTCGGACACTACGCCTTCCAAAGGCACATAGCAGAACTGAGACAAAACCAATCCGTCGATCTCATTAAACGGATCAGCTGAAAACGGAACATCTCCTCGCCAGTCGAGGTAATCAAGAATGTTCGCCAGAAAAGTCCCCCCTATCTGAAAATACTGACGTACAAAGATCACGCCAAATCAGATCATTGATACTCATGCAATGGTATATTTCTCTTTATATAACATTATATCACTTTTCTGTCACGTTTTCAATAGGCATATATACAAAAATAAACCGAGCGGATATACCGCTCGGTTTACTAATGGGATTTTATCCCTTTATTACTAATTACTTAGTAGGATCAAGTGAAGCGATCTTGTTGAGGAGGAAGTTCTGAATACGAACTGCATCCTGAGTTGTGATGCCCTTGCTTGATGTATCAACGTCAGCGTTAGCCTGACCCTGTGCTGTGATAGCAGAAGAATCTGTACCGCCGATGCCGTACTTGTTCGGGTTAGCAAGGCTCTGCATGATAAGAACGATATCGCCCATATCTACATCGCCGTCGCAGTTAGCGTCACCCCATACCTTAGCAGTAGGTGTAGAGATGTCAGAAACTGTTGTAGTTGTAACAACTGGTGGCTGTGTTACAGTTGTTGTAGTTATTGTGCCAGGTGTAGGCTCAACATATGAATACTTCTGCTCCTTATCCTGGAGGAACTCAACGATCCAAGCAAGAGGAGCGTTCCAGTTGATTGTAACCTCGTTTGTTGACCAAGCTTCGATTGAGTCAACGAAACATCTCTGTGACGGGTTATCCTTATTACCAGGAACGAATCCGAGAGCACGTACATATGGATCCTGGAGACCTGCGTTAGGACCGCCTGAGAGAACTCCGTCAGGAGCCATAGGCAGAGTCTTATCAAGCTCGTGTGACCAATATCTGTGGTGAGGATTCTTTTCCATGTATGTACCGTAACCTGTGATGAATGAGAATGAAAGTGGGTTACAGCCGAGGAGGTAGTTCATACCTGTAAGAACACCGTTCATGTACTTGTCATCGCCTGTAAGGTCATAAGCATATGACATGATCATGAGGTTGTTGATTACCATTGAGTTTGAACCCCACTCATAACCGTTGATGATAATGTCTGGATCAAGGTTGTTAGGATCGTTGTATCCTTTACCGTCATACTTGTAAGGAATACCATAACCCTGCTTCTCTTCTTCTTCGATATAATCATCAGCTGTCTGCTTTATAGAAGCAGAAAGTGTAGCATACTGCTCATCAGTAAGAACTTCCTTGTGACGGAGAAGGAGTGAAAGTGAACCAGCGGCATTTGTATTACCCCAGTTAAGAGCTGTGAATGAACCGTCCTTGTTCTCACCACCGGTGATTCTTGTAGGAACCTTGAAAGCATTTGTATAGTCAGAAAGCTTTGTGAGATATGTATCAGCATCAGCATCCTTGAGGATCTTAGCAGATGTATAGATTTCACAAGCTGCCCAGTACATATCGTCCTTAACCTCGTTATCACCGTAAGGACCACCGCCCTTAGCCTGATACATAGGTGCGTAGAGTGACTTCGGATTATCCTCTTCCTTATCAGGATCTGCCTTGTACCAGTTCTTCTCAGCAGCTGCATAAGCGTCCTTAGCTTCCTGGAGATAGAATGCAGACTTTGTTGAGTCATATGGCTCGATAAGTCTTGCCATCTGAGCAGCACAAGCAGCATAGTTCAGTGTAGCAGCAAACGTTGGTGGCTTAACGATACGCTCTGTATTCCAGCCCTTATCACCGTTCTCAAGCTTTTCACCTGAGTAGTCCCAAGGTCTTGTAGCAAGTCCTGTCCACTTGTGGTCATGGAGCTTGTGGTAAACCATTCCAGCATACTTGCCCCATGTAGGCTCCTTAGCGTCAACCTTCATAGCTGTCATGAATTCGAGCTCGTAGAGACACTCATCGATGATATCAGGGAGCTTGTTGCCTGTCTCAGGGATACTTACTGTGCCTGAACCATCAGCAAACTTTTCCTTTGTCTTATCGTTGTATGTAGCTCTCTCATACATATTGAGGAGAGTCCATACTGAGATACCGCCGTTAACAACGTATTTACCGTGGTCACCAGCATCGTACCAACCCTTGTTAGCTGTGAGTGTAGATGACTTATATTTGCTTGTAGCTTCATCGTTGCTGAGGTACTCGTTGTGCCACTCAGTCTGAACATAAGCTGTATCTGTCTTATGACCACCCTCATGAGCAAGAGTCTTTGTATCGCCTGATGTTATATACTTAGCTTCGATATCGATACCTGAACGGTTCTGATAGAAGTAGTTAAGAGCATTCTTGAGCATATCGTGTGAAGAATCAGAATAGATGTCATCACCGATATTGAATTCCATTGATCTCCAGCTTTCGCCCTTTATACGGAGATAGTATCTGCCAGCCTTGTTAGCCTTTGAGAAGTCAATCTTGCAAACAGTATCAGCTGAATCAGGATCCTTCTTTGCTGTGCTTGTCTCGCCTGTCTCAACAACAGTGCCTGATGAAGCATCAACGAGCTCCCAAGTATAAGAACCTGAAAGGTCGATTGTTGAAGCACCGTAAAGGATATCACCCTTGTTATCGCCGAGTGTAGCTGTCTTAGCGAAGTTTGTGAAGTAACCGATCTGGTTTACAGAAATGAAGTTAACGAGCTTGCCGCCTTCCTTCATTGTAGGATCAAACTTAGCAGAGTAGTCACGGTTTGTTGCACCGTATCCCTCGTCAGGATCTGAATTACAGCTGCCTTCACCAGGAGCCTTGTCGCCGCAAGTTACGCAGTCGATAACCATGTCATCGAACCAGATCTCGTCGCCTTCCTTAGCGTTACCCTGATACTTAGTACCCTTAGCATAGTGAAAGCACCACTCAGCTGCCTCGAGGTCTTCTGTAGGTTTGAATGTACCCTCAAATGTCTGCCACTCAGTTGTGAGCTCAACAGCCTTAGCAGGCCAGTTACCGCCCATGTGAGGTCCCATGTGCATATCATTTGACTGTCCGTCGAGTTCGAAATACTCGTTGTTACCTGAGATATCACCGATCTTAGAGCAAAGCTCCATACCAGCTCTCTTTGCCTTAGCCTTAAAGCTTACCTTATACTCGTGGCCAGCCTTGAAAGCAAGGTTTCTGTGTCTGAACTGAAGGTCCCACTTTTCGTGGTCAGCACCCTCAGGTACTTTAATCATTACGTGGAATGTACCATCTGTAAGCTCAAAGTTCTGCTTAGCAGGTGATGATTCACAAGTGTGCCAAGGCAGAGCCTTGTGGTCGAATGTGCTCTCACCAACTACGAGACCAGCTGAAGCTGTTGCAGGTGCTATCACATTAACAGCAGCAGGAGCAATTGTAGCCATGGCCATAACGCTGGCAAGAATCTTTGAAGTTTTCTTGTGCATTTGAATACCCTCCCTGAATATTTAAGAATATAGTTTATAACGCAGTGTCAGTGCAAACGCCGCGTATATATACCGTAAATTCGAGCAATGAGCCTTTACGTCCTGTCGGACTCTGCACTTATCCGACTCATCAATCATATTATATTATATCGAAAAAAAAAAGTAAATAGTTTTCTTGAAATTCGTTCATTTCTCTAATGGGAGTTTCAGAATTCTGTACACAATGAACAAAAAGGTAAAAAAAATAAGAGGGAATAATTTCCCTCTTATTTCTATTTTGTGAATTAATTATTATTTTTTCTCAGGTAACTCTGTAATGAGGTGAAGCAGGTATTTCTGGAGTGTCTGAGCATCGTTTGTTGTGATCTTAGAGCCGTTGTCATAAACGTCGCCGTTGGCTATACCCTGCTCTGTGATGTGGTGCTCGTCAGTACCGTTAATGCCATACTTGTTCGGGTTTGCAAGGCTCTGCATTATAAGAACGATGTCTGCAAAATCCACTTCACCGTCGCAGTTAGAATCTCCCCACTTTGTAACAGCAGGTGTATCATTTCCTTCTGTTGTTGTGGAGACAGGCTCTGTGACTGTTGTTGTGACTGTAGTAGTTGTTGTTGTTGAAGTTGTTGTAGTAGTTGTTGTAACAGGCTTTGTTGTTGTGGTTGTTGCTGGTGTTGGAGTTGTACTCCCATTCTTTGTGCATGGCTGTGCAACGAACTTTGTGCCGTCAGGCTCTTCGCCCCATGCAATTACTCCGTCAACATACATAGGCATATGCTCGTTGAGTGAGTTAGCCTTTTTGAGGTCTGTAGCCTTTGCAAGACCGCCGAGGTATGACCAGTCGTTTGAAGTATCCCATGCGCCTGCTGTTGACTTGCCGTCTACTGCATCAGGGATAGAGATTCTGAACTGCACCTCGTCTCTGTGTTCGCTCTGACCTGTAGGCTGGATAGCTCTGCCGTCGTCGAACTTGATGCTTGCGTAGTATGTATTTCCTGTAGGATCTCCCTCATACTTGTGAGGACCTGTAACTGTAGCGTGGCCCTGTCCGCTCTCGTACTGCTGTGACTTGCCCTCTACCTTGATATCGTCTACAGAAAGGCCGTTCTCGATGACCTCTGATACATCGAAGAAGTATCTGTACTCAACGTCCTTTGCAACTCTTGCAGGCCAAGCTGTATGATTCATAGCCCACGCCTTGATCTCTGTATAGCTTGCAGCAGGTGTGCCGTTGATAACTGCGGCTACCTCCCACTCAGCCCACTTAGGCATCTCAGCAGGTGGGAATGCAGCATCAATGCTTCCGCCGAAATCATCTACCATTGCGCAGAGACAAGCTGTGTAGCCTGCGTTGTAGTCGATAGCAACTTCCGAATACTCATACTGAGCAACACTGTTCTTGTAGCTTCCTGACTTGTCAGGACCACCAACGAGAGCACCGTAAAGAGTATGTGCATACTCTGTCTGCCAGCCCTCATCTCCGCCTGACTTCTGACCGAGATCATTCCAGTGGTCATCGTGGATACCTGATGCTGTTCTGTGGTGGAATGCAGACGGCTGATTGTCACCCATACCGAGAACATAGCTCATCTTAAGCTGGTTATCACCGAATACATAGTCCATCTGAGACTTAGCCCAGTCATTGTACTTCTTTGAAAGTGAAGCATCATCCTTAAATATAGTATCACTTGCAAGCTTAGCAAGCCATGCAGTTGTTGTAGCGTGACGGGCACTGCCCCAGTTGAAGAGCCATGCAAGTCCGTCAGGTGTATAATCTACCTTCTTTCCGCCGTAACCGTCTATCCAGTAGTCAAGGTGATGTGAAACGTGCTCGATCCACTCCTTGTCGCCTGTGTTGAGCGCATAGAGGTAAGCTGCTGCCTGTGAAGTATCGTCCCAGCAGAGTCCCCATGTGTACTTACGTGCTGTAGACTGGTTTTCAAGCGGGAAGTTAGGGATATAATCCTTCTCGATCTTATCGAGGTAGCTCTTGTCGCCTGTAGCTATGTAGAGCCAGTTAGCAGCGTACATACAGTCATCAAGCCATGAATCTGTGTTGTACATTCCGCTCATGCCGCCGATATCCTTGTTTGCTCTGATCTTGTCAGCACCCTCAAAGAGGTCCTTTGCGTGCTTGAGGTACTGAGCAGCCTTATCAGGATCGCTGTCCTTGAATATAATGTAGCCTTCTGCAAGTGCAGCTGCCGAAAGTCCTGCAACAGAAGCGTTCTTTATTGTATCATAAGGTCTCTTCCAGTCCTTGCTGTTGAGATGATGCTTGCGGAGATATACCTCTGCGCTGCACCAGATATTATGGTCAGTAGAGCCGCCCTTGAAGTCGCCGATTGTACCGATCATCTCGCCGCCGCCCTTATCGCAGGCCATAACGTAGTCAAGTCCCCACTGGATATTGTTGCGGTAAACCTCTCCCATACCTGCTTTGTCAACAGCATCCTTGTACTGGATATAACCCCATGCCATAATGGAAGCTGAATAAGCATTTGTAAGAGTGAACTTGAAGTGGTCACCTGCGTCGAACCAGCCGCCCGGAACAACGTCTGTCTCGTTGCCGTCTTCGTCTACCATTGAGTCTGCTCGCCATGCTACCTGATTCCACTCAGGGAGCTTACCTGACTGCTGTACCTCATAGAAGAACATGGACTTCTGAAGAGCCTCTGCGTAGTTGTACTTGGAAGCCGAGTCTGCTGCTGTTACTATGCCGCCCTCTGTGCTGTTGGGCATATAAGCAAGTATGCCTGCTGACATAGCAAGTGCAGAAACTGCTGCCGTTACCTTTTTGATTATCATATTTAATACCCCTCTCGTATTAATTATTTAAGATACGGCATTTGCCATACCTATACATTTTAAATATACAATATCCTCACCGATTTGTCAAGTAAAAAATAACAATTTTCACAAAGAAATGCACACTGTACATTATATGTATGTCCGTATCCGCAGTGTGATGATATCCGCTTTTTCTAAGTATTGACTTTTAAATTGCAAAAGTATATAATAATAATGTATACGCTCTTGAAAGCTGCGCAAAATAGCTGTCGGAGGTGTATATAATGTCAGACGAAAAACAACAGGACAAGTCACTCTCGGAAGAGCTTCTTGACGACGCAGAGCTTGTCCGCGAAAACGGACAGTCCGTTTCACGAAACTCAAAGCACCTTATCCACTGCCTTTCAGTGGTGGGACAGATAGAAGGACACTATGTCCTTTCCGAACAGAACAAAACTACCAAATACGAGCATATTATCCCCGCTCTTGTGGCTATCGAACAGGACAGGAGCGTTGAGGGACTGCTCATAATCCTTAACACCGTCGGCGGAGATGTGGAAGCAGGGCTTGCTATTGCCGAGCTTATCTCGGGCATGAAAACTCCCACTGTTTCACTTGTGGTCGGCGGCGGACATTCCATAGGCGTTCCCCTTGCAGTAAGCGCGAAACGCTCATTTATAGTCCCAACTGCATCAATGACTATCCACCCTGTGCGCATGAACGGTACAGTTCTCGGCGTACCGCAGACCCTTTCTTATTTTGACAAGATGCAGGACAGGATAGTGAGGTTCGTCACGAAAAACAGCAGTATCACGGAGGAGACCTTCCGCACTCTGCTGATGAACACTCAGGAGCTTGTGCTCGATGTGGGCAGCGTTATCGAGGGAGAAAAAGCCGTTGAGCTCGGACTTATCGACAGTCTCGGAAGTCTCGGCGATGCTATGGACTGTCTGTACGATATGATAGAAAATACAGAAAAAAGATATTCGTGACCGCAGCTGTGCCGATACGCGCTTTTCCGCGCTGAAAATATGTTACAATGGCACAGCTACATATACATATATAATAGAACAAAACGGAGGCTAACATGGCACAAACACAAACCAAAAAGAAATCTTCGGGCAAAACACAGAAAAAGCCCGAAGCTCCTAAAAGAGAACCCGTAAAAAGCAATAAAAAAACCGCACCTCAGAACGAGAGCAATCAGCTCTGGTCAATAATCCTTTTTGCACTGGGAATACTCTCAGCCCTTATGGTACTCATAAAAGGCACAAAGGGCTGGCTTGCTATGCATAATCTGCTGCTTGGACTTTTCGGCATAGCAGCTTTCCTCATACCTGTAATACTTATATATACAGCCATTAAGCTCGGCACTGAGCAGACAAGAAAAAATATCAGCGGCAGGACTGTATGGTGCATTGCTATGATATTCCTTGCAAGTGCGGCTTTCCAGATATTTTTCGTGGGAGCGATGCCCGAAAAGATCCGCTTCTTCAATCAGCTGAAGCACCTTTATAAAAACGGTGCTGAATATAAGAGCGGCGGCGTGGCAAGCATGGTCATTGCAGGACCTCTGCTGAAATTCTTCGGCAAGCTCGGCGCAAGGCTCATATCACTGGTACTGTTCTTTGTATTCGGTATGCTCCTTTCTGGACGCGGTATCATAGACTTCCTGAGACTTCTGTCAACTCCGTTCGTATTCATCGGAAAATGTGTCAACGGCATACAGAATATGTTCATCGGCGGCGAATTCGTTGACGCTTTCGGCGATGATGACCTTGACGACGACAAGGAGCGAAAGGACTTCGACGCTGACCTTGAAGCTATAAGCATGACAAACAGCCGCAAGTCAAGCCGTAAGCCCTCGGAAAAGAAAGCGCAGGACAAGCGCGATGTGGAAGGGCTCCCCGACGGATTTTTCGATATCCCCCTTCCTACCGACCACCTTATCGACTACGGCGAGGAAGAACCGCCTGTGGCTGCACCGCCAATAGAAGAGCATATTGCTCCTCCTGTACATAACGTTGAACCGCCTGTTGAGGAGATAAGCGAGCCCGCACCTACAGACGAAGGACTTGAACAGCTTATCAGCAAGGCTGCCGACAGCAAGCCTGTACCCACAGAAGAGGTCATCGAGGAAGAGATCGAAGCAGAGGAAGAAAAGCCTATGTACTTCCTTCCGCCTATTGATATTCTCACACGCCCGGAGATACGCTCAAACCGTGCCGAGGCTGTTGAGGAAATGCGCGAAAAGGCTGAAGTTATCAAGAATACACTTTCAAGCTTCGGCGTTGAGGTAAAGATCAAGGATATCTTCCGCGGTCCGTCTATAACCCGTTACGAGATACAGCCGGGTCCCGGAATAAAGGTATCAAAGATAAAGGGACTTGAGGACGATATCGCTCTCAGCCTTGCTGCTCAGGGCGTTCGTATAGAAGCACCTGTTCCGGGAAAGGCTGCTGTAGGTATCGAGATACCTAACACCGCAAAGGATATGGTAACTCTCCGCGAGATAATAGCTTCTCCCGAATTCAGGGAGTCAAAGAGCAAGCTCACCTTTGCTGTGGGCAAGGATATCACTGGTAATATCATTCTCGGCGATATCGCAAAAATGCCTCACGTTATCATCGCAGGTACTACGGGTTCGGGTAAATCCGTCTGCACACGTTCCATTATAATGAGTATCCTCTATAACGCTACTCCCGACGAGGTAAAGCTCATACTTATCGACCCTAAGATAGTTGAATTCAAAATATTCGAGAATATACCGCATCTTCTCATACCTATCGTAACAGACTGTAAACGTGCCGCAGGTGCACTGTGCTGGGCTGTAAACGAGATGATGCGCAGATACAATATCTTCGCAGAGGCAGGTGCAAACGACCTGCGCTCATATAATGAGCTTGCGGAAGTGGACGGCGACCGCTCACCTATGCCGCAGGTAGTCATATTCATAGACGAGCTTGCTGATATGATGCTTGTGGCAGGAAAAGAAGTCGAGGACTTCATCTGCCGCCTTGCACAAATGGGACGTGCCGCAGGTATGCACCTTGTAGTTGCTACTCAGCGTCCTACCACAGACGTTATCACAGGTCTTATCAAGGCTAATATCCCGAGCCGTATCGCGCTCTCTGTAAAGTCTCAGGTAGACTCACGTACTATAATTGATATGGGCGGTGCAGACAAGCTTCTCGGAAACGGCGATATGCTGTATATGCCTATAGGCGCAGGAAAGCCTGTCCGTGTACAGGGCTGTTTCTCGTCAAATGAAGATATCGCGGAAACAGTCCGCTATGTAAAGTCTCAGGTCGATGTTTCATACGATCCCGCTATAACAGGTGCTGTTGAGGGATATTCTCCGCAGTCACAGGGCGGCTCGGGAGCAGCTGACAGCGGCTCTGCTGTTGGCAGCGGAAGCGATGAGGACATAGTAGAGTCTGCTATAAAGGTAGCTGTGGAAGCTGGTCAGCTCTCGACTTCAATGCTGCAAAGAAAGCTGAAGCTTGGCTACGCAAGGGCTGCACGTATAATGGACGAGCTTGAAGAACGCGGAGTTATCGGCGCAAGCGAAGGTGCTAAGCCCCGTAAGGTTCTCATGTCGAAAATGCAGTACGATGAATGGCGGCTTCGCAGAATGGACGAATAATGTAACGGGAGCTGATCATATGGAAGAAGAACACTTTTCCATTGTAATGCTGGCTGTTTTGACCATACTTGAAATAATACTTATACTTCTGATAAGGTCAAAGATCAGACAAGAACACCTATATACCGAAAAATGTGAAAAAATGTCAGCAAAAGTATTATCCGTTAAAAGAGAAAGAATCAGCTACGGAAGAAGTGCATATACAGCACATACTTTTATAGTAGAAGCTGAAAACGGCAACAAATACCGCATCGTTTCACACGGACTTAAAGCTTTTACGATAAATGAAGGAAATTCTGTAAACATTCTCGTTCCTGAAGGTGCTATCCCACGTACAGAAGAAGATGAATATTTAGAGTCACTTTACTCAGAAGGAGAAGATTCTGTAAACGCACTCTCACCTGAAATAAAAATGCACCTCAGCGATTACATATCCCAAAAATATAAGGATCATCCTGAGCTTTACGACATATCAAAGATCCAGAATCCTTCTCTTGTATCGGACGGCAGCGGATACAAAAAAGAGCTCATTCCTATGTGTTTAATCGCTGCCGTTATAGGAGTAATTATAATATTGTCAGTATACTTTATGATCACAGAGAGGTGATATAATGTACGATGGCTTTCTGCCTACAACCAAAAAAGAAATGGACGAGCTTGGAATAGACCAGTTCGATTTCATATACATAACAGGTGACGCTTACGTTGACCACCCAAGCTTCGGAGCAGCTATAGTCACAAGGCTTATCGAGGATATGGGCTACACAGTGGGTATCATCTCACAGCCCGACTGGCATACGGACAAGGACTTCCGCCGCTTTGGTGCGCCTAAGTACGCTTTCCTCGTTACCGCAGGAAATATCGACTCTATGGTGGCTCACTATACCGCCGCAAAACGCAAGCGTTCCGATGACGCTTACACCGCAGGCGGCGTTGCTGGCAAACGTCCCGACAGAGCTGTTATCGTCTACTGTCAGAAGCTCCGTGAATACTTCGGCGACATACCAATAGCCATCGGCGGTCTGGAGGCTTCACTTCGCCGTTTCGCCCACTATGACTACTGGGACGACGCTGTGCGCCCCTCTGTACTCGTTGACAGCGGTGCGGACATACTCATGTACGGCATGGGCGAACATCAGATACAGGAGATATGTCCACGTCTTGCCGCAGGCGAGAGTATCCGTGATATGACCGATATACGCGGAATATGCTACCTCACAGAGCCTGTCAATACGCCTATCGGTGCGGCTCAGTGCCCCTCATTCGAGCAGGTGCGCGACAGCAAGACCGAGTACGCAAAGGCTGTAAAAATACAGTACGACTGGCAGGACGAGGTATACGGAAAGACTATCATACAGCGTCACGGCAAGATGATGCTGGTACAGACTCCCCCTGCCTACAGTCTCACCACCGAGGAACTTGACCACATTTATTCTCTCCCCTATACCCGTGCCATTCACCCGACCTATGAGGCTTTAGGCGGTGTTCCCGGTATCGAGGAGGTGCGCTTCTCTATAACTCATAACCGCGGCTGCTTCGGTTACTGCAATTTCTGCTCAATTGCTCTGCATCAGGGCAGGCGTATAACCGTAAGAAGCGTTGAATCGGTACTGAAAGAAGCGGAAAGAATTACTCAGATGCCCGATTTCAAGGGCTATATACACGATGTAGGCGGTCCGACCGCTGATTTCCGCCGTCCGTCCTGCGATAAGCAGATAACCAAGGGACTTTGCATGGGCAAGAAATGTCTTGCACCAACTCCCTGTCCCGCGCTTAAAGTCGACCACACGGAATATCTCTCCATGCTGAGAAAGATACGCAAGGTCAAGGGCGTGAAAAAGGTGTTTATCCGCTCGGGTATACGCTATGATTACCTCATCGAGGACAAGGACGACGAATTTATGCGCGAGCTTATCATGCACCACGTAAGCGGTCAGCTCAAAGTTGCTCCCGAACACTGTTCGGCGGTAGTCCTTGACAAAATGGGCAAGCCCCATATCGAAGCCTACAAACGCTTTCAGAAGCGTTTCTACGAAATAACAAAGGGTATGGGAAAGGAGCAGTATCTCGTTCCCTATCTCATGTCCTCACACCCGGGAAGCACTCTCAACGAAGCTATCGACTTAGCTGTTTTCCTCAAGGAAAACAAGATACGTCCCGAGCAGGTGCAGGACTTCTACCCTACTCCCGGTACTATCTCGACGGCTATGTTCTATACGGAGCTCGACCCGTATACCATGGAAAAGGTATACGTGCCGAAAACTCCCAAGGAAAAGGCTATGCAGCGAGCTCTGCTGCAGTATTTCCGTCCTCAGAACAGAGAGATAGTCCTCGAAGCTCTCAAAGCCGCAGGCAGGCGCGACCTTATAGGCTCGTCGCCGAAATGCCTCATAGAGGGAGACTCTCACAAGCAGGGAAATACTCCCCGAAAAGGCGGTGACAAGTCGTGGCAAAATACTTCAAAGACACGGAAAGCTTCGTCGAAGCAGCAGGAGAGAAATACAAGCTCAATGCGCAGCAAAAACAGTACCTTCGGGAACTCGCAGAGGAACGGGAAAAAGAACGCTCCGCACGGAAAGAAAAAGCATTAAAGTTCATCGGCTTTCTGCTCATAGTCGGCATTATAATATTTGCCTGCCGACACTACTGGAGCAAGCCTGCACATACATTTCCTGCAAAGGATATTCTTGAAGTCCACTTCATTGACGTTGGACAGGGCGACTGCACTTTCATAGCCGCAAACGGCACTACTATGCTTGTGGACTGCGGTGAAGACGCGGTATCGGCTCAGGTGATAAAGTATCTCCGCAAACTGGGCATAGGAAAGCTTGACTACATCATCGCTACTCACCCGCACTCAGACCACATGGGCGGTATGCACCGCATCATCGAGACATTCGATGTGGGCGAAGTGATAGTTCCGTATATTCCCGATGAACAGCTCCCCACAGCCATGTTTTATGAGAAATTTCTCGATGCCTGTGAGGACAATGAGACTGCTGTCACTGCGGCAGATGTGGGAAGAGTCATAAATATAGGCGATGCAAGAGCGGAGATAACTGCTCCCGACGGTACATTTCAGGAGGATATAAACAATTACTCCGTAAGCTTTATGCTGTATCACGGAAGCAATTCCTTCCTGCTGACAGGTGATGCGGAAGCTGAGGAAGAAGCGGAAATGCTGAAAGCCGAAAACGTCAGCAAGGTCAATGTTTACAAGGCAGGTCATCACGGAAGTGCTTACTCATCGACCTCAGATCTTCTTGCAGTTATCCGACCTGAGATAGCTGTTATTTCCTGCGGCAGGGAAAATACCTACGATCACCCTGCCGACAGTACCATAAAACGGCTGAAAGAGTATACAAAAAATATCTACCGCACCGACGTATGCGGAACTATAGTCATAGAGTCCGACGGCAAAAAGCTGTCCCTCACTCCCGAAAGGAGCGCGAAATGATAATTATTGACAGATTTGAGGGAAATCTCGCTGTGCTTGAAACAGATGACGGTATGAAAAATATTGAGCGAAGCCTGCTCCCCGAAAATGCAGCCGAGGGCGATGTGCTTATTCTTGACGGCTCGTGGACTGTTGATACAGCTGCCACTGAGCAAAGACGGGAACGCACAAGGAAGCGGCTGAAAAGGCTTTTGAACAAAACTGATAAAAGAGGAAAAAATGACTGATATCATTATTATAGGCGGCGGTGCAGCAGGCTGCTTTGCAGCTGTTACAGCCGCAAAATACGGAAAGTCCGTTATGGTTTTCGAGAAAAACGAAAAGCTGGGCAGGAAGCTGCGCATAACGGGAAAGGGTCGCTGCAACGTGACCAATAACAGCTCCTCTGAGGAGCATATGAAGAATATCCCCGTAAATCCGCGGTTTCTGTACAGCTCATTTGCAAGCTTCGATGCCGAATGTACCATGAGCTTCTTCGAGGAGCTGGGCGTACCGCTTAAAACTGAGCGCGGTAACAGGGTATTCCCCGTAAGTGACAACGCCAACGATATCGCGGACGCTATGGCGCACGAAATGAAACAGCTCGGCGTTAAAGTCATACAGAAGCGCGTCACTAAGATACTCACGGAGAACGGCGCAGTCTGCGGCGTAAAGGCAGGCGGTGAGGAATATCGATCAGCTGCGGTGCTGATAGCCTGCGGCGGAAAGTCCTACCCTGCCACAGGCTCTACAGGTGACGGATACACTCTGGCGCAGGAGCTTGGACATACCGTGACAGAGCTTAAACCGAGCCTTGTCCCCCTCACCTCTCCCGATAAATACTGCGCGGAGATGATGGGTCTTTCACTGAGGAATGTTACCCTCAACCTTTTCGACAAAGACAAGAAAATATACAGCGAACTTGGGGAAATGCTCTTTACGCATTTCGGGGTATCAGGTCCGTTGGTACTGAGCGCAAGCTCTCATATAAGAGATATGCAGCCAAATCGCTACAGGCTGCTTATCGACTTAAAGCCTGCACTGTCTCCCGAGCAGCTCGATGCAAGGATACAGCGCGACTTCGCCGAAAATCTCAACCGCGACTTCCAGAACGGTATCCGCAAGCTGCTCCCTGCAAAGCTGATACCTGTTATGGTAAGGCTTTCGGGGATATCTCCCGAGCAGAAGATAAACGGCATAACAAAGGAGCAGCGTCATAAATTCGGTGAGCTTATCAAAGCTTTTCCTGTAAGGATATCGGGGTTCCGCCCTATTGATGAAGCTATCATCACAAGCGGCGGGATATCTGTAAAGGAAATCGATCCGAAAACTATGGAGTCAAAACTGGTGAGCGGTCTTTACTTCGCAGGCGAGGTCATAGACGTTGACGCTTACACAGGCGGCTTCAATTTGCAGATAGCTTTTTCTACTGCCTATACTGCGGCAGTAAATATGTAAAAAGGGGTAAATGATATTATGGGATGTATTGGTAATCTTTTGTGGTTCATTTTCGGCGGATTTTGGAGCGGTCTCAGCTGGTGTCTGGTAGGGCTGCTGTGGTGTATGACCATAGTCGGCATACCGATCGGTAAGCAGTGCTTCAAAATGGCACATCTTTCCTTCATGCCTTTTGGCAAGCACGTTGAATACGGCGGCGGCACTGTAAGCTTCCTCGTAAATCTGCTGTGGCTCATATTCGGCGGAATTGTTATGGCACTGGAATTCGCAGCTATCGGTCTGGTGCTTTGTATCACCTTTATAGGTATCCCATTCGGTGTACAGATGTTCAAGCTTGCCAAGCTGGCACTTATGCCGTTTGGTGCAGAAGTAAAGTAAAGGCTGGGCTGAATCATGATAAAAACGATCATTGTATATACTGTTCCGCTGCTTCTTCTGATACTTGCCGTGATATCCATAGCAAATCATGGTAAAAATGAGAAAAAATGCGGTATCGCTCAGCTTATCCTGACACTTCCGCCATTTATCACAACGCTGATAATACTGGCTGCAAACATTACTAATAAGGCAGTATCGGAAGATACGGAAACTGTACGAAAAATAATGTATTACGGCGAGGTCGCTGTAGGACTTCTGTTCACAGTCGGACTTGTCTATTACGGCGTTCTTGCTATCATAGAGCTTGTCTTTATGGCACTCATCAAAGCATCGAGCCCAAAGCTCGGCAGAGCATACCTTGCAGCTTTCTGTATCTGCGCAGCAATGCCATTGCTCCTCTACAGCTTTTATCCTATTTTTGACTGAGTGGAGGGCACAATGACATGAAAAAAGATATTTCACGGAATTTTTTCCGCTATGTTTTTGAGTTCGCAGTCGCAGGCTTTATCGGCTGGCTGTACGAGGTGGGCATCACATGGGCGATGTACCACTATTTCGAGAACCGAGGCATACTTCATCTGCCCATAGTACCCATTTATTCGGTGGGAGCGTTCATTCTTCTGGCTATGCTCAGGAAGAAGCGCAATCCCGTTTTCATCTTCCTGTTCGCTCTTGTGGTAACGACCCTGTTTGAGCTCGGTTCTGCATACCTGCTGGAATTCATATTCCATAAGCAGTTCTGGACTTATCATAACTGGTATTTCTCAATACTTGACAGGTCGAGCCTTATATCAAGTGCCATATTCGGGCTTCTTGCCGTGGTATACTTCTATGTGCTCCACCCTCTTTCGGGAAAGCTCAGTGAAAAGCTGCCCAAGCCCGTATGCATCGGCGCAGGTATCACAATATCAGCCGTGATAATCATCGACTTTGTAATCTCGGTATATCAGCTTCTGAAGGACAGGTGATGTTATGGACTTTATTTTTGAACTGATCGCAGAACTTATAATGGGAACTGTTTTTGAAGCAAGCAAAAGTAAGCGAGTGCCGAAGCCTTTACGCTATTTTCTTATCGCTCTGATAATATTGTTTTTCGCAGCTGTATTCGGGCTCATATTCTTTATCGGTGCTTTGACGCTGAAAAAAACAGTCATCGGAGGAATAGTAATAATAGCATTCGGAATCCTCATGCTGATACTCGGTATACGGAAATTCCGAAAAACATACCTGTAAATTTAAATAGGAAAGAAAAACATTATGTAATACAGCCATGAGCCTTTAGCCAAAAGAGTTCGTTCACACTCACATTATTTAAATAATTCGCCGAAGGCGACACAATGGCTAATAGCTAAAGGCTAACGGCTAAAGGCTCAGCTTCGTGCTAAGTGTGAACGAAGATAATACTTCCCTATATTACATAACAAATAAAAAAGCATCTATGCTTTATAAATAAAGGAGTAAAACTATGAAAACTATCAATATCGCTATCGACGGACCTGCAGGTGCAGGAAAAAGTACAATCGCCAAAATGGTGTCAAAGGAGCTTGGCTACATCTATGTTGACACAGGTGCGCTCTACCGCACTATCGCGCTTTATATAACCGAAAACAACATTGCCGATGAGGACATTGAAGCTTCTCTGGATAAGGCTGATGTTTCACTTAAATTCATCGACGGCGCACAGAGAGTTTTCCTCGGTGACAGAGATGTTTCCGATATGATCAGAACTCCCGAGATATCAATGGCTGCTTCACGCACCTCAGCTATCCCTGCTGTAAGAGCATACCTCTTCGAGACTCAGCAGAAGATAGCCCGTGAGAACAATGTACTCATGGACGGACGCGATATCGGTACAGTGGTACTGCCAAATGCTGACGTTAAGATATTCCTCACAGCTTCTGCCGAGGAGCGCGCAAACCGCCGCTACAAGGAGCTTGCCGAAAAGCCTAACTGCCCCACATATCAGGAGATACTTGACGATATAATCAAGAGAGACTATCAGGATATGCACCGTGAGACTGCTCCGCTGAAACAGGCTGAAGACGCTGTACTCGTTGACACAACAAAGCTGAATTTAGAGGAGTCCGCAGCTGCTATCGTAAAGGTGATCAAGGACAAAATAGGCTGATAAAAAGCCTGTACAGAGGTGAAACAATATGTATTACATAGTCAAGTTTCTGGTAAAAATATACTTCCGCATGATGTATAAGATAAGCATTGAGGGCAAGGAGAATATCCCCGATGATACCACTGTTATATACGCCTGTAATCACAGAAGCAATGCCGATCCGCCGCTTCTCGGAGCATGGTCAAAGGGTAAATTCGCTTTCATGGCTAAGGAGGAGCTTTTCAAAAACAAGCTCTTCGCGTGGCTCATACGCTCCCTCGGAGCTTTCCCAGTTGCACGTGGCAAAGGCGATACAGGAGTTATCGACACCGCCGTTGAAAGACTGAACAATAAAAGAAGCCTTATGATATTCCCCGAGGGTACTCGCTCAAAGGACGGCAAAGTGGGACGCGGACACACAGGTGCAGCTCTTATCTCCGCACGTTCGGGAAAGGCTATTGTCCCAGCAGGTATATGCTACGGCGAAAAGCTTAAATTCCGCACACCGATCACACTTAAATTCGGTACTCCTATCGAGCCTACAGAGTACTGCGAGGTTTGCAACGAACCCAATCCCCGTCAGCTGGTAAAGCTCAAGAACCGCTATATGGCTGATATCAAGCTCCTCGTCGAGGGTGAGCCAGAGGAAAAGTCCGAAGTAAAGGAGAATGACAGCAATGAGTAAGGTAACTGTTGCAAAGTCCGCAGGCTTCTGCTTCGGCGTTGACAGAGCCGTAAAAATGGTTTACGGCGAGCTTGAAAAAAATACACACGTTGCAACTCTCGGTCCTATCATACACAATCAGGACGTTGTCAACGATATGCAGGCAAAAGGAGCAAGGATAATAAACTCAGTTGACGAACTTGCTCCCGATGAGACTGTAGTTATCCGCTCACACGGTGTAGGCAGCGATATTTACCGTCAGATAGAGGATAAAGGCAACAAAATGCTTGACGCTACCTGTCCTTTTGTTTCGCGTATACACAAAATAGTGGCTGAAAAGTCCGCAGAAGGCTATTTTATCCTCATCGCAGGCGACCGCGATCACCCTGAGGTACAGGGAATTGTTGGTCATTGTGACGAAAATTACCTTGTTTTCAAGGACAACTTTGAGCTAAAAGCCTTTTTTGAAAAAAATTATAAAAATTTGCAAAAAAAGCTTGCAATTGTGGCGCAAACAACGTATAATATAGTAGTATGGGGTGAGTGTTTAAACGTGATCCCGAAGGATGACCCCGACATTGTTATATATGATACGATATGCAACGCAACGGACGCACGTCAGACTGACGCTGCCGAGCTTGCAAAAAACTCGGATATCATGCTTGTGGTAGGCGGCAGACACAGTTCAAATACTGTAAAGCTTTACGAAGTATGCAGCCGCTACTGTAAAACGTATCATATAGAAAATTCGGACGAGCTTCGGACTTTAAAGCTTCCAAATGCCGAGAAGATCGGCATCACTGCAGGCGCATCGACCCCCGCCTATATAATCAAGGAGGTACAAACCAAAATGGCAGAAAATGAAATTCTTGCAGCTAATCAGAATGAGGATATCGACTTCGCTCAGATGATCGATGAGTCATTCAAAAAAATACATACAGGAGAGAAAGTTAAAGGCACAGTTATTGCTGTAAATAATACAGAAGTTATCGTAGACCTCGGAACAAAGCACACTGGCTATGTTGCTCTTGATGATCTTACAGATGATCCTTCAAAGAAGCCTTCAGACATCGTCAGCGTTGGCGACGAGATCGATCTTGTTGTAATCAAGGTAAATGACGCTGAGGGTACAGCTGCTCTCTCAAAGAGAAAGGTTGACGAGCAGGCCGGCTACGAAAAGATTGTTAAGGCACAGCAGGAAGGCACAGTTCTCGAAGGCGTTGTTCAGAGCGTAGTTAATAAGGGCGTTACTCTCACAGTTCTCGGCGTAAGAGTATTTATCCCTGCTTCACTTACAGGTCTCCCAAGAGGCGCAGAGCTTGACCAGCTTCTCAAGAAGAAGGTAGAGTTCATTGTTATTGAAGTTTCTGAGGGCGGCAGAAAGAGAGCCGTTGGTTCTATCAAGGCTGTTCAGAACGCTAAGAAGGAAGAAGCTAAGGCAAGATTCTGGGAGACAGCTGAGGTTGGCAAGACTTACGTAGGTAAGGTAAAGTCACTCACAAGCTTCGGTGCATTCGTTGATCTCGGCGGCATCGACGGTATGGTACATATCTCAGAGCTCTCATGGAAGAGAATCAAGCACCCAAGCGAAGTTGTAAATGTTGGCGATACTCTTGAGGTATACATCAAGGATCTCGATCAGGAAGCTAACAGAATTTCTCTCGGCTTCAAGAAGGCTGAGGACAATCCTTGGGAGATCTTCAAGTCACAGTATCAGATCGGCGATGTAGTTAAGGCTACTATCGTTTCTATCACAAGCTTCGGTGCATTCGCTCAGATCATCGACGGCGTTGACGGTCTTATCCACATCTCACAGATCGCTGATCAGAAGGTAGAGAATGTCAAGGACGTTCTTTCAGTAGGCGACGAAGTTGATGTTAAGATCATTGATATCGACGAGGAGTCAAAGAGAATCAGCATCTCAATGCGTGCTCTTCTTGAGAACGAAGAGGACGACGATGAGGAAGCTCCTGCTGAGGACGCTGAATAATCAATAATCTTACGGGCTGCACTGATGTGCAGCCCTTTTCATTTATATCAGAACGGGTATTCCTCGTCACTGTTAAACGGAGAACTAATATGAATAAGAAAACTATAGGCATAATATCAGGAATAATCGGAATAGTGATTGGAATTGCAATAGTGATATGTTCACTTGCTGATGTGGATCTTCCAAAACCTGTATGGCTGATCTTTGCTGTCGCTTGTATGCTCAATGCAATATTGATAACACTGAATTACAGAAGAAAAGAATAACTAAAAAACACAATGCCCCGAAGTGATGCTTATATCACTTCGGGGCTTAACTTTTTTATATCACTTTTTATCAATCTATCGGAAGTGTATCTACAAGACGAAGCAGATAACGCTGTATTGCAAGTGCATCATTTGAAGTAATACCGTTTCTGCCCTCAACATCTGCGTTTGCAGCTCCCTGATCTGTAAGGTGATGCTCGTCTGTACCGTTTATGCCATACTTGTTAGGATTTGCCAGTGACTGCATGATAAGAACTGCATCTGACAGATCAACTGTACCGTCCATATTTGCATCGCCTGCAAGTCCCTGCGGAGGCTGTGTAGTAGTTGTTGTTGTGGTTGTGGTAGTGGTGGTTGTCGTTGTAGTTGTTGTAGTAGTAGTAACTACAGGTGTTTCCTTAACGAAAGCTATGTAGTTCATACAAGCCCCGCTCATACCGTTTGTACCAAGAGTTACAGTCTCGCCTGCCTTTATCGCCTTGGAGTAAACATCGAAAGGTCTTACAGCTTCGCTGTCGTTGATCTCTGCGATCTCGCCTGTCTTTGTGAAGTTATACAGCCATGACGGGATAGAAGTTACTCTCTCGTCCATAGCTACAAATACTGTGATATCCTTTGCAGCAGTAATTACTGCAAGATCGGAATCAGTATTCTTTGAGTTGCAGGCTGTTCGGATAAGCTCTCCGCCGCCAATGCTTGAAGGTACAGAAGCGATAACGTGCTCACGATCTCCGAATGCCTTGTCGCCGATGTTGAAGTTCTCAACGATAGACCACTGTGCGCCGTAGCTTGCGTCCTTGACCTCAAGCTTAGCAATAAGTTCGCTCTTCAATGTATCGTCGATAACTACAGGATCGCCGCCGCTTGAAACTGTTCCTGCATTGTATGCCTTGTTCTGCATTCTTCCTGCATATGCTGTTACCTCTGCCTTTGCAGCGTCTGCGAACTGGACATTGTAACTGCTGTATATCTTCGATGAATTTGTATCGAAGTTATCGTAGCCATCACCGCCGCCCTTGAGGTTATTGATATAAGCCTGTGCAGTTCTTGAATTAACTATCTGATAAGCAAGTCCGCTTCCCATATTACAGCTTACGAACTTGTCACCGTAGGACTTGATCGTGCCTGAATATGCATCGCTTCCCATATTCTCAGCATCAAGAGGAAGATTTGTATTTTCGAAGTAGTTTGCTTCGGAGAATACTTTTGAGTTATAAGAAGCTCCGATGCCATACTGCTTGTTGTTGTAGAAGTAGTTATTATAGCTGTGGATATGTGCGTTTCTCGCACGCGGATTACGCGACTCGGTATTATTGAACCAGTTGTGGTGATAGGTTATCCAGTCCTGCTCGTGATTTGTTCCACCGCCTACAAGTGAGGTCTTGTGACCGTCCTTGAAAACATTGTAGGAAACTGTTACGTACTCTGTCCACTTGATATCAAGTGAACCATCACCGTCTGACTTATCAGCGTCAACTATGCCGTTGCCCGCATAAGCATTATATCCCTTTTCAATAGTACAGTTATGTACCCAGATATGATTTGACTTATTGTCGGAAGAGCCTGTCATGGATACGCCGTCATCGGGGTACTTGCCCAGCCACAGATTGCGCACTTCACAGCTCTTTGAACGCTTCATCTCAAAGCCCCACTGATTTAGAGCAGTATCATAGCCGATGCCCTCGACAGTTACATTTTCAGCATTCTGTAGATAAAGCATATTTGATCCATCATTCTGCTGACCGTCATTAGCCTTTGCGCCTTTTGGCACATCAATGCTGCCGATAAGACGGAATACAACATTCTTAGGCTTTCCGTTGTAGAATATGTTGTAAAGACCTGTCTGACCGCCGTATGTGACAGAATCCTTGTTTGAGTTATTTACATAAATAACTGTAACTCCTGATTTGAGAGTACCGTCATTGTTGTAAGCACCAATACCGTCGGATACGTTCCAATGCGCATAGCCGCTGCGGTCAAATGCCATTGTCTTTACTGTACAGCTTG
This sequence comes from Ruminococcus sp., assembly GCF_016283395.1. The sequence continues at coordinate 107,435 of NZ_JAEEMU010000038.1, forward strand.
CAGAGCCGTTAGAGCCCGAAACATTTATAGTATAAGAAGTATTTCCTTTGAGTCCGGGGATATCGACTCTTGAATTTCTGATGAGCTGTGAGTCTACAGCTGTGTAGCTTGAACTTCCCTCGGGTGCGTAGCTTACCTTGACATTATTGCCAAGCTTTGAGCTGTCCCACTCTACGAAGGCTTCTTCATACCAGCCGCCGCAGGTCTTTATTGCCCCCTCAACATTTGATGAAGGCTGATCGTTATTGCCGCTGCTTGTATTTCCTTCACCGTTGAGGAATGACGGTGTCCAGTTGTTCATATAGCTTGTGATATTGATGTTTGCAGCATCATTGTCTGATACGGTATGTCCCTTGCGCTGAGAAAGGTCAACTCTCTGACCGTTTGAGAGCTTTGTGCCGTTCTCCTTGAAGCCGTCAACACTCTCGGGCTGTACGCCGCTCATTGAAGTCCAGCCTGCTGCTGTTATCATATTTCCGTTCTGGAGAGTAGTATTCACAAAGAGCACCTTTGCAGTCTGTCCCCACGGTCTGCCGAGATAGCCTGCGCTTACTGTGAGCTGTGAATTTGCAGTTACCTTGCAGTCCTTGAAGAGATATCCCGTGTACGGACTTCCCTGCTCTCTTGCTGCTGTAATGTATCCGCCTACAGAACCGCTGCTGTAGCCCTTCCAGCGAAGCTCACAGCTGTCGAATACTGCATTGCTGCCGCCGAAGATATAGTCTGTCTGTCCTTCGATAAGGCAGTTCTTGTAGTACTGAGGTGAGCCGCCTGTGTAAAGTGTATCCTGGCTTGACAGGAACTTGCAGTTCAGGAACTCAGCATACCCTGTATCTACCGAGAGAGCCGCTGCACGCTCTGTATAAGCCTTTGACTGTACGTCAACGCCGTTGTAACGCTGTACTTTCAGTGTCTCGTTTGTACACTCAACGCCGTCTGCCAACTCCTCCTGTGTGAGGTAGCGGTTGAAGGAGTTCTCGAATACGATGTTCTTAGCCTTGAAGTTTGTAGCCTTTGGCCAGAGCTGTACTGTTGCGCCCCAGCGGTAATTTGAAACGTTCTTGCCGCTCTTGGAGTTTGCAAGGCTTGCATCGTAATAGCCCTTTGAGTTTGCGCTGTAGTACTTATAGCCGATACCGTAGTACCAAGTGAGGACAGCATCGCCCTTGCTCGGCTCGTCATTTACAAAAGTAATGTACGGTGTCTGTACAATGACCTGCTGACGGTATGTACCGGGGGCAATGTGTATTGTAACGCGATTAGCCTCTGATGAGGGATTGAGGCTCGCTGCCTTGTCAACAGCCGCCTGTACTGTGGAAAAGTTGTTGTTTCTGCCCGTGTATCCGACATACAGGTCTGTACCTGCCGCATCGGACCTCAACGGCTGTACTACGGCAAATGATGCCAGTAATACGATCATGGCTGAAACAAACGAAATGATCTGTAGATTTAGCTTTCGTGTTCTGCCGACCATTATTATCACTCCTTTGGAATTTTCGGATCATACGCTGCCTAAAGCGCGATCCTTAGCCTTAAATCAATCACTTTAGTGCATCGCGCAGACTTACAGGGACAAGCTGCCGCAGAATATGCACCTATACACCATAATTATAGCATACGCACTACAAAATGTAAATATAATCATAGTTTTTACATCTATTTTTGTGGATATATACAATTAGAGATAGCTCTCTTTGGATAAAATATCCTTAAATAATCTTTTATCCCCTATTTTTAGGCAGATTTATGCTTTCCCTTATTGACAACACCATACAAAATGGTATAATTAGTGTATCAACTATATCTGCCTTACAGTGGTTGCTGAGCAGACATTAATTAGATCAGGCTATTATTTATATCATTACAACTCAGGAGGTTTATTATGAAATTTGACAGCACAGAAGAATGGAAAAGCAAGATCAAGCGTGTCCTCATCTCAGAAGATGAAATACGCACAGAAATGAAAAAGGCAGGCGAGTATATCAATTCTGTCTACGACGGCTCTCCTATACTCCTTGTGAGCATACTGAAAGGTGCATTCGTGTTCATGGCTGACCTGTGCCGCGAAGTAACTGTTCCCTGCGAGATTGCTTTCATGGCGGCAAAAAGCTACTTTGAGGGCACTGAGTCCTCGGGTCATGTCGAGATAACCATGGACCTCAAACATGATATCAGTAATTACCATGTTATAATCATTGAGGACATCATCGACACTGGAAGAACTCTCAACGAGATAAAAAAGATACTCGGTGTAAGAAACCCTCTGTCTCTGAGGATAATGACCCTCCTTGACAAACCCGACCGCCGCGTTGTTGAGCTTAAAGCTGACTATTCTCTTTTCACTATCCCCGATTATTTCGTAATAGGCTATGGACTCGATTACGGCGAATTCTACAGAAACTTACCGTATATCGCAGAATTCGGCGAATGAGGTGGCAGAAATGGTGGAAAAACTTTTCAAGCTCAAAGAACGCGGAACTAATGTAAAGACTGAAATTGCGGCAGGTATCACCACTTTTATGACTATGGCTTATATACTTGCCATTAACCCGAATATTCTTTCAACCACAGGTATGGACGCAACTGCCGTGCTCCTTGCGACTTGTCTCGCTTCATTTATCGGTACTATCTGCATGGCATTCATGGCTAATCTGCCCTTTGCACTTTCCGCAGGTATGGGACTCAACGCTTACATGGCTTATACAGTCTGCGGAAATCTCGGCTATTCGTGGCAGGTGGCTCTCCTTGCGGTATTTATAGAGGGTATCGTTTTTATCATACTCTCACTTACCAAGGTCAGAGAAGCTATCTTCGATGCGATACCTCTTTCGCTGAAACGTGCGGTATCCGTTGGTATCGGTTTGTTCATCGCCTTTATCGGACTTCAGAACGCAGGTCTTGCAGTAGACTCCGCAACTCTCGTAGAGCTTGTAGACTTCCGCGAAAACTTCCATACTACGGGAATATGCGCACTCCTTGCTGTTATAGGACTTCTTATAATGGCGATACTCTACATCAAAAGAGTGAAAGGCTCTATCCTCATAGGTATATTCGCCACATGGATGCTCGGTATCATCTGCGAGGTAACAGGGCTTTACGTACCTGATGCGGAAATGAGTGCTTATACACTTATCCCCTCTTTCAAAATGACTGACTTCACTTCTATCAGCAAGACATTCGGTCAGTGCTTCAACGTAGATTTTGACGCTGTCGGTATTTTCAACTTCATCGTTGTAGTATTCTCCTTCCTCTTCGTTGACCTTTTCGACACTCTCGGCACTCTCATCGGTGTAAGCACTAAGGCAGGGCTTCTCGACAAAAACGGCAAGCTCCCTGCTATAAGACCTGCTCTTATGGCTGACGCTGTTGCAACTACCGCAGGTGCTGTGCTTGGTACTTCTACCACCACTACTTTTGTGGAGTCCTCAGCAGGTGCGGCAGCAGGCGGCAGAACAGGTCTTACAGCTCTTACAACAGCTGTGCTGTTCCTGCTCTCTATGTTCCTTGCACCTATATTCATAGCTATCCCAGCATTTGCAACTGCTCCTGCACTTATACTTGTCGGCTTCCTCATGTTCAGCACCGTGTCCGAGATAAAGGTTGACGAGAATAACTACGCATCGGCTATCCCTGCATATCTCTGCGTGATCGCAATGCCGCTGTTCTACAGCATTTCCGAGGGTATCGCTATCGGCGTTATCTCTTACGTTGTTATAAACCTTGCCTGCAAGAAGTACAAGGAAATAAATCCTATCATGTATATCCTTGCGGTACTCTTCGTACTCAAATACATATTCCTGTAAATACAAATATAGCTTTGCTATATTTGTATTTAAGCAATTAGCCGTTAGCCTATTTGTAGGGGCGAGTTCCGCTCGCCCGATAATAAAGCGGCAAAGCCGTTAAATTATGAAAAAGGACAGCATAACCGTGGTATCTATATAGAAACTTTTATGCTTATTATTGAGAGAACCCCTTTTGAAAAAGGGGCTTCTCTCAAACTCTCTCCCGAAAACTTTCGTTTTTATTTTTTCCCGGATAGTGCGCGACCTGTATACTTACAGGTCTTTTTTATTATCATACGCGCCCTATCCGGGAAAAAATCAGATAAAAGTCTTTGGAAAGGGGTTCGGGGGATAACCTTTCCTCAGAAAGGGTTCCCCCGATAATTAACTATAAACTTCTATATAAGTACCACTGCTAAGCTGTCCTTTTTTTCATCTGTTATTGCCTTTGAATTCCTTTTTGACTATAAGTATCTCCTCTTTTTCAACAAGCTCCCTGCCCTCAAATCCGAGACGGATAATGTACGGCATAAAGTCGATAAGACGCATGAAATCATCAACTCCGAAGCTGTTGTCATAGTAGTGAAGAATAGTGCTGAGAGCAGTACCGTGAGTACCTACCATTATGTTCTCATCTCTGTGAGCGTCAAGCATATCATTTACCGCAGCAATATTCCTGTCCATTACAGACTGCAAGCACTCGCCGTCACTTTCGCTGTAGCTCAGGTCAGCCCAGCGTTTGCGGAACATCTCTATATTATTGCTGTTTTTGCCGTTGATACGCTCATGCAGCCTCTCATCGATTGCAATATCGAGCCCGTGTTCATCTGCGGTCTGCTTTATGGTATCATAGCTGCGCTTATACGGACTTGAAATTGCACAGTCAAGGCGGATATCCTTCATTGCTTCCACTACTTTAAGAGTATCCCTCTCGCCCTCCTCGGTAAGGGGACGTTTTGATGCTTCTGCGAAAGCATAATCGGGCTGTGCATGACGTACAAAGTAAATATTGGTCATCAGAGTCGCTCCTTAAAGTCAGAATAGCCGAAACTGCGAAGCGTCTCAAAGCTGCCGTCCTTTTTCAGCAGAAGTATTGAGGGCAGCGGCATACCGTTGAAGGTATTGTTCTTGACCATTGAATATATCGCCATGTCTCCGAAAACAAGTCTGTCGCCTATATGAAGCGGTTCATCGAAGGAGTACTCGCCGATAGAGTCCCCTGCAAGACAGGTCTGTGAGCCCAGTCTGTAGCTGTACTTCTTTTCGCCTTTCTCTCCCGAGCCAACAAGTGGCGGACGATAAGGCATTTCCAGTACATCAGGCATATGGCAGGCAGCAGAGGTATCAAGTATAGCCATTGGCATATCATTTTCCGTGATATCCAGCACCTCGGTCACAAGCCAGCCTGCATTTAGAGCGGCTGCTTCACCGGGTTCGAGGAACACTTCCAGTCCGTACTTTTCCTGCATACGTTTTATGCAGCGTTCAAGCCGCGGTATGTCGTAATCCGCACGGGTTATATGATGACCGCCGCCGAAGTTTATCCACTCCATTTTTTCGAGAACATCGCCGAACTTTTCCTCAACAGCATCAAGTGTAGCTTCAAGGTCATCTGAATTCTGCTCGCAGAGAGTGTGGAAATGTATTCCCGTAACGCCGTCAAGGTCGTCTGTACGGAAGTTCTTCCGCGTGATGCCAAGCCTTGACTTAGGCGAACAGGGGTCGTATATCTCATGTCCCTCCTGAGTTGAAAACTCCGGATTGATACGGAGTCCTATCTTCTTGCCTGCCGCAAGTACACGGTCACGGTACTTGTCAAGCTGAGTAAATGAGTTGAAGATGATATGACCGCAGTAGGATATTATCTCGTCTATTTCGTTTTCGCGGTAAGCAGCCGAAAAAACGTGATTTTCCTTTCCCATTTCTTCATATCCCAGCTTTGCCTCGAAAAGTCCGCTGCAAGCTGTTCCGTCGAGATATTCCTTCATAAGCGGATAGACATGATAGCATGAAAAAGCCTTCTGAGCAAGGAGTATCTTAGCTCCCGTGCGCTGTGAAACGCCGCGGAGTATCTCCATATTGTGAATAAGTGCCGACTCGTCCACTACGTAGCAGGGAGTCGGCATTTTTGTATTATCAAACATAAGCTTATTCAAGGAAATTGTTCATGGTGATCTTAACTCTCGGAGCACCATTCTCATCAGGTTCGATCATCTCGACCTTTTCCATTACGATAGGTGTATTTGGCTTTGACATTGCACCGTCAGTACCCTGTGAACGAGGTACTCTTGTGAAGTCGTCAACTACCTCCATGCCCTCTGTAACGTTGCCGAATGCAGCATAATAGCCGTCAAGTGAAGCTGTGTAATTACCTGTATAGCAGATAAAGAACTGGCTTGATGCGCTGTCGGGATCATTTGAACGAGCCATTGATATTACTCCGCGCTGATGTGAAGTAGGATTGTCAACGCCGTTTGCAGCAAACTCGCCCTTTATAGTCTCCTTGCTGCCGCCCATGCCTGTACCCTCGGGATCGCCGCCCTGTGCCATAAATCCGTCAATTACACGGTGGAAGGTAAGTCCGTTATAAAAGCCCTCATTTACCAGCTTTTCAAAGTTAGCGCAGGTTATGGGAGCTTTATCGGGATAAAGGGTCACGATAATAGTATTACCCGACTGTCCTGCTGCTGTTGTGGACTCTTTTTTATCAGAGCCTGCGTCCTTGCCGCAGCCTGTCATAATAAGCATTGTCGCAGCAACAGCTGCTGTCATTACCTTTTTGAGGTTCTTAAAACCTTTCATATTTTTCTATTCTCCTTTTCAGCTGATATCCGTAAATATCAGTTTTCTTACTATATTAAGCTTTGAAAATGCAAAGCCTATGAATGCTCCCGAAATATTCAGGATAAAATCGTCTATATCACAGCTGCCGCGCATTGTAAGGAACTGACCTGCCTCAACTCCTATGATGACTGCCGCTATAGTAAGGGCAAACACCTTAAAGCTGCGCTGCTTTTTCCACAGCGCAGGGAAGAATACTCCCGCAGGCATGAATACCGCTAAATTCCCCCACAGATTATCAAAGGAGAACTCTCCGTATATTATATCGTCTGCGCGATAATATCTGACAAACTCAGATATAGTACGGAACGGTACGAAATTGGAATTCTTACGGAAGTATTCACCATAGGTGTAAAAGTTCAGCATACTGCTCCTTATATAAAAGAGCAGATAATACGCAGCCGCAGCGTATATTACAAAAAGAGCAAAAACTAAAAGCTTTTTAGCCCTCATATCAGTCAACAAGAGTAGGATCGAAGTCCTCTTCCCAAGGAAGTCCCCACTTGTTGAGTGCTTCCATGAACGGATCGGGATCGAATTCCTCGATGTTGTAAACGCCTGCCTTCTTCCATGTGCCTGTCATTATCATCATTGCGCCTATCATTGCAGGTACACCTGTTGTATAGGAGATAGCCTGTGAGCCAACTTCCTTGTAGCACTCCTGATGATCGCAGATGTTGTAAAGGTAGTAGTTCTTGTCCTTGCCGTCCTTCTTGCCACGGAAGATACAGCCGATATTCGTCTTTCCAACTGTTCTCGGACCAAGTGATGCAGGATCAGGAAGTACAGCCTTGAGGAACTGGAGAGGTACTATCTCCTTGCCCTCGTACATGATAGGCTCGATAGATGTCATACCTACATTTTCAAGGCACTTGAGGTGTGTGAGGTAGCTCTGACCGAATGTCATGAAGAAACGGATACGCTTGATGCCCTTGATATTAAGAGCGAGAGACTCAAGCTCCTCATGGTGGAGGAGGTACATATCCTTCTCGCCTACGCCCTTGAAGTTATAAACGCGCTTTATCTCCATAGGCTCAGTCTCTACCCACTTGCCGTCCTCGATGTAGCTGCCCTTTGCAGATACCTCACGGATATTGATCTCAGGGTTGAAGTTTGTAGCGAACGGATAGCCGTGGTCGCCGCCGTTGCAGTCGAGGATATCAATGTAGTTTATCTCGTCGAACTGGTGCTTCATAGCGTAAGCTGAGAATACACCTGTTACACCCGGGTCAAAGCCGCTTCCGAGAAGTGCTGTGATGCCAGCCTTTTCAAATCTCTCACGGTATGCCCACTGCCACTTGTACTCAAATTTAGCAGTATCAAGAGGCTCGTAGTTTGCAGTATCAACATAGTGAGTCTTTGTAGCGAGACAAGCGTCCATGATAGTAAGGTCCTGATAAGGAAGTGCAAGGTTCAGCACTACATCAGGCTTATAGCTGTTGATGAGAGCAACAAGCTCGTCAACATTGTCAGCATTTACCTGAGCAGTCTCGATGACTGTCTTTGTTGTAGGCTGGAGCTTTTCCTTCAGCGCGTCGCACTTTGACTTTGTACGGCTTGCTATCATTATGCCCTCAAATACCTCGCTGTTCTGACAGCACTTGTGAATTGCAACGGAAGCAACTCCTCCGCAGCCGATGATCATACATTTTCCCATTTTTAATTCCTCCGTATCTTTAAAAATTTATATGTGTTATTAAATAAATGCCCATTGCCACTAAAAACAAATCAGTAAAGAGATGTTTTTTCTGTCTTGAAGGACAATAATACATTTCAGGGTTATTGGGGTTTACCTTTATCTCATGATTCTCACTGTTCTGCACATGAAATACCAAGCCTGATTCTCTTGCCTCATACAGACTGTTGTCATATTCATAGACCACCTTGTACGTTTCAGTCCCGTCACTGTTTACACACGAGACTTTTAACATAACACTGACCGTTTCTGTACACTTGCGTTTCAGATAACTGAAAAACATAAAGTCGAACAGACCTATTATAGCCGGTGACAGCAATACGAATTTCCAAAATAAATATTCTTCCATATTCTCTATATCCGGCATTTTTCTTTCACCAATATCTATACTCCCTTTCTTTTTCAATCGTCTTATCTCAGTGAACTGAATAAAAATCAGTCAATAGGTTTTATATGTCATTTCAACAAAATAAAAACTTAATTAATGCTCCCACAGCAATACATATCAGATATATAATAACTTTATGTATTGTTTCCTGCGGACAGTAAAAATTTTCAGGCTTATCAGGGTCAATATAAAGGCCTACACGCTCGCCTATACTAAAAGAAAGATATGGAGAATATAAACTACTCCTTTTCATGTAATCTTTGCCCTCAAATCTATATTCAAAAACAGGGAAATATGAATAACTTATATGACGTCTTCTTTTGGTGTTGCGTTTTTTTTCAATATCTACAACAACAGCATCAACATACTCTGTACACCTTTTCTTTTTTATTATTATATCTATTATTCCCCAAACACCTACCACAAAAAGAATAATGGGAAAAATTAACATTAAAATTGTCATTTTCTCACCTTCCTGTTTTTATCATTAAAACTCAGATGCTTTCACAATATGCAAAAAACAGCTTGATACCAAGTATTATTACCAGTATAACGCCAATTCCTATGGAAAGACCTTTTATGGCCTGTATATTATCGTGTTTTTCCTCAGCAGGACAGATGCATGATTTAGGATTTTCGGGATCCACAAACAGCTCCACCTTTGAACCTATCTGCATTTTCTTAAGCCATGATTTTGAAGTACTGCCTGCACACCTGCAAAATTCACCTTTATAGGAATACTCATAGAGCGGCGCACGTTTTATGTCGTATGATTCGGTCTCTCTGTCGTATATACTGACTTCTGTATAATCGACTACTTCTGCCACAACAATTTCAGTACATTTTTTTCGCCGTTTCTTTTCTTCAATATGTAGTTTTGTCAATATTACTATCGAAGAACCGACAACAAATAAAACAACAAAACCTATTATATATACAAGCAAATAATCCATTTATTTCACGACCTTAAAAATTCCTATCATATCAATTCTTATTTCGTCTCAAAGAATGGTCTGCGCTTTAAAAGTCAATCTTCAACGTTTATTTTGCCCGTTAAAGACAATATAACCACAATAATTGCTACTGCTCCCGCGCCTATTAATACCAACTCAGATATTAACAATCCTTTGTTGTCTTTCGGATCATAAAACTCATAAGGCTCATCAGGATTGATCATCAGCTCTGAACTATCGCCTACGTTGTAATTATTTGAGCTTACAAGACTTTCAACTTCATAATCCTGTCCCATATAATTATAACTCCAGACAGGGAAATATGAAGTACTTGGCGGACTGTCAGAATCACCTGGAGTATAGCTTTCTCTGATATCGACCACTGTTGCATATACGGTTTCCGTACAATTCTTTTTCAGTTTTCGCCTTCTTTTGAAATCGTATACGCCCAAACCAAGGAAGGTTAATGGTACAATAAACATAACAGATGATGTCAGCAGGCATAATCCAATCATTACTAATATTACAGTGATAGACGTTACCATTTTTTCCACCTGCCTTTAAAGTATCATGACATCAATAACCTGAGTCGTACCTCTTAGAGTTTATCAGAGACTTTATGCTGAATCCTGTACAGATCAGACACAAGCCGCTCACTATCAAAAGAATTATACCGAAGAACTTACCCGAAGTTTCCTTTGGACAATAGTATGTCTTTGGATCACTTGGCTTTAAATAAAACTCTACTGTATCGCCCTTATGCATTTTCAGCTTTGATGAATACACATTGCTTGAAACTGTATATTCCTTGCCCTCATATTCATATGTATACACAGGTGCATAGGTATCATCGTCCGAAGATGAACTCTTCTTGATGTCAGATACAACAGCTGTTGTTTTATATGTACATTCCTTTTTGAGCTTTGCATCATGCTTGAAGAACCATATTCCGCCCAAAAGAGTGGCTATGGTCACAAGTATCAGTATTACTACACTTGATGTTTTTACTTGTGCTGTACTTCTGTTGAACTGGATATTTCTGTTAAACTAAATATTCATGATAATTCTCCCTTTTTAAAATAAATTTATTAGTTTGAATGTGATTTATATATCGCAATAGCCTTTGCTAAAATACATAAACTACTAAATGCTCCGATACAGATCATTATAATTCCGGCTTTATCTGAACCATCGATCTCTTCAACAAGTCGAAAATCCTCGGGATTATCAGGATTTATGGCAAGCTGAACATGATCGCCTGCCGAAGCAAAAACATAACTTTCGTACTGCCTTTCGTAATTTATTCCGCCATAATAAAATTCAAGTAAAGCGACATACATATGACGTCTTGTGTTTCTGCTGCGGTAACTCAGATCTTGTACATTAACTACTGTTGCTTCTACGAAGTCTGTACAGCGTTCTCTCGCTTTTTTTCTGGTTCTGATATATAATATTCCAAACAAAATAAAAAGCGAAGGAATAAAAAGCCAACATGATAATATACCAATAATCAATAATATGATTGGAAATTCCACAATAAAAAATACTCCTTAATTAATGATAAGCTTCATTGGTGTGAACTGTGATTTTTATAGTAAGATCAAAACAAGCTCAAGATAAACTGAACTAACATAAATAAAATTGCACCGGCTCCGACAATGATCGAAATAAGTCCGCCTTTATCTATCCCCGAAATATCTTCAAGAATATGAAATTCATCCGGATATTTGGGATTGATTGCAAGCTCGACATGATCGCCTACAGAAAACCTATATTTATGCACTATGTCATTACTCGTCCTTCTATAATATTTTCCGCAATAATAAAACTCATAAACAGGGTAGCAATCACGCTTTTTTCCTTTGCCTTCGATAAATAAACCCGTCATTTCTATATCGACTACAGTTGCTTCTACAGTATCAGTGCAGCGTTCTCTCTTTTTTTCTGTGTCATTTATCAGCCATATTCCAATTACAATAAAAAACGAAGAAATACCAAGCCACCCTATTATAAAACCAAATAAATAAATCACAGCTAACTCTCCTTGATTATATGATAAGCTTCATTGGTGTGAACTGTGATACTTTCTCTTCAAATCCTAATTTTTTATACAGCTGATAGCCGTCCTCGGAAGCCTGAAGCTCGATATAATCAAGGTCCATTATCTTAGCATCAGCTATAAGGAGCTTCATAAGCTCTGTGGCTATTCCCTGTCTGCGATAGTTCTTATCGGTTATAACATTGAGAACCGTTCCGACTCTTCCTTTAGGAAAATTCGGATTAGGCGGCATCTCCCTCACAGTAAGGAAAACCGAACCCACAAGCTTTCCGCCGTCCTCTGCAAGATATGCAAAGAAATCACAGTTGAGGTGGTCGGCGTAATATCGAGGAAGCCTTGCCTTTATTTTTGCAGCCTCGGCATCTGTCATTTCGGGGAAGTCCTCACGTAGATATTTTATACGTATATCCGCCAGTCCCGAGGCATTCTGCGCTCTGAATATATTCATATAACTTTACTCCATAACATCTTTAAAAATAATCTGTCTATGACAGCTTTTTACTAAGCCTTATTTTTATTGAACAATAGCACCGAAATAGAAATCACACTTGCTATTGCACCTACAATGATAAGCGTAAGCCAGCCTTCAGTATTACGTCCATTATCAGAAGGTACATAAGAATTTTTAGGTTTAACAGGATCAATATATACATCGACCTCTTCATTCAATTCAAAGTTATCTGTTTCTTCAAAATAACCTGATCTATAAATGTATTCACGTCCGTTATAGGTATATTTGACCACGCGGGGACCTGAATAGGACTTAGAATTTCCTATTACATTATTGTACTGATCACGCATTTCCTCTTCATTAACATTCTCATATGTCATTATTCCCTTTACAAGCTCTGTACAGACTCCCTCTTTCTCACGAACCTTAAAATACTGAGTAGTTCCGACAATTAAAAAAACTATTCCTGTTATAATGAAAGGTAATACAAATATGTTGATCACTTTCTTCTGCTCTTCATTCAGACATATCTTCTCTTCTTCATCATCAAACGATCCAATCAAATCACGATCATCATAGTTCATATTTCTCACCTTGTTTTATATGTAATTCTCAGAATAAACAGTCCCGATGCGTTCTGTGCTCTGAATATATTCATATCAATTTACCTTTCTCACACGTAATAGTTGTCCTGAGATGACGAACCTAATACGTTCTTTGCCTTTCTTTTCATGCTTATCGGAATGATCAAGGCAACTGCCAAACATATCGCACCAACCACCATTGACATTCCCGAACCAGTCTTTTTTTGCTTATAAGATGGTATATAGATATGTTCGGGATCATGAGGATCAACGTATATGTCTACGCTTTCACCGACTTTAAAGCCTGCCGATGGGCCGAAATAATTGCCCTCATCTTTATATTTATTTCCTTGATATTCGTATTCAAAAACAGGAGCATATGTATTTGTAGGTTCATCATCTCTGCTTTTCCGATGAGTCTCGTCCCAGCTCTGTATTGCTGTGACCGTGCCTTCTACCCTGGAAGTACACACCTTTTTATCGCGGTAAAGCTCCAGGAAATCCTTTGCTCCAAAAACAAAGAATAAAAAACCTGCGATCAGAAAAGGCGCGGTAAAGATCCAGCCAATACAGCCGAAAGCATTTGATGCAAATTTTTTCTGCCTGTCTGTAAGCTGAGGAATTTGTTCGTTAAATTGTCCGTATCCGCTGTTGTCGTAGTTCCCGTAATCACGTTCACTGTAGCTGTCGTATTCATCGTTATTGTAGCTTCTGTAATCGTCATCATCATAATTTTTCATTGTTATTACCCCATTTTATATCATTTCCGCGAATAAACTGTCCCCCGAACATATTCTTTTTTCTAATTAATAATCCCGAGTGTCATATCCAAACGCTTTATTTGTCTTACTTCTGATACTAAAGAAAATAGAACCGCTTACTGCAATAAATACTAAGCCAAATAAAATATCAAACAATGAAATTTCTTCGCTCTTATGATAAGCAGGTGCATAAAATCGTTCAGGTTTATCAGGATCAACAAATATGGTCACTTTGTCGCCTTCTTCTAATTCTGTATCACTATAAAAGCTCTGCATTCTTTGAGTATGAGTTTTTCCATTTAAGGTATATTCCAAAACAGGTACGTAAAAAACATCTCTTGATCTTTTGCCGGTAACTGTATTTTTCTCCACAGCAATGACCTCTCCAACTACACTTTCAGTACAATGCTTTGTTAAATAAGAGTCTTTAAGGTACGGTACGATGCCTGTATACAAACTTAACAGCCCTCCAAACAGAAAAGGAACTAAAAATATAAAGACTACACAGCCTGCCACACCCCTGACTATTTTTGCCTGTTTTTCTGTGACCTGCGGCATCTGCTGTCCGTAATTGCCGTATCCGCTGTTATCATAGTTCCCGTAATCACGTTCACTGTAGCTGTCGTATCCGTCGTTATTATAGCTTTCATAATCGCTGTCACTATAACTATTGTACTCTTCGTTATTGTAGTTTCTGTAATCGTCATCATCATAATTTTTCATTTTCTTACCCCATTTTCTATATCATTTTTTGAATATGACTTAATTTACCCCATAAAGTCATCATTCGTATCTGTATTGTCCGAGCCGTTACCTGCTGCCTTGCTGCGCATTACCACGCATACAACAACTACAGTCAGGATTATTATAATACACGGTATAAATATCACTAAAAGCCAGAAGCCCGAAAACTCCCGGTCTATCTCCTTAAAAACAGTATTGCGGTTGTAAGCGGGATCGTACATCTTTCCTGGTTCGCCTTCCGATATACGTATATCCACCTTTTCTCCGACTTCATATTTCTTGTTGCTTGAGCTTACACTGCCCTCAACATTATACGTTTTCCCATTGTATTCGTACTCGTATACGGGAGTATACACCATTGAAGAACTGTCATCGGAATTTGACAAATGCTCGCGGTTCTCGCTGATAACTGCTGTTACCGATACATTATAAGCAGATGTATCCTGCGTAACAGCACCGCTTATCGCTTTTTTCACCACCGTAAATGCCAGACCTGTGATAAAGCCCAGAAGCGTCAATATAACGGCAAATATTATACCTATCCTTAATGCTCTGTTTTTTGTGCTGTTATTTTCTGTTTGCTGCTCGTTGTTATTCATAGTGTGACCTCATAATGGAACATTCTTTATACTGCCGTGCTCTGTTTATCAGTGTTTTCAGCAGATCACAGTCTGCTCTCATATTCACGCCGCAGCTCCTCCATGTCCTTTTTAGTACGGTATCTCGGGTAAACAAAAGTGACGATCATCATTATTGAACCCACGATCACCAGCATTATATCAGCTTTCTTTTTCGAGCTAATCGCTGTATTTCGGGATGTCTGTATCTTTTATCTCCTCGTGTGGGATATCGTCCTCAAATCCATATTTTTCACCCACAAACTCACCGCTATAAACTCTTTTATGACAGAGCCAGCAGCATTTCCCTTATTATCTTGCAGGCTACTGCTGTGGAAACTCCGCTCTGATCGTAAACAGGGCTGAGCTCATTGACATCACAGCCTACGATATTCAGCTTGCTGCATACCAGTGTTACAGCCTTCCTCAGCTCATCAAATGTGACTCCACCTGCCTCGGGAGTTCCCGTACCCGGGAATATAGACGGATCAAGCACATCAAGGTCAAGTGTGAAGTAAACATTCTTGCCTTTAAGCTTTTCAACAACCTCTTCAAGCCCGTCAAAGCTGAATTTATGCATTTCCGTGTGCTTGTCCGCAAAGCGGAATTCCTCACGGTCGCCGCTGCGGATACCGAACTGGAAGATATGACCGTCGCCCACAAGCTCGTGGCAGCGTCTGAGTACACAGGCGTGTGAGAGCTTCTGACCGAGATAGTCATCACGGAGGTCTGCATGAGCATCAAAGTGAACGATATAGAGATCGCTGTATTTTTCCTTGACAGCCCTTACAGTACCAAGAGTTACAAGATGCTCGCCGCCTATCATAAATGGCAGCTTTTCATCTGCAAGTATCACATCTGCACGGTCAGATATATCATCTACAGCTCGGTCAGTGCTTCCGAAAGGCAGCTCCAGATCGCCGCTGTCAAAATAGCTGTAGTCTGTCATGTCCTTATCCTGATAAGGACTGTATGTCTCGATACCGAAGCTTTCGTTCCTTATTGCCGAAGGAGCAAAACGTGTGCCCGGTCTGAAACTTGTAGTGCCGTCAAAGCCTGCTCCGAAAAGTACTATCTTAGCCTCATCGTATTCGGCATCGCAGGCGATAAAAGTCTGTATATTCTTATTCAACATCTTTGAGAAGCTCCTCTACGTAGCACGGAAGCGCGAATGCACCTACGTGAAGTCTTGGATTGTAGTATCTGGTCTTTAAGCCGAGCATACTCCATTTTGTGCCGTTATAGTCATTTGTCGGGTGGTACTTCTTTGAAGCAAAGCCGAAAAGCCAGTGTCCCGACGGATAAGTCGGTATATGTGCCTGATAGACCTTGCTTATAGGGAAGCTCTCCACTATGCGCTTGTGTGAACGCTGCATAGCAGCTGCGTCCTCGTCATAGAACGGGCTCTCATGCTGATTTACCATGATACCGTCCTCGCGGAGTGCCTTGAAGCAGCTTCCGTAGAACTCCTTTGTGAAAAGTCCCTCGCCCGGTCCGAAAGGATCGGTGGAATCAACGATAATAACATCGTATTTGTCAGTGCAGCGGCGAATGAACTTAACGCCGTCCTCATAGTAAACATGGACTCTTGGATCATCGAAGCGGCAGGCTGTTGTAGGCAGGTACTTCTTGCACACCTCTACAACAAGCTCGTCTATCTCCACAAGGTCGATATTCTCAACAGAGGGATAGCGTGTCAGCTCGCGGACAACTCCGCCATCGCCTGCGCCTATTACCAGTACATTCTTTGGATTTGGATGAACAGCCATAGGCACATGAGTTATCATCTCGTGATAGATGAATTCGTCCTTTTCCGTCAGCATCATATAGCCGTCAAGAGTAAGGAAGCGTCCGAACTCCTTTGAATCGAAAACATCTATGCGCTGGAACTCACTGTTGCCGCTGTAAAGCTGGTGATCCACCTTTATTGAAAATTTAACATTCGGAGTATGTCTCTCCGTAAACCATAATTCCATACTATACCTCCTTAGTGATCAGCGGATAGTAATAACTGATCAGCAAGAAACGCCGTTACAGCGTTCTTATATGAAATGAATACTGCAAATGCAGCCGATACGATCTGTAATAATTAAACATATGGGCGAAAAATATCCGCCCACCTACTATTGTAGGGGCAGACACCCACATCTGCCCGAGATAAATGATCGGGGCAATGTGGGCATCGCCCCCAACATAGCCGTTTTTATTTTCTGTCTGTGGGAGGACCTCCTGCTGGTGGTCCTGATACACCATTCTGCTTCATAACAAATTTAAGGAATAAAGGTGTTACGATGAAAATGATGATATATGCAACTATAAGGCTGAGTATAAGTGACTTGATGAACGAAGGCAGGAACGGCATCTTTGAACCGTGTGCAGTTGCCTGCTTGTATGCCATGAACACCATTGAAAATGTAAGGATAGGTGTATAGATAAGGTCTGATACAAGTGTTGAAAGAAGTCTTGCAGGGAGACTGCGCTCCTCAAGACCGCATTTGCGCACAAGTCCGTCCTCTACCTTTTTCATGGGCACTACAAAACCGATGATAAGGCTTATGATAGTGCTTATACCGAAGCTCATAAGAAATCCGCGCCATGTGAAGTGTCCCGAGGTGAGATTGCCTAAAAGTGAAAGGCAGAAGCTGAGCGTTACCGCCATAAGTATATTCATCTGTAATCCGATTTTTTTCATATTCATAAATTTATCCTCCTGAAAAATAAATACCCCATTTTGTATAATATAAATGTGTAAAATCCCTTATTTATCTATAACATTAAGTCTTTCTATGTTAAGATCCTCCGTACCTGTCATCTGACAGCCCTTTTCCTTTGCATATTTTATATATTCGATTATCTCGGGAGTGATAAGCTCTCCCGGAGCAAGTATCGGTATTCCCGGAGGATAACACATTACGAATTCGCTGCAGACCTCTCCTGCTGCTTCATCAAGTGAAAGAGAGCGTTTGCTTGAATAGAACGCCTTTCGCGGAGTTTCCGCAACTACAGGACTGATATACTCCTGTGTGAGCATATTGGCTTCGCTTTTGCCGAAGCGGCGTTTTATCTCAGCCAGCGCACTTATAAGGCGTTCGATATCGCGCTTTCTGTCGCCTACGGAGATATAGGCAAGCACATTGCCGATATCACCGAATTCTATCTGTATATCGTACTCGTCACGGAGAAGGTCATAGACCTCGATACCTGCAAGTCCGATAGGCAGAGTGTAGATACTCAGCTTTGATACATCGAAATCGTATATGCTGTCGCCGTTTATGAGTTCACGGGAATAAGCGTAATAGCCGCCTATCTCGTTTATCTCCGAACGTGCATATTCAGCCATTTCCACAGTCTGTGCAAATATCTCCCTGCCGCTGAGAGCAAGTCTCTTTCTGGAAATATCAAGACTTGAAAGCAGCAGATAAGAAGCACTTGTAGTCTGTGTAAGGTTTATGACCTGACGCATATAGTCTGAATTGATATTCTTTCCCATGAGCAGGAAAGAACTCTGCGTAAGGCTTCCTCCCGATTTATGCATACTTACCGAAGCACAGTCAGCTCCCGCAGCCATTGCAGTTACAGGGAAGTTCTCACCGAAGTAGAAATGCGTACCGTGAGCCTCGTCCACAAGTACAAGCATACCGTGAGCATGAGCAAGCTCGGTTATCTTCTTCAGGTCTGAACATATGCCGTAGTAAGTCGGGTTATTGACCATTATCGCCTTTGCATCGGGATTATCAAGGATAGCCTGCTCCACCTGAGCAACCGACATACCAAGGGCAATGCCAAGCTTGTGATTTACGTCGGGATTTACATAAACGGGAACAGCTCCCGTAAGGATTATTGCGTTAATGGCACTTCTGTGAACATTTCGCGGCATGATTATCTTGTCGCCCTCTTTGCAGGCATACATTATCATGCTCTGTACCGCAGAGGTAGTACCTCCCACCATGAAGAAGGCATTAGCCGCACCGAAGGCTTCTGCCGCCAGCATTTCCGCGTCCTTTATTACGGAAACAGGGTGACAGAGGTTATCCAGCGGCTTCATGGAATTTACGTCCACATTCATACAGTCCTCACCGAGGAACTCGGTAAGCTCCATATTACCTCTGCCGCGCTTATGTCCGGGCACATCGAATGGAACTACTCTCATTCTTCTGAATTTTCTGAGAGCCTCATATATCGGAGCATTTACCTGCGAAAGCTCAGCCATTTCCGAACACGTTCCTTCCGCTGAAAATTTCTATCATCTCCCGCTGGAGCGCATTGGTTATCTCAAGTCTGCGTCTCGGCGGAAGCTCGTTTACATCTGTATTGAACAGGTAATTCTGAAGGTCAAGCTCCTTTATGAGCATCTTTGTGTGGAACATATTTGCCTGATAGACATTTATATCCACAGCATCGTATTTATCCAGTATCTTCGCGTCGATATAATTCTGTATGGAAGTTATATCGTGGTCGATAAATAGCTTTTCACCGTCAAGATTACGTGTAAATCCTCTTACTCTGTAATCCATAGTGATGATATCCGAATCAAAGCTTCCGATAAGATAGTCCAGCGCAGTAAGCGGTGTAATCTTGCCGCAGGTGGCAACATCTATATCCACACGGAACGTAGCGATAGACGTATCGGGGTGAAATTCGGGATAGGTATGAACTGTAACATGGCTCTTGTCAAGATGTGCCACAGTCTCAGTACCGCCGACAGGTATCATAGTATCATCGGCGATAAGGAAGGTAGCCGATGCGCCCTGAGGATCATAGTCCTGACGGGATACGCTGAGCACCTGTGCTCCTATCATCTCGGTTACATGAGTCATTATATCCGTTATACGCTCAGAGTTGTACTGTTCATCAACATAAGCGATATACTCCTGCTGTGAACGTGCTGTCTTGGCATAACAGACATCGTATATATTAAAGCTAAGCGACTTTGTAAGGTTGTTGAACCCATAAAGCTTCAGTTTATTCTCCATAAAACCACACCTTTAAACAAAAAATGCACACAAAAGACCTTACCAGCCATTGTGTGCATGAAATATCATTGCGGTGCGCAGAAACTTCATTTACGGTTTCAGAGTCTATACAAGCAAGTACTACCTTTTACTACTCTTATTGACCTTTCACAAGCTGATGAGAACTTATAAAAACTTTATCGACATACAGTCGAATCAATAAGGCAACAGAAGTTGCCAGCCGAAAGATCGGCGGTCGGCATTTGACCCGGCTGTCCGTATGGCCTCGACTTCGTAGGAAGTGGTCAATAGTCTTGCTCCGAAACCTAAGCTTCTTTTGCAATTCAGTTTATTTTATCATATTTTCACGTTTTTGTCAATACTTAAAACCGCATTTTATCCCCGTTTTTCATTTGAGTTTACACACAAAAACAGGGAACGCCGAAAACAGTGTTCCCTGTCCGCATTATAAGTTTTTCACAATTATGCAGGCTGCTCATTATGCATATAAACGAATATTCTGCATTATTTTCCGAAATTCAATGGTTTTCCGTTGAAAAAGCCGTTTTTTCAGCCCTTTTAAAAAAGCCTATTTCAGTTCTCGCGCTGCTTTCTGTGCATCTGCTTGTCCTCATACATTTTTGCGTCAGCTTTGCTGATATATCCGTCGATATTCGAGCCCTTTTCGGGGACACCGCAGAATGCACCGAGACTCGCTTCAACTTTGTATGGCTTACCAGACGCATCATTATATCTTCTCAAATAGCTTCGTATGTACTCGAAATATATTTCCGCACTCTCATCGGAATAATCTCCGCAGCCTATAAGTGCGTATTCATCTCCGCCTGTTCTCGCGCATATCTCGTTCATTCCGCAGCATGACTGCAATGCATTAGCCACAACGATGATGGCATTATCGCCCTCGATATGTCCGTAATTGTCATTTATCATTTTCAGACGGTCAAGGTCAGCGATGATAACAAAGAGTTTCACACCTTCATCACAGGCTTTGCGGAATATGCTTTCAGCCATTCTCCTTAATCCCTTGCGGTTGTATATTCCCGTGAGAGTATCACGTATAGAGTTCATTAAAATACGCTGATTGATACTTATGAGCTTAGTACGCACACGCAGATATTCCAGAGCCAGGCCTATGTTCTTGTTCCACTCCGCAAAAACTCTGCTCTCGGCATTGCGTATATCCTCAAATCTGAATATGGAATAGCCGAAGCATCTGTCCATATAATGCAGAGGAAGCAGAAAGAATACCGACGGACTTTCGCAGTATTCGTCCATGAAATGCGGGATTATATCTGCCGAATGGAATTCCCGTCCGATAAACTCCGTATGCTTTCGTGTATATATCATCTTGGCTTCCATTATATCAGCATAACCCTCGCGGAGATAATCATTGTCATCTTCCTTTTCAACGTTATCCCAGTTTCGGCAAAGGCAGAGCATATATGTATCCAGTCCTCTTATGGTATATATGAAGCCATTGAGCCTGCGAAGCAGACTGTCGAGGTTCTCTTCCTCCATAAGCTCGTCAAGCATACAGCTCTTTGTATAGTAATCGTCATAGCGTTTTATCCTGTTGTTGTATTCTTCACCTGTCTCAACGCTTAACAGAGTATTGCTTCCGCAACCGCAAGAACGTGCAAGGATAAGCCTGCCGCGCTCAAGTGTTTCAAGGGGAGCAACATCTTCACCTGTTATTCTCTTATGAAGTATACATACCGCACTTGCGCCCATTCTGATATTCTCGGGGCACACCGTAGATATGGAAGGAATTTCCAACACGGCTTTTTTCGAGCCGTCATAGCCCGAAATCTTAAAGTCCTCGGGTATCCTGTAACCGCCCTTTACCATTGAATTGCAAAGACTTCTTGCCATATCGTCATTTGCACATACAACAGCATCGGGGATAGGTCTTTCGCCCGTAATGAATTCCTTTGCAAGATGCTGAGAAACTATTTTCCAGAAGTCGCCGTAAATAATATCATCTTCGGCTATTTCCAGCCCGTGCTTCTTCATTGAGCGTTTATATCCTTCAAGTCTTGACATTGCAGGAGGACTTCCCTCTGGACCTGTAAGGCACATTATCTTTTTACAGCCGTGAGCTTCTATGAAATGGTCTGTCATCTGCTCGAAAAGCTCGGTATCCTCAGCATAGAGGCTGTCGCAGAAATCGAAATCATGATCGAGAGCCACTACAGGTATTCCCCAGTGTGAAAATACCTTTACGAATTTATCCACAAGGTTCTGGCTTGCAAGATTACTCGCAAGAAGTATTACTCCGTCAATAACATCGGCTTTTATAAGGGAGAAGATATTCTCCTCGCCCTGCTGAATAAGACCGCCGCTGTCGAGATTGAAAGCCATAAGAAATGTGAGCACATCATAACCGAGAGATCTGCACTGCTCGGAAATGCCGATAAATATGCGATTCATATAGCTGTTGAAAACATCAGCCGCAATGACTGCTATGGTCTTGCGCTCCTTCATAACAGATCCCCCTTTCGTGTAAAATGTGTCTTATAGTTATTATACACTAAAAGGCATATTTTTTCAACTCCTAAAGGAGAATTATAGAAAAAATATGCCTTTATTACAATTATAATGATATATTTTATACTTATTTTAATTCAACTACGGTAACTCCGTCCTCTCCCTCGCCGAAGAGTCCCAGTCGGAAGCTCTTTACTGACGGGTGGGATTTCAGTCTCTTATGCACAGCCTGTCTGAGGAGTCCCGTACCTTTTCCGTGGATAATAGTCACCATTGAGATATTGGACATAACAGCCTGATCGAGGAATGCATCAAGCTGGTAAACTCCGTCATCGCAGGCACTTCCGCGGATATCGAGCTCCATTTTGCCCCTGCGCTCAGCCTTTACGCCCACCTTGTTCATCTTTCGGTTAGGACGTATGGACTTGTTGCTCACAGTTACCTTTTCGGGCTCTTCGAGACGCAGACGGGAGATATTCATCTTAGTTTTCATAACGCCCATCTGAACGTATACGAAGTCGCTTCCGTCAGGATCGCCCGAGATTATGCCCTTGCGCTGCAAGTCTACAACATATACGGTATCTCCGCGGCGGAGCTTTCTCGGCAGCACATAGCCCTCGTTAGGGTCACGCTTGTCGATAGGATTAGCCGTATCGTACATCTTGTTGAAGCTCTGCTTCGATTTAGATTTAACGTTTGAAACGTTTGCGCTGAAGTCCTTTTTATCCTTTTCCTTGCGAAGTCTTTCAAGCTCGTCGATAAGCTCGTTGGACTCAGCCTTAGTCTGCTCTATAATGGTCATAGCGCGGAGTCTTGCCTTTTCAAGCTCGTCAGCCTTAGCTGCTTCAAGCTTTTCGCGCTCTATCCTGATAGCTTCTTCATGCTCCGCAGTCTGAGCTTTAAGGCGCGATATCTCCTCTTTCTGCTTTTCAAGCTCAAGACGTGTGCTTTCAAGCTTGCCTATTACCTCTTCAAGTCTGGTATTTGCTTCGCTGACTCTTGTTTTCGCGTCTGCGATTATATCAGCAGGCATACCGAGACTTTCTGAAATCGCAAAAGCGTTGGATTTACCGGGAGAACCTACGATAAGCTTGTATGTAGGTCTCAGAGTTTCGATATCAAATTCGCATGAAGCGTTTTCAATGCCTTCACCGTCAATAGCAAATACTTTAAGCTCCTGATAATGAGTAGTTACCATTATCTTTGCGCCATTGAGCATAAGTCGGCGGATTATTGATATGGCAAGTGCCGCACCCTCAACAGGATCGGTACCCGAGCCAAGCTCGTCAAGTAGCACAAGTGACTGCTCATCGGCTGTTTTCAGTATTTCAATGACTTTGTTAGTATGAGACGAGAATGTGGAAAGGTTCTGCTCTATGCTCTGGCTGTCACCGATATCTGCAAGGATATGGTCATATACGGATATCCTGCTTCCGTCAGCAACGGGTATGAGCAGTCCGCACATTGTCATAGCCGCAAGAAGTCCTGCGGTTTTAAGGGATACTGTCTTACCGCCTGTGTTAGGACCTGTTATGATAAGTGCCTGATAGTCCTCACCAAGACTGATATCCACAGGCACAGCCTTGTTCTTGTCGATAAGAGGATGACGTGCTTTTTTAAGGTACATCTTTCCGTCATCGGTTATCTCGGGCAGTGAGCAGTTGAGCTTTGCAGCAAGGTTCGACTTTGCAAAATAAAGGTTCAGCTCTGTACAGACCTTGTAATTCTCCGCAAGAATATCCGCATATTCGCCGCACTCGCGGCAGAGCTGACGGACAATGCGTTCTATCTCCTCCTGCTCCTTTGCTTCAAGGAGACGTATATCGTTATTTGCCTCGACTATTGCCATAGGCTCGATGAATATAGTCTGTCCCGTAGCCGATGTATCATGTATAAGACCGCTTACCTGTCCGCGGTATTCGGACTTTACAGGCAAAACGAAACGTCCGTCACGGATAGTGACATTGCTCTCCTGCAAATACTGCTGTGTGGTCTTGTTCTTTATCATTTTGTCGAGAGTTTCGCGGAGCTGCATACCTGCGCGGTTTATTTTCCGGCGAATTGCAGCCAGCTCCGCACTTGCAGCATCTGCTATCTCGTTCTCGGAGATTATCGAACGCTCAAGCTTTTCAAGCAGCCAGTCGTTAGGCTGCAATCTTGAAAACAGGTAGCTCAGCTCAGTTTCAACGTTTTCACAGTGAGCATACCAGTCCGCCAAAGACTTTATCTGTCTCAGCATTGCTGCTATGTCCATAAGGTCGCGGAGAGATATGACTGCTCCCGACTTTGCTCTTGCAGCTACAGAGCTTATATCCTTGAAATTGCCGAAAGGCGGTGTTCCGAACTGCACCGAAAGAGACAGTGCCTGTGAGGTTTTAAGACACTCATACCGCACTCTTTCGAGGTCGTTGTCGGGACGTACCGCCAATGCCATGCGGTGAGTCTCCTCGTTTGAGGTGAGCTCGGCAAGCATTTCAAGTATCTTGTCCAGTTCAAGTGTTTTCAAATATTTATCCATAATTATCCTTTTATTCAGTTTAGAGTTGAGAGTTTAGAGTTTAGAGTTGCGGTGTCGCCTACGGCGACAAATTGAAATAATGTGAGCCCAGTAACTACATTAACTCTCAACTCTCAATTCTCAACTCTCAACTTTTATACTTTCTAACAACTCAAAATCGATTTGTAAAAATCCAATGTGCCGAAGCTGCGTTCAAGGTGAGTAAGTGCATATGTTTCCGTAAGTGCGGAAAGCTTCTGCTGAGTCTCCTCGGATACACGGAAATTGAAAAGCCTGCTGAAATCAGCAAGCACTATATGCCGCACCGCACTCAGCACAGGCAGCTTTATCTTCATGTAGTTTTCCTTTGTGTCGTTTTCAAAGCAGTCCGAACAGAAAAATCCGCCGCTCTCCATACAGAAAAACAGCTCCTCAGGCTCGTAAACTCCGCAGCCTCTGCAAGCTACGATATCGGGCATATAGCCGATCTCCGACATAAGCCTCATCTCAAAAACCGATCTCAGCAGCTTCTCATCACGCTGACCTGTTTCAAGGTAGTGGAGCGAATTCAGCAAAAGCCGCATTATATCACCGTTCTGAGCCTCGGGCTTTATGCAGAAGCGCATTATCTCGGCAAAATAGCTTGCCAGAGATATCTTTGAAAGCGAATCACGAAGTCCGTAAAAAATATGTATCGGCTCTGCACTGTTGAGGTAAAGATACTTTCCTCTCTTGTCTATGCAGAACCGTGAATATGCCAGAAGCTGAGTGGAGCTCCCCGATTTTCCGTTTATTTTCCTTGCGCCTTTTACGGAAACCTCGATAACTCCGCTCTCTCCCGTCAGTATATCAATGAATTTGTCCTGTTCACCAACAGAACGCTCTTTAAGGACGATGCCTTCAACAGTTGTCATGGTTATCTTCCTTATGCGCCGAATATTGCAGATAGTCCTCTATACTGCCGCTTTCAGCAAATTTATTCCAAAGTATATCCTCCGACATTTTTACCTCCGCAGTTGATGGTTCGGGAGTATTCCCCCATAATATCTTCTGCGTAATAGTTCATAATATCAGCGGAAATTATTTCTCGGAAAGTCCGAAGCTTCTGATGAGATTTTCTCTGTTTCGCCAGTCCTCTTTTACCTTTACCCAGCATTTGAGGTTGACCTTTATCTGGAAGAAGTCCTCAAGCTCTATTCTTGCGGCAGTTGAAGCCTTTTTCAGCATTGCTCCGCCCTTGCCGATAACTATGCCCTTGTGGGACTCCTTCTCACAGTAGATAACAGCAGATATATCAAGGATATCCTTGTCCTCGCGCTCGCTCATCTGCTCTACACCTACGGCTATACCGTGAGGCACTTCATCGCTGAGGAGCATAAGGAGCTTCTCGCGTATCATCTCTGCTGCCAGTACCTTTTCGGGCTGGTCGGTTATCATATCATCAGGGAAGAAGTGTACCGACTCCTCGGAAAGTGCGATTATCTCATCAATTACTATATCAACACCGCTGTTTTCCGTCACGCTTACAGGAACGACTGCCTGAAACTTCACCTTAGCTGTAAGCTCAGCTATAACAGGAGCAAGCTCGTCCTTGTTCTTCAGCAGGTCTATCTTGTTGAGCACAAGTATTATGGGCATCTTTGATGCGTTCATTGACTTCAGCAGTTCAAGCTCCTGCTCGTTTATCTTCTTTGTGCAGTCCATAACAAAGACCACAGCATCAATATCACTGACGGACTCCTTGACCGTATTGAGCATATGCTCGCTGAGCTTGTTTACAGGCTTGTGCAGTCCCGGAGTATCAAAGAATACAAGCTGTACATCGTCGATATTGCGTATACCCGTTATACGTGTACGGGTAGTCTGAGGCTTGCTGCTGACAGAAGCTATCTTCTCTCCCACGATAGCGTTGAGGAGAGAGGATTTTCCTGCATTTGTGCGTCCTGCGATAGTAACGAAAGCAGTCCTTGACATCAGTTATTATCTCCGTTCACAACAAAAGTAACGTCACGGGAAATACCCAGCTTTTCGAGTACGGACTCTTCCTTTTCACGCATGATGCGCTGGTCGAGCTGGCTTGTCTCGTGATCGTATCCGAGAAGGTGGAGCATTGAATGTACTGTAAGGAAGCCAACTTCTCTCTCAAGTGAGTGACCGAAGTTCTGAGCCTGCTTTACAGCAGTTTCCAGTGAAATAACAACGTCACCCAGCTGTACTGCGCCTGTTTCGGGATTTACCTCAACAGTACCGTCCTCGCTTGTAAGCGGGAATGAGAGCACATCTGTAACGCTGTCCTTGTTTCTGTATATCTTATTGAGATTTTTTATCTCGCTATTGCTTACGAAAGAAACGCTTACTTCTGCGTCCTTGCCGAAATTTTCAGTTGTAAGTACTGCCTGGCAGCATCTTCTGATAAGCAGTCTTATTCCAACGGGAACTTTCACCTCTGTCTGATTATTCTTAACATATACCTTTAACTTAGCCATGAATATTTTTTCTCCCTTCGTTATATTTTTCATAAGCTTTGATAATATCCTGTACAAGTCTGTGTCTTACAACATCTTTTTCAGTAAAGCGATGTATTTGTATATCGTCGATGCCTTTAAGTACTTTTATAGCCTCAACAAGACCTGATTTTCTTGTATCAGGAAGGTCGATCTGTGTAATATCGCCTGTAATGACCATTCTGCTCTCGTTTCCGAGACGGGTAAGGAACATTTTTATCTGTTCCGAAGTAGTATTCTGTGCTTCATCGAGTATAATAAAAGCTTCATCAAGTGTACGTCCGCGCATATAAGCCAGCGGAGCTACCTCGATTATGCCTTTTTCCATGTATCTTGCAAAGCTCTCTGCTCCGAACATATCGAAAAGAGCGTCATAGAGCGGACGAAGATAGGGGTCTACCTTATCCTGGAGATCGCCCGGAAGAAATCCCAGTTTTTCGCCTGCTTCAACGGCAGGACGGGTGAGGATTATCTTCTTTATCTTATGTTCGCGGAAAGCCTTTACAGCCATTGCAACTGCGAGATAGGTCTTGCCCGTACCGGCAGGACCGATGCCGAGAACGATAGTATTCTCCTTTATAGCGTCTGTATAACGCTTCTGACCGACTGTACGCGGGCGGAGTATCTTACCCGAAGCTGTAACACATATACCATCTCCGCCAAGCTCCTGTAGCTCCTGCTCTGCGCCGTCAGCCACCATAGATGAGACATAGCGCACTGTCTGCTCATTGACAGCGTTGCCCTTATCAGCCATACTCATCAAAGCTCTCAGAGCTTTTTCAGCACCGCCGATATTCTCATCATCTCCTATTATTTTAATGCCGCCGTCTCTGCTTACGACTGTCACATTGAAGTTTTTCTGTATCCTGTCCACATTTCCGTCAAGCTGACCGAAAAGAGCGGAAAGCTGCTCGGGACTGTCTGCGGGCACAAATTTTTCTGACATCAACTGATTCTCCAATCTATTGCTCGGGAAAAGCTCCTGCCTTTGCAAGTGCTGCATTGGAATAGCGTATATCGTCCGAGACCTCCATAATGACCTTTACATTATCGGGGAAATCTATCTTCTGTTCGGGCGACCTTAGTTCAAGCTCCATTATAGCAAGCTTATCCGAGAAAGGATAGGTGTCCAGCTCAAAGAGCTGATCGTGATAGTCAAAGCAGTAGCGCACCTTCTTTACGGGAGGGCAATCTCTCAGCTCCTGCCCGAGCAAAGTACGGTACTCCTCTGCACTTATCTCATATTCATTTTCTTCCCTTGTAACATGAGTATGGAAGATCTTTTCAGTATAAGTATATTTCACACTGCCGTTCTCATCTACAGATCTGACTCTGCGCTGAGAACCATTCTGTCCGCTTTTCAGATAAGTCTGAACGATACCGATCCTGCGCTTTACGTCAAGCGCGGAAACATCGGGGAACTCAACAAGGAATTTTCTTTCGATCTCATATGATTTACTCATAAGGCACTCTCCAAAAAGCAAAAATACTGCTTTACATATGTTGAAATCTTTTCAACATATCCATTATACAGCTTTTTTTGAATAATGTCAACAAAATTCCTGCATTTTTCTGTCTAAGATTGCTAAGTTTTATTAGATTGTCACATTTCTGTCACACTATGATTTTCATGTGGCAGAGATAATCACCCTATATCTTCATAAAACGATGCAGCACAGGTTTATGTGACACGCTCCGATATGCATACAATTTCATCACAAAAAGCTATTTCACCGCTGATTTTACATGATAAAAAATGCGCATTCTCTATTATTTATTTTTCCAAAACCGATATATTATCTTTATATATACGCCTGTCAAATCAGGGTAACCAAAACATACTTTTAGTCCACAAATGTCATCAAAACACATCAGCGGCAGTGTCAGCTTTCAACAACCAAGCTCCGTCACATTATCCAAATTGTTTATATGCTCAAAAATCATGACAAAATAATCAACTTCAACAGCTGATTATTTATTCAATATGTACTTTTACAAAAAAATCTGTTATTTTTTTATCGAACCACTTGAAAAATTTTCCGAGTTGCGCTATAATTAATCTATACAAATTTTTAGGAGGTATATCCAATGTCAGTTAAAGTTGCTATTAACGGTTTCGGCCGTATCGGTCGTCTTGCATTCAGACAGATGTTTGACGCTCCAGGTTATGAGGTAGTTGCAATCAACGACCTTACAAAGCCTTCAATGCTCGCTCAGCTTCTCAAGTATGATACAGCTCAGGGCGGTTACTGTGGTAAGATCGGTGAGAACCTTCACACAGTTTCTGCTGATGATGAAAAGGGCACAATCACTGTAGACGGCAAGACACTTACAATCTACGCTAAGGCTAACGCTGCAGAGCTCCCATGGGGTGAGATCGGCGTTGACGTTGTTCTCGAGTGCACAGGTTTCTACTGCTCAAAGGACAAGTCACAGGCTCACATCGATGCAGGTGCTAAGAAGGTAGTTATCTCAGCTCCAGCTGGTAACGATCTTCCTACAATCGTTTACAGCGTAAACGAGAAGACTCTTACAAAGGATGACAAGATCATTTCTGCTGCTTCATGCACAACAAACTGCCTCGCTCCTATGGCTAAGGCTCTTAACGATTATGCTCCTATCCAGAGCGGTATCATGAGCACAATCCACGCTTACACAGGCGATCAGATGATCCTTGACGGTCCTCACAGAAAGGGCGACTTCAGAAGAGCAAGAGCTGGTGCTGCAAACATCGTTCCTAACAGCACAGGTGCTGCTAAGGCAATCGGTCTTGTAATCCCAGAGCTCAACGGCAAGCTCATCGGTTCTGCTCAGAGAGTTCCTGTTCCTACAGGTTCTACAACAATCCTCACAGCTGTTGTTAAGGGTGCTAACGTAACTAAGGAAGGCATCAACGCTGCTATGAAGGCTGCTGCTTCAGAGTCATTCGGCTACAACGAGGATCAGATCGTTTCTTCTGACGTTATCGGTATGAGATACGGCTCACTCTTCGATGCTACACAGACAATGGTTGCTGAGATCGGTGACGGCCTCTATGAGGTACAGGTTGTTTCATGGTATGACAACGAGAATTCTTACACATCACAGATGGTAAGAACAATCAAGTACTTTGCAGAGCTCGGCTAATAGCTGATATATATGCAATATTTAAGGGCGTTCGTATGAACGCCCTTTTTGTATGTCAGTATACAAAGAAAAGGCACTCGATTTGAGTGCCTTTTGCTATATAAAGCAATATGCTTATTTCTTATTCCTGCTCGTCTACTACTTCAAATCCATCGACAGGAAAAAATTCCTCACCAATTCGTGATACAGAATAATCAGTTTTTACCGCCTTTAAAGTCTTTTCATCAAAGTAAAAGTAATAATCTATCTGTGGATAATAATTGTATAAGTTTGGTTCTCCCGCTTTCATCCTAATATAGAAACTGTCTTTGTTTTCTTCGAAAGCATCACCATAATAATACTTTGTGCCAAAACTCCATTCATAGAATTTTCCATCTTCTTTAAGTCCAAGGTCTGTACAAAGAGTTTTTACATCTTCATAATCCATTGGCTTTACATCCTGCGGATAAAAAATCAGCTCGCTGCTTATGTCATCAAGGTTAATAGAATTAGGGTAAAAGCCCATTTTACCTGTTTCAGTTAAATATACATCATCAATAGTTGCTTCAGCAACTTTTACTCGAGCGTTTTTTTCCGCATCAAATTTACCATAACATACAGTTAATTCAAGTCGCGGATCGTCAAATGATTTAATCCTTTTAGCGTCCGTATAAGCTCCTACGTTATCCGTTGCAAGATATTCGTCAACAGGAATTTCAGACATATCGAATTTGTCACCGTATTCCTCAATAAACTCTGCAACCGTCATATAATTTCCGCGTCTGAATACAGTATCACCTATCTGGATATAGCCTGAATTAAGAGGGGCTTTCTTTATCTCGTCTGTTGCCTCATATTTTATCTCAGCAACGGTCGTCGGCTCTGTCTCAGCTTCGGTTGCAGCTTCTTTCTCCTTTGCTGTCTCCTTGTCGAGCTTGTCAAGAGCTTCTTCAAGGTCTTTTTCTTCTATGTCCTCAGCAGATTTTGAACTTGTCTTTGTCTTCTTGTTGTCCTTGCTATCGCCGCAGGCTGTCATTGAAACTGCACCTAAGCATACCGCAAATAAGAATGCAGCAATTCTTGTTTTTTTCATAATTATTTTCCTTTCAAATAAGCATACTTGTATAAGTATAAAGCTGAAATGTGATGATTTAGTGAAAGCAGCAATATTTCAGCAATAATGTACTTCCACATCAACATCATTGACAATTTTTGACAAGTGATGTATAATTTAATAAGGTAATAACAGCGTATCAGTCTCGGGCGGACCTCTCCGTCCTAAAGATGTAATATAATATATAAGGTGATAACGTGAATAATAAATGGAAAAAAGTCACTGATGAGCTCCAGAAGCTGACTAAAAAATATACCGAAAACAAAACTCAGCCGCCGTCAAATATACATGAGGATATCCTCATCAGAGCGTTAAAGCTCCTTGACGAGACTGCTCCCGAAGCAGCCGAGCTCATACGTCCGCAGCTGAAAATAATGCTCCCATATACTGTCATAGCCGACAACAACGAGGACCGCGAAAACGGCGCAGGCAGACACTATTACTGCGCCTGCAACACAAACGGAAAGCCGCAGAAAGCTATAAGCGGCTACTATAAAAACGGCAAGGACCTTTTCGCAAAAAGTGCCCGTACAATGTTCGAGGAGGACTACACAATGGCTCTTACCATGCACCAGAACGGATTTGTAAAACAGGGTGCAGTCTATCTTGCAAGAGCTGTGCATATGATGTCGGATATGTGCTGTCTCCCCCATGCTGCAAAAATGACCTATTTCTCAAAAATGCGCAGCGTTCATATCCGCTATGAGGACCTTGCCCGTGTAATGTACCCCGAATTCGTTCCCGAGCAGCATATAACCTACAGTCATCTCCGCCGCTTTTCAATGCGCAGCAGCTTCTCAACTGCAATAAATAACAATTCCGCTGCCATATGCCGCAATGCTCAGGAGCTGTTCGTTGCTCCTGTAGATGCTATTACTGATCGTCTTTATGATACCGAGCAGGCTGTTGCAGCTCTTCTGTACCGCTTTTACCGCGATACTAAGGTGACGCCCCTGCGCGGACACTATATCGTCAACGGTATGGTCTGCCACCCGTTTTCGGATATGCCTGCCCTGAATATCAAGGTGACTGAAAAGGGCATAACATTTGAACTTGAAGGCGTTCCCGTAAATTCTCATCTTGGCAGCATTTTCAGAGCTGCACACAGACGGAGCGGACATTTTACACTGACTCCTTTAGGCTGCACCAACGGATATGTACTTTCCCGCAGCAGCCAAAAGCTTGTCCCCTTTGACCCACGTGACGAAAAACAGTTCTTCGCTATAATATAAAGAAAGCAGCCGAAAGGCTGCTTTTTCATTGCTGCTGTCTATTGCCGCAGAAAAGAAATTCAAAAAAACTGTTGACTATTTGCCGTTTTTAGTTTATTATATATATTGTATGACTTTTGGATTCTTTGCTCGGCGTTATCGCCTTTGAGCTTTTGAGGGGAGCTGCATTTGATATGCATATCATAAAAAGAAATATCCTTTGCTCTCTGATGGGCTCATTTCTTATAACTGCTGCTGCGGCAGGAGCTTTGTTCTTCTCCACAGCTAAGGTCAACAGGGCAAAATATCCTGTATTCGGAGTTGATGTTTCAAACTATCAGGGAGATATCAACTGGCAGGAGCTTGAATCACAAAATGTATCATTCGCTTTTATAAAGGCTACCGAGGGCAGCGGTCACACCGATGAATCAGTGCGCAGAAATCTGGACAGAGCTGCTTCAACAGGCATAAGAGTTTCAGCCTATCACTTTTTCAGCTTTGACAGCGCAGGAGAGACTCAGGCTGAAAACTTCATATCGTCAGTGAGTCCTGAGGAAATAGACCTTCCGCCTGTTATCGACATAGAATACTATGCCGACAAGCGCAGCAACAAGCCCTCAAAGGAAGAGACCGAAAAGATACTTCGTCCTCTTATTGAAAGGCTTGAGGAGTATTACGGTGTCAAGCCAATAATTTACACTACTCTCCCCGTTTATTTCCGATACATAAGAGGAAGTTTCTCGGACTATCCGCTGTGGATAAGGAATGTGAACTGCGAGCCAGACCTGCTCGACTGGAAGTTCTGGCAGTACAGTGACAAGGGCACTCTTACAGGATATGACGGTGAAGAGGAACATATCGACTTAAATGTATACAACGGCTCTGTGGAAGACTTTGAAAAGGAATTCCCAATGGCTGAAAAAAAGCAATAACATATCAATATCACGGAACGCCGAGATGGTGTTCCATACAGAAAGGCACTATCGTGAAACCATTTTTACTCAATGCACCTATTAAAGATTATATCTGGGGCGGCACTAAACTGAGAGATATCTTCGGAAAGAAAAGTGATCTGGAACGTCTCGCGGAAAGCTGGGAGCTGAGCTGTCACCCAGACGGCGAGTCTGTTGTCAGCGGCGGCGAATTCGATGGAATGAAGCTTTCTGAGCTTATTGAAAAGCACCCTGAGATACTTGGGAAGAACTGCAGAAAATTCAGCGGCTTCCCTGTACTCGTAAAGCTTATCGATGCCAAAAACGACTTATCAGTTCAAGTCCACCCCTGTGACGAATACGCTCATAAATATGAAAATGACAACGGCAAGACCGAAATGTGGTATGTTATCGACGCAGAACCTGATGCAGAGCTTGTTTACGGTTTTAAGGAGAAGATAACAAAGGAAGAGTTCCGCAAAGCAATTGAGGATAATACACTCATGGACAAGGTGAACCGTGTTCCCGTAAAGAAAGGCGATGTTTTCTTCATAGAGCCCGGTACTCTCCACGCTATCGGAAAGGGAATACTCATTGCCGAGATACAGCAGAGCTCCAATGTTACATACCGCGTTTACGACTACGGCAGACTTGGTGCTGACGGCAAGCCGAGACAGCTCCACATCGAAAAGGCTCTCGAAGTTACAAATACCGAGCCCCTTGACCCGCACAGACCTGTCTACGGTATGGAGCTTGACGGTGTTGTTATACAGCTTCTGGCTGAATGTGATTATTTCAACGTCAACAGAGAGAGACTTATCAAGGAAGCTGAGCTTTTTGCCGATGACAGCTCGTTCTCTCATGTTCTCGTTATCGGCGGCAGCGGCGAGCTGAGCACAGATAACTGCTGCATAAGCCTTGAAATGGGTACAAGTGTTTTGGTTCCCGCAGGCACAGGAAATTACGTTATAAAAGGAAATTGTGATGTCATTATCACCACAATTCCATAAGGAGGATATAAAATGAAATATTATGTAGGAATTGACCTTGGCGGTACTAATATCGTTGCAGGTGTTGTTGATGAAAACTATAATATCATCGCAAAGGCAAGCACAAAGACAAATTGTCCGCGTCCCGAAAAGGCTATCGCTGACGATATGGCTAAAATGGCAATTGAAGCTGTAAAGAATGCAAAGCTCACTATGGATCAGATCGAATGGATCGGCGTTGGTACTCCCGGTATCGCTAACAGCGAAACAGGTATCATCGAATACTCAAACAACCTCGGCTTCAAGGATACTCCTATGGTAAAGTATATCCAGGAGTCTATCGACAAGCCTGTATTCATCGAAAATGACGCTAATGCTGCTGCATACGGCGAATTCGTAGCAGGTGCTGCAAAGGGAGCAAAGAACGCTGTATGCATCACTCTCGGAACAGGCGTTGGCGGCGGTATCATCGTTGACGGCAAGATCTACTCAGGCTCTAACTTTGCAGGTGCTGAGATCGGTCACACCGTTATCGAAGTTGACGGTGCACAGTGCTCATGCGGCAGAAAGGGCTGCTTTGAGGCTTATTCCTCTGCTACAGGTCTTATCCGCATGACTAAGGAAGCTATCGCAGAACATCCCGACAGCATCATGGCAAAATCAGAAAATGAAAAGGGCAAGGTAACAGCACGTACTTCATTTGACTGCATGAGAGCTGGCGACAAGTATGCTAAGGCTGTTGTCGACAAGTACATAAAGTACCTCGCAGCAGGTATCACAAATACTATCAATATCTTCCAGCCTGATATCCTCTGCATCGGCGGCGGTGTCTGCAACGAGGGCGATCCTCTCCTCCTCCCTATGAAGGAGCTTGTTGCTAAGGAAGTTTACACTCGCAACTCACCTAAGAATACAGAGATCGTTATTGCTAAGCTGGGCAACGATGCAGGTATCATCGGTGCAGCATTCCTCGGCAAGGCAAAGTAAGCCTTTAGCCATTTATAGGGGCTGCCTTTGGCAGTCCGTGCTTTACGAATAGTAGGGGCGGATACTATCCGCCCGTCAAAAAGCCGCAGCACGTTGATGCTGCGGCTTTTTTGTTGACATATGGAGCTTTTTGCGGTATAATCTTAGTAAAATAAATCATAATTTACAGCGTAATAAATTGCCGAGCACATGAACGGGATTCCAAAGGGACTGTGTTCCTTTGGCAGAGTCCAGAGACAGCGGTCTCTGGTCGCTGTTCCCATTTTTTAATGAACAGCGAAATAATACGAAGGCGCATCGCAAAGGGTGAATTCAAAACCAGTCCAGTGGACTGGTTTTGAAGAGGGTGACTCCCTGCTGTGCAGGGAGATGTCCGTAGGACAGAGGGTGCCGGACCCGATTAGGGTCGCCTTGCAAGAGAAGGCGTTCCCTTAATGGGACGACGAGGACGCCGTCCCCTACATTTCGGGCGGATAATATCCGCCCCTACAATAGGCTAACGGCTCAAATCAAAAGCAATAATCAAAGGAGCAAAAAATGTATAAATATATGCGCATACAGGGCAGAGATATTTCCTATATAACGAAATATCCCAAAGGTGTATTCGGTTTGTGCTGGAACTTGATAAATAATAAGGTAATGACAGATGAAGATGAAAAGCTGTTCATTTCAATTGATGAATGGTTCAAGGAAAATCTTCCTGAACCCGAGCCCTGCAAAAATCGCGAACCAGTCATTACCTTTTTCAAGTGTGAAAGTACCGAACACATGGTAAAAAAACTCGAACCTGCCGTAAAGCTGTTAGAAAAATACAAAAAGCCTTACGATGTTGTGTATACCAACTTCATCGGCACTATTGTTTACGAAGACAACTGGCAGGTGGCTGTTTCGGTCAAAGACGGAAAAATGGTCTGATACATTTAGTGTATGCTGAAAAATAAACCCGAAAGCGTTCGGATAATGAAGCTTTCGGGTTTTGATGTTATTTGACGGGCGGATAATATCCGCCCCTACAAGGCTAATTGCTAAAGGCTAACGGCTTGGAACGCCGAAGGTGACTCCCTGTACTACAGGGAGATGTCAGCGTAGCTGACAGAGGGTCGCGGTGCCTGTTGGGCGGCGTTCCCTACTTAGCCATGTTGCGGTATTGGTTTGGCGTTACTCCTACCGTTGCAAGGAACTGGCGCAGGAAGTATTTACTGTCCACATATCCGCACTGCTCGGCTATCTCCGCCATACTAAGCGGCGTTACCGTCAGGCAGTAGGTAGCCTTTGCCATACGTGCGTTGATGCAGTCCTTATGTATACTCACGCCGAAGCACTTCTTGTATACCTCGCGGAGATGTCCTGCACTGTAGGGATAAAGCTTGCGAAGCTTCTCAGACTCGAAGCTGTCCTGCGGATTGCTGTAGATATAGCTCCTTATACTGAGCATATCCTCGTAATGGGGACGCATACGCATCTCCATTTTCTCGCGCTGACGCTCAGCAAGTATATCCGTACACATTGCCGTAAGCTTGGTATATGATTTCTCATTGCACTTGATAGCTGCATATACAAAGGAATCAAGTCCGTACTGATCTATATATACAGCGTGCTGGAGCATTATTGAATTCAGCCTGTTTTCAAGCAGCTCTTTATCAACTTCGCCCTGTATTATGCAGGCAAAGGTATTATCATTTACTCTTCCGCAGATATCATTGCTTCCGCAGAACTGATTGATAGCCTCAGCTGCGTCCATAACAGCAGGTATCTTGCCGTTGAGTTCATAAAATCCTGCATTTGAAATACCTATCCTCAACATAACGAGAACGTATTCCTGCTCCTCGATATCAAGTGTATGATAAGCTTTTCTCATACCTGTCTCGTTATACATTCCCGTAAGAGTATCACGCATATCCGACAAATTCTGACACTGAGTAAGATACTGGATATCATTCTTCATGCGCAGGAACTCAAGTCCGTTGGATACGGATTTGAGCCAGTTTCTGTAGATATCGTCATAGGTATCGGGATCATGGTATTTGAGCACAAGATGTCCGAAAAGCCTGTCATTGAAGAACAGCGGATTGAAATAATACACAGCAGGCTCGTAATTCTTTGAAAGAATTGCCGAGAAATTGAATTTGTGCATATCGAACGGAGTCCTGTCCTCCCAGTTTACCATGCACTGACACGAAAGTATCTCGCTGAGCTCTGCATCTGTATCATACCAGTTTTTGTAAAGGCACAGATAAAAACTCTGGATACCGCGCACCTGCCAGTGATATTCGCTGCATATATCAGTGAATTCACCGAGTGTACGGCACTCTGTCAGCTTCTGGTCAAGAGGATTGAACAAGTTCCAGTTGTCGTATTCCTTCTTGGTACGCGCATTTTTCAGTTCCTCTTTGTACTGTACACGATCTATGCCGCAGGTGCAGCTTGAACCGCATACCAGCTCGCCCTTAGGCGGCGCAAAAAGAAATTCTCTGTTTTTGAGTTTGCTGTATACAAAATTCGCCGCGTCCTCCCCTATAGTTTCACGGTTTCTCTTGTAAGTCGTGAGCAGCGGCGAATGCATAAAACGGTCGCCTACGAATTCGTAACCTACGACGGTAACATCGTCAGGCACCTTTATGCCAAGCTCGTCAAATTTGTCTATAAGTCCGTAAGCCATATAATCATTGGCGCAGACTATAGCCTGCGGCAAAGGAAGCTCGCCGTCATGATAACGTTCAGCAAGCTCTTCACCTGAATTCATCCAGAAATTTCCGTAATGAACACGCTTTTCATCGTATTCGATGCCGTGCTTTTCGAGGGATTTCCTGTAGCCGTTAACTCTGAGATTTGATGCTTCGATAAAATCATAGCCTGTTATTATATCTATTTCTGTAAAGCCATGCTTATCTACAAGATGATCGGTAAGATCCTCGATATCACATTCGTCGCTGGTATTTATAAATGTACACTGCGGCATATCAAGCTCGGGCAGGTACGTGCCTACAACGACTATCGGTATCGACTTGCGTGAAAGAAAATCAGCGATCATCTTGCGCAGATCTTCGTTTACAAACGATTCTGAAATGATGATCAGTCCGTCGATCTCGTCAGACATGATAAGATCATAGATCCTGTTTTCGCAGAAAAGCTCCTTTTCCTTAATATTAGGATTATAATTATTGGAGAAAATGATCGTATCTATTCCGACACACTGATCGAACCTTGCGACTCCTTTTATGACCTGACGCTGTTCGATACTGTTCGCCTCAGCAGCTACAACGCCAAAGATCGTTCTCTTTTTTTTGATCAAGTTTCCCACCCCTACCTTAGAAGTTACTTATATTATACATGATTTATTAAGAATTGTCAATGAAGTTTTCTGCGTTTTTTACACCATAAGAGCATTTTTGTGGGTTGAATATTTATATATCGTTATAATTCACAATCAGACGCTTTACATTTTGTTTAAAACGCCGATTTTATACATCTCTTGCAGCGATCTGCATTCCCAATGACACATAGTTTATGAATTCGAATTCAAAGGAGGGATCCACATGAATGACTACTCAGCAGATGTCCGACTTGCCCGTGAAGGAAGTACAGAAGCTTTCGCAAGACTGTATGCTACAGTTTACGAGGACCTTTATCATATTGCACTTTACAGTCTGCGAAGTCCCCATGACGCTGCCGATACAGTAAGCGATACCGTGCTGGACGCATTCTGTTCTATCAAAAAACTGCGCAGTCCCGAAAAATTCAGAAGCTGGATAATGACTATCCTTGCTGCTAAGATAAAAAGAAAACAACGCTCGTATTTTGAGCCTGCCGATGAACTCAACGAAAACACAGACCTGACCGAAAGCTTTGACTTTGAGTCGGTCGAGCTTCGTGAAGCTGTGGAAAATCTCGATACCGAGTCTCGCCTGCTGCTTTCCATGTCAGTGCTCGAAGGCTATTCAAGCGACGAGATATCTCAGGTCTGCGGCATAAAGCCCAGCACCGTCCGTTCACGGCTGACGAGGATAAAGCAGAAGCTAAGGCTGGAGCTTACCCCAGAACTATGAGTCCGAAAGGAGAATACATATGAATAATGACGATAAGATCAGAGAGATGATAAACAAAGAGCCCGTTCCGGACTCTCTCAAACCTGAAAATATAAAGAAGATGCTTGACGAACAAGCACCAAAGAAAAAGAGAAGCGGCATAAAGCTTGCAGGACGCATAACCGCTGCTGCGGCTGCCTGTACCGTTATCGGCGGTACTGCCGTATATTCACTGAACAACAGAAATAATAATAAATATACTGACAAAGAGATCACTGTTACCGAGCCTGCTACTGTACAGGACATCATTAATACCACAACAGATCAGGAAGCAAAGAAACAGGCAAGCTATATGAGCGGTGCTTCCGACTATGAACAGGTATATACCATGTTCAAGAAGTCATACTCAAAGGCTGAAAGAGAGAGCAGAAGAAACAGATATAAATATGAAGATATGGTAGAAGAAGCTGTAGCCGATGAGGCAGAAGCTCCCGCTTCTTTTGACGGTGCAAGTGTAGGAGCAACAGGTGCAGAAGTTCCTGTTTACAGCACCAACGGCGACGAAGAGCTCAGCATAAACACAAATTCGCCCCAAACATCAGGTGAACCTGCTACTGCTCCTGCGGCTGAATTGCCCACCGAGGCTGAGGTCGAGCCTGCTACTTCTTCAGAAGAACCCGATACCGAGACTGCAACAGCAGCCGTTGAGCCAGAAGAAAGCGATCCTGAACATTCCGATACCTATAATCAGGAGCAGGACGTTCTTGAAGCTGATATCGTCAAGACTGACGGAAAGCATATCTATTACATTTCCAATACGTCACGCGAATATTTTTATTATCCTACCCTCTATGTTGCAAACGCTGAAAACGGAAAGTTCACACACAGCTTTTCCATTAATATAAACGAGTCTCTTGGTGTCAGCGATGAACATTCTACAAATATCCGTGATATGTACATCTATAACGATATGATAATTGTTATAGGTACGGATTCTACCTACAACCAGTCAACTCATACAACAAGCGGCTATACATTTGCAGCTTTCTTCACCACAGGTGATGAGCCTGAGCTTATAGATGTCTACAAGCAGGACGGCTATTTCAATGACGTAAGAATATCTCCCGAGGGATATATGCTCCTTATCTCGGATTACTCGACCTGCTCATTCGATATAGTAGAGAACTGTGAGGATACGATACATTATATACCGCGCTATGGCTTCAAAAAGAACTATGACGTTATCGCTGCTGAGGATATACTCCTCCCCGAGTGCGGTTTCGGCAGCTCATACTACCTCAGCTACAGCGTTATAGGCAGCGTTGACCTTAACAAGTCAGGTGAGCCAAAGGCTTGTGATATAAAAACTCTCGCAGGTTATTCTGGAAGCGTTTACTGCTCCGCAAATAATCTCTACACAGCTACTACACGCTATGACGATGAGAACGGCGATTACAACACTTCCGATATCACCCGTATATCTATCGCAGGCGGTGCTATCGTTCCCGAAGCAGGCGGCATTATCAAGGGCTATGTAAAGGATCAGTTCTCAATGAGCGAGTATAACGGCTATTTCCGCGTAGCTGCTACCTACAGCGAACAGAAAAAGACTTTCTACAAATACAATGACGATGATATGACTTTCCTCGAGGACATATGGGGAACTATCACAGGCGATGAGGACGGCTACTACACATACGAGAATGTCAAAACAGATACACATGTCTATGTCATGGATATGGATATGAACTTAGTCGGCGAAGTCGGTGATCTGGGCGTTGGCGAGCAGCTCAAGTCTGCAAGCTTCAGCGGCGATATGGCTTATATCGTTACATTCCGCCAGACTGATCCGTTATACGCTGTTGACCTCAGCAACCCTGCCGAGCCTGTTGTACTTGACGAACTCAAGATAAACGGTTTCAGCACATATATGCAGAGCTGGGGCGACGGACTTCTTCTCGGCTTTGGTCAGGACGCTGACGATAACGGCAGAATAACAGGTCTGAGACTGACAATGTTCGATAACTCAGATCCTAACAACTTAAAAGCTGCTGATGTATTCACATGGAACAACGATTACGATAACAACTACGACGGTGTTTCAAGCACAACATCAAAGTGGTATAACTCTACGGCTGTATGGGAGAGAAAGGCTCTGCTCATAGCTCCCGAGAAAAACCTCATAGGTGTGCCGATAGAAATGTCAATAGAGGACTATAACGAGGATTACGGCTGGAAAGCTTCAATGGTATCACAGTACGTTTTCTTCAGCTTTGAGGACGGCAAATTCGTTGAAAAAGGCGATATCTCTGAAAACTGGAACTACGACGATGACGAGCCGTACATCTACAACAAAACAGGCTTCGACAGAGCTATATATATAGGCGACTATGTATATGCACTCTCCAACAGCAAATTTGTTGCAGCTGCTATAGATACCCTTGAAGTTACCGACGAACTCGTATTCTGATATAAAAACTCCCACGGTTAACCGTGGGAGTTTTTCATTCAAAAATGCGGCATGGAACGTGACATACTGAAAAAGCTGAAAATTATCGAACATAATACTATGATAGCCGTTCCGAAAATACCTGCCATAATACAAGTTGCCGCACTTTTGGGACGTCCTAACATAATATTTATAATGAACATCATTACACCTATCGGCATGATCAGCGATACCAGCACCATAAGGATATTCGGCTTATCATTTGGATTGCTCTGCAAAGGAGATATCTTGTCATGTATCTCCCTCTGAATATCCTCTATATTGATATTCTTCTTTTTTGTATCAAGAAATGAATCACAGTATGGGCATTTTTCCTCATTCTCTGATATGGACGCTCCGCAATGTGGACAGATCATAATTATTCAACACCACCTTAAAATAATACAACATGAAAAAACATTTCAAAAAATAAAACTCTTGTCAAACAGCCTTTATAAGTTCCACCAGACTGAATATTACTGCTCCGAAAATAACCAAAAACATAGGTATAAACGCTGCTATCAAAGATGCTTTTGCACATTTTACATAACCAATAAGGTAATATACCACTGCGACAGTAAGTCCGACAGGAGTAATAATTGATATAAGCAAGATCAGGATATTTATCTTGTCATCTTCGGGATTTACCTTTTGTATCTTAAAACCTAATTGATAATCATCATCATATGTATCAAAAAATGTATCACAGTATGGGCACTGAATATCATTCTCTGATAATGAACCTCCACAGTTAGGACATTTCACAGCCTTCACCCTCCTTTAAAAGAACAAATACATAAAAATCAATCTTTTCATGAGTGGGAAAAGGAACAGCGACACTAAAGCTACTCCAAGGTATATCTTACCGCATTTTGGTGCTCCGCCTCTCAAACATAATACACCAAGAATTATACCTACAAAAGGAATAAGTGACACAAATACAAGAGGCAGCCTCAACTGATCGTAATTCTCATCGTAATAAACAAAATCGTCTCGTCTCGGAGAGGTTTTCATTATATCAGTCTGCCCATCATTATGATCTATATAAGAATCACAATAAGGACACTTTTCCTCGCTATCGGATATTGAAGCAGCGCAATATGGACAGATCATATCATATACCTCCTTATTAAACAAAACATAGAGCTTTTGCAG
Organism: Ruminococcus sp.; assembly: GCF_016283395.1. Next base: position 150,781 of record NZ_JAEEMU010000038.1, read on the forward strand.
TTTTAAAGACAAACAGGCTCATGCCAGACATAACCCTATAATTGTATGAAATAAATATTTTCACCTGTTTAAAAATGGAATTCAATAAAACTCCAGAGTACGTAACAGAATCCCAATATAAATGTTGTTAATATACCTGTTATTAAACAGGCAATAGCGCTTTTCGGACGTGCCTTGATCAAATTCAGAACAAACATCAGTATTCCTATAGGCATGAACATAGATATTATGATCATAAATATATTAGGCTTGTCATCAGGATTCTCTATAAATTCGTTTCTTACCTTGTTCAAGTTTTCCTGTAAAACCTCAATATCTATTTTATTTTCCTCTTTATGCTCTAAAAAAGAGTCACAGTAAGGACATTTTTCCTCTTTCCCGGATATAGAAGCTGCGCAATGCGGACAGATCATAAAACATACCTCCTATCTTACAGGAAAAACGTGAAAAAAGAAAAAAAGTGAAAAACAAAGGCAAATACCAGAAACAGCAAAATAATATACCTTGCAGCCGCTGCAAGAAGATAGGCATTTCCTGCTCTTTTCTCATTATTTTTAAGGCAGATGCAGCCGAATATTATCCCTACGAGCGGTACAAGCAGAGAAAGGATTATTATACCTGTTTCCGGTGGTGTATCACTGGGATCATAGCAAGGTCTGCCGTTCTGATCCAGGGGCGGCATCAAGCCGTGGAACTGCGAATTATTCACGCCTGCACGAGGCGTTTTACAGTAGGGACAGCAGGGCTGTCCGTCATCGTACATCGAACCGCATTTCTGACAATACACCTTTCATCTCCCCTTTATCTCATAAAAATATAGGTCGTATATCCTGCATATACTGCAAGCATCAATCCGCCGTGCCACCTGAGCAGCTTTTTCTTCGGCAGGCACAGTATAAGCACAAGCAGGCTCATTGCTATGAGAACTGCCGTATCTATAGTGTTCTGCATTGTGAACGCAATAGGCGATATAGTCGAAGCTATACCAAGTACGAACAGGATATTGAATACATTAGAGCCTACTACATTTCCCAGAGCCATATCCACCTCGCCTTTTCTTGCGGCTACGATAGATGTTACAAGCTCGGGGAGGCTCGTTCCGAGAGCAACTATAGTCATTCCGATAAGGTTGTCCGACATTCCGAAAGCACGGGCTATATCGGAAGCTCCGTCAACCACCATTTTTCCGCCGACTGCTATGGCAGCTGCTCCTCCGATTATAAATGCAAGGCATTTCCACACGGGCATTATCTTGTACTCGTCCTCTTCTGTAAGCTCTCCTGCATCTCTTGCCTTTTTCGCAGAGCTTATCATCATATAAAGGAAGAACGCAAACAGCGCAAGGAGTATAATTCCTCCCCAGCGCATTACAGTTCCTGTTATTGTTCCAAGAGCAAGAAGTACTCCTGCTACTATTATTGAAAACGGCAGGTCTTTTTTCAGCGTCTCTTTGCCAATAACCATAGGGCAAAGAACTGCACAGACTCCGCATACCACCATAAGATTGAATATATTCGAGCCCACAGCGTTGCTTATGGCAAGATCGTTCTTACCCAGCACGGAAGCACTTACGCTTACCGATGTCTCAGGCAGACTTGTTCCCATTGCAACTATAGTCATACCGATTATCAGAGCAGGTACTTTCAGCCGCTTGGCAACTGCCGAGCTTCCGTCGACAAAGAAATCCGCCCCTTTGATAAGCAGTATAAATCCAACTATGAGCAAAATATATTTCAGCATTCTATGATCTCCTATCGGCAATATTTTATTTTTTGAGTTCATAAGAACTCTAAAAGAGTTCTATAAAACTATCACTTGCCTTTATTATTATAACACATAATTATGAATAAAGCAATACATGCCATAAAATTTTTTTGAACCCGTTTCAGATGCGTCTGTAAAAGCTCTTTATGAATATTTCTGACGACACAATAACAAAAAAAACTTCACTTTTCAATTAAAAAGGTACAGCTTATCCAAAATTCAGCTTTTAAAAAAAAATATCAATTTTTGCCTTGAATTACCTTCTCTTTTGTGCTATAATTCGCTATGGTATATTTTCCCATTTAAATAGGAAAGGTTTATTACGCGGAACTGTTCCGCTCTTATGGAGGTTTTTTAATGACAGCAGCACAGATCTTTGCCGTTATTATCTTCGTAGGAATGTTCATTATGATCGTTCTCGATAAGATAGAAAGGCACTATGTAACACTCGGCAGCGGTATCCTCACGCTGGTAGTCGTTTTCGGTATTTGTATGCGAAACGGCACAGCTATCATGGACACCCTCGCTCTCAAGAGTTTCGCTACCAAGGACTTCTGGTATCAGGTCACTGAAAGTGAAAGCAAAGGTATCAACTGGGCGACTATACTCTTTATCGCAGGTATGATGGTCATGGTAGAAGGCATGGCGAAAGCAGGCTTCTTCCGATGGCTCTGTATGAAGATAGCCTATCTCGTAAAATGCAAAACTATCCCGATATTCATCACATTTATGATAATGTCTGCGGTACTCTCAATGTTTATCGACAGTATCACAGTTATCATGTTCCTTGCAGCTGTCACTATAGAACTTGCTTCACTCCTCAAATTCAATCCCGTACCTATGATACTCTCTGAGATATTCTGCGCTAACCTTGGCGGTTCGGCAACAATGTGCGGCGATCCTCCGAACATCATCGTTGGTACTTCACTTGGTTTCTCATTCTTCGACTTCCTTACAAACACAGGTCTCTGCGCAGGTATATGCCTTGTAGTATCGGTAGTTTTCCTCTACTTTGCATTCCGCAAGGAGCTTGCAGGAGACAAAAGTGCTCCTGTGGATATGAGCAAATTCCCTAAGCCCTCAGAGGCTATCACAAACAAGAAGGATTTCGCAATAAGCTGTGTCATCTTCGCCTGCGCTGTCCTGCTCCTTGTTACTCACGCAACTACTCACCTTACAGTTGCTACTATCGGTCTTTTCATAGCAGCTATCACTCTCATAGCTTTCGGCAAACACGCTGTTGAGCTTCTCAAGAAAGTTGACTATAAGACACTCATTTTCTTCATCGGACTCTTCATCGTTGTAAGCGGTCTTGAAGAAACAGGCATACTCAAACTCATTGCAAACTTCATCGGCGACATCAGCGGCGGCAACATAAAGCTCATGATAGCTATTATCCTCTGGGTATCTGCTATCGCAAGTGCTTTCGTGGACAATATCCCGTTCGCTGCAACTATGGTGCCTATCATTCAGAGCCTTGCAGAGACATCGGGCGTTCCGATATCAACTCTCGCATGGTCACTTGCTATCGGTACTGATATCGGCGGAAGTGCTACTCCTATCGGAGCTTCCGCAAACGTTGTGGGTACTTCCGTTGCTCAGAAAAACGGCTATCCTATCGGCTGGGGCAGATACTGCAAGAAGATCGCTCCTGCTACAGTTATAGTACTCGCTATCTCAACTGTTTATCTCTTTGTCCGTTATTTATAATTTAATTTAAGGGGGAATATATATGTCACAGGTAATCATTTCAGTAGGTCGTGAATTCGGAAGCGGCGGTAAGAATATCGCCGAACAGCTCGCAAGGCGTTTCAAGATACCGATATACGACCGTCATCTCATCACAGAGATCGCCAACAAAACAGGTCTTACTCCCGAGGAGATCGAAAAGTACAACGAAAAGCCAAAGAACCACCTCCTCTCACGCAGAGTAAACGGCTACAGCAATTCCATTGAGGATAATATTGCCGAGATGCAGTTCAACTTCATCAGAGAAAAGGCTGCAAGCGGCGAGTCTTTCGTAGTTGTAGGACGCTGCTCAGAGACTAAGCTCCGCGATTTCAAGTGTCTCGTTTCACTGTTCATACTCGGTGATATGGACGAAAAGATCAAGCGTGTAATGAACATTTACGAGCTCTCAGAGGACAAGGCTAAGGCTTTCATCGACAAGAAGGACCGCAAAAGAAAGCGTTACCACAACTATCACTGCGACGGTCACTGGGGCGATTCAAGACTCTATGACCTCAGCATCAACAGCTCACGTCTCGGTATCGACAGAACTGTTGACCTGCTTGAAGAATATATAAAGTCAAGAATGAGTGAGGACTGATCAGCCTTTAGGCTTTAGCCCTTAGCCGTTAGCGAGGACGCCCATTGGGCGTCCTTTTTATTGCACGGATCATTCTCTTGCAGGGACGACCATTGTTCGTCCGCATAAATAACATTATTGGCAAACGGACGCGCAATGCGCGTCCCTACAAAATATCATTTGTGATTTTACAGGTTATTATCGGGCGGATAATATCCGCCCCCTACAGTTACGAATAAAAAAAGCTGCACTTGAAGCAAGCTCCTTTTCATTAAATCAGAAAAATATTTTAAAACTATTGACTTTTTTTAGAAGCTGTATATAATTAAATTAACAGTCGATCATTCTTACATGAAAGGAGATGTTTATTATGAAAAAAATATTCAGATGCTCTATAATTGTCGCTTCATTTATAGCAGGCTTTTCACTTACAACAGGCATATTGGCTTACGGAAGCTCTAAAAGCAATGAAAAGGTCATATACTCCGACAGAGAGAAAACACAGATAATACAACATTCCCATAAAAAGTATGATGTCAACGCCAACGGTCAGACCTATGGTACGGTAGGAGATGTCATATATATCGAAGATTATCCCGACCTTATTGCAGTAATGGGCGATAACGAAAAAGTCGGTTATGCTTACAAGGAAGATTTCTTAGGTCCTGATATGACTCCCGATGAAGTTGATAAATATATGGAGTCTGTCAATAACGGCACATACGTACCGAGGTCGTTCAACGTATATGAGTCGGACGGAGTTACCGTAATAGACACCATGACAGAAAAGCTGTCATAATTATTATTCGTCCGCACAAGCTGACACAACAATACGGATTATGCATTAAAAAAGCTGCACATGAAGTGCAGCTTTTTCGTTATGATTTACTTTTCACTTGGACGAAGGTTGTCTACCTTCTTGAGTAGATACTCCTGTATCTTGAGTGCATCATTTGCTGTTACGCCCTTGCTGGACAGGTCAACATCTGCATAATCCCAGCCTCTTTCTGTGATATGGCTCTTTTCTGTGCCCTCAAGTCCATACTTATTGGGGTTTGCAAGTGCCTGCATAATGAGTACAACGTCGCTCATATCAACTGTGTTGTCGCAGTTAGCGTCGCCCCATACGGGTTCAAGTGCGCCGCCCATGAGGTAGTGTACCTCGCAGCTGTCGATAGTGTAAGGCTGGTCAATAGCCTTTTCAGTTGCAGCGTTCCACACATTTGACCACCATACCTGTACCTCGCAGGTCTTAAAGTTATCGGACATTTCCTTCAGGTCAACGTTTACGGTAAGCTTTCCATCCTTGTCGGCATTGCCGCTCCACTCGATATTCTTCCAGTCGTCAGCTGTTGTACCGAAGCCAATAGCACCGCCGATAGAAGCATTCGGTGCGCCTGTAATTTCAATGGTCATAGTCTTGCCGACTGCAAGAGCTGGCTTCTCAGGGATAGTAACATTCTTCTTCTGTATCGAGAACTTATAAGGAGCAGTTGTAGTAGTGGTTGTTACGCTCGGATCAGAAGTAGTCGTGGTAGTAGTTGTTACCTTGGAAGGATCAGGGGGAGTGATACCTTCCTTCTTGTAGAGATCCTTTGGAAGCTCGTCAAGTGTTATACAGTAATCGCTCTGGTACATTGCGATAGTGTCTTCCTTGGTGTTGAATACAGGATTCGAGAGGAAGTTGATGTTATCGCTTCCGCCGTCATACCATGTGCAGAAATAGAGCCAGCCAGCCTTTTCCTCCTGAAGCTTGTCAGGTGTTGAGAAGCAGTCGTTCTCAGCCATTGCAACCATTTTAGCTCCGTCATACTTGTCTATGATACCGTAGAACGTGGAGCTTATCGGGCTGTCGTCATGTCTGAGAGAAGCCTGCCAGCCGTTCTCTTCAAGGTATACAGTACAGTTGTACTTGTCATAGCCGATTATATCAACATATGCGTCACCCGGGTACCAGTTAGCGGAATTAGCGTAGTTATAGCTGTTCCACTCCCAGATAAGGTTGTGGCAGTTGAGGTCATTGGTAAGGGTATTGTATGTGTATATCCAAAGCTTCTTGTAAGCCTCAGAGCCTTCTCTGCCCCACCAGAACCATGAACCGTCCTCACCGCCGCCGCCTTCGGCTTCGTGGAGAGGTCTCCAGATAACAGGTACACCCTCGGCTTCAAGCTTGTTGAACTCTGCGGCAAGTGTTTTCAGTGTGGAGAGGTAATACTCGTTCTCCTTAGTACCCGGAGTTGCAGCCTTTGAAGGTGAGAAGTCGGTATCCTTTGCAGTGTAGGTGGACAATGACCAGTCCATTTTAGTGCCGATAGTATAGCTTGCGAAATCCTTAGGCACGTTGATATGATATGAAGCTGTTGCGATACCGCCCTTGTTCTTTACCCAGTCGATGATACGCTTTGTGGAGCCGTCATCGCTGCCGTAGAGCGGACAGCAGAAATTACCGTAGTCAAAACCGCGGATAGCAGGATAATGTCCTGTAGTTTCCTTTAAGTACTCGAACTCAGTCTCAAGTCCGTGAGGTCCGCCGCTGTATATCTCCTGCTGACCTGAGATTATGTTCTTGCCGTATACCTCAGCAAGATAAGCCATAAGGCTCTGTGTCTCCACTGTTGCCAGCTGATCGCATGGAGTTGTCTGCTTTGCCTCGATCTTTGTTGCGCCCATCGGCTCTACTTCAAGGCAATCGAACTGTGACCAGCCCCATGACTTGTCGATAGTAATGGTGTTCTCGCCTGCTTTGAGTACAATGGCAGGAAGTGCTATCTCCTGATAATCTGTACCCTCAGGGATTCCCAGTGCGCCCTGTGAAGTGCCGTTTACGCTTAAATTCTGCTGCTTGTCGGTTCCTATTCCGAAAGCGTGGAAAATAAGCTTGTAAGGGCCTGCCTCATCGACCTTTACTGTCATTGTGATAGTTCCGCTGTCTGTCATTTTAAGTGCAGAACCGCCGCTCGCATTTGCGTCCTTTTCAACGGTTATAGTGCCTGTGTACTTTGCGTCCTCAAACTCGAATTTAAGAGGCGCATCGGCTGCTGTTACAGTGGGAGCACTGTAAACAGCACAGTTCAGCAGAAGTGCTGCTGACATAATAGCAGAGCTCGCCTTTTTCAAAATTTTAATTCCCATGTCTTTATATCCTCCTATTAAATAAATTTTTCTGTACTTTAATTATACTATAATTTCAGTTAAAAATCAAGAAGTAAACTTAATTGTTCTCATATTGTATATAATTTTCGTATACACGCACAATTGGGAGAAAACAAGTTTGACATATAATGCAAAAAGCCGCTTAATTTAAGCTTAAATTACCAAAGTGTTAATAAAGTCATTTTTTCTACATATTTTTGCAGTTTTGTATTGACATATTATATAAAAAGGTGTATAATTTGATTAGAGTTTCGTTTACTTTGTTCATGGAGCGTGAGAAAATGACTGAGTATCTTACTAATTACATGAAATACATTCAGCAGCGTCTCGAAAGCTGTTCGAGCCTTGATGAACTGGATGAAATAATGGCCGAACACAAGGATAAAATAGCCTTCATGCAGCACGAAAGGATAGTCCACTTCCTTGTGACTATGCTTTTTGCCATTGTTCTCACCATATTCATGGCTGTTACTTTATTCAAAGCGAGTATACCCGTACTTATTCTGGTCACTATGATACTTGTGCTCCTTGCATTCTATATCAAGCATTACTACTTCCTTGAAAATACTGTGCAGAAGATGTACAAGGTCTACGACGGGATACTCGAAAAGCAGAAAAAGCTGAAGGAGTCTGACTGATGACCAAAAAGGAAATTGCCGAACTTGCTGTAAAAGAGCTTGAAAAGCTCTACCCCGATGCAGCCTGTACTCTCAACTACGATAAGCCCTATGAGCTTATGTTTGCTGCCCGTCTTGCAGCACAGTGTACCGATGCGAGAGTAAATGTGGTCACAGAGACACTTTTTAAGAAGTATCCTTCTCTTGAAGCCTTCGCGGATGCTGACCTTGCAGAGCTTGAACAGGACGTAAAGCCCTGCGGCTTTTACCATAACAAAGCCAAAAGCCTCAAGGAAATGGCTAATCAGCTCATAAACGACTTCGGCGGCGAAGTTCCCGATACTATGGAAGAGCTTCTCACTCTTTCGGGTATAGGCAGAAAGACTGCCAATCTTATGCTGGGTGACGTTTTCGGCAAGCCTGCAATGGTGACCGATACCCATTGCATACGCATAACAGGAAGGCTTGGACTTACCAAGAATAAAGAGCCCGCAAAGGTGGAAAAAGACCTTGTAAAGCTCATACCTCCCGAAGTATCCTCGGATTTCTGCCACAGGACCGTAGAGTTCGGCAGAGATATCTGCAATGCGCGTAAGCCTAAATGCGATATCTGTCCGCTGAATTACTTCTGTAGGTTCTATCAAACCTGAATTTCGATATTTTTCATATAAATAAAACTATCTACACGAAAGGAGTTACTGATATATGTTATTTAATTTCAAACTGAGCACACCTGCTGAGGGGCTTGTGGATATCACACGTGAGGTTAGTGAATCCGTTAAAGAAAGCGGTGTTCTCGAAGGGATATGCATAGTTTACTGTCCACATACCACTGCGGCTATAACCATAAATGAAAATGCCGATCCCGATGTCCAGACGGATTTCATTCACGGTATAGATAAGGTGTTCCCTGACTTATCTATTTTCAAACACGCAGAGGGAAACTCCGACGCTCACCTTAAATCATCAGCTGTCGGAGCAAGTGAAACTATTATCATCAGCGGCGGAAAACTCCTTCTCGGTACATGGCAGGATATTTATTTCTGCGAGTTCGACGGTCCGAGAACAAGAAAGTTCTTCGTCAAGGTCATAGGAGATTGAGTTATGGATAATATCGAAAAACTTGCGGATATAGTAAACATCTCCCGAAACATCGTCTTTTTCGGAGGCGCGGGAGTATCCACCGAAAGC
>NZ_JAEEMU010000063.1 GCF_016283395.1 Ruminococcus sp.
TAACAGTATCTGGCGGTAAGGACGTATCCTACAAGCTCGGCGACGTTAATGCAAACGGTATCGTTGACGCAGTAGATGCTTCACTGGTTCTCCAGTACTACGCTAAGATCTCTACAGGCGGTGACGGTGGCTTCACAGAAGAACAGAAGCTTGCAGCTAACGTTACAGGCGATGCTATCATCGATGCAGTTGACGCTGCAAAGATACTCAGCTACTATGCATATGTTTCCACTGTTAAGGAAGGAACTCCCAAGACAATGGAAGAATTCATGGGAAGGTAATCAATTTATCGTATAAAAAGCATTATCTAAAGACGGTAGTCTGTACATTGTACAGACTGCCGTTTTTTATTTGATATGCGTTTGAAAGTAAGTTTCAATAGTTAGATACCTGTTATTTGACGGCTTATTAATTTCTTCAAATGTCGGTATATATTGGTATAACGGAAATATCTGCCTTTCAGGCCCCCGTATGATTGACTTTTTACGGAAAATGTTATATAATATATTTTGATATAATAAGCCGTTTAATCGACTGACAGGGGTGAATTTATTGAAAAAATACTTGGGGCAGATAATTTTTAACCTTATAATAGCAGGTTTCGGCATGCTTTTGTTCGGGGGAACGAATATACTCGACTCCGCAGGGCTCTCCATAGCCGCTATAGTAATTATAGTAGGACTTCTCAGCATCGGAAACTATTACTTTGTGAAGCTTGCCGCACTGGGCAAAAAAGCTTTCAAACGCTCATACGTCATCGACGAGCACACCTTTGAGTCTCTCAATCAACCAGAGGACTACTTAAACGTCATGAAGGACATCAGGGACTATCCCCTGTGCCGTCAGGAAGCAACAAGGATAATAGAGCAGTGGGAGCTTTTTGTAAAAAAGTCTGAAACCCTCGACACGATCAGCACAGGCGGAGGAGTTTATGAGCTCGTAAATCAGGATATCCAGTCGGTAATGCTGAACAATATGACAATGTTCATGAAGCGTACTGCTATCATGCAGTCTGCGTCAAGGTATGAGGAAGTCAGCACCCATAAAAGCTACCTCAGAATGCTGACGGAAAGAAACGACAAGATACTGAACGACTATACCAATCTCCTCGTCGAGGTCTCGCAGATGAACGACAACGAAAGAAGCAATACCGAGATAAGATCGCTTAAGCTTATAATAGATTCCATACACGAATACAAAAAGGAAATTGAAAGTGAGGACATGAGATGAACAAAAGCAAAACTCCCGTCATTATCGCTGTTATCGGCGCACTCGTTACAATGATAATGATAATCACAGTTATCAAGAACAGCAGCTCAAAAAATGAAACGCCCGTTTCAGATACGAATCCAAAGATAACTATCGACAATCCCGAGCAAAAGCTGGAAAAATGCCTGAAAAAGATTAATATCCGTACTGCCGACAAGATAAAGGGAACTGTTGATTATTCCGACAAAGGCTCGGCTAATCTGCCGAATATCGAAACAAAGTATCCTCTTACCGTAACAGGCGATGGCGACGTTGATATCGAGATATTCTCCACCTCTGAAAAGGCAGGCAAGAACAACAATGGATGGCTCAACGAGACTGCTCAGCAGTTCAACGAACAGCGCAACCGCCTTTCAAACGGCAAGATAATTTCCGTAAGCGTAAGAAGCATTCCCTCGGGAGCTTCATCGGACTATATCTCCAACAATGTCTATCTCCCGCAGGCTTACACCCCGTCAAACGAGCTTTTCGGCAATCTTGCCATCGAACAGGGTGCTAAGCTGAAGCTTGAAGCAGAGTCACTGGTGGCAAATACAGCAGGTATCGCTATATCCCGTACTGCTGCTTCAACAGTAGCCTCAAAATACGGTTCAGTGAACTATGAGAATATAGTTGACGCAGTTGTGAACGGCGAGCTCCAGATGGGTTATACCTATCCATATACCTCGGCTACGGGACTTAACTTCCTTGTAAATGCGCTCCAGCACTTTGACGGTGACAATATACTCAGCGACGCCGCAGTAAGCAAGTTCCAGCAGCTCCAGAAGAGCATACCATTTGTATGCTATACCACAGACCAGATGGTAAACGCTATGCAGAGCGGCACGCTTCAGGCGGGAGTCGTTGAATATCAGGCTTACACAAACAGCGCCGTTCTCAAGGGCGGCTACGACTTTGTTCCCTTCGGCTACAAGCACAGCAATCCTCTTTACAGCGTTGGCGAGCTCACAAATGAAGAGCAGGAGGCGCTCGACACCTTCCTCGGCTACGCTCTCAGCAGCGGTCCTCAGCAGCATGCCAAGGAGTACGGCTTCGATCCCGACAACAACTTCAATTACAACACCAGAGCAATAAGCGGCGCCGATATCATCAGCGCTCAGCGCCTGTGGAAAGAGGAGAAGGACTCCGGCTCACCTACTATCGCACTCTTTATCGCTGATGTTTCGGGAAGCATGACAGGCGATCCCCTTAACCGCCTTAAGGACTCTCTTATCGAAGCTTCAAAGAATATCCGTTCAGACAATTATGTAGGACTTATTTCCTACAGTGACGATGTAACACTGAATCTTCCCATAGGACAGTTTGATCTTGAACAGCGCTCATACTTCGCCGGAGCTGTTGAAAAGCTCAAGGCAGGAGGAAACACATCTACATACGACGCTCTACTTGTCGGTATCAACATGATAAACGAATATAAGCAGAGCATTCCAGACGCAAAGACCATGATATTCGTTCTCAGTGACGGTCAGTGCAACCGCGGCGTCGAGTACGGCACCTCAGCAGGCATTGTCAGCCACTATGGAATACCAATATATACTATCGGCTACAATGAGCAGATCGACTCCCTTAAGGATCTTTCTTCCATAAACGAAGCAGTATATATAAACGCTGAC
>NZ_JAEEMU010000016.1 GCF_016283395.1 Ruminococcus sp.
TATCCTCTTTTTTCAGAATATCCAGGGTATGGACGGGACATTCTTCCTTTATTTCTTCATTTGGCAGACAAGTTGCGTGTACTTCCCAGCCTGCGGCTTTAAGCTCTCTTATGAGATAGCCTCCCACAAAGCCTGCCGCACCTATTATAAGTGCTTTCATCAGTCCGCCTCCTTATATTTCTTATTTTAGTATTTCGTATAATTTCCCGAGTATGACTTTTTCGTTGAATTCGCTCTTTACGCGCTCTGCGGCAGCTCTGCCGTACTTTTCGCGGAGCTCCTTATCCTCGGCAAGTTTATTTATTGCCGCTGCAAGAGCCTTTGGCGATGACGGCGGAACGGTAATTCCCGTCTGTCCGTTTATACTTACATAAGGTACTCCCGATTTCAGAGCCGTATTTATAACGGGCTTGCCGTAGACCATAGCTTCGAGCTGTACTATGCCGAAAGCCTCGCTTGGAGCAACAGACGGCAGCACGAATATATCACAGTCAGCGTAAGCCTGTCTAAGTTCTTCATCTGGCAAAAAGCCCAGAAAATGCACCTTCGACTCCATATCGTGTGAGCTTACGTAGTTTCTGAGCTGGTCGCCGAGCTCGCCTGTACCTGCAATGAAAAGCTCACAGCCTCTGACATCAGTGAAAGCTTTCAGAAGTACATCTACGCCCTTATAATAGACCAGTCTGCCCGTAAAGAACACCTTTACGCAGCTTTTGTCAGTGGCTTTTTCCGTGAGAATACTGCGGCGCGGTACAGAGAGGTAGTCCTCTGGGGTTATACCGTAGGGCAGTACCCTGCATTTATGTCTGTATTCGTTAAGGTAGAGCGAATGCTTTACATGACCCTCCGTAGCTGTAAGTATGATATCCGCTCTTTTAAGCAGATAGCGCATGAAAGGCTTGTAGAAAAGCATGAGCTTTTTCTGTTTTACTATGTCGCTGTGCCAAGATACCACGACTTTTCCCTTATAGCCCGACAGCAGCAGTGCCGCATCGGCAAGTGGGAAAGGCACGTGTATATGCACAACATCGGCTTTTGCAGCCATTTTTCTGAAATGACTTATAAACGAAAATGACAGCGGACATGAGAAATAAGTACCGAGACTTCCTGTTCTCAGCAGCTCCACACCGTTCATTTTCTCCCTGATAGCCTTGCCTTTGCCGTCACGGCATACAAGAGCCTTTAAGCTTACGCCGTCCAGCTTGACCAGCTCTTCGGAATACTGCCTGATAAGGGTCTCGATGCCGCCGATATGTGGGAAATAAGCCTTGTTTACTTCAAGGATACGCAGTTTTTTACTCATTTTACAAGCTCCCTGTATACTTCCAGAAGCATTTCTGCCGAACGCTCCCATGTGAAGCCTTTTGCTCTTTCGAGACCTTTTATGCTGAGCTCTTTTCTGAGCTTTTCGTCGCTGTATAATCTGTAAAGCCCCTGTGCTATACTTTTTGCCGAATATGCGTCACATATCACAGCGCAGTCGCCTGTGACCTCGGGGAGAGAAGCTTCTCCCGAAGTGAGCACGGGTACTCCGCAAGCCATAGCTTCAAGGGGAGGCATACCGAATCCCTCGTAAATAGACGGGAAAACGAATGCAAGTGCGCCGCACATCAGGGGATTCATATCCTCTGAGGGGACATATTTTGTGAAGATGATATTTTTCGTCATACCAAGCTTTTCAACGCGGCTGTAGATACCGTCGTTGAGCCAGCCCTTGCCGCCTGCAAGCACAAGTTTCGGAGCATTTCCGCCAACCTTTTTTGCAAATGCAGCATATGCGGTAATGAGCCTTTCAAGGTTCTTTCTTGGCTCGATAGTACCAAGATACAGGAAGTAATCGCCCTCTATTTCAAGAGACTTCTTCACCTCGGGTATGCGCTCGGGAGTCTCGCATGGGTGAAATCTTTCAAGATCTACACCGCAGGGGACTACCCTTATTTTATGTTCGTGCTGAGGAAAATACTTGATTATCTCAGACTTTGAAAATTCCGAGTCTGTAACGATAAGGTCGGCGCGTCTCAATGAGCGTTTAAGTCCCGATACAAGCATAAAGCGAGTGCGTCCGCGGACTGTTTCGGGGAAAGCCTTATAGACCATATCGTGTACCGTTACCACTTTTTTGCCGTGTACGAAAGGCGGTATGATGTAATTGAAAAAGTGGGTGATATCGGACTTTCTGCCGAAAAAGAATGAATAGGGTATGGGCAGGAAAGTAGTCAGAAGGCGATAGAGATAGCCTGAAAAGCTTGTGATATTGAGCTTTATGCGCTCTCCTGCGAACTGTCTTACGCGCTTTTCGCGCTCCTTTTCACCGCTTGTGAAGACGCTGTATTCGTATTCGTTTTCGGGGTGGAGCTGTGCGAGAGTCTGGGTCTGTCCCACTTCACACCAGCCTATGCCCGTTATTTTATCGCTGCATATAGGTACAGCGTCGAAGGTTATTTTCAAATCAACTTCTCCACCTTTTTATAGTTCATAGCATTATTTTCTTCTGTATCATTTCTTCAAGCTCGGCAATATAGTTATCGGTCTGTGGTATGGAAAATCCCGATAAAGGCAGAAAAAGCCATTTTGCCTTTCTCATCGGCATATGTCTTATTTTCAGAAGCTCCGCATTTATTGCAGCGTCTGAAAGGTTAGCTTCATCTATAGCTAAGATCAGGCTGTTGTATGCATCTGTTTTTGCAAGGACATCTTTTTTATCATATCCGCCGAATACGGAATCCAAACAATTACCCATGAACGATCTCCTTTCATAACACTGCCGTTAAATATGGATAGAGCTTTTCATTACTTTCCTTCAAGAGCAGACATGATCTTTTCTTCAAG
>NZ_JAEEMU010000017.1 GCF_016283395.1 Ruminococcus sp.
AATACCGTTGAGATATCCCCCCTTTCCTTCTATCAGGTCAATACCGTGCAGGCTGAAAGGCTCTATGCAAAGGCTCTGGAATATGCTTCACCAAAGGGTGACGAGGTAATTGCCGACCTTTACTGCGGCGCAGGCACCATAGGTCTTTCAATGGCTAAGCAGGCGAAGAAGATAGTGGGTGTGGAGATAATCCCTCAGGCCGTTGAGAACGCAAAGAAAAATGCTGTGCGAAACAACATAAGCAATGCGGAGTTCCACTGCGGCGATGCAGGAGAGGTTTTCGGAAAGCTCCGCAGGAAGGGCTGTGCTCCCGATATTATCGTAGTCGACCCGCCGCGAAAGGGCTGCTCGGCTGAGACTATAGATGTTATCGCAGAAGCTGCTCCTAAGAAGATAGTTATGATATCCTGCAATCCTGCTACTGCCGCAAGAGATGCAAAGCTCCTCAGTGAAAAGGGCTATAATGTGGAAAAAGTCTGTGGAGTCGATCTCTTTCCGCGAACAGGTCACGTTGAGTGCGTAGTATTGATGTCAAGGGAAAAATAATTATTTGAATAGCTGAAATCATTTGAAACAGAGCAGTATAATGACATGATTTAAGAGAAAGGATCAGAACCGATATGAGAGCACGTTTTCATCTGCCCGATTTTGCAGGGCATTTCAAATTCAATGTTGTATTTGCGGAGCTTCTCGAAAAGCGTCCCGAGTATTTTCGCGAGGGAGTAGAGATTGCTTCCGTTTACGGTGTATTCCCTCCTTCTATCTGGAACGGCGGACGTACACAGGGCGGTGTCTGTAATCAGAATTTCATAAACACTGTAATAAAGACATTCAACGGAAGAGGTATCCCTCTCCGATTTACTTTCACCAACCCCATGCTTGAAAAGAAGCATCTTAACGATGATTTCTGCAATATGGTCATGCACCTTGCCGACAACGGACTTAACGAAGTTATTGTAATGTCGCCGCTGCTGGAAGACTATATCCGCAAGAACTACCCCAACTACAAGATAACAAGCTCCACCTGCAAGCGTATCACCGACGCTGAACAGCTGTGCAGCGAAGTCGAAAAGGACTACCACATTGTTGTTATCGACTATGATCTCAACCACGATTTTGAGACACTGGAGAAGATACCCGACAAAAAGAAGTGCGAGCTTCTGGTAAATGCCTGCTGCAACCCTAACTGTCCCATGCGTTCAGAGCATTACAAAGCTATCGGCTTACAGCAGATAGCATACTCAAATCATGTAAGAAAATACCCGAATGCGCCCTTCGATACGAAAAAGCTGGTTGCAGAACACCCTGAGATACAGAAGTTTGCGGACTGCCCATGCTCGCAGCGTTCACTTTTCGACATTGTAAAGCTGAAAAATCACATCTCCCCCGATGAGATATGGGGAAAGTATATCCCAATGGGATTTGAGCAGTTCAAACTGGAGGGACGTACTCTCGAGACCCTTAATCTCCTCGAACATTATATGTATTACATGATAAAGCCAGAATGTAAGGATCAGGCACGTTTTGAGTTTCTCAACTGGCTTGCGGCTAACGATGTTATTCAGATAATTGAATGATATCGTAATAAAAAGGAAGAATAGTATGACAGAAATACACCTTATCCCACTGGAAGAGTCTGACATAGAGCAGTTTATCAAGGACAATCAGGCGGCTTTCCGTTACGGTGCTCTTGAAGAATTCGGGCTGCGCGATGACCACTTTGAAGAAGAGGGAGAGATAATCTCACAAAGCACAATTGAACAGTCAATTGACGAGGGCACTGCCTATCGCATAGTACAAAACGGCAAAAACGTAGGCGGTGTAGTTATCAGAACCGAATACGACCACGGAGAACTTGAACTGCTGTTCGTTTCCCCTGCTGTCCACAGCAAGGGCATCGGTTATGCAGCATGGTGCGAGATAGAGGATATGCACCCCGAGGTCACTGTCTGGGAGACTGTTACTCCCTATTTCGAGAAGAGAAATATACATTTTTACGTAAACCGCTGCGGTTTCCACATTGTTGAATACTTCAGCGAGTATCACTGTGTCCCTGATGATAAGGACAGAGAAATGGCTGATATGTTCCGCTTTGAAAAGGTACTCCCCGTATCTTCAGAAGCTGTACAGGAACAGGTAAAACGTGTGAAGTACTATGAGGATATAATGCAGAAAGCTCAGGATATGAGCGATGTATCCCCTGAACTGCACGAAATGCTCAGTGAGTTGAGAGATTATTACGTAAGTGATGCGTGGAAACGCGACTTTTCTTCAGATGAAGCAGGACTTCTGCCTAAGGAGCTTAAACGCGGAGTCCTCTCACAAGACGGTATATACGACCTGCTTGAAAAGTACGATATGTAAGCACTTTCGTGGCGTAACTTCCGCCACTTGAAAAAACAGTTCTGATATGCTATACTATAATTGTAAAAAGCATTATTTTATGATAATCAAAGAAAAGAGGAATTTCTATGTCTAAAAGTCATATGGAAAAGATAAAATGTCCAAAGTGCAGCCATGAGTCGGAAATGCTCGTATGGGAAACTATGGACACAAAGACCGATCCTCAGATAAAGGATATGATAAGAAGCGGCGAAGTTTTTGCATGGCGTTGCCCTCACTGCGATAACAAGTCACTTATCTTCTACCCTACTCTTTATCATCAGGTAAAAGAAAAGTACCTGCTTTGCTATATCCCGGGAAATCCCACTTCAGCTGTTGAGTATATGAAAACTATCAACGAAAATAACGAAAGCGGTTATGATTTTAACGATAATTACACAAAGCGTGTTGTATCCGATATAAACCAGCTCCGCGAA
>NZ_JAEEMU010000018.1 GCF_016283395.1 Ruminococcus sp.
CTCGCTCTGACTTCGAGAGGCTGAAAGCAAACACGTATCAGGAACATGGATCGATAACCGCAGCCAAAGGCCTAATGTAAGCACTTTCCTTATCGCAGAAACCTCTCTTCGGGAGTACCCTCATAATAAATATCCGTAAGAGCCTCTCTTGCGGACATGACAAGGATATTCGGTTTTTTCATCAGCATCTCTCCTTTTCTTAGAAATAAGCCATATACAGCCGTTTGCATTTTTTCTTTTTGTAACATTCAAGATCCGGATCGTAGCACAGAGCTATCTCATACGCAATGTTGAGAGCAGCATTGTATCTGTCCTTGTGAACAACAAGAATGTTATCTGTGCTGAAGCTGCGATCGATAGCTCCGATCTCCTTCATAATACGTCCGTATCTTTTTTATCATTATAGCATGAGCTGTGTCTAAAAAACAAGACATTCCGTCAATGTGCCTTTTCATCGGTATATAGCCATTAAACGGAGAAACGGACGACACATTATTGCCTGACTGCGAGGAGGATCAGGCTTGATTTTATGGGACCGCTGTGTTATAATATCAAAAAAAGCAGCGGTCAGAGGCGACATCAACAGCGACGGCAGAGTTGACGCGTTCGATCTCATCCTTTGCCGAAAGGGCGTTGTAAATATGTTTTCAGGCGGACAGGTCGACCCGTCAACGGATATCGACGGAGACGGCAAAACGCAGGTCAACGACCTTGTGCTGTTATCGCAGTACATACTCGGCGAGAGAAAAGATCTGCCGCCGGCTGCTGTGACGACCACTGAGACAACGACTTCTGAACCTCCTGTAACGACCTCAACAACTCAGAACGGAGACAGCTATATGCAAAAAATGGCAGCAGATATACATATGCATGAGGAGCCGTCAGTCCTTGAAACACGCGGCGGAGTTGACTACGGCACTATCGAGAAAAAGCCCTACTTCTCAAAGGACGCTCAGCGCGAAAAGAACCTCAATATCCTGCTTCCGCCGGGATACGACAGCAGTCAGAAATACCCTGTAATATATGTTTTCCACGGTATATTCGGCTCTGAGGACTCCATGCTCGATGAAAGCATGAAGATACAGACAATGCTCGGAAACCTTGTAGCTTCGGGTGAAGCTGAGAAAATGATAATCGTTTTTCCACAGATGTTCACCACAAAGGAGAACATCTTCCCTGCATTCACAAATGAGTCCTCCCGTGCATACGATGCTATCCGCGAGGATCTCGAAAACAGCATCATGCCGTTTATGAAAGAGAATTACCCTATAAAGGAAGGCAGAGAAAATACTGCTGTTACAGGTTTTTCAATGGGCGGCAGAGAGGCTCTCTATGTTGGAGTCACAAGACCTGATCTCTATGGCTATGTGGGCGGAGTATGCCCTGCTCCGGGTATATTCCCTACTGTTGACGGAAATATGACTCACGAAGGCTGTATATCTCCCAGTGAATTCTGCTTCGGCTCAGCTCCGAGCCCGTATGTTTTAATGATAACCTGCACAAGATTTGACGGTACTGTAGGAGATGCTCCCGACAGCTACCATGACACGCTCACTCAAAACGGCGTGGAACATATCTGGCATCAGCTTACTGACGGCGACCACGGTTCTATATCCGTAAGAGCGCATATGTATAATTTCCTAAGATATGTATTTAAAGCTAAATAATGCCGTCGCTTATATAAAATCCAAGCCCCGAGACAATGCCTCGGGGCTTGTTCATACTATTATCATACTCGCCGAATTAATAACTCACTGTAAGTGCAGTAACTCCGCATCTCATTTGAGCGTACCGCTCAGAACGTCGTAATTCTTCTGCATAAGCGAGATATAGCTTGCACCGTCCTTTATATCATTTTTGGATACAGACTGTAGCGAATTAAGTTCAGCTATCTTGACGCCGCTCTTTCCCGAGCTTGAAATAACTGCATTTGCTATATCCTTGTTTGAGTTTTCAAGTGTATATACAGTATCGCAGCCTAACTCCTTAACTTTATCGGAAAGGAATTTGATAGTTTCAAAGCTTGCTTCGGATTCAGCTGAACAGCCGATAAATGCTGCAAAGTAATCAAGTCTGTAATCGTCTACAAAATAGCGGAATGGGAATCTGTCACCGAATATAAGAGTTTTTACGGAAGCACTGTCCACAAGTGCCTTGAAACTGCTGTCAAGCTCATCAAGCTCTGAAACATAGCTTGCAAGGTTAGATTTATAGTCAGCAGCATTTGCAGGATCTATCGCCTCAAGACTGCTTTCTATTTCTGTACAGAGGAGCTTTGCATTTTTCAGTGAGAGCCATACGTGTTCATCGTATTCGATCTCTTCCTCTTCATCTTCCTCTTCGGACTCCTCTTCTTCCTCGCCCTGCATACCTTCTTTCAGCTCCTCAGCCTTTGCAAAATCGCCGAGAGCGTCCATAAGGTTGATGACCTTCATATCCTTGTTTACTGCATTTTCGAGTGCATCTTCCACCCACTCGTCAGACTCGCCGCCTACATACACGAACAGATCACAGGTCGATATCTTCATAATATCATCAGCTGTGGGCTGATAATTATGCAGGTCTATACCGCTGTCAAGCAGATAGGATATATCAACGTTTTCGGCATGGCTGCCGAGTATCTCCTTTGTCCAGTCATACTCGGGAAATATAGTGCATACGACCTTCAATGGCTCTGCATCAGTCTTTGTTTCATTATTCTCTGTAGCTGTTACAGTTGCACCTGTCTCACTTTTTTCAGATGCTGCTTTACCATTAGCAGACGAACAGCCTGTTAATGCTGAAGTAGCCAGCATAAAACTCATAGCTGTTAAAACC
>NZ_JAEEMU010000019.1 GCF_016283395.1 Ruminococcus sp.
GAGGGACACGCAAGTCTTATCGACGCTTCCCACAGAGACAATGACAGGACAGTCGTATCTGATTTCGTAAATCCCATGCAGTTCGGTCCAACTGAGGACCTCGAAAGCTATCCCCGTGATATCGAACACGATGCAAAGCTGGTCGAAGCTCACGGCGGCGACCTTATCTTCAATCCCGAGCCTGAGGAAATGTACCATGAGGGCTTCTCCTCATTCGTGGACATGACAGTTCTCACACAGGAGCTTTGCGGACTCAGCCGCCCTGTACATTTCAGAGGCGTATGCACAGTCGTATCAAAGCTTTTCAATATAGTAAAGCCTGACAGAGCCTACTTCGGCAAGAAAGACGCTCAGCAGCTTGCAGTTATCCGCCACATGGTTGACGACCTTAATATGGACATCGAGATAATCGGCTGTCCTATCGTCCGCGAATCTGACGGACTTGCAAAGAGTTCACGCAATACATATCTTAATGAAGCTGAAAGAAAGGCAGCCCTTGTACTTTCACAGTCAATATTTCTCGGCATGGATATGGTAAACAGCGGCGAAAAAGACTGCTCTGCGATCATAGCTGCTATGAAAAAGCACATCGAAGCTGAACCTCTTTCACGCATCGATTACGTAAAGATAGTTGACTGCGCAACAATGCAGCAGATAAAGACTCTCGACCGTCCCGCACTCTGCGCAATTGCTGTATATATCGGCAAAACTCGCCTTATCGACAACTTCTTCACCGAAGACGTATAAGGAGGCAGCAATGGAAATATCAATGCTCAAAAGCAAGATACACCGCGCTGTCATAACTCAGGCTGAACTCAACTACGTCGGCAGCATAACTATTGACGAGGAGCTTATGGAAGCTTCGGGACTTTACGAATACGAGCACGTTCACGTAGTTAATGTCAACAGCGGCAGCCGTATCGAGACTTATGTCATCGCAGGTGAACGCGGAAGCGGAGTTATCTGTCTCAACGGAGCAGCAGCCCGTGCAGGACAGAAAGGCGACCATGTTATCATCATGGCATACGCAGCAATGACTCCCGAAGAAATAAAGGCTCATCGTCCGAAGGTAGTTTTTGTAGGCGACAATAATGAGATAATCAAGGTTGCAGACTACGAAAAGCACGGCGTTTTAATGTAATATACAAATTCAGCCCCGAACAATGTTCGGGGCTTTTTCATTATATTTTAGTGATTAGTGCTTAGTTTTCAGGACGCACTGTAGGGGCGAGTTCCGCTCGCCCGAAAAGAGCAGCAAGTAACATTAACGCACTTACAATTAGTTAAAGGCTTCTTTCAGCCATTTTACAAGACGTTCCATTGAATACGGGATATCATCGCAGTAAATGCTCATGACCTCTTCAACATCCGCGCCTTTAGCCATTTTACGTATATCCCTGGTACTGCTTCCGAAGCCGCTGCTGCCCTGAGTTGCTATAAGATAAAGCTTCTTTCCGCTGAGATCGCTGTTCTCGAGGAATGTAGCCACAGGCATTGGAACTGTGCCGCACCATAGCGGATAAATCAGTATCACCGAATTATAGCCGCTTATGTCAATAGGCTCTATTTCAGGACGAGCGTCATTGCTAAGCTCCTTTAATGACACTGTTACTGTACTGCCGTAGCTTGACGGGTACTTCGTCCCTGTCACCGTTATCGCCTTAGTTTCGCAATCTGCCGCATTTTTTATCATCTCAGCAAGCAGCTGATTGCTGCCCATAAGCTCACCGTCTGCAATCAGCAGAGAAGCTCCCGAAACAGCGTCCACATCTTCATCAAAATCCGTATTGCCAACCCTTGTGAAATACACAACGAGCGGCTTTTCGCTGAGCTGTACTTTTTCGCCGCTTACCGCATCATTGAGGCTTATATCCACTACCTTGAAATGGCGGTTGAGATAGGGCACAAGGGCAAGTCCCACAGCAATGGCAGCTATAGTTCCAAGAGCGATAAAAATGCCTGCTTTTTTCTTTTTCTTCGTCCTGATATAGCCGCGCATACCGCCGTGAAATACGGACAGTGCCAGCACAGCTGTGGCAAGATATTTATGCAGGTCACTGCTTCCCAAGGCTCTGAACCACGGAAAAACAAGCCTTGAAACGCCCATGCTGCTGACCATGAGAACAATGCTGCAAATCATGAGCAATACTGTTGAGATGTTGAATATCTTTCGCGGTACAGGCTTTTTCGAGCCGTTAAACAGCGTTGCGTACCATTTTCGCTTTATGATGATGTGTACTGCAAGACACACAAAAAAGCCTATTCCAAGCACTTCATGAACTGTATTTCCCGTAAATACGTACAGCATTTGCGCAAGAAGCAGTCCATACATGGCTATATCCACAATTATTCCGACTGTTTTTTTAGTTTTTGCTTTATCCACTTACATCACTCCTATACAACATCAAAGCTGTAATCCCCGTGTATGGGGATATTTTTTTCGTCTATGCTTTCAATGCTTCCCCATGAATGATTTTCGAGAGCTTCGATAAGGTCTGCAATATCGCGCTCAGTTCCCTCTGCTTCCATTTCAACAGAGCCGTCAGGGAGATTTCTCACCCAGCCCGAAATGCCTAATCTGCGGGCTGTATGGCTTGCCTTCCAGCGGAATCCCACTCCCTGCACATATCCGTAAAAGATCAGATGCTTTCTTACCTTTTCCATTTTTTCACTCCTGAACACTTTTTATAATATTATACAGCATAGTTTTTATGCAGTCAAGCAGAGAAAATGAACAACAGCGCAGTTCTTTACTTTTACGGTCTATCGTGGTATAATTTA
>NZ_JAEEMU010000028.1 GCF_016283395.1 Ruminococcus sp.
CCATATTCTTGAGGAAATGGGTGCAGAAGGTACTAATATCGCAAAGGATACCTACAGGATAGATCCTACGACTATCAGCAAATTCTGCGTTCCTTATGAGTATGCAAGAAAAATGCGTGCTTCATATTACTTCCTCGGTGCTCTTCTGGGCAAATTCAATAAAGCAAGAGTTTCCATGCCGGGCGGATGTCCTCTCGGAGACAGACCTATAGATCAGCACTTAAAGGCTTTCACAGCCCTCGGTGCAAAGCATACTCTCAGTCAGGGCATGATAGATCTTACTGCAGACAAGCTCAGCGGCAATCAGATCTTCTTTGACGTTGTTACAGTCGGAGCTACAATGAATGCTATGCTCGCTGCTGTAAAGGCTGAGGGACTCACAATAATCGAAAATGCAGCTAAGGAGCCGCACATCGTTGATCTTGCAAACTTCCTCAACTCAATGGGTGCAAACATCATGGGCGCAGGTACCGATGTTATCAAGATCAGAGGTGTTGAGCATCTCCACGGTACTACTTATGCGGTTATACCCGATCAGATAGAAGCAGGTACATTTATGGTGGCAGTTGCTGCAACAAAGGGCGATGTTCTTATCAAGAACGTTATCCCGAAGCATCTTGAATCCATTACCAAAAAGCTTGAGAAGATCGGCGTTAACATCGAGCAGTTCGATGACAGTATAAGGGTATGGGTAGACGGTCCGCTGGTAAAGACAAACGTCAAGACAGCTCCTCATCCGGGATTCCCTACAGATATGCAGTCTCAGATAGCTACTCTTCTGTGTCTTGCAGAGGGTACGAGCATTATCACCGAGAATATCTGGGAGCAGCGTTTCCGCTATGTGGACGAGCTCAGAAGAATGGGCGCAGATATCACAGTAAACGGCAAGGTAGCTCTTATAGAGGGCACAGGCAAGCTTATGGGAGCTCCCGTAAAGGCTTGTGACCTGAGAGCAGGCGCAGCACTTATCATTGCAGGACTTGCTGCAAGCGGCGTTACCGAGATCGAGGATATCTACCATATCGAGAGAGGTTATGACTGCATGGAAGGCAAGCTCAGAGCTCTTGGTGCAGATATCGAAAAGGTAAGCGTTCCCGATAAGGCTGAGGGAACAAAGGCTGACGGCGCAAAAGCTGCGGTTTGATAGAATATTAATGGCTGCTGCACATTAGTGCGGCAGCTTTTTCGTCATTTATGTAGGGACTGATGTCTACATCAGCACGTTAACTTATAGAAAAAATGGGGGCGATGTAGGCATCGCCCCCTACAGTTCGATCGATAAATTACTGTATCGATTTATGCGATTTAAATGTGCCGTAAGCGATGTACGGGTATCAGTATTGATAAATAGTAAGCGAGCTTGCAAGCGTCAACGTGGCTGCGGTCAAGCTGGCTCAGCTTGTGGTTGGGGCAGCGGGATTTGAACCCACGAGTGCAGGAGTCAAAGTCCTGTGCCTTACCGCTTGGCTATACCCCAAAAAGTCA
Organism: Ruminococcus sp.; assembly: GCF_016283395.1. The sequence goes on from NZ_JAEEMU010000028.1 coordinate 1,486, forward strand.
CTATAATATTATAACAAAAATCCTGCAATAAATCAATACCGCAGGATTTTTATTTTTATTTTAACAATATATCCTCATCAATACCATTCTCGTTCATGCATATCCTTGAATTCATACATTGCCATAATTACTGCAACTATAGCAGCAAGACCGTCCGCAATAGGACCTGTATACATGATTCCGTCTATTTTGAAGAACAGCGGCAATACGAGAAGAAGTGGCACAAAAAACAGTATCTGTCTTGTAAGCGAAAGGAATACACCCTTTATGGATTTTCCTATCGAGGTAAAGAATGTGGAAGTTATAGGCTGTAAACAGTTGAGCCATGTGAAGAACATTGATATCCTGAAAAACTTCGCACCAAACTCATAATATCCCTCACTTGCATTCTCATTTGCAAATACGCTGAGTATCTGTCTCGGGAAAAGCTGGAAGCATACAAATGCCACAAGTGAAATAGCTGCGCCTGCCTTTATAGCCATCCAGAAAGCACTCTTTACTCTGTCGTAATTCTTTGCTCCGTAGTTGAAGCTCTCAATAGGCTGAGTACCCTGAGCAAGTCCGATAACTATTGAGAATACGATCATATTGACCTTCATGATTATTCCCGCAGCTGCTATCGGATCATCTGCACCGTACTTTGAAAGTGCTCCGTAATGGGCGAGTGAGTTGTTGAGAACTATCTGTACAACAGCAATAGCTATCTGATTGAAACAGGAAGCCATACCTATTGAACAAACTCTGCTCACTATGCCCGCTTTCGGTAAAAGATGTCTGCCAAAGAGATATACTGTCTTGAAATTGAAGCAGTATACTATAACAATAACTGCCGAAACGACCTGTCCAATTACTGTTGCAATAGCTGCGCCCTTCATCCCCCAGTCAAGACCGAGAACAAATATGGCATCAAGTATCGTATTGATGATAGCTCCTGTGATATTGCATATCATAGTCATTTTAGGACTTCCGTCCGCACGTATGATATGTCCGCCGCCTGCTGTAAGAATAAGGAACGGGAAGCCGAATGCCGTATATCTGACGTACTCCTTGGCATAAGGCAATACCGCGTCAGTTGCTCCGAATCGTTTCAGCAGCGGAGTAAGAAAGATCAGCGTTATCGCAGATATTACGACACCGCTGGCTGCCAGAAGTGAAAGTGCGTTTCCCGCAAAGTACGGGGCTCTTTTTTTATCTCCCATACCAAGCGCAAGGTTAAAGCACGAAGCACCGCCTATTCCTAACAGGAGCGCAAGTGCCATACATCCCGTTGTGAACGGGAATGCGATAGAAGTCGCCGTATTTCCGAGAGTTCCTACAGCCTTTCCGATAAACAGCTGGTCTACCATATTATATA
>NZ_JAEEMU010000064.1 GCF_016283395.1 Ruminococcus sp.
ATATCCTGATGTAGAGATATATGCTGGCGTTATGGATGAAAAGCTCAATGAGGAAAAGTACATCGTACCTGGCGTGGGCGATGCAGGGGACCGTATTTTCGGTACAAAGTAATATTACAAACAAAAGGGGTCATTGTGACCCCTTTAAATTATTATTATCAATTTCACTGACAACATTCTTCAATATATTGTCTTTCGATATAGCTGACAACATCCATTCCGTCAGAAAACTCAACAAACTTAGGATAGCCGTTTTGTCTGATTGATGAGTAGGTCAGGTGGTAAATCCGATAAGTATTATTATCAAGTATAAAAAGAACATCGTCATTGGAATAGCTTCGGGCAACAGCTTGTATATCAGTATATTCAGATATATCTGTTTCTTTTTGAAGCTCATTCACATACGTAATTCCATCGGACAGAGTGTTCCAGTTGAATCCTTCGCCATATTGTTCAGACAATCTTTTGATTTCGTTTAAAATATCTATCATAATTTTTCACTTTGAATCTATATGTGTCTTGTTTCATTCATTGGGAAATTTCATTCCCCACTGTGCTCTGCATTCATCCATGATTTTCATAACAGCGATTGTAGCGCTGTGTGGAACGAGAGGGCTTTCTTTGAATCCGACCTCAAGGCAGCGGTGTACTTCATCGATTTCGTATTCATAGCCGTTGATATCATCCTTATATACAAAACGCTCAATCTCATTTCCGCTACGGTCAAAGAGTATGCCTTCGTCCGTACAGTGGAACCAGTTACCGAGTGTAATGAAGCCCTTTGAACCAGAAATAATGGCATTATTGCGAAGCTGTATCTCAAAGCCGTTATCCATTGATGAGAAAGCACCATTTTTGTATCTGAAAATGATGGAATTACTCATATCTATGCCGTACATCATGTGAGCGGAGCTGACGATATCATCTGGCATCCCAAGAAGATCGTGAGTGAGCGTAATAGGGTAAATACCAAGATCAAGCAGACAGCCACCACCGCAGTCAGCGCGGAAAAGCCTGTCATTTTCGTTGTATGGAATGAAATTGCTGAAATCAGCTTTGATATATTCGATATTACCGATAAGTCCCGAAGCTATCCACTCTTTCATTTTCCTGTAAACAGGACGGCACTTCATCCACATAGCTTCCATGAAAAAGAGATCCTTTTCTCTGGCAAAAGCGATAAGCTTTTCAGTCTGAGAGGTATTAAGTGTTAGTGTCTTTTCGCAAAGTACGTTCTTGCCGTTTTCAAGGCACAGCCATGCATCATTGAAGTGTGAAGCCATAGGAGTTGCGATATATACTATCTCAGCATCGCTTTTTTCGGCAAAATCTTTATAACTTCCGTAGTGCTCAGAAAATCCGAACTTTTCAGCGAAATCCTTGGATCTTTCGTCAGTTCTCGAAGCAACAGCACATAATTCTGTATTTTCACAATGCTTAAGAGCAGTTGCAAATGTGTGTGCAATCTTACCTGTTCCGATAATGCCCCATTTGTATTTTCTCATGATGGAATACCTCCCATTATTAGCTGTTCTGAGACTGGTCGATAACGCAGTCAATAGCGATTATTACAGCCAGCGCCATAACTATATCCTGTTCCTTTGCTACGTCTATCTCAAAACTGTCGCCCCATGACATCCAGCGCTTATGTATGGAAGCAATGTAATGTCCTCTACAGGAGATACTGTAATCGTGAGCGAAGAAGTCGCCGCTTATCTGCCAGCCGAGTTCATCAATGGAATAATGTGGCCTCAAGAGTGTGAACTCCTTTACAACATCTCCGATAAACTGACCTCCGATATATACAGAGAATCTCGGTAGCAGCCTGAGAAGTCTCTGCTGAACGAATGCGATCTCATTGTTCATGTCATCAAAGATATGCATTTTGCGACCAAGTGATAATATTTCACCCACGGCAGTAAACATAACATTGCCAGATTCGTCATAGATTTCCGAGCGCTGTCTAAAAGTAAATACTCTTTGATTAAAATAAAGTTTCATATTGATTACCCCATATCATTATATATATTCTTACTCCTAAGAGTAATTAGCTGTATTATCTGCCCAGCTGCCAGAAGGCAACTGCGCTTGCGGCGGCAACATTAAGCGAGTCAACACCGTGAGACATCGGTATCTTCACAGTGTAATCGCAGTCCGCCACTGTCTTGTCAGCAAGTCCTTCGCCTTCGGTGCCTAAAACAACAGCAAGCTTCTGTATATCTGCAAGCTTTGTTGAGTCGATACTTACTGAGTCGTCGCTGAGTGCCATAGCAGCCGTTCTGAACCCCATTTCACGGAGCTGCTGTGGATAGTTAATATTGCTTGTAAGGTAAGTCCAGGGTATCTGAAAAACAGTACCCATGCTCACACGGGAGGATCTCCTGTAAAAAGGGTCACTACACGCGGGAG
>NZ_JAEEMU010000020.1 GCF_016283395.1 Ruminococcus sp.
TCCATGGTAGAACCGACAGTTCTCGGCTCGTTCATGCCTTCAAATATAAGGCGGTCATCATAATCGGCAAAACGCTCGCATATCTGCTCCCATATGGTTTTCAGCCTGAAGCTGTCGCCGTTATATGACGACTTCTGAGGCTCGAACCAGATATAGTCATCATGGTGCATATTGATTATAACGAACATTCCCTCATTATAAGCGTAATCGACTACTTCCTGTACTCGGTTCATCCATTCGGTGCTTATAGTATCGCCGTTCATATGCTCAGCCCACGTTACAGGTATTCTTATTGCATTGAAGCCTGCCGACTTGACTGACTTGATGATCTCCTTTGTGGTCTTGACATTGCCCCACGCAGTCTCGGTCTCAAGGCCTTCCTTGTCAGTATTGTAGCTGTCGAGGGTATTGCCTAAATTCCAGCCCACCTTTATCTGTGATACTATCTCATCTGCTGTACGGAAGCCGCGTTCTGCCGCAGCAACTGTTGCAGTCTGGACAGCAGCGTTATCTTCGGATGCAGCTGTAGTGGTCATAACAGGGAATTCACCTGTAAAGCCCTCGCCCTGACTGTACTTTACAGACACAGTATCAAGAGTAACGGAAGGCTGTTCGCTCCACCAGTAGCCAAGCACAAGCTCGTTGTTCTGAGCTATGCACTCCTTAGCCTTATCAGGCACGAACCATACCAGCTCTATGCTGGAATCGTTGGTGAATACGGCAGTATCACCTGACTGATACTTGCCCTTTGAAGAGTTTATGCCGAATGCTCCCGTATATTTTCCAAAGCCTCCTGCCGCACTTACCTTGAAAGTAACGACCTGAGGTATTACCTTATCGGGAATAAAATCAAGAGGTACATGGATAGTATTGTCAGCGTCGGAATAGTTTACGCTTATCCCTACCTCTGCTGCCCCCATGCCGTCAACGGGAACTTCTCTCGTTCTTTCGTATGTACATACCACATTTTCTATCCTGATACTCTCACAATTGCCCCACCAGTATCCGAACAGAACTTCTCCCCCTGCGTGTATGTAGTCCTTCAGCTCGTCAGGTACATTCCATGTTATCTCACCATAGCTTCCCTGAGTAGGTGCTGAAAAATCAGGGCTCTGATACCAACCTTTATTCGTTGCAGCAGGACAATCGGTGTCAACAGCAATGCCGCATCCACCCTTAAAGCCACCTATGTCGCCGCCGTCACCTGAATAAATAGTAAAAGTAAAAGATTTTACCCTGTCGCCGTCCTCAATGAGATCGGCAAGGGGGAACTTGATCGTGTTGCTTCCCTCAGCTCGTCCGATAGTCCTGTTAACGGTTATCTGCGAATTAAGAGTTGCTGAAACGGTCTCAACTGGGCTGATATGCTCGGTCGCCATCTCTGTAGTTTCCTCCTCGGTAATAACGGTAGTAATTTCCTCCTGTGTCTCCTTATCTTTCTCGACAACATCAGGAGTCCCCTTTTCCTTCGCGCAGCCGACTGCTGATACGGCTAATGCCGCAGCAACTATCAGTGCGATCTTCCTTATCCTCATTTCAAATTTCCTCTCTTCATCATAGATGATCACGAAAACTCAAACACAACCGATACCCCATACCTCTGCTCCGCTGCTGATCGTTTTGAGTCATAATAGTGTATCTTACAGAAGCGGAATATATAGATATCGATTTTAAGAACACTTACTATAATTATAACACGGCTTTGAGCTCTTTGCAATACATGATTTGAACTAATAAACAATAAATTGGTATGACTTTATTTATTAATCTGCCAATTTATTACCTGTTTTTACACTTGCAGGCAAAAATGACAGAACGATGAAATCCCCGTGGTGAATATGCAAAGAATTGATTACAATTTGTTATTCGGCTTGACAAATATTAAAGGCGCGTGTATAATTATTATAAGGTTAGCGAAGAGCACTGCTTCGCATTTTCAATCGTATAAAAACATTATATGAAATGAAAGGACGCAAAATATGAGTAATTTTAGAAAAAGAATGATCGCGATCGCAGCTGTTGCCTGCGTTCTGCTTACATCTGCCGCATCATGTATGGATTCAAATAAAAAAGACAACGGCAGCGGAAATAATGACAGCAGCGCAACTACTGCCGCTGCAACAGAGGACAGCAACGCTCCTACTCTCGAGCACATCGACAACGAAAAAGGCAACGTTATCGTAACTCCTTTCCAGTCAGGTTCACCTGCCGATCTCGGACTTGCATCAGCTCCCGATGAGGCTACAGCACTTAACGCCGAAGATCCTACAGCTGCTAAAGAGCCTGCTACAGAGGTAGTTGAAGTTACTGAGGCAAACGGCGAAAAGGCTACAGACGCCAACGGAAATGTGGTCACACAGAT
>NZ_JAEEMU010000054.1 GCF_016283395.1 Ruminococcus sp.
GACCGAAACCTATGAGAATGAAAACAACTGTACCGATACAGAAGTCCATTAAGTTTTTCATGATGATATTGCCTGCGTTCTTTGCACGGGTGAAGCCTGTCTCCACCATTGCGAATCCCGCCTGCATAAAGAATACGAGAGCAGCACCAATAAGGAACCATACACCGAAGACAAGACCGTTTGTCTCATCCATGGCTTGTTGTAAAATTGTCTGAGAGTCCATAAAACTACCTCCTAAATTGTTACAGCATAAATATCAAAGGGGTGAAGAAGTCCTCAGACTTCATACACCCCTTCGTGTATGGAATTAGTACTAATAACAAAAAAGAGCTACGGATTCCATATCCGCAGCTCCCTTGCTGTTTACATTGCAATTATAGTCCCTTGCAAGAGATTTGTCAATAGCTTTTTTGAAATTTGGCGTATCGCATATTTTTTAAGTGCTGTTAGCGCATAATAACTGTTGAAATTTAACGAAACGGCAAAAATCCTGATTTTCCTATTGACATTTCCGCTTTAACGTGATAAGATAGTTAAGAAAACAAGGACGTTTTAGCAGGCTATCTGTCTGTTGAAACGTTCTTTTTATTATAATCCGATCAATGGTGCTCGGATTATTGAAAGGTTAGTGAATGATATGGATAATTTTAGAGAGGAAGCTCCTTACCAGCAGCAAGGACTTTACAGTCCTCGTTTTGAGCATGATAACTGTGGTATCGGAGCAGTAGTGAATATCAATGGCGAACAGTCAAGATATGTTGTTGAAAATGCTCTCACCATCGTTGAGAAGCTTGAACACCGTGCAGGAAAGGACGCCGAGGGGAAAACAGGCGACGGTGTTGGAATACTTGTACAGATGCCTTACAGCTTCTTTATTAATGAAGTAAAAAAGCTTGGCAAGGATATCGGAGAAGAAGGGGACTTCGGTGTTGGAATGTTCTTCTTCCCTCAGAACGAGCTCAGACGCGACCGTGCAAAGAAGCTCTTTGAAAAGATAATAGATAATAACGGCATGGAATTCGTATGCTGGCGTGAAGTACCAACTTCAGCTTCAATACTTGGTCACAAGGCACTTGACAGTATGCCATGTATCATGCAGGCTTTTGTGAAGCGTCCTGATGAATGTCCGAAGGGACTTGACTTCGACCGCAAGCTCTTCGTTGCAAGACGCGAATTCGAGCAGTCCAACGATGACACATATGTATGCTCACTTTCAAGCCGTACAATCGTATATAAGGGTATGTTCCTTGTTGATGAGCTCAGAAGATTTTACACTGATCTTCAGAGTGATGAATTTACATCTGCTATAGCAATGGTACATTCACGTTTTTCAACTAATACCAATCCAAGCTGGCAGAAGGCTCACCCAAACCGTTTCATTGTTCACAACGGCGAGATAAATACTATCACAGGCAATGCTGATAAGATGCTTGCCCGTGAGGAGACTATGACCTGTGAGACACTGAAAAATGATATGCACAGGATACTTCCTGCTATAAATGTTAAAGGTTCGGACTCTGCAAGACTTGACAACGCTCTTGAATTCATGATAATGTCAGGTATGCCGCTTCCTCTGGCAGTTATGATAACTATTCCCGAGCCTTGGAAGAACGACAAGACAATATCCAAGGCAAAGTACGATTTTTACCAGTATTACGCAACTATGATGGAGCCTTGGGACGGTCCTGCGTCTATACTTTTCTCTGACGGCGACGTTATGGGAGCAGTCCTCGACAGAAACGGTCTCCGTCCGTCAAGATATTGCATAACCAATGACGGTTTCCTTATTCTTTCATCTGAGACAGGCTGTATAGATATCGCACCTGAGAAGATAGTTAAGAAAGACCGTCTCCGTCCCGGTAAGATGCTCCTTGCAGATACAAAGCAGGGTCGTATCATCGAGGATGATGAGGTGAAGTCAATGTATGCTTCACGCCAGCCTTACGGCGAATGGCTGGACGCAAATCTCGTTCGTCTCCACGATCTTCATATCCCGAACAAGGGAGTAAAGACATATTCAAAGGACGAGCTTGCAAGACTTCACAAGGCATTCGGCTATTCATATGAGGATATCCGTACATCTATCCTGCCAATGGCTGAAAAAGGTGCAGAGCCTATCGCTTCTATGGGAAGTGATATCCCGATTCCGCCACTGGACAAGCAGGCACCGCCTCTTTTCAACTATTTCCGCCAGCTTTTCGCACAGGTAACAAATCCTCCATTTGACGCTATCCGTGAGGAAGTTGTTACAGACACAAGCGTTTACATCGGCAAGGACGGAAATATCCTTGAGGAGCGTCCAGAGAACTGCCATGTTCTGAAGATCGAAAATCCTATCCTTACAGAGACTGATATGCTCAAAATAAAGTCTCTTAATCAGAATGGACTTAAATGCGCAGTTATCCCCATAACATACTACATCGGAACTTCACTTGACAAGGCTATTGAGCGTCTCTTCATTGACGCTGACAAGGCTTATCGTGACGGAGCATCTATACTTATTCTCTCCGACCGCGGTGTTGACGAGTATCACTGTCCGATACCTTCGCTCCTTGCAGTTTCTGCACTCCAGCAGCATCTCGTTTCCACAAAGAAGCGTACAGCAGTTGCTATGATACTTGAAAGTGCAGAGCCGAGAGAAGTACACCACTTCGCAGCACTTTTAGGCTACGGTGCCTGTGCTGTCAATCCATACCTTGCACATGAAACTATCCGTTCACTCATTGAGGACGGCTCGCTTGACAAGGACTTCTACGCTGCTGAGGACGATTACAACAGTGCTATTCTTCACGGTATCGTAAAAATAGCTTCAAAAATGGGTATATCCACTATCCAGTCCTATCAGGGCAGCAAGCTCTTTGAGGCTGTGGGTATTTCTCAGGAGCTTATCGACAGATATTTTGCAGGTACTGTCAGCCGTATCGGCGGTATCAGACTTGCTGATATAAGCCGTCGTACAGAAGCTCTCCATACAGCTGCTTACGATCCTCTCGGACTCTACGTCAGCAGCGATGTAAAGAGCGCAGGCAGTCATAAGCTCCGCAGCGGAAAGAGCGAGCATCTCTACACTCCCGAGACGATTCATCTTCTTCAGCAGGCAGCATGGACAGGCAGCTACGATACATTTAAAAAGTATTCCGAAGCTCTTAATCGTGAGGACAACGAGCTTACGCTCCGCAGTCTCCTTGACTTCAATTTCGACAGTTCCGCTGAGATATCTATTGACGAGGTAGAGTCGGTCGAGAGCATCTGCAAGCGTTTCAAGACAGGTGCTATGTCATACGGTTCTATTTCTCAGGAAGCACATGAGTGCATGGCAAAGGCTATGAACAGTATCGGCGGAAAGTCTAACAGCGGTGAGGGCGGAGAAAGCCCCGAGCGTCTTAAATCCGATAAATGTTCAGCTATCAAGCAGGTTGCTTCGGGACGTTTCGGCGTTACATCTGAATACCTCGTTTCCGCACAGGAAATACAGATAAAAATGGCACAGGGCGCAAAGCCGGGCGAGGGCGGACATCTTCCGTCAGGAAAGGTATATCCGTGGATCGCTAAGACACGTCACTCAACAGCAGGCGTTGGACTTATCTCACCTCCGCCTCATCACGATATATATTCTATCGAGGATCTTGCACAGCTCATATACGATCTTAAAAATGCCAACGATCAGGCTCGCATCTCAGTAAAGCTCGTATCCGAAGCAGGTGTAGGAACTGTTGCAGCAGGCGTTGCAAAGGCAGGCGCACAGGTTATACTTATCTCAGGATATGACGGCGGTACAGGTGCAGCTCCGAAGAGCTCCATATACAATGCAGGACTTCCTTGGGAGCTTGGACTTGCCGAAGCTCATCAGACACTTATGCTCAACGGACTTCGTTCAAGAGTCCGCATAGAGACAGACGGCAAGCTTATGACAGGCCGTGACGTACTTGTTGCAGCACTTCTCGGTGCAGAGGAATTCGGCTTTGCAACAGCTCCGCTGGTAACAATGGGCTGCGTTATGATGAGAGTCTGCAACCTTGATACCTGTCCTATGGGTATAGCTACACAGAATCCCGAGCTTAGAAAGCGTTTCCGCGGTAAGCCTGAATACATTGTGAACTTCATGCACTTCATAGCACAGGAGCTCCGTGAATATATGGCAAAGCTCGGTATACGCACAGTTGACGAGCTTGTGGGACGCACAGACCTTCTCCGTATCAAGGACAGTGCAGCCGAAAAGAATATCGACTTCGCAAATATACTTGCAAACAGCACAGTTGACGGCAAAAAGCATTTTGATGCTGAAGATGTTTACGATTTTGAACTTGACAACACCATAGACCGCTGTGTTATAATAAAGAAGCTGGGAAGTGCGCTGAAAAACGGAACTTCCAAGTCTATTTCCATTGATGTTGTGAATACAGACCGTTCTGTGGGAACTCTCACAGGTGCGGAGATAACACGTATCCATGGTGAAAACGTACTTGCTGATGATACATTCACAGTTAAATGTACAGGCAGCGGCGGACAGTCCTTCGGTGCGTTCATACCAAAGGGACTCACTCTCGAGCTCAGCGGTGACAGCAATGACTATTTCGGCAAGGGTCTTTCAGGCGGCAAGCTTGTACTTAATCCGCCAAAGGCTTCTACATTCAAGGCTGATGAGAATATTATCGTGGGTAACGTTGCACTCTACGGAGCTACCTCAGGCAAGGCATTTATCAACGGTGTTGCAGGTGAGCGTTTCTGCGTAAGAAATTCGGGAGCTACCGCCGTATGTGAGGGCGTAGGCGATCACGGCTGCGAATATATGACAGGCGGACGCGCAGTTATCCTCGGACGTACAGGCAAGAACTTCGCCGCAGGTATGTCAGGCGGTATAGCATATGTTCTCGATGAGGAGCATGACCTTTACACACGTCTCAACAAGGCACTTGTTTCACTTGAAACTGTTACTGAGGAAGAGGACATCGCCGAGCTTAAAGCTATCATCACCGAGCACGAAGAGGCTACAGGCTCTGAAAAGGCTAAACTGATACTCGCAGACTTTGAGCGTTATCTGCCATGCTTCAAGAAGATAATACCTCACGATTATGCGAAGATACAAAAGACAGTAACAAAACTTGAAAAAACAGGCATGAGCAGCGAGCAGGCTATGATAGAAGCATTCGAGCTCATCAGAAAGGAGGCGTGAGCCATGGGAAAAGCAACAGGATTTCTTGAATATGCAAGAACAGAAACAGCTGCAAAAGAACCTCTTGAGCGTATAAAGGACTTTAACGAGTTCCACGTACCGCTCTCGGAAGAAAAGCGTAAGGAACAGGCTTCACGCTGTATGGACTGCGGAGTACCATTCTGCCAGAACGGAAAAATGCTCTGTGGTATGATGTCAGGTTGTCCGCTGAACAACCTCATTCCCGAGTGGAACGACCTGCTTTATCACGGTCAGAAGGAACAGGCTTTGAGCCGTCTGCTTATGACCAATAATTTCCCCGAGTTTACATCGAGAGTATGTCCCGCACTTTGCGAAAAGGCTTGTATCTGCGGAGTTTACGATTCGCCGGTAACTACTAAGGAGAACGAGAATTCCATAATCGAATTCGGCTTCGCAAACGGTCTTATGCAGCCTCAGATACCCGCAGTAAGAAGCGGAAAGCGTATAGCTGTTATAGGCTCAGGTCCTTCGGGACTTGCCGCAGCTGATACTCTCAACAAGCGCGGTCACAATGTTACAGTTTTCGAGCGTTCCGACCGTGTTGGCGGGCTGCTTATGTACGGTATCCCGAATATGAAGCTTGAAAAGCATATCATCGAACGCCGCACAGAGCTTATGAAAGCTGAGGGCGTAGAGTTCAGAACTAATTCCAATGTAGGCGAAAATGTTTCCGCTGATGAGATAATGAGCAGCTATGACGCTGTTGTACTTGCCTGCGGCTCGTCAAATCCTCGTGATATCAAAGCCGAGGGACGTGACGCAGAGGGAATATACTTTGCAGTGGATTTCCTCAAAGCTACAACAAAGAGCCTGCTTGACTCCGAACTTAAAGACGGCAAATACATTTCAGCAAAGGACAAAAATGTTGTTATCATTGGCGGCGGTGATACAGGTAATGACTGTGTTGGAACTTCTGTCCGTCACGGCTGCAAGTCTGTGGTACAGCTTGAAATGATGCCTAAGCTCCCTGATGAGAGAGCCGAGAACAATCCTTTCCCAGAGTGGCCGAGAGTTTGTAAGACTGATTACGGTCAGGAGGAAGCTATTGCGGTATTCGGACACGATCCGCGTATTTACTGCACAACTGTAAAGGAATTCATCAAGGACGAAAGCGGTAAGCTGTCGGCTATAAAAACAGTTAAGCTCCAATTCGGAACAGATCCCGAAACAGGTAGACGTACCATGAATGAAATAGAGGGCAGCGAGGAGATCATTCCATGCGAATTATGTCTTATTGCAGCAGGTTTCCTCGGCTGTCAGAAGTATATTGCAGATGCATTCGGCGTATCACTTGACCAGCGCACAAACGTAAAAACAGCACTTGGCAAACATTCTACAGATGTTGATAAGGTATTTACCGCAGGCGATATGCATATCGGACAGTCTCTTGTAGTCCGTGCTATCCGTGAAGGACGTGATGCTGCGGCAGAGGTGGACGAATACCTTATAGGTTACACCAATCTATGATACGGAGGCTAAAATGATATATTCAGAAAATGAGATATTGCAGTATATAGAAGAAAATGATGTTAAGTTCGTCAAACTGACATTCTCTGATCTGAAAGGCAGACTGAAAAATATCTCTGTCCTTTCATCAGAGCTTGCAGTTACCTTTGAGCGCGGAGTGCGCATCACAGCAAAAAAGATAGCAGGCTTTGAGGCCGCAAACGGAAAAGACCTTTTCCTTTTCCCTGATGCTCAGACTATGACCGTTCTTCCGTGGAGACCTCAGCAGGGCAGAGTAATAAGAATGTTCTGCTATATCCGTTATGCAGACGGTACTCCCTTTGAGGGCGACGGAAGATACTTCCTTAAAAAGGCTATGAAAGCGGCAGTTTCAGCAGGCTATTGCTTCCGTTTCGGAACATCATGCGAGTTTACACTTTTCCGTAAGGACGATAATGGTATCCCGACTAAAACTCCGCATGATTATGCAGGATACTGTGATGTTGCTCCTGATGATAAGGGAGAGAATATCCGCCGCGATGTTTGTCTCACACTTGAGCAAATGGGGATACACCCTGTATCCTCACGCCACGAGAGCGGCTGCGGTCAGCATGAGATAGACTTCAATACTTCATCTGCACTCAAAGCGGCAGATACTTTTCTCAGCTTCAAATCTGCGGTAAAATCAGTTGCTGAATCTCATAGCGTACACGCAAGCTTCATGCCCAAGCCTTTGCATGATGACTGCGGAAACGGAATGCATATAAGCTTTACAGTTTTTCCCGACAATGATTTTATGGAGGAGAGAACTTCCGAGTGCGGTGATATCATAAAGAATGCCGCAGCAGGTATAATGAAGCATATCCGTGAATTTACTCTCTTTACAAATTCAAACGTGAATTCCTATGAGAGACTGGGCGAGTTTACAGCTCCCCGTGATATTATATGGTCGGACGAAGAGGGCTCACAGCTTATACGTATGAATCCTGACAGCGATAACCCATGCATAGAGTTACGTGCTGCGGACTGTGTATGTGATCCGTATTTCGTTCTCGGTCTTATGATATATTCTGCACTTGACGGCATAGTTGAAAAGCTTCCGCTTTCAGAAAAGAACAAGGGTACAGAGCGTCTCCCTTCCACACTTGAGGAAGCCATCAACTGCACAGAGAGTTCTGAATTCGTGAAAAAATACGTGCCTTCAAATATACTTGACGTGCTGCTGAAATTCAGCCATGAAGAATGGGCTGAATATTCTTCCGCATATAATAAGGAAGCATTCGAGGAAAAACATTATTTTTACAGTCTCTGACGGAGGTAAGCTTTGGAAAAAATTCTTGTAGTTTCAAGTAATAAAACAGCCTCTGAAGCTCTTGTGAATTTCCTCCGCGATTCGTTCAGATGTACTCCGAAACTTGTTGAATCGGCTTATCAGGCAAAAACAGTTTTCGATGCTGATCCGTCTGTGGAACTGGCAGTTATAAATTCTCCGCTTATGGACGAGTCGGGCTTTGAGCTTGCGGAATACATCATTGAAAATACGACTGCAAACTGTATCTTTATGATAAAGGAAGAGCAGACGGAAAAGATAGCGGGACGTGCTGAAAAGACAGGTATTATCATTGTCGGAAAGCCGTTCAGCAGAACCCTGCTCTATCAGCTGGTGAAAACGCTGGATATCGCTGTTAACCGTTCTTTAAAGCTGTATGAGGAAAATCGCAGGCTTGAAGAAAAGATAAACGAGATACAGGCAGTGGACAAGGCAAAGTTCATGCTCATGCAGTACAAGGGCATGACGGAGGAGGAAGCACATGCTTATCTTGAACAGTATGCCATGAATAAGCGTAAGAAGAAAAGTATTGCAGCACTGGCAGTGATCGATAAGCTGAGTGAGCAATACTTATGAGAGAGGCGTAAGAAATGTTTGACAGTATTCATGAGGAATGCGGTGTATTCGGTATATACGAGACCAAGACTTCTGATGTTGCTGCATCGGTCTATTTCGGACTTTATGCGCTACAGCACAGAGGTCAGGAGAGCTGCGGCATAACAGTCTGCGATGACGGTATATTCAGACATAAACGTGCAGACGGTCTTGTTTCGGAGGTGTTCAGCAGAGAAGAGCTGGATAAGCTCGGCAGCGGTAATATGGCGGTTGGACACGTTCGCTATTCCACAACAGGCGGACATAATCACAATAATATCCAGCCCCTTGTAATTCGCCATATCAAAGGTAATATGGCTCTCGTTCACAATGGAAATCTCGTCAATGCAGCGGAGCTCCGACGCTCCTTTGAGATGTCGGGAGCTATCTTCCACGGCACTTCCGACACGGAGGCGATCGCCTATGAGATAGTCCGTGAACGTCTCAGCAGCAATTCTACAGAAGAAGCTGTTGAGAAAGCAATGCCGAGACTTAAAGGTGCGTATTCATGCATAGTTATGACAGCTACAAAGCTCATAGCTTTTCGTGATTCTGACGGCTTCCGTCCACTGTGTATCGGCAGGACTTCTGACGGAGCGTATGTAGTTGCTTCGGAATCCTGCGCTCTTGAGACAGTTGGAGCTGAGTTCCTGCGTGATATAGAGCCGGGAGAAATAGTTGCCATTGGTCAGGAAGGTATGCAGTCTATACGTACCAACTGCACAAACAAGCGAAATATCTGCATTTTTGAGTACATTTACTTCGCACGTCCCGATTCTGTTATTGACGGTATCTCGGTACACCATGCACGTCTGAGAGCAGGTGAGCTGCTTGCAAAGAGCAGTCCTGTAGAAGCAGATATAGTTATCGGTGTTCCCGATTCTGGACTTGATGCGGCTCTTGGTTACGCAAATGAAAGCGGCATACCATATGGTATAGGCTTCATAAAAAACAAATACATCGGACGCAGCTTCATTCAGCCCGAACAGCATCAGCGTGAAAATGCAGTAAAGATAAAACTCAACGCTGTCCGCGAGAGCGTTGTGGGCAAGCGCGTCATAATGATAGATGATTCCATAGTCCGTGGTACGACAAGCGCGAGGATCGTAAGGCTTCTTCGTGAAGCAGGGGCAAAGGAAGTCCATGTGCGCATCTCATCGCCGCCGTTCCTGCATACATGTCATTTCGGTACTGATATCGACTCTGAGGAAAACCTCATAGCAGGAAAGTGCAGTTCTACGGAAGAGATAGCAAAGTATATCGGTGCGGACAGTCTCGGATACCTGCCTGTTGAATGTCTCGGCGAGCTTGTGGATAATCGTTTCGGTTACTGCAAGGGGTGTTTTACAGGTGATTATCCTGTGGATATTTCAGGTGCAGGAAGCAAAAACAAATTCGATGAAAAAATACATAAATAGAGCTTAAAATTGTATGAGCCTGTTATTATCATAGGCTCACATTAAAAGTACTATGAAAAATATCAGATATAAGTGGACAGACGCTGAAAACGCTGATTTCAGACGGTTTTATCTCATAACAGAGGAATACTATAACAGTCTTGTCGGCGGTCAGTGCAACAGGAGCGGTTTTATTCCGTACAATCTGTCAGACAGCATTCACGATGTGCTGATAGTTTATATAAATGATACAGCTGCTGCCTGTGCAGGGCTGAAAAGATATTCTGACTGTGACGTTGAGATAAAGCGCGTGTGGGTCGAGAATGAATACCGTGGAATGCATATAGCTTCCACTATGATGGATATGTTGGAGAAAATGGCAGCTGAGCAAGGCTTTGCCAGAACTATTCTACAGACAAGAGAAATAATGACGGCTGCCGTCAGTCTGTACAAGGGACGAGGATATTATCAGATAGATAACTATCCGCCGTATGACAGGCTTGAAGGTGCAGTCTGCTTTGCAAAGGATCTTATCTGAGAAATCACACAAAACTGTATTTCAATGGCGATATATGGTCTTATTACATCATTAATTCGGAGGAATAGAAAATGTGTACGATAATGGGCTACTGCGGCAAAGGCGGCAGTACAGAGGAGGTCGCAGAGGGACTTAAAGCAACAGTCTCACGCGGACCTGATGATGAAAGGATAATCGGATTAAAGGACGGTGTACTCGGTTTTCAGAGACTGTCCATAATGGGACTTACTCCCGAAGGAATGCAGCCATTTGAGCTTGACGGCAATTATGTTGTCTGCAACGGTGAGATATACGGCTTCAAGGCTTTGCGTGACGAGCTCAAAGCAAAGGGATACACCTTTAAGAGCGACAGTGACTGCGAGATACTTCTGCCGCTTTACAAGGAATACGGCACTGATATGTTCGCCATGCTTGATGCAGAGTTTGCCTGCGTGTTATACGACGGTAAAAACGGCGAATTCATAGCTGCCCGTGATCCAATAGGCATACGTCCGCTGTATTACGGTAAATCCGACAGCGGAGCAATGGTGTTTGCAAGTGAACCTAAAAACCTTGTAAAGCTCTGCAAAAAGATAATGCCTTTCCCTCCTGGACACTATTACAAGGACGGCGAATTCCACTGCTACTGTGATATCACAGCTGTTGATAAAGTCATTCACGATGACCTTGACACAGTGTGCAAGAATATCCACGATAAACTTGTTGCAGGCGTTAAAAAACGTCTTGACGCAGATGCAAAAGTTGGTTTTTTGCTTTCAGGCGGACTTGATTCATCACTTGTATGTGCTATTGCACAGCGTGAGAGCGACAAGCCTATCCGCACATTTGCTATCGGTATGAACACTGATGCGATCGACCTTAAATATGCAAAGCAGGTAGCTGATTATATCGGCAGCGAACATACAGAAGTTATCATAACCAAGGACGATGTTATAGCAGCACTTGAAGATGTTATCCACCTTCTTGGAACTTTCGACATCACGACTATCCGTGCAAGTATGGGTATGTATCTGCTTTGTAAGGCTATACACGAGCAGACAGATATCCGTGTACTTCTCACAGGTGAGATATCTGACGAGCTGTTCGGATATAAGTATACAGACTTTGCTCCTTCCGCAGAGGCTTTTCAGCAGGAGTCCGTCAAGCGTGTACATGAGCTGCATATGTATGATGTTCTACGTGCAGACCGCTGTATATCGGTAAATTCTCTCGAAGCCCGTGTGCCTTTCGGCGATCTTGACTTTGTGAAATATGTCATGGCAGTTGATCCTGAGATGAAGCTCAACAAGTACAACAAGGGCAAGTATCTTCTTCGTCATGCTTTTGAGGGAGATTATCTGCCGCATGATATTCTTTATCGTGAAAAGGCTGCATTCTCTGACGCAGTAGGACATTCTATGGTAGATTACCTCAAGGAGTATGCCGAAAAGTACTATTCAGATGAGGAATTTGAACTTGATTGCACAAAGTATGCTCATGCAAAACCATTCACAAAGGAATCGCTCCTTTATCGTGAGATATTTGATAAATATTATCATGGCAACTGTGAAATGATCGTTGATTTCTGGATGCCTAACAAGGAGTGGGAAGGCTGTAACGTAAATGATCCTTCCGCAAGAGTACTTTCAAACTACGGTGAAAGCGGAAAGTAACAAACATAATAAAGTAAGAAAGCCGCAGGGAAATTCCTTGCGGCTTGATTTTTATTATACCACTCAATTAGTGTGATAAATTTTAAGTTATATCGCTTTGAATTTGCACCTATCAAAGGCGAGGCTGTGATCAATGTCAGGGCATCCGACGGAAAGCCATGCAGTCTCAATGTAAAACCTGCTGCATCTTTAACCTCGACAACATCAACAATCTCAAGCATAACAACTATTATAACAAGCACTGTCACAGGGCAGCACTTTATTTTTTTAAACGAAAGGTGTATTTAAAGCATATTGTTTACCACAAATATTGACAAAATTTGTTTATTATGATAGACTAAAAGTGTAAGGGGAGTTTTAGTGACTTCTACAAATGACAGGAGGTAAAAAGCAATGGACATAAGAAATCGGATCAAGGCAATTTTAACGGCAGCTGTTATGGCTGCGGCACCTGTGGCTATGAATATCTCTTCAGCTTCGGCTGAGGATTACATAGTCGAAAATGCACAGGTCCTCACTCTTTTCGGAGATGTAAACTTTGACGGAAACGTGGGTATTTCAGACGCAGTTCAGCTTAACCGCTATCTTCTCGGACGTATCGGCGAGCTGGGAAATATTAAGAATGCTGATCTTTTAGCTGACGGTGTTATTGACGTTTATGACATGGTATACCTGCGAAAACAGCTTGTCTCTGAAATTAAACCTGCGGGTACAAAGCTCAGCGTCAAGGTCGTGGATATGATGTCCGGCGAACCTCTTGATGCTGATATATGTCTTAACGAGATGGTGGAAAATTATTTGTATAATATCGGCAGCGATATTCCTACTAACGGCGAGGAAATAAATTACTACGGACTTCCTGATGATAAGGATTATAAGTATTTTCTTACAGTAAATGGGCTTCCTAAGGGCTACGATACTGCATACAAGACATGGGATCAGGTAGTTATATTCGATATCGAAGCAGGTACAGCTGAGAAGGAATTGATTGTAAGAGTAGCAGCTGATGATACAGAGAATAATGTCAAGTTCACACATATGGACTGGTGTCAGGGCAGAGAGAATATAGGCTACGGCAATCTCACTATTACCGACAAGGACGGCAATTATTACTATCAGAGGCAGTATACCGGAGAAATGGCACTTCCTGACGGTGATTATCATGCTGAGTTCAATTTCTTTGATTACCCTGTTACTTTCGTTGATCCTGACAGTGATTTTGCTGAAATGGTCAAGGAAAACTATCCCGATGCTCAGTTTGAAGACCTTACAAACGGCATTGACTTCTCAGTAGTGAATGGTAAGCCTGACAGGGAACTTTTCCTGAACTTTGGTCCGCTGGAGAACTCTGGCAATACGATAAATGTCAATTGCTATGACAGCATTACTGGAAAGCCAATTGAGGGCGTTAAGCTTTCACTTATTGAAGCTCCTTACAGCTACGCTAAGAAAACGAGCTGGACTTCAGACGGTACTACCAAGGTATTCACCGACCTTTATCGTACAGGCTACGATTGCTATAAAGTCGTGGTCGATGAAGTTCCCGAAGGCTACATAAAGAGTTCAAGAGATCAGGGAGTCGGTTTTGGTTATGCATATAACTATTCGACTGTTTTTGACTTCTATTTCACACCTTACGAAGGCGAGAAAAATCTTTCCTTCAACGTTCTCACATGGCCTGATAAACAGCCATACACAGGCGATTGTACATATACTGTAATGCAGGGCAATTCAGTCGTTCTGTCAGGTATAAAATCAGGCGAGCTGTTCGGTATCAAGGACGGAGAATATATGCTCTATGCTGAGTCATATGGTGATGAGCCGTATTGCGGCGCATGGATAAACTCAGAACTTGGTCAGGAACTTGCAGAGGAGACTGATGTATTTGCTGACGGAGCAGCATTCAAGTCGGATATGGCAAAGTTCACAGTAAAGGACGGCGAGATAGACAAGGTCATCACTCTTTATGTCGGCGACAAAGAAAAAGGCATGGCTGAATTTGAAAAAGAAGAAATAGAAAGACAGAAGCGTGAGGAAGAGGAGAGGATCCAGAAAGAAGAGGAATACAAAAAACTGATCTCCGCAGAACTTGAAGATTAAAAAATGCGCACAGCAGCCGTATGACTGCTGTGCGTTTTTTATCAGGAGAAGACTTGATATCTATTGTAATTGCCGATGCCCCGTGATATAATAGTTAAAAATAAAAAATTACTTGATTTGCTTTGAGTTTTTCCTAAAAAGTGGTACTAATATAATATAGGGCAAAGTACAAGCCCCTGAGAGGAGGAATCTCTCCATGGATAACGGTGCAAGTAGCTACCACCGTTTCCTTGCAGGCGATGATGAAGGTTTATATGAATTAATAAAGGGATACCGTAAAGGATTGATGCTGTATCTGAATAGCTTTGTACAGGATATTCACACGGCTGAGGAGCTTACTGAGGACACATTTGCGGAACTTGCAGTCAACTGTCCTAAGTATTCGGAGAAAAGTTCCTTCAAGACGTGGCTTTACGCTATCGGACGCAATATAACTATAAAATATCTGCGCAAACATTCTAAACTCAGCATCGTTCCGCTGGAATCGCAAAAGCACCTTGCTGACGAAAAAAACATCGAAAGCAATTACATAAAAAGCGAACAAAAGCGAATTGTTCATAAAGCTCTGCATAGCCTGAGATTGGAATATCGACAGGTTTTGTATCTTTCCTATTTTGAAGAATTCAGTAATGCAGAAACTGCCATGATTATGAAAAAGACTAAACGGCAGGTAGAATCTCTGCTATACAACGCTAAACAAACGTTAAGATCTGAATTGGAAAGGAGCGGCTTTGAATATGAAGAATGATTATGAGATGTATCAAAGTGTTCTTTCCAAACGAAATGAACATCGCCTGAGAAAAGAACGGCGAATTCGTATTATCAAGCGAACCGTTCCTGTTCTGACTTGTTTTGTTTTAACCGTTGTTTTGGTACTCGGTTGGAAGCACGTTGATAAAATGCCGATAATTCCGTCAGATCCCGAAATTATTGATGTAACAGCCATAACTACATCGCAAGCAAGTACATCGTCGATCACAGGGAACGTTTCTACAGTTACAACAAATACAGCTGCAACAAAAGCAGCTCAGACGCAAAAAAAACCAGACAGTACTACCCACAGCAATACATCTGTAAATACAGCATTTACAAAAGCTCAGACATATGCTCAGAATACCGTTCAGACTATACATACTACTGCTGCTGCAAGGACTCAGATCACCACAACAGTTGTTACTAAAGAAACAGCTAAACAAACAGCTATTACCGAAAAGCACACCACAGAAGCTTCCACAAGCGTGACTACGCAATTCGGCGGTTTTGGCGGCGAAGATATGGCTTTTCATACGCTGCCTCAGTCGATCACAACTGTATCGAAAACAACGTTGACTACAGTGACGTCTGTCACAACAACTACGGATAACAGCGGTAACGGTGGCGTTCCGTCACTGCCTATGAACGAAAAATTTCCCCTTGGAATTTTTGATGGAGATATGACATTGTACAGAAATACGTACAGAGTATCCTTTGATAATGTAGGCGATTATATAGGCACAGTAGGAATGAGAGGTCAGTTAAGTATATATTATGCCAAGGCTTATAAGATCAAAAACATAGATCAAGATATTGCTATCGCGGTAAAATTTGAAGAGGACGAGGGGTATTACCTTTACAGGAATAATGATACGACTATAGATACTATCAAAGAGCTTATTTCCCCAGCGGAATAATATTATAAACGAGAGGATGATTATTTATGAGCAAAACCAAGAGAATAATTGCAGCTGTAACGGCAACATTTATGACAATGAGTTCATCTGCTGTTATATCAGCAAATGCAGTCGAAGAAACGGTAAACGTTTCTCTGCTGTCTTCTTCCGAAAATGAATTCATAGAATACACCTTCAATGATATCTATGCCATGACAACGGAAGAAGTAATTTCACTATTCGCAGAAAAAGGATTGACCAAGGATAATGGTTATTATGTTTACGGTCAGGGTGACGATGCAGAGTATGTATATTGCTCCAGTTGGAACGTTTGTATGTTCTCTGAGGATTTCCTCTCTGACAGGACTGTGGAGGAGATCTTAACTGATTATATTCCGTATCAGCACGGTGACTGCTCGTACGATAAAGGTGAAAGTTTATGGGATGAAGACAGGATAGTAAGTGCTCTTGCTCTGCCTGAGGAGTATTTTGAAGTTACTGTATTAAAAAAACGCGTCATCGTTAAAGGTGCAGACAGTACAGATAAAAATAAGATAGCCTGTGATTGCGAAATAAGATGCAAACTTCCCGAAGGGGAAAAACGCGCAGTTATGCGTAATGCAGCGCTGAATTACCTGCAGCTGAGAAAAGATGTCGATAAGCTGTTAGTTGATGATGCTGTACCATATTATGGCAAGGAGAAAACTGCTGCACAGAAATACGCTGAAGCCATTTGCGATTTTATGGCTAATAACGATATACAGGGCGTTGTTTCGCGAGATGTATCTGATGAAAAACTGTCTATTGGTTTTCACGGTGACCATGAGGCAAAGTTGAGAGCTTATATTTCAAAAATAGGTCTTGATAAAAGCGGTATCCCGTATGAATTTGAAAAATTACCCGATTTCGGCGAATTTTATGATCTTAATGTTACAACTGTAAGCCAGCCTACAGAAATCACGACAACATCTACAAGTGTTACAACACTTCTTGCCACAGTCAAGGGTGACGCTAACTGCGACGGAACAGTTGACATGGCTGATATCGTTCTTATTATGCAGGCTCTTGCAAATCCAAACAAGTACGGCGAAAACGGTACAGACGAATATCATCTTACCGCACAGGGCAAGGCAAATGCAGACATGGACGGTGACGGACTCACAGTGGGTGATGCTCAGGCATTACAGAAAATGCTTCTCGGACTTGATGATACAAACAGCAGTCAGAGTACTGATAAAGAGCAGAACAATAACGTTGTAAGTCAGGACGTAGGATTTGGTCAGAAATGGAACGGAAAGCCTGTTTCTTATGAATTATACACGGTATTGAACAATACTACAGATGAGAATACTGTTATATTTGTATATCCGCAGTTCAAAAGCAGCGAGAACTATAAATATAATGGCAAGACTATAGCAGAGTACAGCGAAGATGTAAGCAGCAATAACCTGCTTGATGAAAAGCTGCACCAGATACTCAAAGACGGCGACCAACTGAAATACGGAGAGCTGCTGTACACAACAGGAACTCCTGACGGCGAAAAATGGGCAAAGGAATTGTATGAGCAGAGAGTCGGTTTTTACGGAGATGAATTCCTTGCAAAGTATATCATAAACGGCGAATTCCTGAGAGATAAGGTCGAAGCTGATATCAAGAACTTCAGCAACGCTCCTCATAATGCTTTAGCGGAAGCTCTCAAGGCTTATAAAAAATCTATGATACAGGACTCGATCGAGCAGCTCAAACAGCAGAACATCAGATATGAGTACAGTGAAGCTTCTGATGAACTAATCATAAAAGTGACTTCCGAGGAGTTCAAATCATTATCTATTGAAAATGTTTTATATTATTGCTTAGCTTCAACATCTTTCGATTATGGCTTTGTATCGACAAACGGCGCAAATTTATAATATCCGGATCAGCATGTATTCAAATAAGGCTGTGTGACTAAGAGGTTGCGCAGCCTTTCTTTTGAAGTTTTTTCAGTGTAAAATTTTCTAAATTGTAAATTTTGAGATAGGAATATTGTTTTGTCCGAGTTTTAATGATATAATATAAATATGCCGTAAAAGGCAAATGATATAATCAAAGGAGAAAAACTATGGAAATCAAAAAAATCATCGCAGCTGTAACAGCACTTGTGCTCGTTGGGGGAGCCTGCAATGTTACAGAGGGGAAAAACGTTATCAGCAGCGTTTGCGCAGCCGATACCGAGGCTTCTGCCGAGGTAGTAAAGGACGGTATCAAGTACAAAATAAGCAACGGTGAAGCGATTGTCAGTGGGGCAGAAGACGATTCTATCGTTGATCTTGTAATACCTGATGAGGTGGACGGCTGTCCTGTTACAGCGATAGGCTACTGCGCTTTTGATGCGAGTAGTTCAGGTTGTCGGCATATTAAATCAGTGGTTCTTGGAAAAAATGTAAAAAAGATAGATTCTCAAGCTTTTGATGAATGTTATGAGCTTGAAACTGTTACTCTTAACGATGAACTTGAATCTATCGGTACATATGCTTTCAGCGGATGTTTCAGCTTAAAAGAGGTCAAAACAGGAAGCAAGTTAAAGGAAATCAAAAGAGATGCTTTTTGCCTGTGTGTAAATCTGAAGAGCTTTGAGATAGGCGAAAGTGTAGAAGAAATACAAAGTGGAGCTTTTCAAAGAACAGGTATTGAAGTCTTTGAAGTTCCTGAAAGATTTGAAAAGGCCGAAAACGTTTTTGTTTCTTATGATATTCCAAAGGAGTATTGCGGTATCGTTAAAATAAAGAATCCGGAATGTGAACTCTGTGATGAAACTCGTTGGGAAAATACACTTATAGTCTGTGATGAAAATTCCAATGCAAGATATCAGGCAGAACGTTATAAATTGAACTGGTGTACTTTTGAGCAGTTTGAAAATGGGGATTACGATAAACAGGAATTGTCAGCGCTTGATCCTCTGATAACTTTAAGAGATTACGGTATGTCATTTAAAGAGACTAATGGTGGTCTCAAGGTAGAGGAAATACCTATGGTAAAAGACGGAACACTGGTCATTCCTGATGAGGTTGACGGCATACCTGTTGTTGAATTCGGAATGTATACCGAAGGAATACAATATATAAGAATAAATAGCAGAGTTGCAGAAGATGTAAAGGAAATAGTTCTCGGAAAAAACGTAAAGAGAATAACTGAACGTGGATTTGAGGAGTTCAGAAATCTCGAAGTGATCGAGGGCGGTGAAGGCCTTGAAGAAATAGGTAAGTACGCATTTGGAAGGCTTGATAAAGTTAAAAGCATATCATTTAGTGATAATATCAGGAATATTAAATTCAATCCCTGTGATGACTTTTTAAGTGAACTTGCATACGGCATGGAATTTGACGAGTCCGAAGGTGAACTTGTTATTACAGACATAAGTGAAAGTGCTTTAGAAGACGGAACTCTGGTAATTCCTGATGAAGTACAGGGTATGCCTGTAGCATATTTAAACGCAGCAGGTACAAAAAAGCTGGCTTCATCAACTGAAAGTGAGGGATACACTCTCTCAGTTTATGTCTACCCGTCGTACAGGAGCAATTTTATACCAAGTGAAGTAAAGAAACAGATCAAAAAAGTCGTTATCGGCAAAAATCTAAAGGTTATTCCTTTAGAAACATTCAGTGGCTGCAAAAATCTTGAAAGCATTGAAGGCGGAGAAGGCGTTGAATATATAGGAAACGAGGCTTTTGCAAACTGTGAAAAACTTGCTTCGCTGAAACTGTATGACAATGTCATAGAAATGAATGATTCTGCTTTCAGTGGCTGCACTAACCTTAAAAAGGTCGAGATAGGCAATGGATTAAAAGAAATAGAAGATAAAGCTTTTAGCGGCTGTACTAACCTAAAAGAGGTCAAGTTTGGCAACGGATTAAAGGAAATAGGAAATTCTTCATTCAAAGGCTGCGAAGCACTTGAAGAGATCAGCTTACCGGATAGTCTTTCCGAAATAGGCTGGTATGCTTTTAATGGTACAGATATGAAAACTATCATTATTCCTGAAAACGTAAAAAATATCGGTGTAGATTCGTTTACATGGAAAGATGATGCTTCTGAAGAAAAAGTCATAGTCAAGATCTATTCTGCCAATTGTGATCTCTATTCAAATTCCATTGACCTGAAAAAGGTTGAAAAGATATATGGATATGCAGATTCAACTGCGAAAAAAATTGCAAAGATCAACGGCGTCGATTTTTATGCTTTCGGCGATGCTAACGGCGATGATGGTGTTGATATGAGCGACGTTGTGCTTGTAATGCAGAGCCTTGCAAATCCTAACAAATATGGCATTAACGGTACTGACGAGCACCATATAACAGAAAAGGGTATAGACTGTGCTGACGTTGAGGGCAACGGTAACGGTATCACCTCAAGCGATGCACTAAAGATACAGAAGTACCTCCTCGGACAGGAAAATTTCTCGTAACACAAAGAGTCGATAACGAATTATGTGTAAACGTAAAATGGTGCAATAGAAAAGAGTATGATAAGGCCGGCTGTGACAGCCGGTCTTATATATGTGTGACATTCCATTCAGTACATATTTATGCGGCTGTCTGGCACTTTTTGATAAAATCGGATATCTGATAATTCACGATTATCAGTAATATTCTTGCATTTTTGCAGCTGTGATGTTATAATAAAAATAATAACATCGGTAGGTGGTGCATATGGACAAACTAACGGTATTGAATGAATATTTTGGTCACAGGGAGTTTCGAAGCGGACAATCGGAGCTTATAGACCATATTATGGACGGCGGCGATGTGCTCGGCATCATGCCGACAGGAGCAGGGAAGTCTTTGTGTTATCAGGTGCCTGCTATTATGCTGAACGGCGTTACAATAGTTATATCTCCGCTAATCTCTCTTATGAAGGATCAGGTCAGTGCACTTGTAACGGCAGGCATCAGTGCTGCTTGTATCAACAGCTCTCTTATGCCTGAGGAATACTACGAAGTCATGCACCGCGCCTGCCGCGGCGAATATAAGCTGATATATGTTGCTCCCGAACGTCTTGGCACACAGGAAATGGAGCACCTTGTCTCGTCAATAAAAATAGCTATGGTCACTATCGACGAAGCACACTGTGTTTCGCAGTGGGGACAGGATTTTCGCCCGAGCTATCTTCATATCACCGAATTCATCAGAAGCTTGCCGCAGCGTCCGATAGTCAGTGCTTTTACGGCAACTGCCACGGATACAGTAAAAGAGGACATAGTTCGTTTGCTTGGACTTTATGAGCCGTTCTCCTTAGTTACAGGCTTTGACCGTGCTAATCTGTATTTTTCCGTGTTGAAGCCGCAGAACAAGTATGCAGAGCTGAAAAAACTGCTCGACGGCTTCGGCGACAAATGCGGCATAGTATACTGCATTTCACGCAAAAATGTTGAGGAGATCTGCGATAAGCTAAACGCAGACGGCTACTCTGCCACCAGATATCATGCAGGGCTTGCAGACGCTGAAAGACGTGCTGATCAGGAGGATTTCATATACGACCGCAAGAGGATAATGGTAGCGACCAATGCTTTCGGAATGGGCATAGATAAGTCAAATGTGTCGTTCGTCATACATTACAATATGCCTAAGAATATCGAAAGCTACTATCAGGAAGCAGGACGTGCAGGACGTGACGGCAGTCCCGCTCAGTGTATCCTGCTCTACGGACAAATGGACGTTCGCACAAATAACTTCATGATAGAAAAAAGCCGCGAGGAGAATGATGACCTTTCCGATGAAGAGAAGGAGATCATGCTGGAACGCGACAGACAGCGTCTGAAAGATATGACTATTTATTCGACAACGACAGGCTGCCTTAGAGAATTCATGCTCAGATATTTCGGCGATAAAGCGCACTCTTACTGCGGTAACTGTTCTAACTGCGTTAACGGCTTTGAGGACGTTGATATTACTGTCGATTCGCAGAAAATAGTCTCGTGCGTATTCAGAATAAAGCAAAAAGGACGCTATTTCGGAAAGAGCATGGTGATAGATGTTCTTCGCGGCAGTGAAAATGACAGATTGATCTCTCTCGGCTTTGACAAGCTTTCAACATACGGTATCATGAAAGATGTAACTGTACAAACTATCCGTGCGGAGATCGATTATCTTGCTGCAAACGGATATCTCTGCTGTACTGATGACGAGTATCCTGTCATTGAGCTGACGTCGTTGTCTGCAAAAATATTGAAAGAGCGAATACCTGTACAAATGAAGCTGCCGAAGAAAACTCCAAGAAGCAAACGACTTACAGATGAACAGATAGGCGTGAACGACCTGCTGTTTATGAAGCTCAAATCACTTCGCAGCAAGCTTGCGTCAAAGGCAAAAGTACCTGCGTATGTTGTGTTCTCTGATTCGGCTTTAATGGATATGTGCAGACTGCATCCTGTAACACGCGATGAGTTCCTGAATGTATCGGGAGTTGGCAAGCGAAAAGCAGAGCAATACAGTGATGAGTTCTGCCGCCTTATCAGTGCGCACCTGAGTTCTCATCCTGACAAGAAAAAATATGATTGAAATGATATTCTATATTTTTCCTAATATGTAAAAAACTCCCCGAATTGCTCGGGGAGATTTTTCGTTATTCAATCAGCTTTTTCCTCATAGCGCACAGGTCAAACACATCAAGCCAGTCGTCTTTGCATAGGTCGCCAGCCTGCCAGTTTTTCAGTTCAGTATCTGGTTTGGCAAGCAGCCACATTTGCAAAAGTACAAGGTCAGAGACATTGAAGCTGCCGTCAGAATTAACATCACCTGCAACGGCAGTACCATTGCCGAGAGTATCATTTATCACTTTCAGCAGCGACTTTTCACCTTTTGCGTCCTGAGTCAGCTCCCATATCATGATTCCGCCGTAGTTCTTTGCAAGCTCGGCTTTCTTTGCAATAGTTTCGGCTCCGTTGTAGGTAATTCCGTTATATTTGTCCGCACTGTAGTATTCGCTTCCCTTGCTGACAATATCCCCAAAGGACATATATGAGTTCCAGTCAAGCTCA
The DNA here is from genome assembly GCF_016283395.1 of Ruminococcus sp. The sequence goes on from NZ_JAEEMU010000054.1 coordinate 22,916, forward strand.
CCGTCCGAGGTGTAGCCTCTGCCGTAGAACGGAACACCGAGAACCAGTTTCTCGCTTGGGATTTTCTTCTTTTGGGAGAAATAGTCAAGGCATTCGACGGAGTATTCGTATGAAGCGTGGGAGTACTTGTCCTCGTCATTGTCATAAGCCATAACGTTCACAAAATCAAAGAGTGCGAAGGTTTCGGGAGATACTTTCTCGGCTACCCACTGAGCTGTAGCAGTAGACATCTTCATATCTCTTGTGTCACAGAGAGTGCGCAGCTCCGCACACCAGTCCCCATAGTAGTTCCATATATTATTACTTGAGCCGAGCTCGATGTCGAGGTCAATACCGTCAAAGGCGTAGCTGTCGCAGTAGTCCATAATATTCGTGTTGAACGCTTCACGTTCCTCGGGAGTATCGAGGTGCTGTAAGTAGCCGTCACAGCCACCGCCGCCGCCCAATGCTGCAAAGACTTCTACATCGTGACTGTGTGCCTTTGCAATAATACTTTTCAGCTCATCTTCGGGAATATCACAGTATATCGTTCCGTTTTCGTCAGGATTGCAGAACGCTATATTGATATGCGTGAGCTGACTGAGGTCAAGGTTACTGAATGGTCTGTAGTTCCAGTCGGGAAGATAACCGACTATCCTGTGCTGAGATTTACTTTCCGCTACCGCTGAATATGTAGGTACGGCAAGAGATGCCGCGGCGAATATTGCAATTATCCTGTGAGCTTTCATGCTGAGATCCTCCCCGTGATCATGTTATTTCTATTATAAGCGACCGATGTATAATTGTCAATCCACAGAAAATGGTAAGAAGTATAAAAAGGGAATAACAACGTTTGGTTTGAGGTTATCATGATAATTATATTAAAATTTGGCCACATAAGAATTGGTATAATTTGCTGAAATGTGTTGATTTGAGAAGTGAAATGTGGTAAAATATACCTATAAAAGGTGTTTTGTTATCTGTATAGGTAAGTAATATCAACATAAAGGGGAGTTTCCGCAAATAAGTATTGGCATTTACTTTGTGGATTTCTGATTAAGGAGATAATAACATATAAAATGTTTTAGAATAGTATGGAGGGAAAAAAGAAATGCGATCCTTATCACAATTGGCATTTAAGCAGTTTAAATCAATATGTAATAAAATTGGCATTGAAAAAATAAAAGAGTATGCTTTAGAATACAATCTTTTTGGCGGAAAAGCTAAATTACCTAAAAGTAAAATAGGAATAGAAATAATATATAAGAAAAGATATAGTTCAGCTTTTAATACTTTTGTTGAAAAAGAACTCAAAAAGATTGGTTACATGGATATTGATGATTTTCTAAGTGTAAATGTAGGTGATGTAAATAAAGCTAACACTGTTTTAGAAAAAGAACAGATAAGTAATGAGGTATCATATTTGAGTGAAATTATTGAAAGCTTGAAAGAATTAGGCGGCAGTGCTCATTTGTCTGAAATCAATGCCAAAATTCTTGAAAGGAATAAATTACCTTATATTAAAACCAATCAAAATTGGCAGCGTCAAGTTAGCAACTCTTTATAGAGCCATTGTAGAGATACGCAAACTTTTAAAGAAGGAAATAAAGAATTGTTTTATTCTGTTAATGGAATAGGTAAAGGCGTATGGGGGCTTATCGGATATAAGACTGATAAGAGTGATGAAACAATAGATTCTTTAACTGTAACAGAAAAAGACAATACTTACACAAAAAAAGATTTCTTTTCGCAAGTTTACATAACCGAAAAAACAGTACGACACCCTTGCCGCCTTGCTTAAATACAAGAAAAACATAATCCTGCAAGGCTCTCCGGGCGTGGGCAAGACCTTTACCGCTAAGCGTCTGGCGTATTCGCTCATGGCGAGAAAGATGATAGCCGTATCGAGTTTATCCAGTTCCACCAGAGCTATTCATACGAGGACTTTATCATGGGCTATCGTCCGAATGATGATGGCTCATTTGAGCTGAAAGAGGACGTGTTCTATCGGTTCTGCCGTGATAAAGCCGAAAAAGATCCCGAACGTGATTATTTCTTCATCATCGATGAGATTAACCGCGGCAATCTCAGCAAGATTTTCGGTGAACTGCTCATGCTCATTGAAAAGGACTACCGCAGCGAGACTGTAACTCTTGTATACAATACAGAACAATTTTCCATACCCGATAATCTGTATATTGAAATAAAACCTATCATTGGTAAACGCATATTTGTAAGCTGATAGCAAGTTGTCGGATACTGTCATTTCCCCGAACATAAAGGCAGTATCACCAAACTACTTTGAAAAGTCACGACTGTCTGAAAAAGAAATGCCATTATTTTGAAAAATACGAAGATAATTCGTATTGAGCAGCTATTGAGCAAATACAAGCTGCAAATAGAAGAAAAAAGGCTTCTCCGAAATGAGGAAGCCTTGGCTATTTGAAGCTGTTTACATACAATGCGGATACAAACATCGGATAAGATACTTATGCTCTGACAAACTTATTGAGCGTATAATATTTTTCAAACTATTGTAGTTTTATTTGTAAAATGCATTGTTTTTTTGAAATGTATGTATACTGCAAAACACATGATGATCTGCAAAACTGTGGAACACGGAGTTGCAAGGCCTATCCTGAACAGAGAACAGTTTCCTGTCTGCTGCATAAGGAATGCAACTGGTATCCTCACAAGGAAAGCTCCACATATACCTTGTATCATAACAAACTTAGTTTTTTCAATACCGTTGTAGAAACCTATAAAGCAGAATAGGAAACAGGTAAAAAGGCAGTCGATGGCATAGGCTTTCAGATAATCCCATGCAGCGGCAACTATATCAGGATTGTCGGAGAATACTCCCGAAAGCAAATTGCCATGAAAGAACGCAAGGAAGAACATAACAACACCGAACAGTAGTGATACTGCAATACCGCTTTTGAGAGCTTTCACGGCACGGTCTGTGTGTCCTGCACCGTAGTTCTGAGCAACGAATGCGGACATGGACTGCATAAAGGCTATCGGAACGAGCATGATGAAAGCACAAACCTTATTTGCAACACCTACACCAGCTGATGCTGTAACGCTGATATGGTTTACAATAGCAAGTATTACAAGAAACGAAATACCAACAAGGAAATCCTGTAATGCTATAGGCGTACCGATACGGATAATGTTTTTAGCGTGGATCTTTTCCATTTTCAGATTCGTTCTGTGAAAAACAAAAGGCAGTTCCTTTCTCCTGATAATAAAGAATGAAATGATAACACTGACAAGCTGCGCCATGACTGTTGCAAGCGCAGCACCTGTCGCGCCGAGGTTTAAGACAGTAACAAACACAAGATCACCTATGATATTGAACACGCAAGCGACACCGACTGCAATAAGCGGTGTCTTGGAATCTCCAAGGCCTCTGAATATACTGCCGAGCAGATTATAGGCTGTGATGATGAGAAAGCCTCCGCCGCAGATCCTGATATAGCTTTTAGTCAGGTCAAACGCCTCCTCGGGAGCTTGCATGATAGCTGCAAGTCCTCCGGCACCTGTTACACTGATGGCAGTGAATATTGCTCCTGTTATTGCAAAGATGATGAGACCTGTTCCAATCGTCTGAGCAGCATCTTCGGGACGTTTCTGTCCTATACGCTGAGCGACTGAGACCGTGATGCCCATAGAGAAACTGACAATAAGGTTGGTCAGTGTCTGAAGTATCTGTGAACCCGTGGAAACCGCAGATACATCGGCATCTGTTCCAAACTGACCTACCACAAGGAGATCAACTGCACCGTACAGCGATTGAAGAAACATCGCAAAAAGTACAGGCAGCATGAATCTCAGAAGCTTAGAAAGTATCGCTCCATCAGTGAAGCTGTTGGTTTTCATTCATATACCTCCACAAAAAAAGCCGGACAAAACAGCAGACGTTTCAGCCTATAGTCTTATCCGGCATTACATTTAAATGCTTTGCCCTCGATGCAGCATTATACCACATATAAACGCAAATGTCAATATTATTTATTCATAAGCATATTCATACTAACTCAGACAAATCATCTTAAAGCGGTTATTCTGCTATTGACAACGATCAGCAACCGATGAATTGGAAAGTGTATAATACATTTTAAGTATCAGAAGTATAAAGTTAAAGTGATGATATAAAACATACTGAACAGATAATAAAACGTGCAGCTTCGGCTGCTCTCTTTTTATCTATGTATATTTGATATATTATTGATTATACTATCGGCATTTTACACAAATCATACATGATGATTTGTATCAAATAACTAATATAATTCTAAAATGTGCGATATTAATAAACAATTAAAACTATCTTTCAAATGTGATGTTATGATTAAATAAAGCAATAAGTTTGCTGTATAAATTAAGGGGGAATTTATATGAGAAAACGCAGAATATTCAATATATCAGAGGAAAGATAAAAAAGGATATTACTCTTGATAGGTCAAGATACTGGATAATTGATGGTGATGTGACACTTAATGAGGGCGTAATAATGATCATAAAGCCTGGGACACAGGTTGAATTTAAGAATTATAGTACATTAAATGCTGATCATGGCTTGCTTATTAGTAAAGGCACTGATAACGATCCAGTTTCATTATTTGGATATGGAATGATTAGTGGTGGAATGGGATGGAATTTGATTGAAGAATCAAAAGTAGGAAGTGCATTGTTAGACCCTCCGTCTCAATTTATATATACAGAAATTGTATCTCTTGATTTTGATGTCAGTTACTGTGATCATTGCAAAATATTTTCACGTGGTTATGGAACACATAGAAATGTAATTGAACAAAAAATTTTATAGTGTACTGTCCTACTTATAGATGTGATTATGATACATTTGAGACATATTATAATTCAGAAAACTGTTTGTTTAATTGGTTAAATGCAAATTATTATAGTGAGCAAAAAAATAATGTCTATATCAGGGATTCGTTTTTTGATATGTTTTCTTATCCCTTTAATAGAAATTTTTGCTTAAATGGAACATCAAATAATAATGCGATATTATTTGTTGAGCCGCAGAATGTCAACATATATCAAATGTGTAAAAAAGGAATAAGGAATTATTATGGAACAGATAATCCTCAGTTTGGTGCCAATTATGATGAGGAAGATTTGAAACAATTATCAAGCGATTCATACCTTACACTTGTCTCGCCTGAAATTGAAAAAATGTATCCTTTTATGACAGAAGCTTATGTTACTGATGAAAAGGGCGAACGTATTGAAAACGCTTATCCTGGGCAGACATTAATGGTTCATGTGAAATTCAATCGTGATATGGCAACGGATATTCAGCCTGATGTAACAGCAGTAAAGTATTATGATAGTTTTGAAAGAATAAATGGTTTAGATTTCCCTGTCTTTATAGATTATTCAGATGAAATCGGTTATATGGACTATAAAGTTTTAGGCAGTTGGGTATCACCAAGGGAGTGGATAGGAAAAATTATACTGGATGATTCAGCTGGAGAGGGGATGATATATATTCGTTCTGAGGGTGCCGTTGCAGCTGATGACCGATGGCTTGTTACGGGCAATGACGTAGGAAGATTTGGTATTAATGTTGTAAAACCTGCAACAATTCAATCTTATACATTAATAGGAGAAGGTGTTTCAGGCGGAAATAAGCTTACATTAACTCAAGGAGTAACCCAAACCGTCGCAGACTATAATCTATATCGTTCAATAGGCGATTCAAATGTTTATTTGAAAATCAATAAGTCGCTCATTTCAAATGAGGATTTACAGTACGTTGATACTGATGTAATTACAGGTCAGAAGTATTATTACTATTTTACTTCTGTTGATACAGATTTTACGGAGTCAAAACCTTCAAATATTATTGAATGTGTTCCATTGAAAATGAAAAAAGCCTGTTATAAACAAAGTAACTGTAACAGGAACTAAAACGGGCGATGATATTAAAATAACAGCTGACGTTGATAATGATACATATTTCAAAAATATGACGCTTTATTATAAGTATGACGCAAGCTATACGTGGAACGTTATAAATATGCAAAACAATGGCAGTTATGTATATGAAGCAGTAATTCCGTCAGATAAAGTTAAAGAAGGTAATTTGGAATACTATATCGAGGCTTTTGATAGTTTTAATAAGGCAAATTACGGAAGCAGAAGTAATCCATGTATTATTAAAATTACTTCTTCTGCAATAATTACTCAAATAACAACTACCATTGCAACTACGACCACCACTACCACTAATGTTAATGTTCCTAAGATATTAAACTTATTCATACCAGAAGCTAAAGCTAATGAAACAATCCTTGCATATGCAGAAATTTATGTAAGTGGTGATATAACCGCTGTTCTGAAGTATAAATACGAAGATGAAAACAAATGGAAAAGTGTACCTATGCAAAATATGAGTACTTGGGAATATATTGCTGTAATTCCTTCAGATGATAGCAGACAGGGAACACTGCAATACTATCTTGAGGTTTCAGATGGTTATAATACATCATATTTTGGAAATGCAGAAAAATATTTAAAGATTAAAGTTACTGCTGCATCTTCAACAACTACAAGTACGATGACAACTACTACAACGTCAACAACTACAAGTACGATAACAACTACTACCACAACATCTACAACTACAAATACAACGACAGCTGCTACATCGATTACAACAACAATACCGCTGTCTTTGGAAGTAACATCTATATCTATAAAAAACGGTGAACAATACAAGATACCGTTAGATCGTGGAGATCTAACATTTAAATCAAGTAATACAGATGTTGTTGTTTCGGGTGATGGAACAGTTACTGCTGTCGGAGCAGGAGACGCCGTAATCACCATAATTGATAAGAACTATAACGTTAAGCAGTTAAAAATAACGGTCAATGATAATGAAATAAGTAAGCCTGAGTATACTCTTGGTAATGTGAATAACAGCGTAATAATAGATGCCGTTGATGCTTCGGCTGTGCTAAAGTATTATGCGCGCATATCAACAAATCAGGAGGGTGGTTTTACAGAAAAACAGGAACTGGCTGCAGATGTTAATTCTGACGGTATAATCGACTCGGTTGATGCTTCAAGAATTCTTGCCTACTATGCATATGTTTCGACTACAAATGAAGAAGCAAAGTCTATGGAAGAATTCATGAAGAAAAAAACAAAATAAGCTAACATAAATTCGGGGCTTAGTGCCTCGAATTTTATTTTCCACTTTTTTAGCTTTGGAACGAATCTTCAGTGACAAAGTGCTGCACGTCTGTAGAAGTACAGTGCTTTCCATATGTGTTTTTGAGCAAGCAGCTTATTATGGAGAGGCTATCTAAAAAATTTTGATTTTAAGATAATTTTAAGATAATTTTAAGTATATAATGTTAATTTAATAGTGGATTAAGTGATCTCTATTAGCTAATATATATTCGCGTATAAATTATAATTAGCTTGTATCGTTTTCGTTACAGTAAACGATCGACTTTGAAAGACTAATTAGGTATATACTTTAAATTGGTATAGTTTTAGAAGTAACGGGGATTACTGACATCATAAATTTGCCTATTACAAACAAAGGAGTGAATGAAGTGAAAATTTCAAAAATGAAGAAGATCCTCAGCCTTACAATGTCTGTATTGATGATCGCTGTAAGTGTACCGTTTTCAACAGTGGCAGCTGAGGGGGACATCGATCTTGGCAGTGTTACAGGCGGAAATGTTGGCGGTGGCTTTGACTTTGGCAACATGGGCGGAAACAACGGCGGCTTCGACTTCGGCAACATGGGCGGAAACAACGGTGGCTTTGACTTTGGCAACATGGGCGGAAACAACGGCGGTTTCGATTTCGGCAACATGGGTGGAAACAACGGTGGTTTCGATTTCGGCAACATGGGTGGAAACAACGGCGGTTTCGATTTCGGCAACATGGGCGGAAACAACGGCGGTTTCGACTTCGGCAACATGGGCGGAAACAACGGTGGCTTCGACTTCGGTAACATGGGCGGAAACAACGGCGGCTTTGACTTCGGCAACACCAACGGACAGCAGCAGTCTTCTGATAATACTGAAAACAACATTTCTAAGAATGAAAACGTTATAAAGATAATGCCTGCAGGTGATTCCATTACTTTCGGAATGGGCGATACAGGCGGTTACAGAAAGTACCTTGATTATTTCCTGAAAGAAAAAGGTTATAACAATTTTGATTTTGTCGGCCCTGAGGGAAAAAACAGCGCAAGCTTCAACTACAACGGAAAGAGTGTTACTTACGATGATAATCACGCAGGCTACAGCGGATATACTATCAAGCAAAACTCAGGCTTTGGCAGTTTGTATGATGTTTTGAAACAAAAGAATGCTATAAAGCAAGCGCAGCCTGACATAGTTCTTCTTATCATAGGAACAAATGATATGAACGGCAATCGTGCTACAAGTGCCTGCGAGCAGGATCTGCGTGATCTTGTTGATTATATTCTTACGGATATGCCTTCTGACGGTATGTTATTCCTCTCAACTATCCCCGAACTTGGCGGTGGTATGTTTGGCGGTGGCGGAGACAGATCAGCTCAGATCGCAAGCTACAACGCAGCCGTAAAAAAGGTTGCAGAAGAGTACAAAAGCAATGGAAAGCGTGTAACATTCGCTGATATCCACGGCTGTCTCAATGGAACAGCTGATCTTGGTGACGGTGTTCATCCTAATGCTGTTGGCTACGAAAAAATGGGTAAATACTGGGCAGGAGTCATAGATGAATATCTGAAAACTTCAAAACCAATTACAACAACAGCTACTACAACTATAACTTCGACAACAACTACTACTACAAAAACAACAACACCTGCGATCACTACATCTGTTGATTTTAAATCAGAGCTCGATGCTAAGGTAACAAAGTGGGGCGATGCAAATAATGACGGCGCATTAGATATGAGTGATGTTGTAGCTATCATGCAGTCCCTTGCAAATCCCAATAAGTATAAGCTCAACGGTTCAGGCATATATAACGCAGATGTTTATGAAGCTGGCAGCGGCATCACTTCAAATGACGCTCTAACTATCCAGAAGTATCTCTTAGGTCTCGTTAAGACACTTCCTGAGAGCTATTCATCGAATGTCAATACATCTGAACAAATTACAGCCAATAATTTCACAACAATAACTCAGACAACATCTAAGGCGACAACTACTACAACAAAAGCAAAAACTACCACAGAAATATCAGGTACTACAACCACTACTACTCCTTCAAATTCAGGCAGAAACCTTAATGCTGACATCCGCAAGGATATGCCTACATCAGTTCCGGGCGGCAACGAGGCAAAGGGCTGCAAGGTTGAAAAGAAAACATATAACTGTAAATTCACAGGCGGACAGAAGAGCTGTAACGTTGTTCTTCCTCCTAACTATGATCCAAGCAAGAAATATCCTGTAATGTACGTTCTCCACGGCATCGGCGGTGACGAGGGAAGCATGGTAAACGGTATGGGTGTTCAGGAGCTCATGGCAGGACTTATTGGCAACGGCAAGGCAGAGGAAATGATCATCGTACTCCCAAGTCAGTTCACAAGCAAGAACGGCAGTCAGGGTGGCGGATTCGGTATCAATCAGGCAACCTGCGAAGCTTATGACAACTTCCTCTATGATATCTCGGACAGCCTTATTCCATTCATCGAAGCTAATTACCCAGTTAAGACAGGCAGAGAGAACCGCGCTATCACAGGTTTCTCAATGGGCGGACGTGAAGCTATCTACATAGGTCTTATGCGTCCCGACCTCTTCGCTTACGTTGGCGGAGCTTGCCCTGCACCGGGTATCACACCTGGTAAGGATATGTTCATGGAGCACCCTGGCTGTATGACTGAGAGCGAAATGAAGTTCAGAGACGTAGGTCCGGAGCCTAACGTATTCATGATAACAGGAGGTACTAATGACTCTGTTGTTGGTACATTCCCTAAGTCTTACAGTGACATTCTCACAAGAAACGGTGTTGACCACGTATACCAGTCGATTCCGGGCGGCGGACACGGTGCTGATTCTGTAAAGCCTCATCTCTACACATTCATGAGATATGCTTTTAAATAAATAAAAAATCTTTTAGATCTGTATTGTCGCAAAAAGCAGTTCATTGTAATGTGAACTGCTTTTTGTATTTTATAAAATATAAAAATAAGCGGAAGATAAATGATAAAATAATCATAAACCAAATCCTGCACGTCATTTTTTATTCCTGATGGTGAAAATATAGTATAAAAAATGCAATTTAAGTATATTTTAAGCATACTATGTTACACTTAATATGGATTGAATAATCCCTCCACCTCACTATATTTATTCATTTAAAGCTATGCAAATGAATGCATAGCTTTAATTCTTTGCAAAATGTCAAAAAAATTGAAGGCGATTATATGAGAGTTTTTACAGTCTCAAACGTCTAATTTACAGAAAGGTTTTTATTACCTTAAAAAGCATGATAAAATCAAAGAAATGAGGGAATTACAATGAATGCAAAAAAATTACTGAAACGAAATCTTGCCGCTGTTGTATGTGCAGGAATGTTATTCAATCCTGTCATTACAGCTTTTGCCGCCGAAACTGAAGATACGAGTGCAGAAAAAAATCCAACGATGATACTTAATATCAAAGACAATGAAGTTGACAAAGAATTCACAGGACTGCAATTCAATCTGTTTGCGGGTGTTTATGATAAAGAAAAAAAGAAAAATATGAATATTAACTGCGGACATTATGACACGGAAGATAAAAGCAGTATCTGCGTTGAGATCCCAAAGGATATTTTTAATAAATTCACAGACGAAAAAAGATACGAAATAAGCTTTTACATTGAACCCACTAATGTTCGCGGCGAATGTTTTGTTGACGATACGGGAGATATTTACTATAAAGGCGAAGAAAACGAAAGCTATGATGTGATACTGGAAAGATATAATTACACAATAAATATATTTGAAGGTTCCTTAACTCTTACTCCGCCTAAAAAGCTTGAATATAAGATCGGTGAAGAGCTTGATCTTGCAGGAAGCTGGACAATTGGCTGTGGAGTAATCGAAAGTAATTTAGATAATGAACATTATGGTGTTTGGGATGATTTTGGGACTCCATTGTCTTTGCAAAGAATGGATTCTTATGAATTCGATAACAGTAGACCAGGCGAATACGTTATTAAATATAGCCCCCGAAGATCAAATACCGATTATGAAGACAGAATTACTGCAAACCCGAGTGAATTCACCGTTACTGTAGTGGAGTCAGAGAGACCTGAGGGTGCTACAGCAAAAATATCCATTGTTGATGCGGATACAGGTGAAAGTATCAAGGGTATCAAGGCAGCACTGTTTAAAGAAGATAAAAAAAACAGAGACATCTCCCCTTATTCGGACGAACTTATCGCAATGTGGGATACTTCAAATGTTTCTGAAAGACTGTTTACAGAAAAGGATTTTGATCCTGATCAAGACTATTATATAGGTTTTGAGGAAGTACCGAAAGAGTATAAACAAAGTATTTCACGTTCCAAAGATGGTTTTAGATTCAGTGAATTAAAGCTCTTCATATTTGAAAATGAAAATGATAATACCGACTGGACTATTGAACTTAAACGCAACAAAGAGGAGCCTAAGCCCGACGGTACTTTTAATTTCAGACTGTATGAAAGATACAGCGGATTACGTGAGGATTCTAATAATATAGGTGTTGCAGAAATAAAGGACAGCGACGGAAACTCAATAGGCTTTTTCCCACTTGACCGTGATTTTGAACTTCCCGACGGTGATTATTCATCAACCATATCCATATTCTCAAAGGATTACAAGTGCTTCAGTGATGAAACTATCAATTTCTCTGTCAAAGACGGTAAAACTGAAACAAATCTTGATTACAACGTTGAGAATTGGAATTTTGCAGATGTCGGAAACGGCGACAGCAATAATGACGGAACAGTTGATATGTCCGATATCGTCCTCATTATGCAGTCTCTGGCCAACCCTTCAAAATACGGTATTAGCGGCACAGATGAAAACCATATCACAGAAGCAGGCAATCTTCGCGCCGATATTGACGGAAACGGCGTTACAAATATGGATGCAGTCATAATACAGAAATATCTTCTCGGATATTTTGATATCAAATAACAACGAATTTTTTGTACCAAGAAAGAAACTCATATAGAAGTTCAGCCCTGAGGCAATATGTCTTGGGGCTTCTTTCTGTTTATTATCTTTTTTCTTGAAAAAACTCTGGTTTTATGGGTAATCGTATGGCTGATATGCAGTCACAGATTAACGCACTTCAGCTTCAGGCTGCAACCGCAGGTATGATGAAGTTCCCGAATGCGTGGACTTTTAACGGCGGTTACTTCACACCGCTTCAGCCAGCAACAACAACGGCATAAGGTGATTTTTTATGAAAATCATTATGAAACTCGTTGACCTCATTGATGATGAACTTTGCGGAGCTAAAGATTATATCAAAATGGCAAGACGTGAGAGGACAGAGCATCCAAGCCTTGCCGATACATTCGCAAGCCTTGCAGAGGCTGAAATGGGGCACGTAAGAACGCTACATGAAGAAGTAGCAAAGCTCATTGATCAAGTCCGTGAAAGAGACGGCGAACCGCCTGCCGAAATGCTTGCAGTGTACAATTATGAACACAAGAAGCAGATTGACAAGGCAGCTAAGATCAAAAACATGATAACTCAGTATAAAAATGAATGATGCGTGTCTAATTTCGTGTCTAATTTCATTCAATAATACTGTTTTTACTTCAAAAATCAATGGTTATCGTTCACAAATATTTGTGAAAAGATAAACGAAATAACGCCGATAAATCGCTTTTAAAACGAAATATCGGCGTTTTTGCTTTAGTGCGGATGACAGGACTTGAACCTGCACACCTTACGGCATCAGAACCTAAATCTGACGTGTCTGCCAATTTCACCACATCCGCATATTATATTTAAACAAGCAAGTAATATTATAACCTGTAAACTGGATTTTGTCAAGTAAAAAAATGAAAGAAATGATAAAAAAGAGGAGTGCAGTAAACACTCCTCTTATAATACGCGGAATTATTTCTTCTGCATTGTCTGCTGAGCTTGCTGTGCAGCTTGTTGTGCTGCCTGCTGAGCTGCCTGAAGTGCAGTCTGCGGAGTCTGTGGTGTTGGCTGAGGCTGCTGCTTGGGAGCTTGTGCAGGAGCAGGTGTTTCCTTCTTTTCATTATTTGGAGCAGCTTTTTCCTCTTCCTTCTTGGCAGGCTGTTCATTGTTTTCAGCAGGGGGAGCTGCTGGCTTTTCAGCATTCTGAGGCTTTGGAGACTCTGGCTGTTTAGCCGGTTCATTGTTTTTAGCAGGCTCTGCTTTCTTTTCGGGTTCAGCCTGTTTAGCAGGAGCAGTCTGCTTCTTGTCATTCTTTGCCTTATCGTCTTTTGCAGTCTGCTTTTCTGCTTCTTCCTTTTCACTGCGATCGCCCTTTGACTCTATGTAAAGGTCATCATCAGCGATGCTTCCGACAAATCTAAGCTGTTTAACAGGTATTCTCTTTAATGGAGAATAGATGAAAGCTTTACATGAATAGTTCTGTTCAACGAGACCCCTTTTTTCACAGAGGACTCTGTTTCCGTCCTTTGTTCTTTTTCCGTACGTACAGTAATCGCATTTAGGGTCGATCTTTTTATCGAAATATTTAGCTCCACCCTGGAAAAATGAGAATAAACCCATTAATAATCACCTCAAAAATAAATCTATAAATAAGTATATCACAAATAAAAGAATTTGTCCAGTGATTTTTGAAAAATTATATATTTTTTTGAAATAATACTGTTTTGATTGTTTGAAATGCACAATAATAGGCTACAGCAGTACATATGAAGAAAATATCAATAAATATAAAGCATAAAACACATATATATATATTCATTTAGTTTGTGCTAACAAAGTGACATTGACAATAATGTAACAATATGATAAGATATTAAAAGCGGAAAGCAGGATTTATTCTGGTTTTGGCTGTGAAATGATTTATTGTTTTCGGGCATCAGGGTGAAAACTCTGTTATCGGATGGCAGTTTGTATAATACTATGCAGATATTCTCCGTCCATGCTGGGCGGATTTTTTATTGACTGCTTTTCCAGCCTTTAAAGGAGGAGAGAATGGAAAACAAACGTATAGCGGTGACGGCGATAGTTATTGATGAACAGTCGGCGGCAGTAGAAGTCAATAATGTACTTCACGACTACAGCGATATTATTATCGGTCGTATGGGACTCCCATACAAGGAACGCGGCATATCACTTATATCTGTTGCTCTTGATGCTGAGCCTGATGTTATAAGCAGTCTCACAGGCAGGCTTGGACAGATAAATGGCGTTTCTGTGAAAGCAGCTATTTCAAAAAAGTGAATTATTGATACAGGAGGAAACAAATATGTATGATGTAAAGTCTATGAATGCGGACGATTTTATAAATGATGAGGAAATAAAGGCTACTCTTGAATATGCCGAGCAGAATAAGCACAACCGTGAACTTATCGAGCAGATACTCGAAAAGGCAAAGCCAAGAAAAACAGGCAGGGGAGTGGAATGTGCAGGTCTTTCGCACCGCGAAGCAAGTGTGCTTCTCGCCTGTGATATCCCTGAGATGACTGAGAAGATGTATGATCTTGCCCGTGAGATAAAGGAAGCTTTCTACGGAAACAGAATAGTTATGTTTGCTCCTCTTTATCTCTCTAACTACTGCGTAAACAAGTGCGTTTACTGTCCTTATCATTTCCAGAACAAGGAGATACCGCGTAAGAAGCTGACACAGGAAGAAGTACGCCAGGAAGTTATCGCACTTCAGGATATGGGTCACAAGAGACTTGCTATCGAGTCAGGTGAGGATCCTGTAAACAATCCTATCGAGTATATCCTTGAATGTATCAACACTATCTATTCGATAAAGCACAAGAACGGTGCTATCCGCCGTGTAAATGTAAATATCGCAGCTACTACTGTTGAGAACTACCGTAAGCTCAAGGAAGCTGGTATAGGTACTTATATCCTTTTCCAGGAGACATACCACAGGGAGAGCTATGAGAGACTCCACCCCGCAGGGCCAAAGCACAACTACGCATATCATACAGAAGCAATGGACAGAGCTATGGAGGGTGGTATAGACGATGTTGGTCTCGGAGTGCTCTTCGGACTTGATCTGTACAAGTACGAGTTTGCAGGACTTCTTATGCACGCTGAACACCTCGAAGCTGTTCACGGCGTAGGACCTCATACTATAAGTGTTCCCCGTATAAGAAGAGCTTCTGATATTGACCCGAGCGTTTTTGATAACGGTATTGACGATGATACATTTGCAAAGATCGTAGCTTGTATCCGTATTGCTGTTCCGTATACAGGTATGATAATCTCTACCCGTGAGAGCGAGGAATGTCGTGCAAAGGTACTCGAACTTGGTGTATCACAGATATCGGGCGGTTCAAGAACATCTGTAGGCGGCTACGCAGGATATACTCCAGAGGAAAGACCACACGATACAGAACAGTTTGACGTATCAGATCAGCGTTCACTTGATGAAGTTGTAAAGTGGCTCATGGATCAGGGACATATCCCGTCATTCTGTACAGCCTGCTACCGTGAGGGACGTACAGGCGACCGTTTCATGGCTCTCTGTAAGGTGGGACAGATACAGAACTGCTGTCACCCAAATGCTCTTATGACACTTCAGGAGTACCTTACAGACTACGCATCGCCCGAGACTAAGAAGGTGGGCGAAGCTCTTATCGCTAAGGAGATACAGAACGTTCCTGATGAAAAGCGCAGACAGCGTGCTATCGAATATCTTGATGAGATAAAGAACGACGGCAAGCGCGATTTCAGATTCTGATGATAAAAGCCCTGCATAAAGCAGGGCTTTTCATTTGACAAAGCATTGATACTGTGATACAATAAGAAAGTATTTTACTTATTTTATAGGAGGACAATAAAATGACATACGCATTAATGCTTATTGCAGCAAATTCTCCGCAAACAGGAGATACATTTCCAAGAGGCGTTATTTTGATAATAATTATTGCAGCCCTTATCCTTGCAGTAGGTACAGCTGTATTTGCCAAGAAAAAAGGCGGCAATGACGATGAAGATGATGATGAATAAGAAAATTACAGCGATTTTTACAGTCATAGGAGCCTTGTTCTGTTCTGTTCCTGTAAGGGCTAATGCAGATGTAATTACTGATAATGATATATCTTATAATGTGGACGATGAAAGCGGCACTTGTTCCGTCACTAAATATAACGGTAATGCTTCAAAAGTCGAAATCCCTGCTGCTTTTGGCAAATATAAAGTTGTAAGTATTGAAAGGGAAGCGTTTCGCGGTAATCTTGATATCGAGTATGTAACCTTACCCTCAACTATCAGTAAAATAGGTGAATCGGCTTTTAGTGAATGCAAAAATCTTAAAAGCATCAATTTTCCATCGTCACTTGAAAATATTGGCGAATATGCTTTCAATACCAATCATTCTCTTGATGATATAAAGCTTAACAGTGGGCTCAAGAAAATAAACAGAGACACCTTTCAACTCTGTATTTCGGCAAAGACAATTACTATACCGCCTCTTGTTGAAACGATTTGTGATCACGCTCTGCATGGAATGCACAGTCTTGAAGTAATGCGTTTCTGTAATGGAGTGAAAAAAATTGAAAAAACTGCGGCGTTGAATTCATATAAGATTTCGAGAATTATAATCCCTCCTTCTGTTGAAGAAATACAGGAATACGCTGTAGGCTATCGTTACTATTCACCTGATTATAACCTTTGTTCAAATGTGGAAATATATGGCAAAAAAGGTACTGAGGCGGAACGATATGCAAAAGATAACGGTATCCCGTTCAATGAATTTGATTTCGGGTACGGTGATGTGAATAGTGACGGAAAAGTAGATTCTGTTGATGCATCGGCAGTACTTTCCGAGTACTCAAAAAGATCTACCGAAAACGGAAAATCGACATTTTCTAAAACAGATGATGTTAAAGCAGATGTTAATGATGATCTTGTTGTTGATGCTGTTGATGCATCACTGATCCTTTCGTATTACTCACACGCTTCAAGCGGTGATATGAGAACTCCCGAGGAATACTTTTTCCTTGCATGATATAATATAATGTATAAATAGATTATACGAGGTGACGATATGCTTCTGAGCTTTGAAGAGCTGTGCAGGAAGGAAGTCATAGATATCGCAACAGGAGAAAGACTGGGATTTATAGATGATATTGAAGTCGATATGGAAAGCGGCAGCGTGGAAAAGCTTGTAATATACGGCGGAGCAAGGCTTCTTGGACTGTTCGGCAGGGAAGATGATACTATCATTTCCTGTAAGGATATAAAGGTTGTCGGAGAAGATGTAGTGCTCGTTGAACGTGACAAGTTGGCTGAAAGTGCAAAATCAACAAAATCTCGAAAAAACAGTTTTTTAAGTTTGTTGAAATAGCGGCTGTAAAAAGTCTTGCAAAATTTGACAGAAAATGATATAATGTTAAGGCAATTCGCACGCCTGTACTTTCAGTGGTTGGTGCGCAGATGTCTGCGTTGCTGCTGAGCTAAGTAGGGCGGAGGATTAATAATAACCAATTTTTAAGGAGGACTACACCATGGGAGTAGTATCAATGAAGCAGCTTCTTGAAGCTGGCGTACACTTCGGACACCAGACAAGAAGATGGAACCCGAAAATGGCACCATACATTTTCACAGAAAGAAACGGAATTTACATCATCGACCTTCAGAAGACAGTTAAGAAGCTTGAAGAAGCTTATATGTTCGTTCGTGACATTGCAGCTCAGGGCGGCGAAGTTCTTTTTGTAGGTACAAAGAAGCAGGCTGGAGACTCTGTTAAGGAAGAGGCTACAAGAGCTGGCGCACACTATGTAAACGCAAGATGGCTCGGTGGTATGCTCACAAACTTCAAGACAATCCAGACAAGAATAAAGAGACTTGAGCAGCTCCACACAATGGAAGAAGACGGTACATTCGCACTTCTCCCTAAGAAGGAAGTTGTTAAGCTCAACCTCGAGATTGAAAAGCTCGAGAAGTTCCTCGGCGGTATCAAGACAATGAAGAAGCTCCCCGCAGCACTCTTCATCGTTGACCCACGCAAGGAAAAGATCGCTGTAGCAGAAGCTAAGAAGCTCAATATCCCGATCGTTGCTATCGTTGATACAAACTGCGATCCTGATGAAGTTGATTACGTTATCCCAGGTAACGATGACGCTATCAGAGCTGTAAAGCTTATCGCTGGTTCTATCGCTAACGCTGTTATCGAAGGCAGACAGGGCGATGACGCTATAGCTGCTGTTGAGGCAGAAGAGGAAACAGCTGAGGCTGCTGAGGCAGACGCTGAATAATCATAATACAAACATTGAAAACAATCAAAAACCCGAACTAACCCTTCGGGTTTTTGCGGATTAATACATTATAGGAGGTAATTACAATGGGTAAGGTATCCGTTGCTGAAATTAAAGAACTCATGAAGTCCACAGGCGTTGGTATGATGGACTGTAAGAAGGCTCTCGAAGAGAACGATGGCGATATGGACAAGGCTATCGAGTTCCTCAGAGAAAAAGGACTTGCTACACAGGCTAAGAAGAGCGGCAGAGCTGCTGCTGAGGGCGTAGTTACAGCTGTTGTAAACGGCGAGGTAGGCGTTCTCCTCGAAGTAAACACAGAGACTGACTTCGCTGCTAACACAGACGATATCAGAAACTTCGTTGCTAACGTAGCAAACACAATCATTGAGAAGAATCCTGCTGACGTTGAGGCTCTCAAGAATATGCCTATCAGCGGCGGCAATGGCACAGTAGGCGAGGCTCTCACAGAGCTCGCTGGCATGAAGATCAGAGAGAACATCGTTATCCGTCGTTTCGTAAGACTCGAGGGCAAGCTTGCTTCTTATATCCACAACAACGGCAGCATCGGTGTTATGGTAAAGATGGACACAGACCTTTCTGCTGATCAGGTAGCTGCTATCGGTAAGGACGTTGCTATGCAGTCTGCTGCTCTCAACGCTCCATACGTAAGAAGAGAGGACGTTCCTGCTGAGGTTATCGAGAACGAGAAGAAGATCATGCTCGCTCAGATGGCTGAGGATCCTAAGATGGCTTCCAAGCCCGAGCAGGTTCGCGTAAAGATCGTTGAAGGCAAGGTTGGCAAGTACTACAGCGAGAACTGCCTCCTCGAGCAGGCTTTCGTTAAGGACGACAAGCTCACAGTTCAGGGCTATGTTGACGCTGAGGCTAAGAAGCTCGGCGGTTCTATCAAGGTCGTTGACGTTGTTCGTTACGAGCGCGGCGAGGGCGTTGAGAAGAAGGAAGAGAACTTTGCTGACGAGATCGCTAACATGATCAAGTAATCAAAGCTTTTACAGACAGCGGCGGAATAATCCTGCCGCTGTTTTTACTTATCAACAGAAAAAACAGCTTTTTTATATAGATATAGCGATTAATTGGACAAATTTTCCACATTATAACACCTGTATTATTGTGAGATGTTACAATAATACAGGTTTTTTTTCGTATGGTTTTCCCTTGAAGTAATTTGGAAAATATGTTATAATAGTTTTAATTGGATAATATGCTCAAAAGTATGAGGTACTGTAATATGAATGAAAGAATTAGTAAACTCGCAGGTTCTGTCGGCAGAGTCATTGTAGGTAAAAAGGACACGGTAATCAAGCTGATAGCCGCGCTGTTATGTGAAGGTCACGTTCTTCTTGAGGACGTTCCCGGTGTCGGCAAGACACAGCTCATAACTGCTCTTTCACGCTCCATAGGCGGAAAGTTCAACCGTATCCAGCTTACTCCCGACGTTATGCCCTCGGATATTGCTGGCTTTACTATGCTCGATTCAAATAAGGGCGACTTTGTTTACCGCGACGGTGCGGTAATGTGTAATTTCCTCCTTGCGGACGAGATAAACCGTGCCTCGCCGAAGGTACAGTCGGCTCTGCTTGAGGCTATGGAGGAGCGTCAGATAAGTCTTGACGGCGTTACCCACAAGCTCCCGAAGCCGTTCCTCGTTATGGCAACTCAGAACCCTGTAGAGACCTACGGTACTTTCCACCTTCCCGAGGCTCAGATGGACAGATTCTTCATGAAGCTGTCTATGGGCTATCCCTCAATGGAGGAGGAAGTACAGATACTTGAAAGAACAGAGCTCAACAATCCTATTGTTAATATAGAAGAACCTGTAATGCACGTTGAAGATATCATCGCAATGCAGCAGGAGGTAAAGCAGGTCCGCGTCAGCGACGCTGTCAAGGAGTACATCGTTGATATCGTTGCGGCAACAAGAGCGGACAGAAATACCGTTCTCGGCATAAGTCCCCGCGGAAGCATAGCGCTTTTCAAGGCGGCAAAGGCTTATGCGTACATCTACGAGAGAGACTATGTAACTCCCGATGATGTAAAGAATACGGCTGTTTCGGTGCTCTCTCACAGAATAATACTTTCACCGCAGGGCAAAACTGCCTTTGGCTCAGGCGAGGCATATGTGGAAAATGTCCTCAAAAACTGTCCTGTTCCTGCTATGAGCTGAATATGAAGCATTTCAAGAGTATTATAAGCGTACTTGCGGTTGCTTTTCTGGTCTATATCTTCACTTTCTATATCGACGGCGAAATGGGTATCATTCTGCTGGCATTCGTGGCGTTTGCGCCCCTTGTGTCGCTTTTTATCACCCTTTACGCAAGAAATCGCATCAAGGTAAGCTTCAGCTGTGACGCCTATGTGCCAAAGGGCAGCAAGCTCATTGTCGATGTAAAAGTTGAGAAAACAGGTGTATTTCCTGTTTCAATAGTGGAAATATGCCCCTATGCTACTGAAATTTTTGCTCAGGACATAAAAAAGCGCAAGCTAAGTATGCTCAATGAGAACAAACGCCGCTTCAGATTTGAGGTTGACGCTCTTGTGGGCGGAAACGGTGAGATAGGTATAAAAGCGGTTTATTCCTGCGGATTTCTCGGATTTATGAAGTTTGCGGTGAAAACTCCGCTCCCTCAGCCTGTTTCCGTAGGCGTTATACCGCCAATTCCCGAGGTCAAGTCCTCAACTCAGCTTTTCCGTTCCATTGCGGACGTTGTGCTCACAAGCGACGACGATGAGGAAAACGATACAGCCATGCTGTTCTCGGCAAATACCTCTCCAGGCTATGAGCACCGCGAATACGAGCAGGGCGATCCGCTGAAACGCATAAACTGGAAGCTTTCATCGAAAAAGCAGAAGCTTATGGTACGTCTGGACGAGGCTGCCGCTTCGGTACAGCCTGTTCTGATACTCGACCTTTACAGAAACGGCGCGATCCCGCCCGTAAACGCTGTAAGAGGCGAGGAACAGCTTATCCGCTCGGTATTCGGCTTGCTTGACCTGTTGGTAAAGCAGGGTATCGCCTGCAATTTCGTATACCGCACCAGCACTGGCGAGACTGCCTGCGAAAGCGTGGATAATCCCGATTATCCGAATCAGCTCCTGCTGAAAATACTTGCTATAAAGGTTGTACCCGATAAGCGTATCGACCTTTCTTATAATACAGGTTCATTCTGTGCCTGTGTAGTTGCTACTACCGATGCAGGTCCGGGCTTTTCAGAGGTTACCCGTTATATCGAGGAGCCTGATAATACAAGCATTATCGGACTCTCCATTGCGTCTGTAAATTCCACATCCTTTAAAATGTGGTATCTTGATGAAGATAATAATTTCAAACTGGTATAAATATGAATGAGACCAAAAACAAAAATTTCGATTTGAAAGCGTTCCTGCTGAGAACTCTCACAGACCCTGTGCTGTGGTACACGATCCTGATAATGACATCGCTCATGTATCATTACCGCAACCGCGATACCACAAAGACCGATAATCAGGGATATATCTTTGCGCTGGGCTGGGGAATGTGCAGTTTTTTCCTCGGCTGGATAATGTTCAGAATATTTGATTTCATGAAAAAGCATAATTTCCTCGGCTTTTTCATGTATGCGGCTCTTGTTGTCGTATTCGGCGCGGGAGTCCGTGAGGCGATCAACATAGGTAAAAAGGACTATTCTATCCTATGGGGACTTTGGTTCCTTACACCGCAGGATACCATGAGCTTCAACTTCTGGTATGCGGCTGCCTTTTATCTGTTGTTCATGCTTTTCATGGGCTCGGTAATTTACTATTTTACGCGCATAAGATACAGGATATTCATGAATTTCCTGATATTCATCATTCCTTTCTCCATTTACGGTAAGGAATATGAAAAAATGCCCACAGTATTCATTATTCTTCTGGCTGTGGGATATATACTTCTCATGGTCTACTACAGACAGCTTACGGATACCGAAAGCACGGTATTCGTGGAAAGAAGAAAATCATGGAAGCCAATTGCGGTCTATGCCGTGATCTTTGCGGCGGCGGCGGCTATTTTCCCGAAGCCTGCTGTTGTGGCGGACAGAACTGTCCTCGAAACTCTCATCGACGCCGATCAGTTCACTGATAAGCTCAATGCGATGATAGACATTTTCCGTGATACCACTACGGGAGAACAGTTCCGCTCAAATAACGATGATACTCTCATCTATGAGGTAAGAGCAAACGGTCCTCTGAGGATCAAGACTGCTACTCATTCCACCTACAGCTATCAGGACGATAAGTGGAGCATTGAGGATATGGACAGCAGATTCAGCACCAAGAAAGGCGATGTTCCTGTTGATATCGGCTGTCATATGGGAATCGCAGGCGCTGTTCTCGAAGCGGCTTCTATCGACAGTGAGTTTGCCGAGAAATACGGGCTTACAGAGTTTGTGGAGAACGGACTTGACGAGCCTGATATCAGAGAGGCTGAATTCTACAGCTTATTCGGACGCGCAGGCATAACCAAGGGCACGGATATGGCTCCTGTACCGCAGTTTGCCATAGCTATGACTGATTCTACAAGAAAGCATGACGTAGTCCGTCTTCGCGGCGGTACGGTCTATGCTGTCGATAAATATTTTGCCACAGATGAATTTTTTTCATTTGTTTATGATGATGATACCTTCTTCATGAGCGCTGAAAACAACAAATTCATCAATAAGCTGGCAGAATGCGATTATGAGGAGCTACTCCTTGACGCAAGCTTTATCCTCGACGAAAACCTTACTGACGAAAGCTCAGAGGATTATGTGCAGAAATGCAGATATATCGACATAGACTATATGCTCTATGACGATTATCAGGAGTATCTTCTTGATTACGGCGGAAAAAGCGACATAAAGGCTCTTTCCGACGAGATAACAAAGGGCTGTCAGACAGAATATGAAAAGGCTAAGGCGATAGAGCGGTATTTTTACAATAACGACTACGTCTATAACCTTAAATACAAAAAAGAAAAGGGCGAAAACGCAGAAGACTTCCTGTTCAGTACAAAAACAGGCGTCTGCTACGAATACGCCACTGCAATGGTGCTTCTTGCACGTGCCGCAGGTATCCCCGCAAGATACTGCGAGGGCTACAATATGACTCATAATGAGGGCGGCAGATTTGTGGGCAGTACCAATTATTCGATCCGCGCAAAGGACTTGCACGGCTTCCCCGAGCTTTATATAAGGGGCTATGGCTGGGCAAGCTTTGAGCCTACCGTTGCCGATATTGTGGAAACGGGCAATAAAAAAGCCTCGACTGCTACGGATATGCTTTCATATGCAGGCCTGATGATACTGGCAGGCGCAATGCTGGTACTGCTGTTTGCATTCGTATATCCCATGCTGTCACATAAATGGTTCATTTTCAGAGGAAAAAAACGCAGTCCGAATGACGCTGTCAGAGCTGTAATGCACAGGATTTGCAAGGTCTATGGTATCGAAAACGTCAATACCTCAAATGAGGCGGCGGCTCTCGTACATGAGATGTCGGGCGCAGATATCACGGATACTGCTGAGTTATTCGACAGGTCGGTCTACGGCAGTGTAACTCTGAGTGAGCAAGAAAAAGAAAAGGCGATGAACGAATATATCAGAGCATATGATGAGTTCAGAGAAGCCAGAAAAAGGAGACGCATAAAAAGCCGATAACGTAAATACGGAGGTTGGATTATGCGAACTGTAAAAGAAAAAGGAATATTTTCTGTCCTGCTTGCATTTCTTTTCCTTATCGGAATGCTTGCGGGAGCGTGTCAGACGAATAACAAGGCTCATGCAGCCGACGACTTCAGACTCTGGAGACAGAATGACGAGCGCTGGGGCAGCTATGCTATCGGCGGTTCTACAGTGCGCAGCTCAGGCTGCTACATAACCTCTATCGCAATGGCTGCGGTTGCTTCGGGAGCTAAGGATACCGAAAGCTTTGATCCGGGTGTGTTTGCAAAGACTCTCAATGATATGAAGGCTTTCAATCAGTGGGGCGGACTCAGTGCGTGGGGCTCCGTCAACAAGGCTATCCCCGAGGTAAGCATCGCTACGGCAAACCTGAACTTCAAGTCGGATACTCAGAGCGGAAAGGCTTCTGAGATAAAGGAATATCTCGACAAGGGACTTTACGTTATATGCAATGTGGGCGGACACTGGGTGTATATCGACGGTATCATCGGTGACGACGTGTATATGGCTGATCCTGCCAAGGACGAGATACTCATGTTTGAGGCATATGATAACAAGAATATAACAGTTTTTCAGGCGATCAAGGGCAAGAATCCGTATAAAGGCTTCACACCTCTTGAAATACCGGAAAAAGATACCGAAACTTCTACAGTAACTTCCTCTATAACAACTACAGCGGCTGCTGCGCTGACAACTACAACAGCAGTGCAGACTAAAGCCAAAACAACAACTGTCACAACAACAAAAGCGCAGACCACTCCGCGCCCTGCCGTTACTACGGTGACTTATAAGGCAGGAGAGTATTACTGCTCCGACAGTGTGCCTGTAAAGGTATGGTCGGACATTAAGGCTCAAAAGGACGCTATAGCTTCGCTTTCATACGGAAACGTTGTCAGGGTGCTCAGCGTCAGCGGAACAGTGGGCGAGGTGAAAATAGGCGGCAGAAACGGCTATGTTGAGCTGACAAAGCTTGAATATGCAGGCGAGCCCGAAGAATATGAAGCAGGCGACGTTAATAACGACGGCAGCTTCGATACCTATGACTTAGCGCTTATAAACGAGTACCTCAACAGTCTCGGCAAGCTGCCCGAGGGTATCTCAGTGCTTACAACTGCGGAGATAGCTGCTGCTGATATCAGCGGCGACGGCATTGTTGATAACAATGATGTGCTCTTATATCTTATGCTTATTTGCAATTAAGGAGTAATTTAACTAATGGAATGGACAGAAGTCAACATTTATACCACTACCGAGGGCATTGAGCTTCTCTGCTCAAAGCTGGGAGACATCGGCATCAAGGGCTTTTCCATAAAGGATCCCGAGGATTTCAAGGAGTTCCTTGAAAACAAGAACGGTCAGTGGGACTATATCGACGACGACCTTATGGGACTTTCCGAGTGTGAGACCTGCGTCACGGTCTATATACCGACAAACGGTCAGGGAGCAGAAATGCTCATCGCTATCAAGTCCATGCTTGCCGAGATGAAGGCAGCCGATACCGAGGGCGCTTACGGCAGACTTGAAGCCGAAATGTCAAGTATCCGCGAGGAGGACTGGGCTAACAACTGGAAGCAGTACTTCAAGCCCTTCAAAGTAGGCGAAAAGCTGGTCATCAAGCCCTCATGGGAGGAGTATGACAACTCCGACGGCAGGATAATCCTTGAAATTGATCCTGCTTCAAGCTTCGGCACAGGCAAGCACCATACCACAAGGCTTTGTCTTGAGGTGCTGGAAAAGTACCTGAATAAGGGCGACAAGCTTCTGGATATGGGCTGCGGCAGCGGTATACTCTCTATCGGAGCTATGCTTTTAGGCGCAAAGAGCGCTGTTGCAGTGGATATCGAGGAAAATGCGGCGGTAACTGCCCTTGAAAATGCAGTCAAGAACCACATTTCGCCCGATGTTTACAAGACTTACTTCGGCAATATCCTCACAGACGAGAAGCTTGCTGATGAGATAGACGACAAGTATGACATAATCGCAGCAAATATCGTTGCGGACGTACTTATCGCCATGAAGGAAAGCTTCCTGCGCTACCTTAAAAAAGGCGGTATCCTCATTGTTTCGGGTATCATCGAGGAGCGTATGGACGAGGTCATAGACGCGCTGAAGTCCGTTGGCTTCAAGGATCCTGAGCCCGAAGTCCGCGAGGGCTGGGCAGCAGTTAAATTCACAGTTTAATATTATGCAGAGCATATATTGATATCATCAAATTAAGGAGAATAGAAAATGGGAATTTTCAAGAAGAAAAACAACAATAATCAGAAGACAGAGGAAGTTCAGAATACTGATATAAGAGCTGACATAAAGAGCATGGTGCTCGAAAACCTCAACGAGAAGCTGAAGGGTACTCTCTATGATGACTGTGTCATTATGCCAAAGGGCTTTACCATTGATGTTCAGGTAGGCAAGGCAGACGAAACCGATGGTGTACTTATACTTCAGACTATCTTTATCGTAAAGCATGACGACTTCGACGAGCCCCTTATCGAGCCTGTTGACTCACAGGGCAAGGACGAGACAGAGGCTGCTAAAATGGCTGTAGAAATATTCTACGGCGGCGTATGGCACCCGCTCGACCAGTCTATCGCAAAGAAAAATCCACAGTATGTACCTGTTGATTTCCTCAGACAGCACTACGATTTCGATATGTACTGCCAGTCTGTAGTAAGAATAGGCGTTAAGGACAAGCCGCCAACGATGCTGGTTAACTTCATCAGTACAGAGATACCTAAGTATCTGGGCTCAAAGAAGTACTACTGGCTGAGAATATACCTTGCAAAGTACAAGGAGAAGAAGATAATCGAGGTGCGTATGAACGGCTCTGTGCTTGTAGAGCTTCCTAAGTACTTTGAGAAGTATGTTGAAGAAGAAATGTTTGCTGATGAGACCTTTGTTTCAGAGAAGCAGTACGCTATCTTCGTTCAGCGTGAGGACGACCAGTGCCCGTTCGACAAGGAGCTGGTAATGAACGCTGCAAGAGAGACTATCAGCATGATGGAGAAGATAAACAACCACGACGAGTATGTTGCAATGGCTGACAAGCTCGAGGAGCTGGTCGGCGGCAACAAGGGACTTGCAGGCGAGATAAGAGTATTTATCCCCGAGATATTTGCAAAGTTCACACTGGGCTACCGTGAGGGCGACAGCCTCTTCCTCCTTGAGGGCGAGGGCGATGCACAGCAGAGCATCGAGTTCAAGAAGACACAGCTCCGTACCTATTTCTACCTCCAGCAGGCTATACTTGAGTATCTCAGCACAAACCCGAGTCAGGAGAACGTAACACGTATCGTTACAAACAGCGTCGCTTTCAGAGAACTCAAGAGAGCTATCGACACTGCTAAGGAGCAGGGCAAGGAGATCAAGCCAAACGACCTCTATGTTCCGGGTACAAGCTATAAGATAGGCGAGGAGAACTACAGAGTCTGGTAAGCTGAATATTTTCGCTGCAAAAACGCATTTTCCCCCGCCGCAGGCGGGGGAATGACATATAAGCCCCAAAATCTTTTGGCTATATTGAAAGTAAATGATTTTGTATAGGGAATATTGCAAAAAAAGCTTGACAAAGCCGTATCTTTGTGATAAAATATTATTGCCGCTTGTAAACAGGCTTTAAAGTTGTGCGCTCACACGCCTGTAACAGCGAGTTTATTGAAAAGGCAGGTGCCACAATATGTACGCAGTTATTGAAACCGGCGGAAAGCAGTATCAGGTAAACGAGGGAGATATCATCTTCATCGAGAAGCTCGCAGCTGAGGCTGATGAGACAGTTACTTTCGACAAGGTAGTAGCTCTCGGAGCAGACGATGGACTCAAGATCGGTACACCTTATGTTGACGGTGCAGCTGTAAGCGCAAAGGTTCTGAAGAACGGCAAGGCTAAGAAGATCACTGTTTTCACTTACAAGCCTAAGAAGGGTGAAAAGAGAAAGCAGGGACACAGACAGCCTTACACTCAGGTCAAGATCGAAGCTATCAAGGCTTGATCATGATCCGCGCAGAATTTTATGAAAAGCAGGGACTTCTGACAGGTTTTAAGTTCAGCGGCCACTCAGGCTATGCCGAGAGCGGAAAGGACGTTGTCTGTGCGGCTGTTTCATCAGCGGTACAGCTTACTGCAAATATCCTCGATGAATTCGGTTTGAAGCCGCAGGTGACTGTGGGGGATAACGTTATCGAATGTATCTGCGGTGACGGGGGAGAGATACCTTCGCGTCTGCTGAGTGTTTTAAAACAGCACTTTGAGGCTATACTGGAAGAG